>NZ_JAUZUR010000002.1:0-751655 GCF_031844125.1 Microbacterium sp. PRC9
GGGCGCTGGCCCCCCCACCCCTCCGCCGGCTACTGAAGATCAGCCCGCCGACTCGCGGATGGCCTCGTAGGCGTCGAGGTTCTCGCCGGTGTAGTGGTCCTTGAAGTAGTCCTCTGCCTGGCTGATGAAGGCGTCCATGTCGATGTCCTCGGTCTCGATCACCGTGAAGTTGTCGTCCGCACGGTACTCGTCGAGGATCTCCTCGGTCGCCTCCTCCACGCACTCGCGGTTCTCGGGGCGGATCTCGTGGATGGTCTTCTCGAGCAGCTCGGCCTGCTCGTCGCTCATCTTGTCGTAGGTCTTGTCGCTCACGAGGATCCAGTGGATGCCGACGTTGTGGTTGTTCAGGATGACCGTGTTGAGCACCTCGTCGTAGCTGGACGAGTGCGTCGCGACGATCGGGTTCTCCTGCCCGACGGCGATCCCCTGCTGGAGCGCGGAGTAGACCTCTTCGACGGCGACCGAGACCGGGTTGGTGACGCCGAGCGCCGCCGCGTTGGCGAGGAACTGCGGCGAGTTCGGGAACCGGATCGGCACGCCCTCGAGGTCGTCGGGGCTCTCGACCTCGACATCCTTCGTGGTGAACGTGCGGTTGCCGAAGAACCAGCCGTCGACGATGCCGACACCCGTCGCGTCGTGGAAGGACGTGAACAGGTCCTCCGAGCCTTCGTCGATCCACTGGAACGCGTGGTCGACGTCGTCGAAGGCATAGGCCGCGTCCACGACGCCGATCGGCTCGAACGTCGAGCTGAGCGCCGATGCTCCCTGGAGATCGATGTCGATGTCGCCGGCCTGCACGAGCGGGAACCGGTCCGCGTCGGGGCCGAGCTGGCTCGCCGGGTAGAGCTCGACGGTGAAGCCGACGTCGGCGCCCTCGAGCCGGTCCTTCAGGAGCTCGACTCCGCAGTAGTAGTTCGGAGTCTCCTCGTTCTGGCTGGTCGCGACAGTGAGCGTGACGGGTTCGTTCGCTGCCGCGGTCTCGGTGTTGCTGCCCTCGGGGGTGCCTCCGCCGGCGCAGCCGGCGACGACGAGAGCGGTTGCTGCGAGCGCAGACGCGGCGATCAGGCCGCGGCGCATCGAGCTGGCTGTGCTCATGGGACTCTCCTCTTGTTCTGCGCACGTCTTCGTGCAGGTTACGACGTGACGTTGATGGTCCTGGCGCGGCATCCGGGCGACGCATCCTCGCCCCAGGCGAGATCCTCATCGACCGCACTGCCCCGACACGACTCGGTGGCAGTGCCGACTCTGACCGACTTCGATCGGACCGCAAAGCGGTGTCCCGTCGAGTGGAACATGAGGCCGCTGTCCACCGCGCACGTGTGGTTCCCCGCTGAATGGGACGACTCCCGCGCCTCGCGGCAGCGTCAATTACGCTCGTCGCGCGAGCACAAGCAAGGAGGCCCCGGTGACCGCATCTGCCTTCCCACCCGTGCGAATCGGCATGGTCGGAGCCGGATTCATGGGACACCAGCACATCGACTTCATCCAGGCTGCGCCGGGAGCGGAGCTCGCGGCCGTCGCCGATCCTGTCGCGACGGCCGATTCCTTCGACTGCCCTTGGTACGCGACGACCTCCGACATGCTCCGCGCCGGAGATCTGGACGCGGTCATCATCGCGAATCCGAACGCGCTGCACGTCGATACGGCGGTCGAGTGCCTGGAAGCCGGGGTCGCAGTGCTCCTCGAGAAGCCGGTCGCCGTGGACTACGCCGAGTCCCGTCGGCTCGTCGATGCCGTCGCGCGTCTGGAGGGGCGCCTGCTCGTCGGGCATCACCGGCGCCACCACCCGGCCGTCGCCCGTGCGCGCGCCGCGATCGAAGGCGGCGAGCTCGGGCAGCTGGTCGCCGTCAGCGGACTGTGGTCGGCCCGTAAGGAGGACGAGTACTTCACCGACATCCCGTGGCACAGCCGCAAGGGCGCCGGGGTGACCCTCATCAACGTGGTGCACGACCTGGACCTGCTTCGGCACCTGTGCGGCGAGGTCGCCGAGGTTCAGGCGATGCAGAGCTCGCACGCTCGTGGCCTCGAGGTCGAGGACACCATCACCCTGAACCTCCGGTTCGAGAGCGGCGTCGTCGGCAGCTTCCTCGCCTCCGACGCCGGAGTCTCGCCGTGGGGCTGGGACCAGGCCACGGAGGAGACCCTCGCGTTCCCCTTCGTTCCCGACGGGGTCGCCTACCGCCTCGTCGGCACGGACGCGGCGCTGTCGGTGCCCAATCTGGCCAAGTACGCCTACGATCGCGCGGTGCCGGCGAACTGGCACTCGCCTCTGTCGCGCACGTACCTGCCCGTCGCGCCCCGCGGCTCGTTCCACGCCCAGCTCGATCACTTCATCGAGGTCGCACGCGGCGCCGCACAGTCCCTGGTGTCGGCCGAGGACGCCTCGCGGACGCTGGCGCTCGTCGAGGCTGCCGCGCTCGCCGCGCGTACCGGACAGACCGTCGATGTGGCGAGGTTCCGCGCCGATAGCCAAGGATCGGCGGAGTCGTAGTGGCACCCGCGGACAGTCCAGAGCCTGTGGCGACGCGAGGTCGCGGCAGCCGCTTCGATGCGATCGTCGTCGGAGGAGGGCTCGCCGGGATTGCCGCGGCCAGCCGTCTCGCCGAAAGCGGCCGGACGGTCGCCCTCATCGAGAAGCGCGAGCGGCTCGGCGGGAGCTCGGCGATGAGCGGCGGATGGTTCGCGTTGTCCGGCACTGCCCTGCAGCGGCGGGGAGGCATCGACGACTCCGATGCCGTCTTCCTCGCCGACATGATCCGGACCGGCGCCGGATTCGCCGACGAGAAGCTGCTTGCGGCGCTCGTGGCCCAGCAGGCGTCCGCGATCGCGGCCATCGACCGCGCGAACGCGTGGACGGACGAGCTCAAGGTCAGCGCCGGCATGACGATCCCCCGGGCGCACCTGGTCCGCATCCGCCAGCTGCTCGACCATCTCGAACGCGCGGCCGTCCGTGCGGGAGCCCGGATCTTCACCGGCTCGCCGGCCGACGGCATCGTCCTGGAGGGAACGCGTGTCAGCGGCATCCGTTCCGGAGGCGACCTGCTCACGGCGGAGGGCGGCGTGATCCTCACCACGGGCGGGTTCTCCCGCTCGCGCGAGCTGCTCGACCTGTTCGTCCCCGATCAGGCGGACGCGATGCCGTACGGCGGTGTCGGCAACACCGGGGACGGACTGCGCATGGCATGGATGCTGGGAGCCGGTCTCGCCGACATCGGCCATGTCTCGGGCACGTACGGCCAGCACGCCGACACGAGTGACGACGAGCACGAGCTGCTGACGGCGAACTATCTCGGCGCGATCATGGTGAACTCCGTGGGCGAGCGCTTCACGGACGAGTCGGAGTCGTACAAGATCCTCGGGTCGGCAGTGCTGAACCAGCCCGGCCGCATGGCCTTCCAGATCTTCGATGCCCGCGTGCGCGCGCTCTCCAGGCCCGGGGTGCCGCTGTCGGATATGGACCGCATCGAGGAACTCGGACACTTGGTGAGCGCGCCGACCATCGCCGAGCTCGCGCAGCGGATCGGGCTCTCTTCGGAGGCGCTCGAGGGCACGGTAAGGCGATACAACGAGATGGCCGCCGGCCGGGGCGAACACGAGCCGATCCGCACGGGGCTCGTGAACGGGATCGGGGCCCTCACGCCCCTGATGACAGGCCCCTTCTACGCGTATCCCGCGGTGACGGCGATGACCTCGACGTACGGCGGTCTCAGCGTCGGGCCCGACACCTCCGTGCGGCGCGTGGACGGGAGCCGGATTGAGGGCCTCTACGCCGCCGGCGAGGTGGTCGGCGGATTCCACGGCGCGTCGTACATGACGGGCACGGCGCTCACGAAGGCGCTCGTGTTCGGGTTCGAGGCGGCAGACGCGATCGCACGAGGCTGAGGCCGCCGCGTGTCGTCAGAGCTCTTCGTAGGTGTCGGAATCGCGGATGCCACGCTCTCCCTCGTCGTCCGGATCGAGGCCGTCCAGCTCTGCAAGGATCTCGGCAGGCAGCGGCGGCATCCGGATCGCGTCGAGATTCTCGCGCTGACGAGCCTCGGTCGCCGACTTCGCGACCGGCACGATTCCCTGCGCCCGGTGCCAACGCAGGACGATCTGGCCCGGCGTCGACGAGGTCGCCTCGGCAGCGCGCAGCACGACCGGATCCGACAGCAGCGGGCCGCCGCGCCCGAGCGGACTCCAGGACTGGGCGGCGACGCCCTTCTCGGCCAGAACGGCCCTGAGGGCGTGGCGCTGGATCTTCGGGTCGCATTCGAACTGGTCGACGGCGGGGGTGAGGCCGGTCTCGGCGGTGAGTCGCTCGATGTGCTGTGCCTGGAAGTTCGAGACGCCGATCGAGCGGATGAGCCCCTCCTCGGCGAGTGCGGCCATCTCGAGGAACGCCGCCGAGGCCTTCCCGAGCCGGGGGAGGGGCCAGTGGATGAGGTACAGATCGACGTAGTCGGTGCCCAGTGCGGCGAGGCTGCGCTCGAGGGCCTCGCGCGTCGCATCGGCCACCATGGCCGAGCCGCGCAGCTTCGTGGTGACGAACAGCTCCTCGCGGGGGACGCCGGACAAGCGGATGCCGCGGCCCACGGCATCCTCGTTCGCGTATTTCGCCGCGGTGTCGATGAGCCGATAGCCGACGCTGATGCCCGATTCGACGGCGCGTTCGGCATCCGCGCCGCGCAAAGGCCACGTGCCGAGCCCGATCGCGGGCATCTGGTGACCTGAGTTCAGCGTGACGGTCGGCGCGGACACGGGCTACTCCTGGTCGGCCGTGAGTCGGTCTGCGGCGCGGAGCGCCAGTTCATAGCCGTACACGCCGGCGCCGGCGATCACCACGCGTGCGACGTGGGAGATGATCGAGTTCTGGTGGAGGGCATCGCGAGCGTGGATGTTCGTGATGTGCACCTCGATGACGGGCGTCGACAGCATGTGGAGCGCGTCCAGCAGCGGCACGGAGTTGAAGCTGAAGCCGGCAGGGTTGATCACGATGATCGCCCCTTGGCGGAAGGCTTCGTGCACCCACTCGACGAGCTGGTGCTCGGCATTGGACTGCGCGAAGAAGAGCTCGAATCCGAGTTCGGCGGCCACGCGCTCGCAATCGGCGCGCACGTCGTCAAGGCTCGTCGTGCCATACAGTTCGGGTTCGCGCCGGCCGAGCATGTTGAGGTTCGAGCCGTTCAGCACGAAGAGCTTCCGCGTCACGGGCGGGCTCCTTTCAGGGGCAGGTGAATTCCTCTGGGGTTCGCGCGGCACGCCGCGCGAACCCCAGAGCCGGGGGCTACAGCAAACCGAGCAGTGATGGCAGGAACGTGACGATCACGGGGAACAGTGTGAGCAGCAGCAGCACCGTACCGAGCGGGATCAGGAACGGCAGGATGCCTCGGAAGAGCTCTCCCATTGGTCTGCGCGTGATGGATCCGACCACGAACAGCACGGCTCCCACTGGTGGCGTCAGCGACCCGATCATCAGGTTGAGGATCATGATGACGCCGAGCTGGACCGGGTCGATGCCGAACTGCGCGACGATCGGCATCAGGATCGGCACGAGCACGAGGATCACCGGCGGCGCCTCGAGCGGGATGCCGAGCAGGATGAGCAGCACGTTCAGCATCAGCAGGAAGACCACCGGGTTGTCGGTGAACCCGGTGAGCCACTCACCGAGCGCGCGCGACACCTGCTCGCGGGCGAGCACCTGGCCCATGAGGTTGGAGGCCCCCAGGATCAGGAGGATGCCGCCGGCGATGACGACGGTCTCCTTGGCCGACTTCCAGAACACCTTCCAGGTGAGCGTGCGGTAGATCACCCCGAGGAGCAGCATGTAGACAGCCGCGATGCCCGCGCTCTCGGTCGCCGTGAAGAGACCGCTGAAGATGCCGCCCAGGATGATGACGGGCAGCAGTGCAGGGCCGATGACGCGCACGGCCGCCTTGCCGAGCATCCCGCCGTCGAAGGGCCGGCTGTGGGCGACATCGGGATGCCGGCGCACCCAGATGAAGATGTACAGCGCGAGCCCGACCGCCATGAGCATGGCGGGGATGATCGATCCCGCGAACAGTGCACCGGTCGAGATCGAGGCGGTCGCCGCGAAGAGGACCGCGGGGATGCTCGGAGGCATGACCGTGCTCATCAGCGAGCCGGCCGCGGTGAGGCCCGACGAGAAGCCGTAGGGGTAGCCCGCCTTGAGCATCTGCGGGATCTGCACCTTGCTCGTGGAGGCCGCGTCCGCAAGGGCGGAGCCGCTGATCCACGAGAACCCGATCGCCGTGCCGAGGTTGACGTAGGCGAGGTTGCCCGGAAGACGGGGGAGCAGGGCCCGTGCGAGATCGTAGAGCCTCGTGGCGATGCCGAGGTTGTTGGCGATGGTGCCGACGAAGATGAACAGCGGGACGGCCAGCAGCGGGAAGCTGTTGATGCCGTTGACGATCGACGAGATCGCGTAGCCCGCCGACAGTCCGTGGCTGTAGAAGTACAGCATGCTGGACGCGATCATCGCGAAGGCGACGGGCACCCGCAGCAGCAGGAAGACGACGAAAAGCAGGATGTAGAGCCAGAGGTCCATGCGGGTCAGCCCTCCATCTCGCCGATGTCGAGCTTGCGCTCGGGGCGGTGCGCATACGGGATCTTGAACGAGGAGTGGATCGCCGCCGAGACGAAGCCGACCAGCGCGAAGATGTACAGCACGCCGAGAGGCACGTGCATCGCGGCGCTGAGCCGGCCCCACTCGGTGTCGATCTTCACCCAGGCCTCATATGCCAGGGCGAGGCTGGTGATGACCATGATCACCGCGGAGATGACGCGCAGCGCGACGAACAGACGGGTTCCGGCGAGCATCTCGTCGAAGATCTCGAGCACGATGTGGCCGTTGCGCCCCACGAGGTAGCCGGTGGTGATGAACGTCAGTGCGATCATCGACAGCAGTGCGAGCTCGCCCGCGCCGACCCAGCTGATCGTCGGGAAGTAGCGGCCGAGCACCTGGTACATCACGCCGAAGACGATGAAGGCGAACAGGGTGACACCGATCGTGATCTCGATCCCGGAGAGGATCCGGATGAAGACGGGGTCGGCAGGTACGCCCTGGTTGAGCTTGGGCTCGGTGTAGAAGGTTCTCGTGGGCGGGTAGATGGATTCGCCGACGCCTTCTTCGTGAGCGGCGACGGCAGCCGCTTCGGGCTCGGTCTCGGGACCCTCCTCGGGCCCGGGCTCCCGGCCCTCCTCGGGCTCGCGCCCGGGTTCCTTGTCGCTCATGGCGCGACCGCCATGGTGTCAGGGTGCATTGCCAACCTCTCTGTCGATGCGGGGCGAGCGTGCGCACGCGCACCGCTGCCCCTGAGACTCTGGTCTGCCGGTCGATCCGGGCAAAGCCGAGTTTCGCCGAATGGGACACCTCCGTACAGACCGATCCGCCCCCGTCGCGAGCGACGGAGGCGGATCGGCGTCCGGCGGGACGACCTACTTGACGACGGTCACCGTGGCGGTCGAGGAGAGCTGCTCCTGGACACCAGCCGGGTTGAGCACGTTGACCCTCACCGTGAGGGACGCTTCACCCGCCGGCACGTTGTTGTCGACCTCGGCGGCGTCGAACTGGACGATCACCTTGTTCTTGTTGGCCGTGACCTTCGACGCGTCGATGAGCGTTCTCGTGAGAGGCGTCACCAGGACG
Source organism: Microbacterium sp. PRC9 (assembly GCF_031844125.1). Classification (NCBI taxonomy): domain Bacteria; kingdom Bacillati; phylum Actinomycetota; class Actinomycetes; order Micrococcales; family Microbacteriaceae; genus Microbacterium; species Microbacterium sp. PRC9. The sequence goes on from NZ_JAUZUR010000002.1 coordinate 7,649, forward strand.
GCGCCGCTGTCGTAGGTGTAGCCGGCCGGCAGGGCGAACTGTGCCGTGACCTTGCCGTTCACGCCGGTGAACAGTCCGGTGCCCGAACCGAGCTCGAGCTTGCCCGGAGTGAACGTCAGCGCGCCCGGCTGGTCCTGCGGGGTGAGGTATACCTCGATCTTGCCGGTCGGTCGCGGGTCGGTGCAGTCGTTGAAGAAGTACTCACCGGCACGGTCGAACGTGTGCTGGTAGGTCTCTCCCGGCTTCAGCTTGACGTTGAACTCCCCCTCGAAGAACTGCGTTGCACAGTGGTCCTTCAGGTTGGGGAAGTTCGGGAACGTCTCGGCACCCGGATTGCGGAACGTCACGGTCGTGCCGACGGGAACCCGCAGGTGCGTGGGCTGCATGCCGTTCTGCGACACGCTGTCGCGCGAGGCAGCGTCGTCTGCCGTGCGACTGCTCCGCGCGAGGAGCACGGTGTTGCCCACCGTCGATCCCTCGACGGCCGTGCCGCCGACGGGGCGACGGATCGTCAGGGGAGCCGTGTCGGGCCCCTCCTGGCTGCCCGACTCTGTCTTGTAGCCGCCGCCGAGCTTGAACGACCACAGCGAGTCGCCCTGCGTCACCGACCCGCCGTACGGGTTCGTAGATCCGGCCGCGATCACGGCGACGTACTGCTCGCCGTCCACCTCGTACGTGACCGGAGCACCCGCGATGCCGGACCCCGTCTGGAACTGCCACAGCACGTCGCCGGTGGCCGCGTCCATCGCCAGCACGCGACCGTCGATCTGACCGACGAAGAGCAGATCGGATGCCGTGGTCAGGGGTCCCTGACCGTGCGACATGTCGGTGCCCAGGTGGTTGCGCCACACGACCTCGCCGGTCGACGCGTCGTAGGCCAGGATGCCGCCGGTCTGGTACTGGCCGATGGCACGCAGGCCGTTCGCCGCGGCACCGTCGTAGTGCGCGACCGGGTTGGTGCCGTACGGGAAGTAGACCAGGTTGGTGCTCTGGCTGTACGAGTTGTTCGACCAGTCGCCGCCGCCGTTCTGGCTCGTCGTCGACAGGATGGGCGCCTCGAACTGCGGGTCGTACAGGCAGCCCTCGCGGTGTCCCGACGAGCCCGCCGGGTATGTGAGGTACGGCTCGTCGACCGAGACGTAGCTGTCCGGGTTGAACACGAGGTTGCCGTCTGCGTCCGCCTGATAGCCGTTGTAGTTCGGCACGCCGCGCCACGGGTTCCCGGGGATGTTGTCAGCGTCGAGCTTCTCCCACACCACGCAGTCCGGCAGCAGGCGGGTCTGCGGCATGGGCTGGGTCGCCGTGTTGTGCTGGCGCGCGTCCGTCGGGACCGGCTGCTCGGTCACGGGGAGCACCGGCTTGCCGTTGGTGCGGTCGATCACGAACTGGTGGCCTGACTTGCTGCCGTAGAAGGCGACCTTGCGCTCCTCGCCGTCGACCTCGATGTCAGCGAGGGTCGGCGGGTGGACATTGTCCATGTCCCACACGTCGTGGTGGATGGACTGGAAGTGCCACTTGAACTTGCCGGTCTTGGCGTCGACGGCGACCAGCGTGTCGGAGAACAGGTTGTCACCGGGGCGACCCGAGGCATTCTGCGACGACGTGCAGCTGCGCGCGTTGCCGAAGGTCATGATGTAGTAGCCGAGCTCGGTGTCGACGGCGCCGTGCATCCAGGAGGTCGCACCGCCCTCCTCGGCGCAGTCGGTGCCGTCGGCCTGCACAGGGCCCCACGTGGCCGACGCGTCGAACGTGACGCCGTCGAGCCCGGTGAAGAGCTCGCCGCGCTTCGGTCCGCCGAAGAAGTGCCAGAGGTAGTGGCCGTCGCTCGCGTCGAGCGCGACCACTGCCCCGCGGTCGCCGTCGGCCGCGTGCGCGTAGACGATCCCGTCGTTGTACACGGTCGCGACCTTGCCGACACGGCCCAGGTCCTCGCCGTTCGCTCCCTTCGGCTGCACCGCCCAGACTTCTTTGCCCGTCGCCTGGTCGAGGGCGACGACGCGGCTGCCGCCGGCGAGGGTGAAGATCTTGCCGTCACCCGCCGAGACGCCGCGGCGCGTGGTCGACGTTCCGTAGGCGGGCTTGTCCCACTTCCAGATCGCGTTCCCCGTCACGCCGTCGACGGCGATGACGCCGCCGCTCGGCGTGTCGAGGTAGATGACGCCGTCCACGACGATCGGCGTCGTCTGCTGACCGACGTTGGTCGATGCCGGCGCGACGGCCGAAAGGTGCGTGCGCCAAGCGGGCGCGAGGTCCTTCAGGTTCTGCTTCGTGATGTCCGTCAGACCTGAGTAGTGCTGATTGCCGAGGTTGCCGCCGACGGTGGGCATGTCGGCGCCGGTCGGCTCCAGGCCGGTCAGACCGGCCGGTGGAACCGGCTCGGCGGTCTTCGCCAGGCCGTACGCGGGTGAGGCGGCGACGGCGAGCGCCAGCGCCAGTGCGCCGATTCCCGCCGCGCCCAACCTCGTGGTCAGTCGTTTGCGCATCCCTTGCTCCTTGATCATCGTCGATCTGACGGCGGTGAGCTCATGCCCCACCGCCGCCGATGTGGGGAAGCCGCCTCAGTGTGCCGATACTGGGGGATCGGCGGCACGGGCCGGCGCTCGGACGCTAACTGCGCGGAGCGAGAGGGGCAACCGTGCGGCCCATCGAGTGGTACAACTCGCGCCGCCGCGTGGGGGCGCGAACCAATCGCCTCGTTGCTTCCTGCCCAGTGGGACAACCTTTGTTCCGCGCGACGACGCCTGCCTAGCATTTCGCCGTCGGCATCGTTTGCCCACGGACGGAGTTGTCATGGCCGAATCAGCACCCAAGTCCCTGTCGCCTGAGCAGGAGCAGGAACTCGACGAGGTGTTCGCGCGCGCACGGGCGGCGCTCGCGATCATCGAGACATACGACCAGGCCCGCGTCGATCGCCTCATCCAGGCGGTCGCCTGGGCGGTCGCCAACAGATCGTCCTTCCACCGCCTCGTGGAGATGGGCATCGAGGAGTCCGGTCTCGGCGATTTCGGTAGCCGGATGAACAAGCGGATGAAGATCCGCGGCGTGCTCCGCGACGCGCTGCGCAGTCCCTCGGTCGGCATCATCGACGAGGACGCCGAGAAGGGCCTCGTCAAGTACGGCAAGCCGGTGGGGATCATCGGCTGTGTCGTCCCGACGACCAACCCCGATCTGACCCCTGCGGGCAACGCCATCTACGCGATCAAGGCACGCGACGTGGTGGTCTTCTCGCCGCATCCGCGCTCGAAGAACACCACCTTCGAGACCGTGAGGCTCATGCGCGAGGCGCTCGAGGCCGAGGGTGCTCCCGCTGACATCCTGCAGTGCATCACGCTGCCGAGCCTGGCGGCATCGCAGGAGATCATGCGCCGCTCCGACCTCGTCATCGCCACCGGCGGCCAGGGGCTCGTTCGCGCGGCGTACAGCTCGGGAACGCCCGCGTACGGCGTCGGCGCCGGCAACGCGACCGAGTTCGTCGACGAGACCGCCGACCTCCAGGAGACGGCGCGCAACTGCATGCTCTCCAAGACCTCGGACTTCGGCTCGGGGTGCTCGGCGGACGGCAACGTCCTCGTCCCGGCGGCCCGCTACGCCGACATGCTCGAGGCGCTCCAGGCCGAGGGCGGACATCTCGCGACGACCGGGCAGCGCGAAGCCCTCGAGTCCGTCATGTGGGATGACGAGGGCCACCGCCTGGCCGACACCGTCGCCATCTCGCCGCAGCAGCTCGCCCGCGCCGCGGGCTTCGACATCCCCGAGGACCGGCGTTTCATCGTGGTCGAGGGCGACGGCATCGGCGAGGACAAGCAGTTCTGCAAGGAGAAGCTCACGACCCTGATGGCGGTTCACGCCTACGAGGGCAGCTTCGAGGACGGGGTCGAGGTCGCCAAGCATCTCTACGACATCGGCGGCAAGGGCCACTCGTGCGGCATCGCGTCGACCGATGAGGCGCACATCGACTACTTCGCGCGCCACATGCCGGTCTCGCGCATCATGGTGCGCCAGCCGAACTCGAAGGCGAACGCGGGCGCGTTCACCAACGGCATGCCCATGACGTCGTCGATGGGCTGCGGCACGTGGGGCGGCAACATCACGTCCGAGAACGTGTCGCTGCGCCACTATCTCAACACCACCTGGGTCTCGCGCACCATCGCCGAGGACCGGCCGTCCGACGAGGAGCTCTTCGGAGACTTCTACGACGCCGTCCTCGAGTCGGCGGACGCCGTGCCGGTCGTTTCATGAGCACGCCGTCGCCCGCCGCGCCGGATGGCGCACCGACCGCCGGGAAGTCGCCGGAGGAGCTCGTCGACGAAGCGCGGCGCTGGTGGCAGACCGACATCATCGACATCCATCCGGGTGAGATCGCCCTGAGGGGCTACCCGATCCAGGACCTGATCGGGAACGTCGGATTCGTCGACACCATCTGGCTCATGCTGCGCGGTGAGCTTCCGACGCACGCTGAGACGGCGCTCCTCGAGGCCGCTCTCGTCGCCTCCGTCGACCACGGTCCGCAGGCGCCCTCGATCGCCATCGCGCGGATGGCCACGACCTGTGGGGCGCCGGTCAACGGCGCGATGGCGTCGGCGATCAACGTCCTCGACGACATCCACGGCGGACCGGGGCAGCAGTGCATGGAGCTGTACCTCGAGATCGACGCCGAGCTCGAGCGCCTGGGCGACCTCGAGGAGGCGACCCGAGTGGTGCTGCAGCGCCATCGTGACGAGGGCGTGAAGTACGTGCCCGGCTTCGGGCACCGGTTCCACCCGCTCGACCCGCGCACCCCTCGGCTGCTTTCGCTCGTCGATGAGGCAACCGCCGACGGCACGGTGAACGGCCGATTCGCGCGGATCGGACGCGCCGTGGAGGACGCCATCAGCGAGGGCAAGCCGCGACGCATCCCCATGAACGTGGATGGCGTCACGGCGGTGATCTACTGCGAGCTCGGTTTCACGCCGGAGATGGGACGGGGCGTCTTCATCCTCGCCCGCTCCGTGGGCATCCTGTCCCACGCCGTCGAGCAGATGACGCAAGGGGGCCGCATCAAGGGCCCGATCCCCAAATCCATCGGATACACCTACACGGGGCCGGCACGCCGGTCCGTCCCGGTCAGCGACGACCAGACAAGGAGAACGTCATGAAGGACCTCGTGTCCAATCAGATCGTCCGCTATCTCGAAGAGCGCGCCGTCGCGCACGTCTTCGGGCTCTGCGGGCACACGAACATCGCGCTGCTGGCGGCACTGGAGAAGAGCGAGCAGATCTCCTTCGTGAATGTGCGGCACGAGCAGATCGCGGCGCACGCCGCCGACGGCTACGCCCGCGCGAAGAAGGAGACCGCGGTCGTGCTGACCCACCTCGGTCCCGGTCTCACCAACGCAGCCACGGGTGTGGCCAACGCCGCACTGGACTCGATCCCGATGGTCGTCATCGCCGGTGACGTGCCGACCCACTACTTCGGCAAGCACCCGCACCAGGAGATCAACCTCCACGCCGACGCAGCTCAGTACGAGATCTACCGTCCGTTCGTCAAGCGGGCGTGGCGCGTCGACCAGCCCCACCTGATCGCCGAGGTTCTCGACAAGGCGTTCACCCTGGCCGCGAGCGGTCGCCCGGGTCCCGTCCTTGTGGACGTGCCGATGGACGTCTTCTCGGCCGAGGTCGACGTCGCGCTGTTCGACAAGGTGATCGGCAACACCCGCTCGCTCGCGAAGCCCAGCATCGACGAAGCCGTCGCAGAACAGATCGTGAAGAACCTGCTGGACGCCGAGCGCCCCGTGCTCTACGTGGGTGGCGGCGTCGTCGCCGCCGACGCGGCGACGGAGCTCGCCGAGTTCGCGGAGCTGCTCTCGCTCCCCGTGGCGCACAGCCTCATGGGCAAGGGCGCCGTGCCCGACGACAGCCCGCTCGTGCTGGGCATGACGGGATTCTGGGGGACGGCGTTCACCAACGAGACGACGCGCACCGCCGATTGGATCCTTGCCCTCGGCACGCGGTTCGCGGAGGCCGACTCGAGCTCGTGGTACACGGAGTACACCTTCGACATTCCGGGCACGAAGCTCATGCAGGTCGACATCGACGCCGCCGAGCTCGGGCGCAACTACCCGCTGGAGGTCGGCGCGCTCGCCGATCTGAAGTCCGCTCTCACCGTGCTCCTCCGTGTCGCACGCCGCCTCGCGCCCGAGGGCGTCGGTCGGGACGAGCTGCGGGCTCAGATCGCCGCGAACCGGGCGACGCTGAAGCTCCAGAACGCGCAGGCGCAGGCATCCGATGACTGGCCGATGCGCCCCGAGCGCATCCTCTCCGAGACGCGGGAGGTGCTGCCGGCGGATGCCATCATCACCACCGACGTGGGGTGGAACAAGAACGGGGTGGGTCAGCAGTTCGACATCCTCACACCCGGCACGTTCCTCACGCCGGGCGGGTTCGCGACGATGGGCTTCGGCGGACCGGCCGCGGTCGGTGCCAAGATCGCGCGGCCCGACCGCGTGGTCGTCTCGCTCGTCGGCGACGGGGGCTTCGGCCAGAACCCCGCGGTGCTGGCGACGGCGCGGGAGCAGAACGTCCCCGTCGTCTGGGTCGTCATGAACAACAACGCGTTCGGGACCATCGCCGGCCTGGAGAAGGCCGCCTTCGACACCACTTACGGAACGGTGTTCGGGACCGCCGACGACCCGATGTACACCGATTTCGCCGCGATCGCCCGGGCTTACGGGGTCACCGGCATCAAGGTGGAGTCCGCGGCGGAGTTCAAGCCGGCTCTCGAACGGGCGATCGCGCTCGACGCGCCCGTGGTCATCGACGTCTCGATGGTCAACGTCCCCACGCCCACCACGGGCCACTGGAACATCCTCGACATCTACTCGCCCGACGAGAAGATCGAGCACGTCGCGACGCACTGACCCGCGTCGTCGCCTCGAAACAACACTCCACGTCAGGTCGTCCACCGATGAACGTCGCATTCGGAACGCGGAACTTACTCATCTCGACGGTGTGTCTGTCCGGCACCCTGGAGGACAAGCTGCGCGCCGCCGCCGCCGCCGGCTTCGCCGGCGTCGAGCTGCTCGAGTACGACCTCGTCATGTCGCCCTGGTCGCCAGGCCGGGTCTCCGCAGAGGCTGCGGAGCTCGGCCTGGCCGTGGGTGTGTATCAGCCGCTTCACGTCGAGGCAGTACGGCCGGAGATGTTCGAGGCGCGCCTGCGGCACGCGGAGCGCAAGTTCGACGTGCTGGCCGATCTGGGTGCGCAGGTGCTCGTGTGCTGCTCGGCGCGCACCGCTGACGGCGTCGATGACGACGGCCTCGCCGCGCACCAGCTGCGCGCCCTGGCCGACCGTGCGGCGCGGCGCGGCGTGAGGCTGGCGTTCGAAGCGGTGCCGTGGGGCCGCATCCCGACCCATCGCCACGCATGGCGCTTGGTCGAGGAGATCGATCACCCGGCCCTCGGCCTGTGCCTCGACAGTTTCCATGTGCTGTCAGCCGCGCACGACCCGGAGGCGATCGCCGGCGTCGATGTCGACAAGATCTTCCACGTGCAGCTCGCGGACGCGCCTCAGCTGCATCTCGACACCCGGGACTGGAGCCTTCACCACCGGATGTTCCCGGGGCAGGGGTCACTCGACGTGGCGGGGTTCGTCGACCGCATCGTGTCGAAGGGCTACACCGGGCTGTTCGCGCTCGAGGTCTTCAACGACGTCTACCAGCAGGAGGACCCTCGGCACGCGGCGATCGACGCCATGCGGTCGGTGCGGCTCCTCGCCGAGAGCCTCGACGGGCGGGCGCCGGATTCGCGAACTGTCGACGGCATCGCCGACTCCTCGCCGGCCGGCGGGCTGCCGCCCGCACCTGCGCTGGCCGGCTTCGCGTTCGCCGAGCTCGCCGCGGACGAGGTCTCGGCGCCCCTCGTCTCACGCGCGCTGACGGCGCTCGGCTTCGTTCACACAGGGGAGCATCGGTCAAAGCCAGTGCAGTTGTGGGAGCAGGGGGACGCTCGCGTCCTGCTAAACATGGCTCCCGAGCGATCCATCGCTCCCGCCACCGCATCCATCTGTGCGCTCGCTGTCGAGAGCTCCGATGCCGACGCGTCGATGCGACGTGCGCAACGGCTGCTCGCACCGCGCCTGGCGCGTCCGCGCGGGCCCGGCGAAACCGACCTGTCGTCGGTGGCCACCCCGGGCGGCACCGCGCTGTTCTTCTGCGACGACGGATCGGAGCATCCGTGGCTCGAAGACTTCCTCCCGACCGGCGAGGGCGTCGCGTCTGCATCGCTGCTCTCGACGATCGACCATGTGTCGATCACAGAGTCGATCGACGACTTCGATCAGTCTGCGCTCTTCTTCCGTGCCGTGCTCGGGCTCGTGCCAGAGGAGTCGACCGAGATCACAGCCCCGTTCGGCGTGATCCGCAGCTGGTCAGCGAGTCAGCCCGACGGACGCGTGCGCATCGCGCTGAGCACGACGCCGCTGCGACGCGGCGATTGGGCCCCGGGCATCTCGAGCCCGCAGCTCCTCGCCTTCGCGACCGACGATATCGTCGCCTCCGCCCGGGCGATGCGAGAGCGGGGGGCGCCCATCCTGCGCATCCCCGGCAACTACTACGACGACCTGGACGCCCGGCTCTCGCCGTCGACCGATTTCCTCTCGGTGCTCCGGGAGCACTCGATCCTCTACGACCGAGATGCGGACGGCGAGTTCCTGCACTTCTTCACGGAGATGCTGGGGTCGCGGGTGTTCTTCGCGGTCGTGCAGCGCATCGACGACTACCGGCGCTTCGGCGACCCGCAGAGCGTTCCCTTGCGCATGGCCGCGCATCGCCGCCAGCGCATGCGGATGCTGGCCGGCGCGCCGACCGAGGGATCCTCCGACGACCGGCACGACTACTCCCTCGCCCATCTGACCGCTCTCAGTCTGTCGCCGCCGGAGTTGGTCGACGCGGCCGCCGCAGCAGGGTATCGCTACGTCGGCCTGCGCATGACGAAGGTGACGCACTACCCGCTGGCCTATGATCCGGCGCTGATGCGGGCGACGAGAACGCATCTGGCGGCGACCGGCATCGAGGTCCTCGACATCGAGCTGGCGCGCTTCACATCCGGCGACAGTCCACGTGACTACCTGCGTTTCCTCGAGGCCGGCGCCGAACTCGGCGCGCGCCACGTCATCACTCAGCTGCCGGACTCCGACTTCGCTCGCAAGACGGATCGGTTCGCGGAACTCTGCCAACTGGCCGCGCCCCTCGGCTTGACGATCGATCTGGAGTTCCCATCGTGGACGGAGACGCCCAATCTCACCGAGGCGGTCCGTGTGCTCCGAGCCGCCGCCCAGCCGAACGCCGGGCTGCTCATCGACCTTCTCCATTTCGCCCGGTCGAGATCGAGCGTGGAGGAGCTCAGGGCGCTCCCGCCCGAGTGGTTCCACTACGCCCATGTGTGCGACGCTCCGGCGGAGATCCCCACGACTACGGCGGACTTGATCCACACCGCTCGCTTCGAACGACTCTTCCCCGGCGAAGGCGGGATCGACACGCACAGCATCCTCGATGCGCTGCCAGTCGGCATCCCCTACGCGCTCGAGATTCCTCGCGCGATGCTCGTGGCGCAGGTGGGCGCCAAGGAGCACGCGCGGCTCGCGATCGCCGCCGCACGTCGGCACCTGGACCAAGCCACCGTGCCAGCCTGAACTTCCTTGGGAGGCGGGATGGGTCAGGAGTCAGCCGCGACGGCCGTGCCGACAGGCAGGGCACAGACGCAGGATACGGACTCACGGCGGCCCGAAAGCGGCATAGGCTCGTCGGCATGAGCTGCCAACGCTAGCCCCATTCGGGGGCGGCGACGACGAAGGGGATACCCCTATGCGTGGCATGCTCTGCAACCTCCTGTTCCGCCTGTTCGGGCACCGCGTCTGCTGCGGCCGCATCCCGGCCTGGACGGCTCACGTCGGCCAGCGGTGGGACACCTACGATCAGGCGCCGCTGAACCTGTACAACATCATCTGGCGCGTGCAGAACTGGGTGCGGTCGGGCATGACCGACTAGGCCGACGACGCACGGCCCCCCTGCCGGGCGTGGGAGGCGGGCTCTGGTGCCGTTACGCGAACATCTGGCGCAGCATGTCGAGGTCGCCCGCTTCGAGCGCCTGCGCGATCGGGTCGGCCTCGGTCGGGTCCGGGCAGAGGGCGCCTGAGCTCGACACGCCGATCGAGACCGTCGACTACTCGTCCCTCACACTGTGCCGTCCGCGTCGACCGCGCGGGACTCACGTCGTCGGCGGACTGTTTCCACGATGGCCCATGCCAGCACGGCGACGGCGACCCCGAGGAAGATTCCGCCGATGACGTCGGTCAGCCAATGCGCGGCGAGGTAGGTGCGACTCCACGCCATCCAGAGGACCCACACCGCTCCGAGGGTCCACCAGAGCCAGTGCCGGAACAGCAGTCCCATCACCGTCGCGAGGGCGGCGGCGAACGCGACGTGCCCCGAGGGGTAGGACGTGGGGACGATCTCGGCGAGAGAGTCTTCGGGCCTGATTCGCGCGACGACGCGGGCGAGAGGGGCGGCGATCCCGATGCACAGCACCAGCGTCGCGGTGACGGTGAGGGCGGCCCACCACCAGCGCAGCACGAGGAGTGTGCCGACAACCACCACACCGGTGACCGCCGCCAGCACCGGCCCGCCGACGTGGGCGGGGATCCACGCCAGTACGAGGCCGGTATCGGTCCGGTTCGCCACCATCATGTCGTGCCACCACACGTCCACGGGAAACGGCTGGTCCCGGCGAACCGAGGTCACCAGCCACAGGAAGATGATCATGACGATGGCGGCGGCTGCGCCGACGATCAGCGGAACGAGGCGCGAGATGTCGGGCCGCTCGTGAGGAGGCTGCATGTCGCCATCCTGGCAGGGGCGCCGTTGTGACGAGGGACCCGAGCCGCGTAGGCACATTCCGCGCCGGGAAACCACCCTCTACCCCGCACAGGGCGGACTGGCTACGCTTCGGCCGTGAGCAAGAAGAACGCGAAGAAGTCGTCCGTGAAGCGCCTGAACAAGCGGCTGTACAAGGCGGAGCTGGAGCGGCTGCAGACCGAGCTGGTGGAGATGCAGCAGTGGGTGGCTTCCTCAGGGCAGCGCGTCCTCGTCCTCTTCGAGGGTCGCGACGCTGCGGGCAAGGGCGGCGCCATCAAACGTGTGATGGAGTACCTGAACCCGCGGCACGCGCGCGTGGTCGCATTGCCGAAGCCGTCCAAGAAGGAGCGCGGGCAGTGGTACTTCCAGCGCTACATCGAGCGCCTGCCCACCGCGGGGGAGATCGTGCTGATGGATCGCTCCTGGTACAACAGGGCCGGAGTCGAGCGTGTCATGGGTTACTGCACAGAGGACAAGTACCAGGAGTTCCTGCGCCAGGCTCCGATCGTGGAGAATCTGCTCATCGAAGACGGAATCATCCTGATCAAATACTGGTTCTCCGTCTCTGACGACGAACAGCAGGCGCGCTTCGCCTCCCGGGTCAGTGACCCGATGCGCCGATGGAAGCTGTCGCCGACAGACCTCGAGTCGATTCTTCGCTGGGAGGACTATTCCCGCGCGAAGGACGCTATGTTCGCTGCGACGGATACCCAAGGGTCGCCGTGGTGGACCGTCGAGAGCGACGACAAGAGGAGCGCTCGCCTGAACGTCATCAACCACCTGCTCAGCACCATCCCCCGCGGGCGGCTCGAACTGGACGAGGTGTCGATCCCCGATCGGCCGGATGGCGGCGACTACGAGCGTCCGCCCGCAGAGCAGTTCAACTATGTCCCTGACATCGCCGCTGACCTCAGCGCCGCGAAGTCGAAGAAGGCTGCCTGAGATGCGGGCGGCGATCGTCTGGAACCCGTCCAAGATCGACCAGGAGACCCTCGAAGCGGGGCTCGCGCAAGCCATGGAAGAGACCCCGATCGAGGACGTGCGGTGGTGGGAGACGACGGAGGAGGATCCCGGCCAGGGTGTTGCCGAGGCGGCCATTGCCGCGGGCGCGGAGCTGCTGATCGTGGCCGGTGGTGATGGCACCGTCCGGGCAGTCGCCGAGCATCTCGCGGGCACATCCGCCGACGTCGACATGGCGATCATCCCGCTCGGCACCGGCAATCTCTTCGCGCGCAACCTCGACATCCCCATCAACGACGTCCCGGCGGCATTCGAGCTCGCCCTGGCTGGTGAACCTCGACCGTTCGACGTGGGCTGGGTCGAGGTGGAGCGCGAGGGCGGCCCTGAGCGCCACGCGTTCGTCGTCATGGTGGGTTTCGGGCTGGACGCCCACATGCTCGCCGAGACCGACGACGACCTCAAGGACAAAGCGGGATGGCTCGCGTACGTCGAGTCGCTCGGACGGGCATGGTCGGCCAGCGACGTCATCCCGTTCACGATCACCACGGATGATGCGGCGGCGCAGAACCGGGAAGGTCATACCTTCCTGGTCGCCAATTGCGGCACGATCCAGGGCGGGATGCGGCTCGTCCCCGATGCGGACCCGTCCGACGGCGAGCTGGACTACCTCGTGCTGAGCGCGGAAGGGGTGGTGCAGTGGCTGGGCACGCTGAAGACGATGATGTGGGACAACGGGCTGAAGCGACTCGTCCAGACGTCCGACGAACTGACGAACACCGACTCGACCCAGCATGGCCGCGCCAGCAAGGTCGCCGTCACACTTCCTGAGGCGCACGCGTTCGAGATCGACGGCGAGGAGGTCGGCGACACTCGCGCATTCACCGTGACGATCCAGCCGTCCGCGCTCCGCGTGCGATCGCTGATCGCCGATACCCGCTAGGGTCGATGGGCGCTGCAGGGCCCGCAGCTGACCACCAGAGAGGGCACGATGTCGTCGACGTTCCGAATCGCAGGACTGCCCGAGCTCGAATGGACGCATGGCGCGTCCGCGGCGCGGTACGACGAACAGACCCGTGCCCTTGAGCTGACCTGTGCCGCCGGCGTCGACTGGACGAACGACGCGACCGGCGCACCGCCGCAGCACAAGGCATCCAGTCTCTCCTTCATCGCCCCGGCATCGCCGTTCACGGTGCAGGCGCGCGTCGAGGTGGTCGGCGAACGCACCACGTTCGACGCCGGCGCGCTGACGATCTGGCGCGACAGCGATCACTGGGCGAAGCTCTGCTTCGAGTTCTCACCGCAGGGCGAGGCGATGGTGGTCAGCGTGGTCACGCGCGGCCTGTCGGATGACGTGAACTCCGCGGTCGTCACGGACCGCGCGGTGTGGCTGAGGATCGCCTCCGTCGGCGGGGATGCGTGGGCGTTCCACGCCTCTCCGGACGGCGTCCGATGGGACTTCGTCCGGCTGTTCTCGCTCGCCGGCGGCGCCACGCCCGTCCGAGTCGGCTTCATGGCGCAGGCGCCGCTCGGCGACGCCTGCACCGCGGTGTTCGACCAGATCGATCTGCGCGCGACCCTCGTCCCGGATCTCCGCGACGGATCGTAGACGGATGCTGCGCCTATGAGCTGGCGCGCGTGCCGCCGCGTCGCGCGGCCAGGTACTCCGCGGGCATGCCCGGCCCGATGCGGATCGCGACCTCTTCCGCCGGCACGGAGCCGCACGCGTCGCACGTCGCCGTGGCGTGGATCTCGCTGTCGCACACCGAGTGGCGGTAGAGGATCGGCGGGTCGATCGGCGACGCCCACTCGTCGCCCCACTCCGTGAGGGCGATGAGGGAGACGGCCAGCGCCCGGCCCTTCGGCGTGAGCACGTAGTCGGCGGCGCCGTCCCGCTGCATGATGCCGGCGGCTACGAACGACTCCAGTCGCGAGGTGAGGACGTTCGTCGCGATGCCCAGATTGTGCTGGAAGTCGCCGAATCGCGTCACGCGTGCGAACAGGGCGTCGCGGATGATGAGCAGGCTCCAGCGTTCCCCCACCATCTCGAGGGAGCGTGCGATCGAGCACACCTGTGTGTCGTACGTCTTGCCGAGCATGCGTCGAATCTATCACTTGCATGATGCAAGCAGCAGCGCTAGGGTCGCTTGCATCACGCAAGTCATCGATCCGATCCGATCGGATCGCGAGCAAAGGAGCAGGAAGCATGACCGCGAGCTTCACCACGACGATCACCGTGAACGCCTCGGCGCAGGACGCGTTCGACGCAATCAACGACGTCTCGGGCTGGTGGGGCCGGACCACCGGTTCGACCACGGAGGTGGGCGGCGAGTTCGTCTACGTGGTCCCGGGCCTGCACTACAGCGGATTCCGGGTCACCGAGCTGGAGCCCGGCCGGCGCGTGGCGTGGCTGGTCACCGGCAGCCACCTCGACTTCGTGGCCGACAAGCAGGAGTGGAACGGCACGACCGTCCGCTTCGACATCCTCGAGGGCGAGGGTGCCACCCGCGTCGTCTTCACCCACGACGGCCTCACGGCCGACGACGACTGCTACGACATCTGCACCAACGCGTGGGGGATGTTCGTGAACGGCAGCCTCAAGGCGCGCATCGAGACGGGCGAAGGCGCGCCGTATGTCTTCGGCGGCGACGAGGAGCTGACCACTGAAGACCACGATGAACTGCACAGGCAGGTCGCGGCCGCCAGCGAGCGTGTCGGGGGTGCGGCTTAGAGTGCGCCCATGCCGGAGCGGGTGGAACTGTGGTGGGCGAGACGCCAGTTCTCGAAGGGCGTCGACGTGCCGTACCCGGTGGGCACCTACCGGACGCAGTGGGCGGCGTATCCCGCGCTCATCCGGCAGTACCACCCCGATCTGAACGCGGGCATCACCCTCACCCAGGTGCCGCCTGCCGCTGATGTGCTGCTGCTGTGGCAGTGCGAGGCCGGGCACACGTTCGCCGCGACTCCGTCGGAGCAGCGCGACCGGCCCGGCCGCGAGAGGCGCCGGTCGGCCTGGTGCCCGGAGTGCTCCGTGCTGGCCAGCCCGCCGCGCGTCGTCGCCCGGGCGCCCGGCGCGGAACGTGCACCGCGTCGCAAGTCCTCGCGCACGCTGTGCGCCAAGACACCGGAGCTTCCGGTGGGGGAGCCGTTCGTGAGCGTGTGCGCGCCGAAGCCGGCCTCGGCGGTCGAGGCGCGGATGCGTGCGGATGTCTTCGCGATGCTGGACGTCACGCCGGGCTTCACCGCGATCCGGACGCCGCGGCCCTTCTTCGATCACCTCGAGGTGTGGCCCGACATCCTCCTGCCGGAGCTCCGGATCGCGCTCGAGTACGACACCGTCGGCAAGCACGGCCTGGAGCACGTCGGCAAGCGTGAGGAGGCCGACCGGCGCAAGGACCGGGCCGTGCGGGCCGCGGGGTGGGAGATGGTCCGCGTGCGCACCGGCAAGCTGGAGCCGCTCGGTCCGCACGACATCGTGATGTCGGCGTGGACCACGCGCAGCCGAGAGACCCTCCTCGACGCGCTGCGCGGCATCCGCGGTGCGCTCTTCGTCGATGCCTACCTGAAGTGAGTCCGCGCGTGCGTCGCGCGCGTGTCGGAGGTCGTCGTTACGGTGGTGGGCGGAGGGGACATGAAGACGAAGAGACTCGCCCGCACCGCATCGCGTCTGCCGCGCCGGGGCCACGTTCTGGTGACCGTGTCGGTGGTCGACGAGAACGGGTTCACGTCCCAGTACGAGACCGTCGAGGTGCCCGTCGGCGCGCTGCGCGACGGCGTCGCCGCGATCCATCTCGCCGCGGTGGAGGCTGGGGCCGAGGCCGGCAGCCGCAGCGCGTAGCCCGAACGCATCCACTGTTGCACCGGAGCTTCTCGCGTCCTAGAATCGAACATAGATTCGATGAAGGAGGAGCATCATGCGGATGGTGGCACGTGAGGATGTTCAGGTCTGGTGCGAGCACGAGCGGCCGGTGCGACTCGTCGTCGACCATGAGCGGTGGCGGATCATCGACACCCCGACCCGCAGCGACGGCGGCCGGCTCTTCCAGAGCTGGCGGTTCACCGCGCGCAGCGACGTCGACCACCGCACGCGCGTGATGGACGTCGAAGAGGTCGACGGTCACTGGATGCTCGTCGCCGCGTGGGAGTGAGCTAAAGACATCCCGCAACGCGTCAGGCTGCCGAAAGCGAGAAGATCCGGCGAACTTCACTCCTCAGCCTGAGTCAACCCCCTTGAAACCTGAATCGTGCGTCAGGTAACGTCCCGCAGGGCGGTTCCCCCCGAGCCGCTACCGCGCTCTACAAGGAGGTACCAGCGCATGGCATCACCCCAGACACCCCCGGCCTCGATGAAGCAGTCGAGCCTGCGGCGGGTCGTCACGGCCTCGATGGCGGGCACCGTCGTCGAGTGGTACGAGTTCTTCCTCTACGCCACGGCCGCGACGCTCGTCTTCAACAAGATCATGTTCCCGCCGTCGGACGACCCGTACGCCCCCATCATCGCGGCGTTCGTCACCTACGCGGTCGGCTTCATCGCCCGGCCGCTCGGCGGCATCGTGTTCGGGCATTTCGGCGACAAGTACGGGCGCAAGAAACTGCTGCAGTTCGCGATCATCCTCGTCGGCGTGGCGACCTTCCTGATGGGATGCCTCCCCACGTTCGACATGATCGGCTACTGGGCGCCCGCGCTCCTGGTGGCGCTGCGCTTCGCGCAGGGCTTCGCCGTCGGCGGCGAGTGGGGTGGAGCGGTGCTGCTGGTCGCGGAGCACTCGCCGAACAAGACGCGCGGTTTCTGGGCATCGTGGCCGCAGGCCGCCGTGCCGATCGGAAACCTGGTCGCGACCGTCGTCCTGCTCGTGCTCAGCCGCACGCTGACCGAGGAGCAGTTCCTCGCGTGGGGCTGGCGCATCGGCTTCTGGCTGTCGGTCGTGATCGTGGCGATCGGCTACTACGTCCGCACGCGGGTCACCGACGCTCCGATCTTCCTCGAGGTCCAGAAGGAGGTCGAGCAGTCCAAGGCGCTGCGCTTCGGTGTGCTCGAGGTGGTCAAGCGCTACCCGCGCGGTGTGCTCACGGCGATGGGCCTCCGCTTCGCGGAGAACATCATGTACTACCTCGTCGTGACCTTCTCGATCACCTACCTGGCGGTGGCGCTCAAGGTCGACACAGCCGAGATCCTCGGTCTCCTGGTCATCGCGCACATCGTGCACATGATCGTCATCCCGCTCATCGGCGGGCTGACCGACAGGATCGGCCGCAAGCCCGTGTACCTCATCGGCACGCTCGGCGCGGCGGCCTGGGGCTTCGTCGCCTTCCCGATGTTCGACACGCGCAACCCGGTGATCATCGTCGCCGCGATCTGCCTCGGCCTGTTCATCCACGCCTTCATGTACGCGCCGCAGCCCGCGATCATGTCGGAGATGTTCCCGACGCGCATGCGGTACTCCGGCGTCTCGCTGGGCTACCAGGTGACGTCGATCGTCGCCGGCTCGCTGGCGCCGATCATCGCGACCGCACTCCTGGCCAGCACCGGCTCATACGTCCCGGTCGCCGTCTATCTCGCGATCGCCGCCGCGATCACGCTCATCGCGGTCATCTCGATGCGCGAGACGAAGGGATCGTCGCTGCACGAGATCGACCGTCTCGACGAGGAGAAGCTCGCCGCCGAGAAGGAGTCGGTCGGCGCGTGACTCCCACCCGGACCGCCTCGCCACGCTGTGGCGGGGCGGTCCGCCGTTTCCGCCGACAGTGTGGCGAGGCGTGGGTCCCTACGCGCCCTGCGGGCTGCGGCGCATGCCCGGCACGGTCTGCGGGCGCAGCACCATCGCGGTCGTGATCCCGAGCACCACGATGCCGATCGACTCGATGATCACGGTCTGGGGCACGAGCGTGAAGTCCCAGGTCTGGTGGATGCCGAACAGGCCCACGGTGAGGGCGAGGATGAGCGCCCCGAGCGTGGCGATGAGGAACAGCAGGCTCAGCACGGTCACGAGCTGCAGGAGCCGACCGCGCAGGAGCAGCATCCCCGCCGCCAGGACGAGCCCGGCCACGGCATTCAGGACGAACATCACCCCCAGCACGCCTCCGACGCCGTTCAGAGCGAGATAGAGATGGATGCCGCCCGTAGCGAGAAGGGCGATCGCGCTGAGGATGCGCATGGTCCAGAGCGCCCGCCCGCTGGATTCGGTCATGGTCCTACCTGCTCTCTTCCGGAGGCGAGGTCGACGCCTTCTCAAGGGAAACGAGCGGGGCGCCGGCAAGGTTCACACGCACGAGCCAGATCACATCGCGTCCGAAGGACTCGACGATCAGCAGCAGCGCCGCGACCGCGACGAGGACGTTCAGCGCCGGCGGCAGCAGCTGTGACGCGACGAGGGCGAGAGCAACGCCGCAGGCGGCCGTGACGACCTTTCGCCAGTATCGCGGTGGCAGCGTGTGGTTCATCCACGGCAGCACGAACCCCGCCACCACGAACGCGTACCTGAGCAGGCCGATCGTGAGCACCCACCAGCCGACGTATCGCACGTCGTACGCGCACAGCACCAGCAGCAGGAACGCGTCGACCTCCATGTCGAAGCGCGCACCCAGTTCGCTCTCGCTGCGGGTGCGGCGCGCCACGTAGCCGTCGACGCCGTCGAGGGCGAGCGCCACGGCGACGAGCGCGACGAGCAGAGCCGTCGGCACCGCGCTCGCGAAGGAGGCCGCCACCAGGGCGGTCACGAGTCCCACGAGCATGGACCGCGTCGCGGTGACCGCGTTGGCCGGGCCGAAGTGCTCGACCCCACCCCGGCGGATGCCCCTCATCAGGAGCGCCGTCGACACGATGAGGTATCCGACGCCTGCGGACCACGCCGCCGCGGGCAGCCGCACCGTCGTCCCGATCGCCGCCAGGCCGGCGATTCCGGCCGCGACCCACCACCAGGGCACCCACTGAACTTTTCCCATGCGCGCTCCGTGTACTCCTCATGGCGGTCACGGGGAACACGACACAGGGACCCGCTGAGGTTCACCGCGAGATTCCGGATGCCGCGACCGCCTGGTGGACGGTCGGCGCCGGGCAGGGCGAGTTCCGCCGCGAACCGCTGCCCGGCGTCTCCGACGGCGAGGCTTCGGTGCGCACTCTCTTCACCGGCGTCAGTCGCGGCACGGAAGCCCTCGTCGCCCGGGGCGAGGTGCCCGCGTCGGAGCGCGAGCGCATGCGTGCCCCCTTCCAGGAGGGGGACTTCCCCTTCCCGGTGAAGTACGGGTACCTCAACGTGGGAACGGTCGAGCACGGGCCCGCCGCACTTCGAGGCCGCACCGTGTTCTCGCTGTTCCCGCACCAGTCGCACTTCGTCGTTCCCGCGGAGGCGCTCCATGCGGTGCCGGACGCCGTCCCGCCGCGCCGGGCGGTGCTCGCCGGCGCGGTCGAGACCGCGGTCAATGTGCTGTGGGATGCCGCCCCCCTCGTCGGCGACCGGGTGATCGTCGTCGGCGCGGGCATGATCGGGTGCGCGATCGCGCGCGTGGCGCGCGGCATCCCGGGTTCCGAGGTCACCCTCGTCGATGTCGACCCGGCGCGTGCGGCGACCGCCGAGGCGCTCGGCGTCGGCTTCGCGCTCGCGACGGAGGAGATCGCACCCGCCGACGTCGTGATCGAGGCCAGCGGCGCCGGCGCCGGGCTGCAGCTGGCGCTCGGCCTCGCGCCCACCGACGGCGAGGTGATCGTCGCCAGCTGGTACGGCAGCCGCCCGGTCTCGCTGGAGCTCGGTGCGGACTTCCATTCCCGCCGCATCGCCCTCCGGCCGAGTCAGGTCGGTGAGGTCGCCGCGCGCCGGAGAGGTTCCCGCACGACGCGCAACCGTCTTGCGCTGGCGCTGCGACTCCTGGAGGATCCTGCGTTCGACGAGCTTCTGGCGGGCGCCTCGACGTGGCGGCAGCTGCCCGAGGTCACCGCCGCGCTCGCCGACGGCACCGCCGGCGAACTGTGCCACACGATCGATTGGACTGCCGAATGAGCTTCAGCGTCACCGTCCGCGACCACATCATGATCGCGCACAGCCTGCGCGGCGACGTCTTCGGCCCCGCGCAGCAGCTGCACGGCGCGACGTTCCTCGTCGACGCGACGTTCCGTGCCGACGGGCTCGACGCGCACGGCGTCGTCGTCGACATCGGCCGCGCGAGCGAGGTGCTCCGCGACATCGTGGGCGCGCTGACCTACCGCAACCTCGACGACGAGCCCGACCTGCAGGGGATGAACACCACGACCGAGCGGCTGTGCCAGATCATCGGCGATCGGCTGGCCGCACGAGTGAAGGACGGTGACGTCGGCGAGGCGAAGCCGAGCGGGATCGCCGTGACGCTGCACGAATCGCACGTCGCGTGGGCCTCCTACGAGGTGGCGCTGTGACGGATGCTCCGTCCCTCCGCTTCGTCGTACCCGCCGGGGTCGACGACCCCCGGCGCGTAAGCGGCGGCAACGTGTACGACCGGCACATCCGAGACGGTCTCCGCCACCGCGGCTGGGACGTGGACGTGTGCGAAGCGGCGGACGCGAGGGGCGCAGCATCCGTCCTCCGTGACGCGCCCGACGGGTCGCGGGTGCTGGTCGACGGACTCGTGGCGGGTTGGGCGCCGGCAGCCGTGGAGGAGGCGGCGGGGCGGCTGCGACTGACGGTGCTCGCCCACATGGTGACGGCGGCCTTCGCGGACGCCACGGATGCCGCGATCGACGCCGAACGGCGGGCCTTCGCGTCTGCGCACGACGTGATCGTCACGAGCGACTGGACGGCGGACGAACTCGCCCGACGTGGGCTGGCGAACCCGGATCGCACGGTGGTCGCCGTCCCGGGAGCCCGCCCGGCAGAGCCGTCGCCGCCGGCCGCCGAGGGCGAGCTGCTGTGCATCGGCGTGATCGCCCCGCACAAGGGGCAGGACACCTTGCTGGCCGCGCTCGCGCGGGTGGCCGCCGACGACTGGACCTGCACGATCGTCGGCTCGACCGAGGTCTTCCCGGAGTTCGCGGCGAGGATCGCGCGACAGGCAGCCGCCCTCGCCGGCAGAGTGCGGCTCGCCGGCGTGCTCGACGGCCCTGCCCTCGCCCACGAGTACCGGCACTGCGCACTGCTGATCGCCCCGTCCCGCGTCGAAAGCTCCGGGATGGCGATCGCCGACGCGCGGGCACGGGGGATCCCCGTGCTCGCCGCCGAAACCGGTGGCATCCCCGATGCGCTCGCCGGCGGGGGAGGACTGCTCGTCCGAGCCGGCGACCCGGCCGCCCTCGCCGAGGCGCTGGACGCGTGGCTCTCGGACGCCTCCTTGCGGGCACGCCTGCGCCGCGAGGCGCTCGCCGCGCGCGCGACCCTGCCGACATGGCGCGACACCGTGAGCCGCGTGGCCGCGGCATTGGAGGCGGCATGACCACGATCTCGACGGCGACGGCCGGGTGGCTCGCACTGCGCGCGCCCGCCGACGACGACGCGCGCTCGGTCGACCTCGCCCGCGATCTGGCGCGGCTGATCGTGCCCGGCTCCCCGTCGGCGCCGGTCGTGCTGCACGACCTCGGCGCGGGGACCGGCTCGATGACGCGGTGGCTCGCTCCGCGACTGCCGGGGCCTCAGCGGTGGGTGCTCCGCGACGGCGACGCCGACATCGTCGAGCATCTCGACCTGAGCACCGTCGTCGACGAGGCGGGCCGCCCCATCGCCGCGGACGTGGTCGTCGAGCATCTGGCCTCGCTGCCGATCGACGCCTTTCACGGTGCGGCGGCGGTGACGGCATCCGCTCTCCTCGATGTGCTCACCGAGGCCGAGGCCGCCCACGTCGTCTCCGCCTGCGTCGCCGCGGGTACTCCGGCGCTGTTCAGTCTCTCCGTGACAGGCTCGGCCAGGCTTCGTCCCGCCGAGCGGCCCGACGAGGTCGAGCGCGCCTTCGAGTCCGCCTTCAACGACCACCAGCGTCGGGATGTGTCGGGGCGACGGATGCTGGGACCCGACGCGGTGGCCGCGGTCGCCGCCCTCTTCGCCGACGCCGGCTGGAACGTGCGCACGGCGGTGACCCCGTGGCGCCTCGCGCATCGCGACACGGCGCTCATCGGCGAGTGGCTGGACGGCTGGATCGGCGCCGCGGTCGAGCAGCGTCCCGAGCTCGCGTCCGAAGCCGGCGCGTATCGCGAGCGCCGGCTTGCGCTGGCCGCGGACGGGCGGCTGCGCGTGACGGTCTTCCACGAGGATCTGCTGGCATGGCCGCGCTGAGCAGGATCCCCCCGCGCGTGCGGTCGTTGCTCCGGATCGCGGTGGCGCTGGCCGTCGTCGCCGGCACGATCGCCGTCGTCGGCGTCGGACCGTTCCTGCACGGGCTGGCGTCGATCTCGCCGCCCACGATCCTCGTCGCGGTGGCGCTCGCCGCCGTCGCCACGGCGGCCGCCGCGTGGCGCTGGCGGATCGTCTCGGCGGGCTTCGGGCTGCCGCTCCCGTGGAGCGAGGCCTTCGCGTCGTACTACCGGTCCCAGTTCCTGAACACCGTCCTGCCCGGGGGAGTCGTGGGTGACGTCCACCGCGCCTACGTCCACGGACGGCACCACGAGCGCGTCGACCTCGCCGCCCGGGCCGTCGCGGCCGAGCGGGTCGCGGGCCAGCTCGTCCAGGTGGTGCTCACGCTCGCGATCCTCCTGCCGCTGGGGCTGGCGTCGCCGCTGGCACCGCTCGCGTGGATCAGCGGTGCCATCGTCGTGCTCGCGATCGTCTTCGTGGGAGTGGTCGCCGCGACCCGGCGCGGTCGCGCCGCTCTGCGGAGGGAGTGCCGGATGCTGCGCCCCGTGCTGACACGGCCGGCCGCGCTGTTCGCGATCGCGGCCGCATCGGTCGTCGTCATCGCGGCGCACGCGACCACCTTCGTGGTCGCGGGGATCGCGGCAGGGGTGCACGCCGGTGCGGACGAGCTCGCCGTCGTGGCGCTGATCGTGCTCGGCGCGGCCGCGATCCCCGTCAACGTCGGCGGCTGGGGGCCGCGCGAGGCGGTCGCCGCCTCGGCGTTCGCGCTCGCGGGACTCGGCGCCGGCGCCGGCGTCGCCGTCTCGACCGCGTTCGGCGTGCTGACCGTGGTCGCCGTCCTGCCGGGCGCGCTCGCGCTGGTCGCCGACCGCTTCCGATCGGTGCCCGCGAGGAGCATCATCGGGAAGAGGAGATCCGCATGAGCGAGCGCCCGTACGTCACCCTCAGCTGCGCGATGTCGATCGACGGATATCTCGACAGTGCCGAGCCGCACCGGCTCGCGATGTCGAACGCCGCCGATCTCGACCGCGTCGACGACGTGCGCGCTCTTCACGACGCGATCATGGTCGGCGCATCGACCGTGCGACGTGACAACCCCCGCCTGCTGGTGCGGGATGCCGCGCGCCGCGCGCGGCGGCGGGCTGCGGGGCGTCAGGAGTCCCCGGCGAAGGTGACGGTCACCGCGAGCGGCGACCTGTCGGCCGACGCCGCGTTCTTCACGACGGGCGAGGGGCCCCGCATCGTCTACTGCCCGCGCGAGCGCGCGGCGGAGCTCTCCGCCCGGCTCGGCCATCGTGCGGTCGTGGTGGGGATCGGCGACGAGTGCGTCACGATGGACGCTCTGCTCGACGACCTCGCCGCCCACCACGGCGTGCGCAGCCTCATGGTCGAGGGCGGCGGCACGGTGCTGACCCAGTTCCTCGGTGCGGACCTCGTCGATGAGCTGCACCTGGTGGTCGCACCGTTCTTCGTCGGCGAGACCGGAGCCCCGCGGGTGGTCGGACCCGCCGCCTATCCCTGGACGGCATCGCGTCGGGCGCACCTGGCCGACACGCGCCAGATCGGCGACGTCGTCCTGCTGCGCTACGCGCTGTCCGACCGCTTCGGCATGCTCGACCCTCATCCGCAGCCGACGGGAGCCGGACGCATCGCCGTCGAACGCCCGTGAGCACGATGTCCGGCCCGCAGGTCGCCCCGGTCTGGCGCAGACGGCTCGCGCTCGGCGGCGCGATCGCCGTCCTGGTCGTGCTTCCCCTCATCCCGGGTGCCCTCGCGACGGGGTCGGTCGTCGACCTCGTCCGCATCCCGGTCGAATCGATCGTGGTGCTGCTCGTGCTGGCGCTGATTCCGTGGCGGATGCTGCGCCGCGCCGTCGCGACGGCCTTCGGGGTGTTCGTGGCCGTCGCCGTCCTCCTCGCGAGCATCGATCGCGGCTACGAGGCGGCCCTCGGCATCCATTTCGTTCCGCTCGACTGGCTGCAGCTGGGCGACGCCTACGGCGTCGTCGCCTCGGCGATCGGGCCGGGGCCGGCGAGCGCGGTGTTCACCGCGGCCGTCGCCCTGATCGTCGCCGTGGGGATCGCCGCGGGCTGGGCTGCCCTCCGCGTCGACGCCGCGCTGCGACGTCGAGGCGATCGCGGGCGCACCGTGCTCGCCACCGTCACCGTGGCCTGGATCGTGATGGCGGCCGCGGCGCCGCCCCTGCGGATCCAGGACCCGGTCGCGGCCGCGGCATCCGCCTCATCCGTCGGCTCTGCGGTGTCGCGCGCCGTGTCGGCGCTCGAGACCAGGGCGCAGGTCGCCCGCGACGTCGCCGACGATCCGTTCGCGGCAGTGCCGGCACCGGACCTGCTGACGGCACTGCAGGGCAAGGACGTGCTGTTCGTGTTCGTGGAGAGCTACGGGCGCGTCGCGCTCGAGGGCGACGGCATCGCGGACGGGGTGAACGACATCCTGCGCCGTGGCGAGGAGACGCTCCGGGCCGACGGGTACGCGACGCGGAGCGCCTGGCTGACCTCGCCCACGTACGGCGGGGTGAGCTGGCTGGCGCACTCGACGCTGCAGACGGGGGTGTGGGTCGACTCCCAGGCGGTGTACGACCTGGTGGTGCGGACCGATCGGCTCACGCTGAGCGCGGCGTTCGGCCGTGCGAGCTGGCGCACGGTGAGCGACGTCCCGTCGAACCGGCATCCGTGGGACGTCGGGACGTCGTTCTACCACTACGACACGCTGCTCGACGCGACGAACGTCGGCTACCGCGGCCCTTCGTTCGGGTACGCGCGCATCCCCGACCAGTACACGCTCAAGCACTTCGCCGACCAGGTGCTCGCGCCTTCGGACCTGCCCGTCATGGCGGAGCTCGATCTGGTGTCGTCCCATACGCCGTGGGCGCCGCTTCCTGAGCTCGTGCCGTGGGACGAGGTGGGAGACGGATCGGTCTACGACGACCAGCCCGCGCGGAGTCAGCAGGCGAGCGAGGTCTGGAAGGACCCGAAGACGATCCAGCGCTACTACGGGAGATCGGTCGAGTACACGCTCGGGTCGATGCTGTCCTTCTTCGAGAACGTCGACGATCCGAACCTGGTCGTGGTCATGCTCGGCGACCACCAGCCGGCCGCGGTCGTGAGCGGCGAGGGTGCCAGTCGTGACGTGCCGATCAGCATCATCGCGAAGGACCCGGCGGTCTTCGACGCGATCACCGACTGGAACTGGACTGCCGGGCTGCGCCCGTCGGACGCGTCGCCGGTATGGCGCATGGACGCCTTCCGCGACCGCTTCTTCGCGGCATACGGCGCAGCGGGGTGACGCCTCTGTCCGCGTGCCCCGCCCGCTGGCAGGATGACGGCATGACGTTCACCCTGCGCGTGCCCGTGCCGCGCGACGCAGCCGAGATCGCCGCGCTCCACGTGGCGACGTGGCGAGAGACGTACACCCATCTCCTGCCCGCCGGATTCTTCGACGACGAGTTCGTGCATGGGCGACAGAGCATGTGGACCCGCATCCTCGGCAACCCTCGCGACGAATGGCGCGTCTGCGTCGCCGAGAGCGAGGGGCGGATCATCGGCTTCGCGACCTCGGGACCGGGCCTGGAGTTCGACGGGGCGCCGCCGCCCTGCGAGCGCCAGCTCTACATGCTCTACGTCGCGGCCGCGGATCACGGCGGAGGAGCAGGGCAGGCGCTGCTCGACGCGGTGCTCGACGAGGGTCCCGCAGTGCTGTGGGTGGCGAAGGAGAACCCCCGCGCCATCGCCTTCTACCGGCGCAACGGGTTCGACTTCGACGGCGCCGAGCAGACCGACCCGATGGTGCCGTCGATCATCGACGTGCGCATGCTGAGGTGACCTGCGGTCCGAGGAGTTCAGCCCGAGAAGTCCGAGTCGTCGGTCCAGGCGGCGATGTCGACGCCGTGGTTGTCGGGCGACGTGAGGGTCCACCATTCCGGCGCGTGGGAGTCGTCGGCCATCCGCCCGCCCGCGGCCAGCGCCGCCGCGACGCGTGCCTGGACCTGGTCGCGCGGCACGGAGATGTCGATATGCGTGCGCCCGCGACCCGGCTTGGGCGGATCGAGCGGATGGAACCACACGTGCGGGTTCCGGCGCAGGGGGTCGATCGCGTCCTCGCCGCCGAGCGGGTCATAGCCGAGCGCGGCGCTCCAGAACGGCCGGACGTGGCTATCGGGCCCCTGGGCCACGGCGATGCCGACGACGGTGAGCACCGACGGATCGGCCTCGAGGCCCAGCTCGCGGGCGGCGCGTGATACGGATGCCGCGAGGTCGGCATCCGTCCGGCTCAGCGCCCCGTCGCGGCGGCTGAAGGTCTTGACGAAGACACCCTCGGGCCGGAGATCGACGTCGGGATAGTGGTCGAGGCCCTCGGCGATGGCGGCGACCTCCGCCACGAGCCGTGCGCCGTGGGAGAGCGACTCGGCGCGGAAGAAGGCGTGCGCGCCCCAGTACAGGACTCTCCAGTCCGCCACGCCTTCGGACGCGTGGAAGGCGACCGGGCTGATCGTCTCGACCTCCGGGGCGATGGTGCCGTCGCCGAGCGGCGGCTGCGCGAGGATGATGCGGGCCAGCTGGTGCGGACGCGTCAGCTGCGGCCAGTGCCCCGTCGGCAGGTCGACGTAGGTCACGTCGCGCAGGCGGGCGAACTCCTTCACCGGCGGTGCACCCGCGTCGATCCAGCTCTGCAGGTCGGCGACCGTGTAGTCGGTCGCGATCGCCGTGACGGGGATGTCGAGGCGGCGGTCGTCGCCGAGGCGCTGGATGCCGGTGACGACGCCGGCGGGCGAGGGGATCGCGTACGTCCTGAACGCCGTCCTGCCGCCGTCGCCGAGATCGCGCAGATCGGCGTCGTCGAACTCGCTCCACGGCGGCAGCGGGAGCTCGCCGCCCTCCGTCGCGAACCCGTCGAGCAGCGGATCGCCGTCGGCCGTCGGGAAGCCTCCGATGAGGATGAGCCGCGCGACACGGTCGGGCCGTGCGTCGGCCGCGGCGTACACGATGCCCGCGCCCGCGGAGTGTCCGACCAGGACGACCCGCTCGCCGGGCGCCTCGTCGATGGCGGCCACGACCGCCGCGACGTGGTCGGCGAGGGTGATCGCCGAGCGGTCGGCATCGGCCGATCCCATGCCGGGGAGGGTGAGCGGCACGGGCCGGTGCCCTTCGCGCTCGAGGGCCGGCGCCACCTCGTACCACGCCCACCCGCCCATCCACAGGCCGGCGACCAGGATGATGTCCATTCGTGCTCCTCGCGACTCCGGGGTGATGTCAGTGTCGCGCGCTCGGCCGACATCCGCCACGATCCGGCGCGACGGGGAATAGCACGATCGCGAGGGCGATTGAACTTGATACCCCTAGGGGGTATAACGGAGACGTACTTCGACGAGGAGAACACCGTGACCGATCCGCATCGCCGCCATGACCACTCCGGGCACGACCACGCGGCACATGACCACGCCCACAACGATCAGGCGGCTCATCAGGCGATGAGCGCCACCGCCACGACCGACCCCGCCCACGCGGTGCACGCTGACCACATCGCGACCGCCGATCACGCCGGCCACGCCGATCACGCCGGCCACGCCGATCACGCCGGTCACGCCGGCCACGCAGGCCACGGCGCGGACCACGTCGCCCGCTTCCGCCGGCTGTTCTGGATCAACCTTGCCCTCGCGGTACCCGTGGTCGCGTTCTCGGGCATGTTCGCGATGGTGCTCGGCTACACGCTGCCCGACGCCCCGTGGGTCGGCTGGATCTCGCCGCTGCTGGGCACCGTCATGTACTTCTGGGGCGGCTGGCCCTTCCTGTCGGGCGCCGTGTCGGAGCTGCGCTCCCGCAAGCCCGGCATGATGCTCCTCATCGGCCTCGCGATCACGGTCGCGTTCTTCGCGTCGTGGGGTGCGAGCCTCGGGCTGCTGCACCATGAGCTCGAGTTCTGGTGGGAGCTGGCCCTCCTCATCGTGATCATGCTGCTCGGCCACTGGATCGAGATGCGCTCGCTCGCCCGGACGACCTCGGCGCTGGACTCCCTCGCCGCGCTCCTCCCCGACGAGGCGGAGCGCGTGGAGGGCGACCGTATCGTCAGCGTGACACCGTCCGCGCTGCGGCTCGGCGATGTCGTCGTGGTGCGACCCGGCGGCAGTGTTCCCGCCGACGGCCGGGTCGTAGACGGCGGCGCCGACATGGACGAGTCGATGGTGACGGGCGAATCCCGGCCCGTCGCCCGCGGCGTCGGCGACCACGTGACCGCCGGCACGGTCGCCACCGACTCGGGGCTGCGGGTCGAGGTCACCGCGACCGGCGACGACACCACGCTCGCCGGCATCCAGCGGCTCGTCGCCGAAGCGCAGAGCTCGACGTCGCGTGCGCAGCGCCTGGCCGACCGTGCGGCCGGCTGGCTGTTCTGGTTCGCCCTCGGTGCCGCGGCGCTGACCGCGATCGTGTGGACCGCGTTCGGTCTTCCCGACGAGGCGGTCGTGCGCACCATCACCGTCCTCGTCATCGCCTGCCCGCACGCACTGGGCCTCGCGATCCCGCTCGTGGTGTCGATCGCCACGGAACGCGCCGCGCGCGGCGGCGTGCTGATCAAGGACCGCCTGGCGCTCGAGAGCATGCGCACGATCGGCGCGGTGCTGTTCGACAAGACGGGCACCCTCACGAAGGGCGATCCCACCGTGGTCGACGTCGCCGCGGTGGCCGACATCGACGCGGACGGCGTGCTCGCGCTCGCCGCTGCGGCCGAGGCCGACAGCGAGCACCCGCTCGCGAAGGCGATCGTGCGTGCCGCCCAGGAGCGCGGCCTCGCGGTCGCCGCCGCCTCCGGCTTCCAGTCGTCGCCGGCGGTCGGCGTGACCGCGACCGTCGACGGGCACGTGGTGCGGGTAGGCGGCCCGCGCCTCCTCGACGAGATCGGGGGTGCCGACATCGCGGCCGCGGGCGCGTGGCGCGACCAGGGCTCGATCGTGCTGCACGTCGTGCGCGACGGCGCCGTCGTCGGAGGGCTCGCGCTCGCCGACGAGATCCGCCCCGAATCGCGCGAGGCCGTCGACGCGCTGCACCGGCTGGGCGTCGAGGTCGTCATGATCACGGGCGATGCCGAGCCCGTCGCGCGGTCCGTCGCCGAGGCGCTCGGCATCCGCCGGGTCTTCGCCGGCGTGCGTCCGGAGGACAAGGAGCGGAAGGTCGCGGAGCTGCAGAGCGAGGGTCTCAAGGTCGCGATGGTGGGCGACGGCGTCAACGACGCTCCCGCGCTCGCGCGGGCCGACGTCGGCATCGCGATCGGCGCCGGCACCGACGTCGCGATCGGGTCGGCGGGGGTCATCCTGGCGTCGAGCGATCCGCGCTCGGTGCTGTCGGTGATCGAGCTGTCGCGCGCGAGCTACCGCAAGATGACGCAGAACCTCTGGTGGGCCGCCGGCTACAACCTCATCTCGGTCCCGCTGGCGGCCGGCGTCCTCGCCCCGATCGGCTTCGTCCTGCCGATGTCGGTGGGCGCGATCCTGATGTCGCTGTCGACGGTCGTCGTGGCGCTCAACGCGCAGCTGCTGCGCCGGCTCGACCTTCCCCACGGCCCCTCCACGCGCCGCTGACGCGTCGCGCGGAGCCTCCGGCCGCGTGGGCCCACCCCCGAACGGAGCGCCCGCGCCGTCCTCGACCGCTGATTCCGGGGACCGGATGCTGCGCCCCGGCGCCGGGGCGCAGCATCCGCGATCCGTGCCTCCAGAGGTGGCGGGGATAGGGTTTGAGGATGACGACGACTCCTCCCGGCTGGTACGACGACGGTCACGGCGCGATGCGCTGGTGGGACGGTGCGCAGTGGACGGAGCACGTCGCTCAGCCCGACCCGGAGGCGTCGCCGGCGCCGACCGAGGCCGAGATCGTCGCCGGGGCCGAGGTGTCCGGGCCGGGCGAGCCGGAGGCGTTCGCGACGGAGCCCGTCTTCCCGGCGGCGCAGCCGTACCCGGTGCAGGAAGGGGGCGCGCCGGTCGAGGGGTATCCGCAGGGCGTGTACCCCGGAATGCCCGCAGGCATCGCTCCTGCCGGCGGCGGCTTCGCCGCGGCGACCGAGCCGCGGAGCACTTCGAAGCTCTGGATCGTGTGGGTGGTGCTCGGCGTGGTGCTGCTCGGCATCGTGATCGCCGCAGCCGTCGTGATCCCGCTGCTGCTGCTCTCGGCGTCGACCGCGAACAGCGCCGGTCAGTCCGAGGACGAGCGCGCAGCCGTCGCGACCGTGGGCCTGTACGACGACGCCTGGCAGGAGGGCGACTGCGACTCGTTCGCCGCCGCCACGTCCGAGAACTTCCGCGACACCGTCGGGCTGCTCGACTGCGCCACGTTCGAATCCCAGGCTGTCGCATTCGACGAGAACTTCGACGACTACGAGATCAAGGTCACCGATGTGGAGACCGTCGGCGACCAGGTCGCGGTGACGACGAACGAGACGTACACCGCGCTCATCGACGAGGACGGCCAGCCGACCGACCCGGCCCCCGGCGCCACGGTGTACCACTACACGCTCGTGCAGTCGGACGGCGAGTGGGTCATCGACAACCTGTCGTACGAATGACCTCGCCCGAGACGGCGCGCCCTCTCCACGACGCTCGGTTCTTCCTCACCTGCATCGGCATCGGCCTGCTCGCAGGTCTGCTGTCGGGCCTGTTCGGCGTCGGCGGCGGCACGGTCATCGTGCCGTTCCTGGTGCTGTTCCTCCGCTTCGACCAGCGGCTCGCCGCGGGCACATCGCTGGCCGCGATCGTGCCCACCGCGACGGTGGGCGTCATCTCGTACGCCGTGCACGGCTCGGTCGCCTGGATCCCCGCGCTGCTGCTCGCGGCGGGTGCGGTGTTCGGCGCCCAGATCGGCACGTGGCTGCTCCCGCGGCTCTCGCTCACGGTGCTGCGGTGGGCGTTCGTCGGCTTCCTCGCCGCGGTGATCGTCAGCCTCTTCATCGTGATCCCGTCCCGCGATGCCGAGTTCTCCCTCACCTGGCTGAGCGGAGTCCTGCTCGTCGTGCTGGGTGTGGTCACCGGTATCCTGTCGGGGCTGATCGGCGTCGGCGGCGGGATCATCGTGGTTCCGGCACTCATGGTGCTGTTCGGCACCAGCGACCTCGTGGCCAAGGGCACGTCGCTGCTCATGATGATCCCGACGGCCGTCTCGGGCACGGTCGGCAACATCCGGCGGCGCAACGTCGACCTCGTCGCGGCGGCGATCGTCGGGCTGGCGGCGTGCACCACGACGGCGCTCGGCGCGTGGGCGGCGACGCTCATCGATCCGTTCGTCGGCAACATGCTCTTCGCCGCGTACCTCGTGATCATCGCGGTGCAGATGGGCCTGCGGGCCTGGCGCGGGCGCCCTCGGCCGGAGGCCGGCCCGGCCGGGTCGGGGGATGCCGCTCGGTAGGATGGCCTGGTGCCAGTGAACCCCGAGCTCGTCGGCCGCGACTTCCCGCCGACGACCCCCTACCTCGTGGGTCGCGAGAAGGTGCGCGAGTTCGCGCGCGCCGTCTTCGCCGATGACCCGCAGCACACCGACCTCACCGCCGCCCAGGCGCTCGGCTACACCGACGTCGTCGCGCCGCCGACCTTCGCGATCGTCGTGACCGACGCGACGCTCCAGCAGCTGCTGGGCGAGCCCGACGCGGGCATCGTCCTCAAGAACGTGCTGCACGCCGAGCAGAAGTTCCGCTACTCCCGGCCCATCGTGGCAGGCGACGAGCTCACCGCGAAGCTGTCGGTCACCGGTCTGCGCGCCATGGGCGCTGCCGCGATGGTGACGAGCGAGTCCGAGATCACGGATGCCGCGGGCGACCACGTCGTCACCACGACGACCATCCTGCTCGTGGGGGAGGGTGACCAGTGAGCGCGCTTCAGAACCTGACCGTCGGCGACGTGGTCGCCGAGCGCACCGTGCACCTCACGCGCGAGTCGCTCGTGCGGTACGCCGGGGCATCCGGAGACTTCAACCCGATCCACTACCGCGACGACGTCGCGGCCGCGGTGGGCCTCCCGGGCGTGCTCGCCCACGGCATGCTCACGATGGGTCTCGCCGTCGGCACGATCGAGTCGTGGGTCGGTGACACCGGCCGCATCCTCGAGTACGGCGTGCGCTTCACCAAGCCCGTCGTCGTCGACCCCGAGACCGGTGCCGACGTGACCGTCGTCGCGAAGGTCGGCGCGGTCGACGAGGAGTCCGCCCGCATCGACCTGACCGTGTCGTTCGAAGGTGCCACGGTGCTCGTCAAGGCGCAGGTGCGCGTCCGGACCGCCTGACGCATGCCCGACGTCACCCCCATCCCGCTCGCGCGGCTCACGACGCTGCGCACCGGCGGTCTGCCTGCGCGCATGATCGACGCCCACACCACCGATGAGCTCGTCGACGCCCTGCGCGACGTCTGGGCCTCCGGCGACGAGTGGCTCGTGCTCGGCGGCGGGTCGAACCTCTTCGTCGGCGACGAGCCTTTCGACGGCACCGTCGTGCGCGTGCTCACGAAGGGGATCGAACGGATGCCGTCGCCCCTGCCCGGACGCGTGCGGCTCAGGGTGCAGGCGGGCCACGACTGGGACGACCTCGTCGGTGTCGCGGTCGCCGAAGGGCTCGGCGGCATCGAGGCGATGTCGGGGATCCCCGGAACCGTCGGTGCCGCCCCGGTGCAGAACATCGGTGCGTACGGCCAGGAGATAGTGCAGACCCTCAGCGAGGTCGAGCTGCTCGACGAGTCGACCGCCGAGGTGTCGACCGTTCCCGCCGCCGAGCTGGGCCTGGGCTTCCGGACGTCCGTCCTCAAGCACCACTACGGCTCGGTGCCCGCGCGGCGCGCGGTGATCCTCTCGGTGACGCTGGACCTCCCCGACATCGGCCAGGGCGCCCGTCGCATCGCCGGCGATCAGCTCCGCACCGCGCTGCGCCTCGGCCCCGAGGACGAGGCGACCCTCGCGTGGGTGCGCGAGCGGATCCTCGAGACCCGGCGCGCCAAGGGCATGGTGCTCGACGCCGACGACCCCGACACGTACAGCGCCGGGTCGTTCTTCCAGAACGCCGTGGTGTCGGCATCCTTCGCCCGCACGCTCCCTGAGGCGTGCCCGCGCTGGCCGGTGCATCCCGATCTCGACCCGGTGCTCGTCATCCCGCTCGCGAACTTCGACGGCTATGTTCCCGCGCCCACGACGGTCGAATCCGACGTCAAGGTGAGCGCCGGCTGGCTCATCGAGCACGCCGGCGTGCGCAAGGGCTTCAAGCTCCCGCGCTCACGCGCCGGCCTGTCGACGAAGCACGCCCTGGCGCTCACGAACCGGGGTCATGCGACCGCCGCCGAGCTCGCCGAGCTGGCCCGCTTCATCCAGGGCCGCGTGCAGTCCGAGTTCGGCCTGATCCTGCAGCCCGAGCCCGTCCTGGTGAACGTCGAGCTCTAGCCCCGGGCCGAGGCATCCGTCCCCCTAGGGTTTTGGGGCGCACGGCGAACGTTTGGGGTGCACGGCGCGCGCCCCGACGGCACGGGACGCGCCCCGAACCCCGAAGCGACCCGCCGACAGACGCAGAAACGCGGATGCCTCGAACCCGAGGCATCCGCGTTCCGAAAGGGTTGTTACGACGCGAAGAGGCGCTGCATGCGCTGCACGCCCTCGAGGAGGGCGTCGTCGCCCAGGGCGTACGACAGGCGCAGGTAGCCCGAGGGGCCGAAGGCTTCGCCCGGAACCACGGCGACCTCGGCCTTCTCGAGGATGAGGTCGGCCAGCTCGAGGGAGGTCGTCGGCGTGACACCCGCCCACTCGCGGCCGAGGAGTCCGCGGACGTCGGGGTAGGCGTAGAAGGCGCCCAGCGGCGTCGGCACCGCGACGCCGTCGATCTTCGACAGCTCGGCGACGATCAGCTTGCGGCGGCGGTCGAAGGCCTGGCGCATCTGCTCGACCTCGTCCTGCGGTCCGGAGAGGGCCGCCAGCGCCGCGCGCTGCGCGATGTTGTTGACGTTCGAGCACAGGTGCGACTGCAGGTTGCCGGCGATCTTGATGGCGTCCTTGGGGCCGACCATCCAGCCCAGGCGCCAGCCGGTCATCGCGTACGTCTTCGCGACGCCGTTCACGAGGATCGTCTGGCCCGCGGCCTCCGGAACCGCCTCCACGATCGACACCGCACGCGTGCCTTCGTAGACGAGGTTCTGGTAGATCTCGTCCGAGATGATCCAGATGCCGTGCTCGACGGCCCACCGGCCGATCGCCTCGGTCTCCTCCAGCGTGTAGACCGAGCCGGTCGGGTTCGACGGCGACACGAACACGAGCGCCGTGGTCTTGTCGGTGCGGGCGGCCTCGAGCTGCTCGACGGTCACCTTGTAGTCCTGGTCGGCGCCGGCGAAGACCTCGACGGGGATGCCGTCGGCCAGCGCGATCGCCTCGGGGTAGGTGGTCCAGTACGGGGCCGGCAGCAGCACCTCGTCGCCGGGGTTCACGACGGTCTGGAAGGCCTGGTAGACGGCCTGCTTGCCGCCGTTGGTGACGATCACCTGCGATGGGTCGACCTCGAGACCCGAGTCGCGCAGCGTCTTCGCGGCGATCGCCTCGCGCAGCACCGGAAGACCGGCGGCGGGCGTGTAGCGGAAGTTGGCGGGGTTGTGGAGGGCCTCCGCGGCGGCGTCCACGATGAACTGCGGCGTCGCGAAATCGGGCTCGCCCGCCGCATACGAGATGACGGGCCGACCGGCGGCCTGCAGAGCCTTCGCCTTGGCATCGACCTTCAGGGTCGCGGACTCGGCGATGGCGGAGAGCTTGCGGGAGAGCGGTGCGCGTTCTGTCACGGTTCGAGCGTAGTCCGCGCGGCGGCGGGCTTCAGCGCCGATTGCGGACGTGTGGCCCGCGCGCGTGCGGGATGCGCGCACGACGCGACGGATCGTCCGATGGGTAAGCGCTCTTCCGGATCGGCCCGGCGACGCGGTACCCTGTGCGTCGTGGACGCCTGGATCTGGGGAGCCGTCGTGCTCGCCATCGTGCTCGTCATCGCCGGTGGGATCGCCTGGTGGCTCGCGCGCGGGTGCGTGCTGACCATCATCGGCGCCACGGGCGCCATCCTCGGCGGACTCGTCGCCCTGATCAGCCTCGTGCTGTTGCTCGACCCCGACGTCGGCCTGCGCGTCGCGTTCATCGTCACGGTCGTCTCGGGGGTGTGGCTGCTCGCCTGGGCGCTGGCGGGAGGCATCCGCGGTCAGCGCATGCTCCGCGCCGAAGAGCGGGCGGACGCCGAGGCCCGCGCTGTGCCGGTCCCGGTGATGGTCGCGTCGCGGCACTGATCCGGTTCGCGCCGCGGCAGCGCGATGCGCCGTGGCATCCACCGAATGGGGGATGCCGTCTCCTGCGGATGACCGCTGGGCGCAGCATCCGTCTTCCATGACGCTGGAAGCATGCAGACACAAGCGGTGCGGGTGCGGAACCTGCGGAAGACCTACGGCGACCGCACGGTCGTCGACGGTGTGTCGTTCGAGATCGAGCGCGGCGAGACCTTCGCCCTGCTCGGGCCGAACGGCGCCGGCAAGTCGACGACCGTCGAGATCCTCGAGGGGTACCGGCGCCGCACGGGCGGCGACGTCGAGGTGCTCGGGGTCGACCCGGCCGCCGGCGGGCTCGACCTCAAGGCGCGGCTGGGCATCGTGCTCCAGTCGACCGGCCAGTCCGGCCTCGTCACCGTCCGCGAGCAGCTGCGGCAGTTCGCCGGCTTCTACCCGGACCCGCGCGACGTCGACGAGGTGATCGCGGCCGTCGGCCTCGAGGCGCAGGCGAAGACGCGCATCTCGAAGCTCTCGGGCGGGCAGCAGCGGCGCGTCGATGTGGCCCTCGGGATCATCGGACGCCCCGAGCTGCTCTTCCTCGACGAGCCCACGACGGGATTCGACCCGCACGCGCGGCGCGAGTTCTGGGAGCTCATCCGGTGCCTGCAGGCCGAAGGCACGACGATCGTGCTGACCACGCACTATCTCGACGAGGCGGCGCAGCTCGCCGACCGCGTCGCGGTGATCGCCGCCGGCCGGCTGCAGGCGATCGGGCCCGTCGCGGGGTTCGGCGGCGAGGCCGCGCGCGTTCCGATCGTGCGATGGGTGGAGGACGGGATGCTGCGGCACGAGCGCTCCGACGATCCCTTCGCGTTCGCGACAGCCCTGGCCGCGCGGCTGGGCGAGGCGCCCGCCGAGCTCGAGATCGTGCGGCCGAGCCTCGAGGACGTCTACCTCCAGATGGTCGGCGAGACCACCGACGCCGCCGCGAGTGCTGCTGTCGACAAGAAGGGAGCGGTGCGATGAGCGCCACCGTCGAGAAGGCGCGGGTCGCGGGTGTCGGTCCGCGACGCGCGCGCCGCAACGTCCTCAGCGTCGGAGTCTGGCGCACGCGGTTCGAGCTGATGCAGTACTTCCGCTCGGGCGACACGCTGTTCTTCACGTTCCTCTTCCCCGTCTTCATGCTGGGGCTTTTCAGCGTCGCGTTCGGATCGGACGGCGACGTGCAGGTCGCCCCCGGCGTGCCGGCGATCTCGATGGCCGAGCTGTACCTGCCCGGCATGATCGCCGCCGGCCTGCTGCTCTCGGGGTTCCAGAATCTCGCGATGGACATCGCGATCGAGCGGTCCGACGGCATGCTCAAGCGACTCGGCGGCACGCCGCTGTCGCCGGTGAGCTACTTCGTCGGCAAGATCGGACAGGTGCTGGTCACGGGAGTGCTGCAGTCCGCACTGCTCCTGCTGTTCGCGGCCACGGTGCTCGGTGTCGAGCTGCCGACGGAGCCCGCGCGCTGGGCGACGTTCGCGTGGGTGTTCGTGCTCGGCATCACGACGTCGGCCCTGCTCGGCGTCGCACTGTCGTCCGTGCCGCGCACCGGGAAGAGCGCGACCGCGGTGGTCGTGCCGATCGCCCTCGCGCTGCAGTTCATCTCAGGCGTCTACCTCACCTTCTCGCAGCTGCCGGAGTGGCTTCAGAACGTCGCGGGCCTCTTCCCGCTCAAGTGGATGGCGCAGGGCATGCGCGCGGTGTTCCTGCCCGAGGAGTACGCCACACTGGAGCAGAACGGCGAGTGGAACCTCGCGGGCGTCGCGATCGCGCTCGGCGTCTGGCTCGTCGTGGGTCTGGTGCTCTCGCGGATCACCTTCCGCTGGATCCGGCGCGACGCATAGCCTGCGGGTGGGCCGAGGGGAGGAGGGACGATGCTGACGAAGCGGGGATGGGACGCGATCGTGTCGATCGTGTGCGCCGTCATCGCCCTCGCGCTCGTCTTCCTCTTCCCACCCGCGACCGCCGCGCGCACCGCGATCGCGCTCGCGGCGATCGGCCTCTTCGTGCTGGGCTACGCCCTGATCGGCCGCGACGCGATCGAGCCGCCGCGCGCGGCGTGGCGGTACCCCGCCTTCCTGTCGGTGGCAGCCGTCGCCGCGGGGATCGGCGCGGGCGCAGCTCCGTTCATGGCGATGCTCCAGACCCTGGCGTACCCCCTGGTGTGGGTCATCGGCGACTCGCGCAAGCGCGGAATCGGCGGCTCGGCGGTGATCGCGGGGAGCGTGTTCGTCGGAGCGAGTTTCGGCTATGGAGCCAACCTGGATTCGGTCGTCGCCGGCGCGACCACCGCGGTCTTCTCGCTCTCGTTCGCGATCGCCATCGGCCTGTGGATCGCCCGCATCGCCGAGTACGGCGAGGAGCGGGAGCGCCTGCTCGCCGAACTGACGGCGGCGCAGACCGAGGTCGAGGCCCTCAGCAGGGAGCGCGGCGCGTCCGCCGAGCGCGAGCGCCTGGCCCGCGACATCCACGACACCCTCGCGCAGACGCTCGCCGGGCTCGTGATCTTCGCCGAGCGGGCGGGCCGGCAGTCGAG
Source organism: Microbacterium sp. PRC9 (assembly GCF_031844125.1). Lineage (NCBI taxonomy): Bacteria > Bacillati > Actinomycetota > Actinomycetes > Micrococcales > Microbacteriaceae > Microbacterium > Microbacterium sp. PRC9. The sequence continues at coordinate 45,576 of NZ_JAUZUR010000002.1, forward strand.
GGAGGGGCAGACGGATGCTGCCGCCACCACGATCGCGACGGTCGAGCAGGTCGCGCGCGACGCCCTCGCCGAGGCACGCGCCCTCGTCGCCCGTACGGCGGCCGTCCCCCGCGAACCCGCCTTCGGCGCCGCGGTCGAGCGGCTCATCGAGCGGTTCCGCGAGCACGGTGCGGCCCGCATCGCACTCGACACCGCCCGCGTGGAGGGCGAACTCGACCGCGAAGCCCAGGTGGTGCTGCTGCGCTGCCTGCAGGAGGCGCTGTCGAACGTGACGAAACACGCCGCCGCGGCGGAGGTGACGGTGCGCGTCGAGGTCGCGGCGGATGGCGCCGCGGCACTCGAGGTGGCCGATGACGGGCGCGGCTTCGACACCTCGCGGCCCACGAGCGGGTTCGGGCTGGACGGCATGCGCGAGCGTGTGGCGCTCGCAGGCGGCACGTTCGACGTCGCCTCGGCACCGGGCGAGGGCGCGACGCTGACGGTCAGGCTTCCGGCGGTGTCGCAGGACGAGCGGGGTGCCGGGGTGTCCGCCCCGGTGATGCCCGCCACCATGGGAGTTGCGGCGGCCGAGGCCGTCCGGACGAAGGGAGATCGCCTGTGATCCGGCTGCTCATCGCCGACGACCACCCGGTGGTGCGTGCCGGCCTCGCCGGACTGCTCTCGGATGAACCCGGCTTCGAGGTCGTGGCCGAGGCATCCGACGGCGATGAAGCCGTGCGTCTCGCGGACGCCACCCGCCCCGACGTCGTGCTGATGGACCTGCGCATGCCGCACGTCGACGGTGTCGCCGCCACCGCCCGGATCGCCGGGGGAGAGGCGGGCGATCCGCCGCCGCGCGTACTGATCCTCACCACGTACGAGTCCGACGACCAGATCCTGGCCGCCATCGAGGCCGGTGCGACGGGGTACCTCCTGAAGGCCGCGCCGCAGGCCGAGATCGTCGCCGGCATCCGCTCGGTGGCGGCGGGGCAGTCGGCGCTGTCGCCTCAGGTGGCGGTGAGGCTCGTCGAGCGCATGCGGCGGCCGGAGCCCGAGACGGTGCTGACCGCGAGGGAGCTCGACGTGCTGCGGCTGGTGGCGACGGGCCACAGCAACAAGCAGATCGCGGTAGTCCTCGGCATCGGCGAGTCGACGGTCAAGACGCACCTGCTCAAGGTGTTCGAGAAGCTCGGCGTCGCCGATCGCACGCGCGCCGTGACCCTCGCCATGGAGCGCGGACTGCTCGGGTGATCGCCCTCGACCGGTTCGTTCACAGAATCGGATCCGCTCCTGCGGTGACCAGGCCCGACACGCCGTGCGGCGGCATCCGTCATCGGTGTGTCCTGCGGCACGTCCGCACGTGCGGATCCGATGGTGCGTACGGCGCGCGAGGGCGCTGACACCAGGTACACGGATGCCGCGACCCGGCGCAGTGCGCGGGCCGCGGCATCCGTGCGAGAACTCAGCCGAACTGGTTCATCGTGTTGTGCTGACCGCCGGCCTTGAGGGCCGCGTCGCCGGCGAAGTACTCCTTGTGGTTGTCGCCGATGTCGCTTCCCGCCATGTTCTGGTGCTTGACCGTGGCGATGCCCTCGCGGATCTCGCGACGCTGGACGCCCTTCACGTAGGCGAGCATGCCCTCGTCGCCGAAGTAGCCCTTCGCGAGGTCATCGGTCGACAGGGCCGCCGTGTGGTAGGTCGGCAGGGTGATGAGGTGGTGGAAGATCCCCGCGCGGGCGGCGCCGTCCCGCTGGAACGTGCGGATCTTCTCATCGGCCAGCCGCGCGAGCTCGGTGTCGTCGTACGCGACGTTCATCAGGTCGCCACGGTCATAGGCCGAGACATCCTCGCCCTGCTCCGCCAGGAGGTCGTACGCCTGCTGGCGGAAGTTGAGCGTCCAGTTGAACGACGGGCTGTTGTTGTAGACGAGCTTCGCGTTCGGGATGACCTCGCGGATCGCGTCGACCATGCCGGCGATCTGCTCCACGTGCGGCTTCTCGGTCTCGATCCACAGCAGGTCGGCGCCGTTCTGCAGCGACGTGATGCAGTCGAGCACGACGCGCTCCTCACCGGTCCCGGGGCGGAACTGATAAAGGTTGCTGGCCAGACGCTTCGGGCGCAGCAGCGTGCCGTCGCGCTTGATGACGACGTCGCCGTTGCCGAGGTCGGAGTCCGAGATCTCCTCGACGTCGAGGAACGAGTTGTACTGGTCGCCGAGGTCGCCGGGCCGGTGCGTGACCGCGAGCTTCTGCGTGAGTCCGGCGCCGAGCGAGTCGGTGCGGGCCACGATGATGCCGTTGTCGATGCCGAGCTCGAGGAAGGCGTAGCGCACTGCCGTGAGCTTCGCGATGAAGTCCTCATGCGGAACGGTCACCTTGCCGTCCTGGTGGCCGCACTGCTTCTCATCCGACACCTGGTTCTCGATCTGGATGGCGCACGCGCCCGCCTCGATCATCTTCTTCGCCAGCAGATACGTGGCCTCGGGATTGCCGAAGCCCGCGTCGATGTCGGCGATGATCGGCACCACGTGGGTCTCGTAGCTGTCGATCTGCGACTGGATGAACTCGACCGCGGTGTCGTCGCCGGCGACGCGCGCGTCGTCGAGCTGCGTGAACAGCAGATCGAGCTCACGCGCGTCGGCCTGACGGAGGAACGTGTAGAGCTCCTCGATGAGGGCCGGAACCGCCGTCTTCTCGTGCATCGACTGATCGGGAAGCGGCCCGAACTCGGAGCGGAGCGCGGCGACCATCCACCCCGACAGGTAGAGGTAGCGCTTGTTCGTGCTCTTCAGGTGCTTCTTGATCGAGATGAGCTTCTGCTGCCCGATGAAGCCGTGCCAGACGCCGAGCGACTGGGTGTAGACCGACGAGTCCGCGTCGTACTCGGCCATGTCGCGGCGCATGATGTCGGCCGTGTACTGGGCGATCTCGAGCCCCGTGCGGAAGCGGTTCTGCGCGCGCATGCGGGCGGCGGACTCGGGGTCGATGGCATCCCAGCTCGAGCCGTGCTGCTGCTTGAGCGCCCGGATGGCTTCGATGTCGTCCTGATAGGCAGTCATTGTCGTTTCCTTGTTCGTCTCGGGGAGCGGGGGATCAGTCGGTCTCGACGAGGTACTTCGCGTAGGCGGGCAGCGTCAGGAACGCGGGGAAGTCCTGGCCGAGCGCGACCTCGCGGAAGATGTCCGCGGCGTCGTCGAACCGGTCGCCCTCGCGGCGGTCCGCCTCGGCCAGCACCTGCGTGACGAGCGCCTCGATCGACTCCCGTGTGATCGGCGCGCCGTCCTCGGTGGTGCGGTCCTGGTGGATCCACTGCCAGACCTGGCTGCGGCTGATCTCAGCGGTCGCGGCATCCTCCATGAGGTTGTCGATGGCGACGGCGCCGAGGCCTCGCAGCCACGCCTCGATGTAGCGGATGGCCACCGACACGTTGCCGTGCACTCCCGCCGTCGTGATCGGGCGTCCGATGTGGACGTCGATCAGGTCGGCGGCTTTCACCTCGACCTCGGGACGCTGACGGTCGAGCTGGTTCGGGCGATCGCCGAGCACGGCGTCGAACTCCGCGCGGGCCACCGGGATGAGGTCGGGGTGCGCGACCCACGTGCCGTCGAAGCCGTCGCCGGCCTCGCGCTTCTTGTCGGCCGCCACCTTCTCGAACGCGCGTTCGGTGACCTCGGGGTCGCGGCGGTTCGGAATGAAGGCGCTCATGCCGCCGATCGCGAAGGCGCCGCGCTTGTGGCACGTCTTCACGAGCAGCTCGGTGTACGCCCGCATGAACGGCACGGTCATCGTGACCTCGCTGCGGTCGGGCAGCACGAACCGAGCGCCGCGACCGCGGTAGTTCTTGATGATCGAGAAGATGTAGTCCCAGCGACCCGCGTTCAGGCCCGCGATGTGGTCGCGCAGCTCGAAGAGGATCTCCTCCATCTCGAACGCGGCCGGCAGCGTCTCGATCAGCACGGTCGCGCGGATCGTGCCGTGGGGGATGCCGACGTACTGCTCGCTGAACGTGAACACGTCGTCCCACAGCTTCGCCTCTTCGCTCGACTCGAGCTTGGCGATGTAGAAGTAGGGGCCGCGGCCGTTCGCGATCAGCTGCTCGGCGTTGTGGAAGAAGTACAGGCCGAAGTCCACGAGCGAGCCCGACGCGGCCATCGTGCGGCCGGTGCGGTCGGTGAAGCGGATGTGCTGCTCAGGCAGGTGCCATCCCCGCGGGCGCATCACGATGGTGGGCGTCTCGGTCGCCGTCACCTCGTAGCGCTTGCCTTCGGGGCTCGTGTACGAGAGCTCTCCGCGGATGGCGTCGCGCAGGCTCAGCTGGCCCTCGATGACGTTCTTCCAGGTGGGGCTCGTGGCGTCCTCCTGGTCGGCGAGCCACACCTTGGCGCCGGAGTTCAGCGCGTTGATCGTCATCTTCGGGTCGGTCGGGCCCGTGATCTCGACGCGGCGGTCCTCGAGGCCGGGCCCGGCGCCGGCGACCTTCCACTCGGCGTCCTCGCGGATGTGCCGGGTGTCGTCGCGGAACTGCGGGTCGTGGCCGTTGCCGATCTCGAAGCGGCGGCGCATCCGGTCGGCGAGCCGGTCGTGCCGGCGGGCGCCGAAGCGGTGGTGCAGCTCGGTGAGGAACGCGAGCGCGTCCGGCGTGAGGACCTCGTCGTAGCGGGGCGCGAGGCGGCCGGCGATCTCGATCGAGGGCTCGTGGGTCTGGGTGGGGATGGGGCCGGTGCGCGTACGCATCGGGGTGGCGGTCGCAGGTGTCATGTCCCTGCCTTCCTGTGATCGACTGCGTTGAGTGTGTGGGGGATGCCTCTGCCTGGCGTGTGCGCCGGGTCGAGGCATCCGGTGATCCGCGTTCTGTGTGGATCGATGGTTCGTCGTGAGACCACTCTGGGGTGAAGTTCGGGGGTGTACCCGACGAATCTGGGTGTGAAGTTTTCCGGTATTTCTGCTTTCGTGACAGAATCGCGGCATGACGACGACGTTGACCTCGGATGTGCGCGGTGAAGTCCCCGACGATGATGAGGTGGATCCCCTCACCATCGGCCGACGCATCCGGCAGCTGCGCACCGACCGCGGCATGACGCTCGAAGAGCTCGCTTCCGCGGTCGACCGCGCGCCGAGCCAGCTGTCCATGATCGAGAACGGGCGCCGCGAGCCGAAGCTCACGCTGCTGCAGGCGATCGCGCGGGCGCTGGGTTCGTCGATCGACGCGATCCTTGAGTCAGAGCCGCTCGACGAGCGCGCGACGCTCGAGATCTCGCTCGAGCGGGCGATGCGCGGCCAGACGTTCCAGGCGCTCGGCATCCCCCCGTTCCGGATCGGCAAGACGGTGCCGACAGAGGCGCTCAAGGCGATGCTGGCGCTGCAGGGCGAGATCGAGAGGCTGCGCGACGAGCGCGCGGCGACTCCGGAAGAGGCACGACGCGCCAACGTGGCGCTGCGCAAGCTCATGCGCACGCAGAACAACTACTTCGCCGAGCTCGAGCAGCAGGCGCGGGGCATCCTCGATGCGGTGGACCACCCGGGCGGCCCGTTGACCCAGCGCACGGCCTCCGACATCGCCGCGCACCTCGGGTTCACCCTGCACTACGTGCCCGACCTGCCGCAGACGACGCGATCGGTCGCCGACATCAAGAACGGCCGGCTCTACCTGTCGAGCCGCCTCGCCACCAAGGGCGACCCGCGCACGGCGGTGCTCCAGGCGCTGTCGAGCCGCATCCTCGGGCACCGCGAGCCGACCTCGTACGCGGACTTCCTGCGTCAGCGCGTCGAGACGAACTACCTCACCGGCGCCCTCCTCATCCCCGAGGCGCATGCCGTGCCGTTCCTGCAAGAGGCCAAGAAGGACCGCTCGATCTCGATCGAGGACCTCCGCGACGCCTACTCGGTGTCGTACGAGACGGCCGCGCACCGCTTCACCAACCTCGCGACCGTCCACCTGGGCCTGCCGGTGCACTTCCTGAAGGTGCACGAATCGGGTGTCATCACGAAGGTCTACGAGAACGACGACGTGAACTTCCCGACCGACCGCCTCGGCGCGATCGAGGGGCAGATGTGCTGTCGCAAGTGGACCTCGCGCGTCGTGTTCGACGTCGACGACCACTTCAACCCGTACTACCAGTACACCGACACCGGCAACGGCACCTACTGGTGCACGGCCCGCGTCGAGCTCTCGAGCGAGGGCGCGCACTCGATCAGCGTCGGCGTGCGGTTCGACGACACGAAGTGGTTCCTCGGCCGCGACACCCCGAACCGCGGCGTCTCCAAGCACTCCGTGGAGGTCTGCTGCCGGCGCGCGCCCGCCGAGCTCGAGGCGTCGTGGCGCGAGCAGTCGTGGCCGAACGTGCGCACGCCGCGGACGCTGCTGGCGACGCTGCCGACGGGTTCGTTCCCCGGGGTCGACACGACCGACGTCTACGAGTTCCTCGAGGCCCACGCCCCGCGCTGAGCGCGCGCCGGGCGACCCGGCCGACCGGGTCAGTGGCGGCCGGCGACCCAGTCGGCCACGTGGGCGGGCCATGCGGTGCGGGCGGAGGAACCGGATGCCTCGGCCCGGTCGGCCATCCGATACGCGGTGTAGATCGCGTTGACGGCGGTCCACCGCAGCGGCTCGACCTCCCAGCGCCGCGCGCGGTGGCCGACCCAGGGGAGCCGGGTGAGCTCGGTGTCGCGCTCCAGCACGAGATCGGCGAGTGTGCGGCCGGCGAGGTTCGTCGCGGTGACGCCGGTGCCGACGTAGCCGCCGGCCCAGCCGAGGCCGGTCGCCCGGTCGTGGAGCACGGCCGCGGCCCAGTCGCGCGGCACGCCGAGCACGCCGGCCCAGGCGTGCGCGATCGGCGTACGCGCGGCATCCGGGAAGAACTCGCGCAGCAGCCGCGTGAGCGAGGCGATCGTGCGCGACTGGGTCGTGCCGTCGGTGTCGACGCGCGAGCCGTAGCGGTAGGGCACGCCGCGCCCGCCGAAGGCGATGCGGTCGTCGGCCGTGCGCTGCGCATACATGTACACGTGGGCGAAGTCGCCGAGCGTCTCGTATCCGTCCCAGCCGACCGCGTCCCAGAACGAGGCCGGCAGGGGCTCGGTCACGATCATCGACGAGTTCATCGGCAGCCACGTGCGGTGCTCGCCGCGGAGGTCGGCGGTGAAGCCCTCGGTGGCGCGCAGCACGTGGGTCGCGCGCACGGTCCCGCCGTCGGTGAGCGCCTGGCCGGGTGCGATCTCCCGCACATGCGTCGCTTCGTAGATCGGCACGCCGAGCCGCTCGACGGCGTCGGCGAGCCCGCGCACGAGCTTCGCGGGGTGCACCCGGGCGCAGTGCGGATGCCACGCGGCGCCGAGCGCTCCGGCGATCCCGACACGGGATGCTGCGGCTGCAGCATCCAACATCTCCACATCCGTGTGAGGCCAGGCCTGCTCGTCCGCGACGGAGGCGTGCAGTCGCGCGAGCTGGGCCGGCGTGCGGGCGACGCCGTACTCGCCGCCCTTGACGATGTCGGCGTCGATGCCTTCGCGCGCGGCGACGGCGATGACCTCGTCGACGGAGTCGTTGAGGGCGCGCTGCTGTGCGATCGCCGCGTCGCGGCCGTGCGACTCGGCGTAGCGCTCGCGTCCGCCCGTCACGGTGTTGGTGAGCCACCCGCCGTTGCGGCCCGACGCTCCGAATCCCGCGAAGCGCTGCTCGAGCACGGCGACCCGCAGGTCGGGCTGGGCGCGCTTCAGGTAGTACGCGGTCCAGAGGCCGGTGTAGCCGGCGCCCACGATGGCGACGTCCACGTCGAGGTCGCCGGCCAGGGGAGCGCGCGGGGTCGGCGTGCCGCCGAGGCTGCGCCACCACCACGACACATCGCCGTTGGGCACAGGGGGCTCGGTCATGCGCCCATCCTTCCGGGTGCTGCCGCCCGCGACGAGGAACGATCTGTTGCGAACGCGCGGCCGAGTCGGACCGACCGTGCGCCCTGTCTCTTCTCGGTCGATGAACTCCCGGCGCGCTCGATCAGACCGACGCGTCCAGGGCGCGCAGCGCCGCCCACAGTTCGGCGCGGGTCGCGAACGACGAGAGATCGCGGCCGAGCACGCGCTCGATGAGGGCGAGGCGCGTGCGCACGGTGTGCCGGTGCACACCGAGCGCCTGCGCGGTGGCCTCGTGCGAGCAGTCCTCGTCGAGCCACACCTTCAGCGTCTCGACGAGGTGTGTGCCCTGCGCGGCGTCGTGGTCGTACAGCGGTGCGAGCTCCGCTCGCGCCAGAGCGCGGGCCTCGTCCGTGAGCGCCGACAGGACTCCGGCGCGGGCGACCTCGGCGAACTCCGTCACCGGACGGATGCCGCGGTCCCGCGCGACGCGCGCCTGCCCGAGCGCGGCGGCGAAACCGTCGTAGCCGGTCGGATCCGACAACCCGACGCGCACCTCGAAGCGGGCGACGAGCTCGTCGACGCTCGAGCGGTCGCCCTGGGGCACGACCATCACCAAGCCGTCCTCGCCGCGACCGAAGAACAGCGCGCCGCGGCGCTCGTCGGCCCAGAGCTCCAGCAGCTCGGCGATGCCGTCGACGCGTGCGGCGGCAGCATCCGTCACTCCCACGACGACGGGGGCGGAGGGCAGTGGCCCCCACAGCTCCCGCGACGTGCGGCGGGCGAGCGCGGGATCGCCGGTCAGGAGCGACTGCACGAGGCCGGCGCGCAGCGCCGAGCGCGCGCGACCCAGGCCCTGCTGCTGCTCGAGTGCGAGGCCGGCCATCGCGATCACGGCGGTGACGACGACGCGGCCCTCCTGGTCGAGGTCGCCGGCGGCGATCGCGATGACGCCGCGCAGGTGTCCGCCGCGGCCGAGGGTCTGCAGCGAGAACGGCGTCTCGCCGATGTGCAGCGACGAGCCCGCTCGCGCGCCGCGGTGCAGCACGCCGGTCACCTCGCGCTGCAGCGCCGCGGCCGTCTCGGCGCCGAGCCCGCCGGCCGGATGCTCGCGCGACAGCTCGCCGGCGGCGTCGAACATGCCCACCCAGGTGTCGAGCTGCTTGGCCAGCTCCGCAACGGTGGCGCCGAGCCCGTCGGGCCGCAACGCGGCCAGCGCGATCGCGCGCTGCGCGGCAAGGGCCCAGCTGCGCCGCGCGTAGGCCTCGGCGGCGATCGCCTCGGCGTTGGCCCGGGCCACGGCGATGAAGGGCGTGCGGTACGGCACCTCGAACAGCGGCATCCGTTCGTCCCTGCACGCGTCGACGAGGGCGGGCGGAATGCCGGCGCGCACGACCTCGGTGCCGAAGCCGAGGCCCACGACGCCCCGGGTCGCCAGGCGATGGACGTACGAGCGGTAGACCGCCGCCGCGTCGGCGTCGTCGCCCTGCGGGAACTGCGTGCCGGTGGTGAGCAGCACCAGGCCCTCGGAGAGGAACGGCGTCGGATCGGCGAGATCCGAGCTGTGGACCCAGCGGATGCCGCGGTCCAGCGCCTGCGGATCGAGGTCGTCGCCGGCGAGCGAGAGCTTCAGATCCCGCCGGGCGAGAAGCGCGCGAAGAGTAGGGGCGTCGGCGTCCATGATGCTCTGAGTGTACGGCCCGTACAGCGGGCCGGACAGAATGTACACCGGGGCGGGTGCGGGGGTTCCCGGCGACGAAATACGCTCCCCTGCATGAGCAGCGCAGCCGACACCCTCACCGAAACGCCCCTCGGCGGTCCGACCCTTCCGCAGGAGCGCCGCCTGGTCACCAGCATCCCCGGTCCCCGCTCGCAGGAGCTCCTCGACCGCAAGGCCGACGCCGTCGCCGCGGGTGTCGGCCACACCGCGCCCGTGCAGGCCGTCGCTGCCGGCGGAGGCGTCATCGTCGACGCCGACGGCAACTCGCTCATCGACCTGGGCTCGGGCATCGCGGTCACGACGATCGGCAACGCCCACCCGAAGGTCGTCGCGGCCGTGCAGGCACAGGTCGCGCAGTTCACTCACACGTGCTTCATGATCGCGCCGTACGACTCGTACGTCTCGGTCGCCGAGGCCCTCAACCGCATCACGCCGGGCGACCACGCCAAGAAGAGCGCCCTGTTCAACTCGGGCGCCGAGGCGGTGGAGAACGCGGTCAAGATCGCCCGCAAGTACACCGGCAAGCAGGCCGTCGTCGCGTTCGACCACGGCTACCACGGCCGCACCAACCTCACGATGGCGCTCACCGCGAAGTCGATGCCGTACAAGAGCGGCTTCGGCCCGTTCGCCTCGGAGATCTACCGCGCCCCGCTGTCGTACCCCTACCGCGACGGGCTCGACGGGGGCCTCGCGGCCAAGAAGGCCATCTCGATGATCGAGAAGCAGGTCGGCGCCGACAACCTCGCCGCGATCATCATCGAGCCCATCCAGGGCGAGGGCGGCTTCATCGTCCCCGCCGACGGCTTCCTGCCCGCCCTCGTCGAGTGGTGCCGCGCCAACGACGTCGTGTTCATCGCCGACGAGATCCAGACCGGCTTCGCTCGCACGGGGGAGATGTTCGCGAGCGACCTGTTCGGCATCGTGCCGGACCTGATCACGACCGCCAAGGGCATCGCGGGGGGCCTGCCCTTGGCGGCCGTGACGGGCCGGTCCGAGATCATGGACGCCTCGCACGCGGGCGGCCTCGGCGGCACGTACGGCGGCAACCCGATCGCCTGCGCCGCCGCGCTCGCCGCGATCGACGTGTTCGAGAACGACGGGATGCTCGAGCGCGCCCGCGAGATCGAGGCCGTTCTGAAGGGTCGCCTGAAGGACCTGCAGGCCGCCGACCCCCGCGTCGGCGACGTGCGCGGTCACGGCGCCATGATCGCCGCCGAGTTCGTCGACCCCGCGACGGGAGAGCCGGACGCCGCGCTCACCGCCGCGGTCGCGAAGGCGTCCATCGCACAGGGCGTCATCGTGCTCACCTGCGGCACCTACGGGAACGTGATCCGCTTCCTCCCGCCGCTGTCGATCACCGACGACCTGCTCCACGAGGGCATGGACGTCGTCGCCGCAGCACTCGCGGCTTCTTGATCAGGGATGCTGCGACCGCCGCACGCGCCGCGGTCGCAGCATCCGTCTCCCGCACTTCACGCAAGACCAACGCAACCTCGCCTGACGAAGGAGTCCGAATGACCGAGCTGACCCGTGACGTCGTCATCGTCGGCGCCGGCGCCGCCGGCACGACCGCTGCCAACGAACTGAAGAAGGCGGGCCTCTCGGTCGTCGTGCTCGAGGCGCGCGACCGCGTGGGTGGGCGCCTGTGGACCGATGTCGTCGACGGCGCGATGCTCGAGATCGGCGGGCAGTGGGTGTCGCCCGACCAGGACGCGCTCAAGGAGACCATCGCCGAGCTGGGGCTCGAGACGTACAGCCGCTACCGCGAGGGCGAGTCCGTCTACATCGGCAAGGACGGCGAGCTGACCCGGTTCACGGGCGAGATCTTCCCCGTCGCGCCGGAGACCGAGAAGGAGATCGTCCGCCTCATCGAGGTGCTCGACGGCCTGGTCGCGCAGATCGACCCCGACAAGCCATGGGAGCACCCCGACGCCGAGGCCCTCGACCGCATCTCGTTCGAGGCGTGGCTCGAGGAGCAGACCGACGACCAGGAGGCGCGCGACAACATCGCCCTCTTCATCGCGGGTGCGATGCTCACCAAGCCCGCCTACGCGTTCTCGACGCTCCAGGCCCTTCTCATGGCGGCGAGCGCCGGAAGCTTCTCGCACCTGGTCGACGCGGACTTCATCCTCGACGAGCGGGTGGTCGGCGGCCTGCAGCAGGTTCCCCTGCTCCTCGCCGAGCGTCTGGGAGACGACGTCATCCTGGGGCAGCCGGTGACCGAGGTGCACTGGTCGCAGGACGGCGTCCGCGTCGTCACCGACAACGGCCTCGAGGTGCGCGCCCGCTTCGTCATCCTGGCGCACGCGCCGATCCTCTACCCCTGGATCGAGTTCGCGCCGCCGCTGCCGCGTCTGAAGCAGCAGATGCATCAGCACATCTCGATGGGCTTCGTCATCAAGGTGCACGCGGTATACGATCGCCCGTTCTGGCGCGAGCAGGGCCTGTCGGGCACCGCCTTCAGCCCGTACGAGATCTCGCACGAGGCGTACGACAACACCAACCACGCCGACGAGCGCGGCACCCTGGTCGGCTTCGTGTCGGACCGCAACGCCGACGACCTGTTCCGCGTGTCGGCGGAGGAGCGCAAGGAGCGCATCCTCGAGTCGCTGTCGCACTACTACGGTCCCGAGGCCAAGACTCCGCTCGTCTACTTCGAGAGCGACTGGGGCGCCGAGGAGTGGACCCGCGGCGCGTACGCCGCGAGCTTCGACCTCGGTGGTCTCGCCCGCTACGGCGCGGACCTGCGCACCCCCGTCGGCCCGATCCACTTCGCGTGCAGCGACATGGCAGGCGCCGGCTACCAGCACGTCGACGGCGCGATCCGCATGGGCCGCCTGGTTGCGGCGAACATCGTCGAGGCGGCCCGCCGATGAGCGGCCGCATCGTCGTCGGGTACACCGCGACCGACGCCGGCGCCGACGCCGTCGCGCTCGGGGCACGCCTGGCCGCGGCCATGGACGCGTCGCTCGACCTCGTGCTGGTGCTCCCGGCCGAGGACCGCAGCGTCATCACCCCGCCCGATGCCGGCTACGACCGCTACCTCGTGACGCAGGCCGAGACGTGGCTCGCCGAGGCTGCCGCTTCGATTCCGGATGCGGTGACCCATGCGTCGCACGTGCGCTTCGGCGACTCCTTCGCCGAGGGCCTGATCGCCGCCGCGCACGAGCTCTCGGCATCCCACATCGTCGTCGGCGCGGCCAACGGCGGACTCCGTGGGCGTCACCGTCTCGGCACCGTCGCCAACGAACTGCTGCACTCGTCGGACGTGCCGGTCGTGCTCGCCCCCGAGGGATCACGTCGGCTGGAGGCGACCACCGTCACCCGCGTCACCGCCGCGATCGGCACCCGGCCGGGCGCGAGCGCGCTGCTCGACGAGAGCGTGACCCTGGCCACCGCGACCGGGGCGGAGCTGCGGCTGCTGTCGCTCGTCTCGGTGGACCTTCCGGTCGGCGTCGACACCGGCGTCATCCGCATCGCCGGCGCCGCCCACGCCGACGACGTGCTCGGCAAAGCCCTCGACGCCCTGCCCGAGGGCATCGAGGCAGATGTGGTCGTCGCACGCGGCGACAGCATCGAGGACGCCGTCTCGCACCTGAGCTGGGAGCCCGGCGAGCTCGCCGTGGTCGGCTCGAGCCGGCTGGCCCGGCGGCGGCGTCTGTTCCTCGGCTCGACGGCAGCGAAGATGCTGCACGAGCTTCCCGTACCCATGGTCGTCGTGCCCCGCACGCGCGGCAAGAAAGGCGCACGCTGATGAGCGCTTCCGAAACCCGCGGCACCCCGCCGCTGGCCCCATCCTCCGGCGCTCACGCCGGTGAGCTGTCGAAGAAGGGGCTGAGCGCCGGCGCGGTCGGCGTCCTCGGCGCCGTCGTGATCGGCGTCTCGACGATCGCCCCGGCGTATACGCTCACCGCGTCGCTCGGACCGACCGTGTCGGTCGTCGGCACGCAGGTGCCCGCGATCATCCTCGTCGGGTTCATCCCGATGCTGCTGACGGCGTTCGGCTACCGCGAGCTCAACCGTGCGATGCCCGACTCGGGCACCTCGTTCACGTGGGGCGTGCGAGCCTTCGGCCCGTGGATCGGCTGGATGACCGGCTGGGGGCTCATCGCGGCCACTGTCATCGTGCTGTCGAACCTCGCCGGCATCGCCGTCGAGTTCCTCTTCCTCTTGATCTCGCAGCTGAGCGGCAATCCCGACATCGCCGAGCTCGCCTTCAACCCGTTCATCAACGTCGTGGTGTGCCTGCTCTTCATGCTCGGCGCGACGCTGATCTCGTATCGCGACATGCAGACCACCCAGAAGTTCCAGTACATCCTGGTGACGTTCCAGGTCGTCGTGCTGGTGCTGTTCGCCGTCGTGGCCATCGTCAAGGCGGTCTCGGGCGACGCCCCCGACCCCACGGCATTCTCGTGGTCGTGGTTCAACCCGTTCGAGGTGCCGACGTTCAGCGCGTTCGCCGCGGGGCTGTCGCTGTCGATCTTCATCTTCTGGGGATGGGACGTCGTCCTCACCATGAACGAGGAGACCAAGAACCCCGCGAAGACCCCGGGCCGCGCGGCCATGCTCACCGTCGTGATCGTGGTCTCGCTGTACCTCCTGCTCTCGATCGGCCTCATCATGTTCGCCGGTGTCGGCACGGGCCCGCTGGGACTTGCGAACGAGGACATCTCGGCGAACGTGTTCTTCGCGCTGTCCGACCCGATCCTGGGGCCGCTGGCGTTCCTCGTCTCGCTCGCGGTGCTGTCGAGCTCCGCCGCCTCGCTGCAGTCGACGGCCGTCGGCCCCGCGCGCACTCTGCTGGCGATGGGGCACTATGGCGCCCTGCCGGCGAAGTTCGCCCGCGTGAGCCCGCGGTTCTTCACGCCCGGCTACGCCACCGTGGTGTCCGCGATCGTCGCGTCCGTGTTCTACGCCGTCATGCGCGTGATCAGCGAGAACGTCCTCACCGACACGATCCTGTCGCTCGGCATGATGATCTGCTTCTACTACGGCCTCACCGCGTTCGCGTGCGTCTGGTACTTCCGCAAGCAGTGGTTCGACTCGGTGCGCAGCTTCTTCTTCACCTTCCTGTTCCCGCTCGTCGGCGGTGCGATCCTCGCGGTGCTGTTCGTGACGACGCTCATCGACTCGATGGACCCGGCCTACGGCAGCGGGTCGAGCATCGGGGGCCTCGGCCTCGTGTTCGTGCTGGGCGTGGTTGTCATCCTCGCGGGTGTCGTGATCATGATCTGGCAGGCGATCAAGCGTCCGGCGTTCTTCCGCGGTGAGACACTCAGTATCGACGCTCCCGAAAGCCTTCGTCGCGCCCGCCGCCGGCAGGCAGACTGACCCACAACCATCCGATCGGAGAGTAAGCATGACCGACTACGCCGTCGTCAACCCGGCCACGGGCGAGACCCTGGCCACGTATCCGACCATCACCGACGAGGCCCTCGAGGCCGCGCTCGCGGGAGCGGATGCTGCGTACCGCACGTGGCGCGACCGGCCGGTCGCCGAGCGCGCTGCGGCCATCCGCAAGGTCGCGGAGCTGCATCGCGAGCGTCGCGATGATCTCGCCGCGATCATCGTGCGCGAGATGGGCAAGCCGCTCGAGGCGGCGCTCGGCGAGGTCGACTTCGCCGCCGACATCACCGAGTACTACGCCGACCACGCCGAGAAGATCACCGGCGACCAGCCGATCGACATCGACGGCGACGGCACCGCGGTCATCCGCCGCTCGCCCCTGGGCGTGCTGCTGGGCATCATGCCGTGGAACTTCCCGTACTACCAGGTCGCGCGCTTCGCGGCGCCCAACATCGTGGTCGGCAACACCATCCTCCTGAAGCACGCTCCGCAGTGCCCCGAGTCGGCCGCGGCCATCGCGGCGATCTACGCGGACGCCGGCCTCGAGGGCGTCTACACGAACGTCTACGCGACGAACGACCAGGCGGCGACCGTCATCGCGGACCGCCGCGTGCAGGGCGTCTCGGTGACCGGCTCGGAGCGCGCGGGCGCAGCTGTGGCTGAGATCGCGGGCCGCAACCTCAAGAAGGTGGCGCTCGAGCTCGGCGGGTCCGATCCGTTCATCCTGCTCTCGACCGACGACCTCGACGGGGCCGTGGAGGCCGCGGTCGCCGCGCGCCTCGACAACACCGGGCAGTCGTGCAACGCCGCCAAGCGCTTCATCGTGGTCGACGGCCTGTACGACGCGTTCCTCGAGAAGTTCACCGCCGCGATGTCGGGTGCGAAGGTCGGCGACCCCTTCGAGGGCGACACCGTGCTGGGCCCGCTGTCGTCGGTCACGGCGGCCGAGCGCCTGGCGGAGCAGGTCGACAAGGCCGTCGCTCAGGGGGCGACCCTCGTCGCCGGCGGGAAGCGTGACGGCGCCTTCTATCCGGGCACCGTCCTCACCGACGTCACGAGCGACATGGACGCCTACCGCGAAGAGTTCTTCGGCCCTGTGGGCGTCGTCTACAAGGTCGCCGACGAGGACGCCGCGGTCGCTCTCGCGAACGACACCAGCTACGGCCTGGGCTCCTACGTGTTCACGACCGACGAGGAACAGGCCCAGCGCGTCGCCGACAAGATCGACGCCGGCATGGTCTACGTCAACGTGGTCCTCGCCGACGAGCCCGGGCTGCCCTTCGGCGGCGTGAAGCGCTCCGGCACCTCGCGCGAGATGGGGCTGCTGGCCGCCGACGAGTTCGTCAACAAGAAGCTGATCCGCATCGGCGCCTGACCCTCTCCACGCAGGTCGCGTGACCCGTACGCAGAATCGGATCCGCACCTGCGGACGCGCGTGGCGACATGCCGGTGAGGGGCACCTCGAATCGGCGTGTCGCCGCAAGCGTCCGTACCTGCGGATCCGATGTTGACTCGCGCCGGGGCGGGGGTCAGAGCGCGGCGCGGGCCTCGGCGAGGGCTTCGTCGGCCCACTGCACCTGCTGCGGCGTGCCCCAGCGGGTCGCAGCATCCCGTGCCGCCTCGAACGAGGTGACCGCCTCGTCGGGGCGGCCGGCGTCGAGGAGGCGCCAGCCGGCGTTGTTGTGCAGCGACACGTTCCAGCGGAGGGTGCGGGGATCCGCGGCGCCCTCGAGCGCGCCGAGGGCCGCGGAGGTCCACTCCTCGGCCTGTTCGGGCTCTGCGATGGCGAGCATGTGCAGAGCGTCGACCTGCAGGAACGTCAGTCCGGCTCCAGACGCCGCATCCACGGCAGCGAGGAAGTACGGGACCGCCGCTTCGGGATCGCCCGCAGAGTTGCGCACGCGCCCGCGCTCCAGCGCGGCACGCGCCGCGACGGCGGCATCCTCGATCGCGACGGCGTCGAGGACCGCGTCGGCCTCGTCGAAGCGCTCCTGCAGGCCCAGGGCCCGCGCGACCTGCGTCTCGAGCTCGGCGCGGGCGGCAGCATCCGTCTCGTCTGCCGCCGCCGCGCGCAGGCGCGCTTCGGAGCCGGCCGCGTCGGAGAAGTCCCACAGCTCGTCGAGCCGGGTCTGCGCAAGGGTCATGCCGGAATGGTAATGCCGACATCCGGGGGTGTCGCCGACGGAGCGCGAGCGCGAGGATGGAGTCATGGCAGACACACCGGACCCCGTCGTCTCCCTCTCCGATGAAGAGTGCTGGGAGCGCCTGCGCACGCAGGAGCTCGGCCGCCTCGTCACGCATGTCGGCGATGTGCTCGACATCTTCCCCGTGAACTATGTCGTCGACGCAGAGAGCGTGCTCTTCCGCACCGCGCAGGGGAGCAAGCTGTTCGAGCTCACGGTCAACGACGAGGTGCTCTTCGAGGTGGACGACCACACCGACACCGACGCGTGGAGTGTGATCCTGCGTGGTCGCGCGCACCCGCTCGACCGCTCCGCCGACGTGGAGCGCGCCGACGGGCTCGGCCTTCGGCCCTGGATCCCGACGCTCAAGTACACGTACGTGCGCGTCGAGGCGACGTCGCTGTCGGGCCGCGCGTTCGAGCGTGCGCCCGAGCCCGACCGGTACGGCGTGCAGCAGTACTGAGCCGATGCGTGGGCGCGTGCGGAGCCGCCTCGGTTCGCGGGGCCCGTGGGCATGCCGTACACTGGATCGTGCAGTCGAAGTCTGCATTCTTTCGCTGTGCCCGGTCCTCGGGCACAGATCCTCAAGCCGCGGTGAGAGGGGAAGAGTGCGGGCTCCGCGAGACCTCCGGGTCTCTAGGGCGGTAGCTCAATTGGCAGAGCAGCGGTCTCCAAAACCGCAGGTTGCAGGTTCGATTCCTGTCCGCCCTGCGCGTCAGCGCAACGCCGGTGACATGCTGGTGGTTGACAACACAGTGTGCCGACCCGTGTCGGCTCACGGAAGGTAATCAGGTGGCATCGATGGTTCAGGACGAGCCGAAGGGCGAAGTCGTCCCCGCAGAGGGAACGGCCGCGCCTCGCGAGAAGAAGCCCAACGTCTTCGCTCGTATCGCCCTGTTCGTCCGCCAGGTCTTCGCCGAGCTCCGCAAGGTCGTCACTCCGACGCGCCAGGAGCTGCTGAAGTACACGGCGGTGGTGCTGGGCTTCGTCGTCGTGATGATGGCGCTCGTCTACGGCCTGGACGTGCTGTTCGTGTGGATCACGTCGTACGTCTTCGGTGTGCCCGGCGCCTGATCCCGAGCGCCTCCGACTCAGAGCGGTGGCATGACACGGGCGGACCGCAGGTCCGGCAGCGGACGGAACGGAAGAGAACTCACGTGACTGAAAGATATGTCGACGACGCCGATTGGGCGACCGCCGCGGAGCAGTCCTCCGAGGACGACGAGGCCCAGGAGGGCAACGTCCTCGCGGAGGAGGAGCGGTCGGTCGAGGCCGCCGAGCACGTCGCGATCCACATCGTGGACGACTCCGATGAGGACGACGCCGACCTGGACGACATCGACATCGACGACCCGGAGGCGGACGCCATCGTGAACGACGCTCTCAACCTGGACGAGGCCGCAGAGACCGAGGCCGCGGCCGAGGTCATCAACGACTCCATCGCGGAGGAGGTCGCCGAGCGCGAGGCCGAGGCCGCCGACGAGGTGACCCCCTACGACGGTCCCGACGTGAACGGCGATGAGGACGAGCCCGAGCTCGACGAGGACTTCGTCGCAGAGGTGGACGCCGCAGCCGCCGTCGTCGACGCCGCCGAGGCATCCGTGTCGCCGGCCGACGCCGCCGAGGCCCCCGAGACCGAGGACGACGAGGACGAGGACGAGGACCCCTTCGAGGCGTTCCGCGCGGACCTGCGCACCCTCCCGGGCAAGTGGTACGTCATCCACTCCTACGCCGGCTTCGAGCGCAAGGTGAAGGCCAACATCGAGCAGCGCAAGTCGACGCTCGAGGTCGAGGAGGAGATCTACCAGATCGAGGTCCCGATGGAGGACGTCGTCGAGATCAAGAACGGTCAGCGCAAGATGGTCACGCGCGTCCGTATCCCCGGCTACGTGCTCGTGCGCATGGAGCTCAACGAGGACACCTGGTCGGTCGTTCGTCACACGCCCGGTGTCACCGGCTTCGTCGGCAACGCCCACAACCCGACGCCGCTGCGCTTCGAAGAGGCCTTCAACATGCTGAAGAGCCTCGTCGAGGTCAAGGAGGTCGCCGGCGCCAAGGGCGGTGCGGCCAAGAAGGGCGCTGCTGCCGCGGCCCGCGTCATCCCCGCCGAGGTCGACTTCGAGGTCGGCGAGACCATCACGATCAAGGAAGGCTCGTTCGCGGGCCTGCCCGGCACGATCAGCGAGATCAAGCCCGAGAGCGGCAAGCTCACGGTCCTCGTCTCGCTCTTCGAGCGCGAGACCCCGGTCGAGCTGTCGTTCGACCAGGTCACCAAGCTCTGATCTACCACCTGGTAGACTCTGCAGGTTTGCGCGCGCCTTGAGCGTGCGCGTCTGACACCGCGTTCCGGAACCGCCGGATTCGCGGGAGAACCGGTTGCCCCGGCAGCCGTCGTTCGACGAAAGGAAGAAGAATGGCACCGAAGAAGAAGGTGACCGGCCTGATCAAGCTTCAGATCAACGCCGGTGCAGCCAACCCGGCGCCGCCGATCGGCCCCGCGCTCGGTCAGCATGGCGTCAACATCATGGAGTTCTGCAAGGCGTACAACGCCGCGACCGAGTCGCAGCGCGGCAACGTCATCCCCGTGGAGATCACCGTCTACGAGGACCGCAGCTTCACGTTCATCCTGAAGACCCCGCCGGCCGCGGAGCTCATCAAGAAGGCTGCGGGCGTGCAGAAGGGTTCGAAGACCCCTCACACGGTCAAGGTCGCCAAGCTCACCAAGGAGCAGGTGCGCCAGATCGCAGAGACGAAGCAGCCCGACCTGAACGCGAATGACATCGAGGCCGCCTCGAAGATCATCGCCGGCACCGCCCGTTCCATGGGCATCACGGTCGAGGACTGAGGGGGATAGGAAACATGGCTACCAAGTCCAAGGCCTTCCGGGCCGCCGCCGCCAAGATCGAGGCGGACAAGTTCTACAGCCCCACCGAGGCCGTCGCGCTCGCGAAGCAGACCGGCTCGGCGAAGTTCGACTCGACCGTCGAGGTCGCGCTCAAGCTCTCCGTCGACCCTCGTAAGGCCGACCAGATGGTGCGCGGCACCGTCATCCTCCCGCACGGCACCGGCAAGACCGCCCGCGTCATCGTGTTCGCGACGGGTCCGGCCGCTGAGGCCGCGATCGCCGCGGGTGCGGACGAGGTCGGCGGCGCCGAGCTCATCGAGAAGGTCGCCGGCGGCTGGACCGCGTTCGACGCGGCCGTCTCGACGCCCGAGCTCATGGGCCAGGTCGGTCGTCTCGGCAAGGTGCTCGGCCCCCGTGGCCTCATGCCCAACCCGAAGACCGGCACCGTGACCCCCAACCCGGCCAAGGCCGTCGAGGAGATCAAGGGCGGAAAGATCGAGTTCCGCGTCGACAAGCACGCCAACGTGCACTTCGTCGTCGGCAAGGCGTCGTTCTCGGCCGAGCAGCTCGACGAGAACCTGAAGGCCGCGCTCGAGGAGATCGTCCGCCTCAAGCCGTCGAGCTCGAAGGGCCGTTACATCCAGAAGGGCGCCGTGTCGACCACGTTCGGCCCCGGCATCCCGCTGGACGTCAACGCGATCGTCTGAGTCGTTCTCGTACGAAGGCCCCACCCGTCCGGGTGGGGCCTTCGTCGTTCCCGCGCAACTCACGGGCGCGGGCGCGAGCGCGAGAGTAGCGTCTGAGGCATGTCGAAGACGCTCCAGGACCTGTTCGGAATCGACGCGCCGATCGTGCTCGGCCCCTTCGGGGGACTGTCGTCCATCGAGCTGACGGCCGCGGTGAGCGAGCTCGGCGGACTCGGCTCGTACGGTCTGTACGGCTACTCCGCCGACCGCATCAGCGACACGATCGCCGCGCTCCACTCCGCGACGCGGCGTCCGTTCGCGGTCAATCTCTGGCTGCCGACGGGCGATGAGGTCACGCCGGGCGACATCGACCTGAGACCGGCGATCGAGGCCCTCTCGCCCCTCTACGACGAACTGGGTCTTGCCCACCCGACGCCTCCGATCGAGTTCCTGCCCGATCTCGACTCCCAGCTGACCGCGGTGATGGATGCTGCGCCCGCGGCGTTGAGCGTGGTCTTCGGCGTGCCGTCGGAGCACGTGGTCGCGGCGGCGCGAAGCCGAGGCATCTGTGTCATCGGCACCGCCACCACCGTCGCGGAAGCCGTGGCGCTCGAAGCGGCCGGGGTGGATGCCATCGTCGCGACCGGGGCCGAAGCGGGCGGTCACCGGGTCTCGTTCCTGCGGCCCGCCGAGCAGTCGCTCGTGGGCACGTTCGCGCTCGTGCCGCAGGTCGTCGACGCGGTGGAGGTGCCGGTCATCGCGGCCGGCGGCATCGGAGACCGTCGCGGCGTCGCGGCGGCGTTCGCCCTCGGTGCGTCGGGGGTGCAGGTGGGCTCGGCGTTCCTCCGCACGCGCCAGTCGGCCGCCACCGACGTGCACCGCCAGGCCATCGCCGACGCCGCCGACACCGCCACCGTGCTCACGCGCGCGATGAGCGGGCGGCTGGCCCGCGGCATCCCGAATCGGGCGATGCGCGAGATCGAGACGACGGGGATCATCGCGCCGTTCCCGGCGCAGAACTGGCTCACCGGCCAGTTCCGGGCCGAGGCCGGGCGCCGCGGCGACGGCGACCTCGTGTCGCTGTGGGCGGGGCAGGCGGCCGGGCTCGCGCCGAGCGACGACGCGGCCGAGGTGTTCGCCGAGCTCGCGGCCGGCGTCCCGGACTGACGTGCTCGGGGCTCACCTGTCACGAACTGTCGGGCGGGCGGCGTACCGCGACAGGTGAGCGGGGGTCAGTGGGTGGGGAGCACCTCGAAGCCCCGTTCGCCGGTGGTGGCGGCATCCGTCACCGTCGCCTGCTCGACGCGCGCACCGGGCGGGCCCTCTGCCATCCACGCCAGCACCTCGTCGATCTGACCGGGCGTGCCCTCGACCTCGGCTTCGACCGAGCCGTCGCGGCGGTTGCGCACCCATCCGGCCGCGCCGGCCTCGCGCGCGACTATGAGCATGGTGTAGCGGTAGCCGACGCCCTGCACGTCGCCGCGGACCGTCACGTGCACGCGTCTCATGCCGCCCATCCTGCCGTCGCGTGCGCCTTGCCGCGACCGGGGCACGTCGGCCAGGATGCCGACATGGGTACCGTCGACGAACTCCTGGAAGGACTCGACGCGGCCGACCGGCCGTCGGTCGAGCGGATCTACGCCATCGCGCGGGAAGAGGCGCCCGACGCGGAGCAGGGGCGCGGCTACGGGATGCCGGCGCTGGTGTACCGCGGCAAGCCTCTCCTCTCGGTGATGCGGGCGAAGAAGCACATCGGCGTGTACCCGTTCAGTCCCGACGCGGTATCGGCGGTCGCGGACACGCTCGCCAGGCACCCCGGCATCGGCCTCGACAAGGGGACGATCCGCTACCAGCCGGACCACCCGCTGCCCGACGACGTCGTGCGCGCCCTCGTGCGCGCCCGCAGGGAGCAGATCGACGGCTGACGGTGACGGCCCCGGTCAGTGCGGGAGCACGAGCGAGATGCCGAGGGCGATCATCACGACCGCGATCACCGCGTCGAGGATGCGCCAGGCGCGGGGGGTCGACAGCCAGCGTCCGAGCAGGCGCGCGCCGAACGCGAGGCCGAAGAACCAGATGACGCTCGCGGCCATGGCCCCTGCGGCGAAGAGCCAGCGGGAGTCGCCGTGCGTGTTCGCGACGGTGCCGAGGAGGAACACGGTGTCGAGGTAGACGTGCGGGTTGAGCCACGTCAGCGCCAGGCAGGTGAGCAGCACCGGGATCAGGCGTGCGTGCGTCGCGGGGGTGGCGGCGGTGCGGATGTCGCTGCGCACCGCGGAGGCCGAGGCGTCGGGTTCGAGGGCCTCGCCCGTGTGCGTGTGGGCGGGCGGCGCGGGTGTGGGCGCGCCGGAGGATGCCGACGGGCCCGAGTCCGCCGCGCCGGCACCGAGCGTCTCACCCGACGGGCGCCAGGCGCGCCGTGCCGCCAGCACGCCGTACACCACCAGGAACAGCGCACCCGCCCAGCGCACCACGTCGACGAGCCACGGCACGGCCTGCAGTACGAACCCGATGCCCGAGACGCCGAGCGCGATGAGCGCGGCGTCCGAGATCGCGCAGATCGCCGCGACCGCGAGGACGTGCTCGCGGCGCAGACCCTGGCGCAGCACGAACAGGTTCTGGGCGCCGATGGCGATGATGAGGGAGAAGCCGAGGCCGAGGCCGGCGAGGACGGGGGAGAGCACGAGTCGACGCTACGAGCCGCGGCATCCGTAGTCCAGCTCATGAATCTTCAGTACCATTAGCTGGACTTAATATGCGGATCCCGTTTGAGCTGGCTGAGACCCTGGCCGTCGTCGTCGACGAGGGCACGCTCGACGCTGCCGCACGCCGTCTTCACGTCACGCCGTCGGCGGTGAGTCAGCGCATCAAGGCACTCGAGGAGCAGCTCGGGCGGCTGGTGCTGGTGCGCTCCAAGCCCGCACGGCCGACGGCGGCCGGCATGTCGGTGATCCGGCTCGCGCGGCAGACGGCACTGCTCGAGCACGACGCGCTCGCGGAGCTCGGCGCCGGCGAAAACGAGGCCGCGCTCACCGTCGTGCCGCTCGCCGTCAACGCCGACTCGCTGGCCACGTGGTTCCTCGGGCCGCTCGCGCGGCTGGCCGAGCAGCATCCCGTCGTCTTCGATCTGCACCGCGACGACCAGGACTTCACCGCGGGACTGCTCGAATCGGGGACCGTCATGGGCGCCGTCACCTCCCGCGCCGCGCCGGTCGCCGGATGCCGCAGCTCGGCGCTCGGGGCGATGCGCTACGAAGCGGTCGCGACGCCCGCGTATGCGGCGCGGTGGCTCGGCGGGGACCGCGCGACGGCGTTGGCGCACGCGCCGCTCGTGGACTTCGACCGCCGCGACGACCTGCAGAACGAGTGGCTGTCCCAGCAGGGCGTCGACCCAGCCCAGCCGCCGCGGCACTACGTGCCCGCGTCGAGCGACTTCGCGTCGGCGGTGCGTCTCGGCCTCGGCTGGGCGATGCTGCCGCGGTTCCAGTCCCACGACGCCCTCGAGCGCGGCGAGCTCGTGCTGCTGGGCGGACCGCCGGTCGACGTCGCGCTGCACTGGCAGCAGTGGAACCTCCGCTCACCGCTGCTCGACGCCATCGCGGACGCCATCGTGGCGGAAGGGCGCCGCGTGCTCGCCATCCCCCCAGCCCGGTGAGACCACAGTCTGCGGACGAGACCCTGGGGTCGACCCGCGGTCTCGTCCGCGGACTGTCGTCTCACGGATCAGGCGCACCCTGCACGGGCCGACGCGGTCAGCCGTCGCTCACGCGGAGCACGACTTTGCCGCGCGTGTGTCCGGTCTCGATCGCGCGATGCGCGGCGGATGCCTCGGCGAGGTCGAACACCTGCTCGACGTAGACCTGGACCGAGCCGGAGTCGAGCAGGCGCCCGATGGTCGCCAGCGCGCCGCCGTCGGGGATCACCTTGTACGAGGTCGTGCGCACGCCAGCCTCGGCCGCAGCCTCGGCATAGCCCGGCCACGAGCCGGTCGGCACCAGCACGTAGAGCCCGCCGGGCCGCAGCACCTGGAGCGAGCGCGCGCCGGTCTCGGCATGGACGTTGCCGACGAGGTCGATGACGACGTCCACTTCGCCGACGACCTCTTCGAACCGCGTGGTCGTGTAGTCGATGACGACGGCGGCACCGAGTTCGCGCAGCCACGAGGCGTTGCGGCCGGAGGCTGTCACGGTGACGTGGGCGCCGAAGTAGGCGGCGAACTGCACGGCGAAGTGACCGACGCCGCCGCTTCCGGCGTGGATCAGCACGCGCTGCCCCTCGTGCGCGTGCGCGGTCTCGACCACGAGTCCCCAGGCGGTGAGCGCGGCGAGCGGCACGCCGGCGGCCTCGACGTGCGACAGCGACGCGGGCTTGCGTGCGACCGACAGCGACGGCGCGACGACGTACTCGGCGTACGAGCCGCCGGTGCGCGGGAAGGACGCCATGCCGAAGACCTCGGTGCCGGGTGCGAGCGGGTGCGCCTCGTACGGGCTCTTCACGACGATGCCGCTGAAGTCGTAGCCGAGGGTCGCGGGGTACGCCGCGATGGCGCCGGAGACGCCCCGGCCGCTGCGGGTCTTGGCGTCGATCGGGTTCACTCCGGCGGCGACGACCCGCACCAGAACCTCGCTCAGCACGGGGGAGGGGACGGGAACGGATGCTGCGTGCAGCGCGTCCGCGTCGCCCGGAGCGTCGACGACCATCGCCGTCATCTCGGCGGGCGGCGCCTCGACGGGGGCGAGCGGGGTCTCGGGTGCCGATCGCAGCGGTCGGATCCTCATCGTGCGCTCCTTCCGCGGGTGTGCCGCCTTCGGCACCAGAACTGAACCCCCGTGGTTACAGTCAACCCTGCCTTCGTCTCGCCCGTGTTACGCGGGTGCTACCGATCTCGCAAAACGTCGGGTCCGGCGGTCAGGCTCGGGCGGCGCGGAGTTCGACCGCCGCGGGAGAGAGCACCTGCTGGGTGACCATGATCGCCGCCCCCAGCACGCCGGCCGTCTCGTCGGCCTGGGACTGCACGATGCCCAGGTGCTGTGTGGCGAGCGGGATCGAGCGGCGGTAGACGACCTCGCGCACTCCCGCGAGCAGGTGCTCGCCGGCGCGGGCAACGCTGCCGCCGATGACGATGACCGACGGATTCAGCATGTTGACGACGGTCGCGAGCACTTCGCCGACCTCGCGGCCGGCCTGCCGCGTCGCGGTGATGGCGGCCCGATGCCCCGCACGGACGAGCGCGACGACGTCTGCGCTCCCGGCGGCGTCGATGCCCTGTGCGCGCAGATCGGCCGCGATCGCGGTGCCGCTCGCGATCGCCTCGAGGTCTCGCTGGTCGCCGGGCGGTCGCGGCGAGTCGTGGCTGTAGGGCACCTGCACGTGCCCCATGTCGCCGGCCGACCCCTGGGCGCCGCGCTGCAGCGCGCCGCCGGAGATGATGCCGGCGCCGATGCCCGTCGACACCTTGACGAAGATCAGGTCGGCGACGCCGGGCCAGCTCAGCGACTGCTCGCCGAGCGCGAGGACGTTGACGTCGTTGTCGACGAGGACCGGCACGTCGAAGGTGCGCTGCACGTAGTGCGGCACGTCGAAGCGGTCCCAGCCCGGCATGATCGGCGGGTTCGTCGGACGGCCGGTCGAGTGCTCGACGGGCCCCGGCACGCCGATGCCCACGCCGACGACGTGGGATGTCGCGATGCCCTGCTGTTCCAGCAGAGCCGCGCCCTCCGAGATCACGGCATCGAGCACCGCCTCCGGGCCGTCGGCGATGTCGAGGGGGTGCGTGTTCGACGTGAGGATGCTCGCGGCGAGGTCGGCGACCGCGACCGTCGCGTGGGTCGCCCCGAGGTCGACCGCGATCACGACCCCGGCCGACGGATTGAAGGCGACGCGCGCCGGCGGGCGTCCGCCGGTGGACACGGCCTCGCCCGCGGGCCGCAGGAGCCCGGCGGCCAGCAGCGTGTCGACGCGACCGGAGACCGTCGACCGGGCCAGGCCCGTCAGGGTCGCAAGCTCGGCTTTGGTGCGCGCATGGCCGTCGCGGAGGATCTGGAAGATCTCGCCCGCGCCGTTGCTTCCGACGGCTCCGCTGCCGCGCACTGCATCGACCATGGCGACAGTAAAGCACGGGCTTCTGACCGAAGTCAGCAGGACTTAAGGTCACGGCACGATCACTTTTGACGAAGTCCTAGCAAAAGTCGGATGCTGCGTGCCATGATCGCCGCATGACTACGGAAGTCATCGACACTGTCGTCGGCACGGTCCGCACCGGACTCGTCGGCGGCGGATTCATGGGGCGGGTCCATGCGGCCGCCGCGCGGCGGGCAGGTGCCCGGCTGGCGTCGGTGGCCTCCTCCAGCCGGGACCGCGCCGAGGCGGTGGCTCGAGAGCTCCGCGTCGCCCGCGTCGAGGACGACGCAGCCGGCGTGATCGCAGCATCCGATGTCGACGTGGTGCACATCTGCACCCCCAACGCCACCCACGCGGTTCTCGCCGAGGCGGCCCTCGCCGCCGGCAAGCACGTCGTGTGCGAGAAGCCGCTCGCGACCTCGGTCTCCGACGCGCGGGCGCTCGCCCGGCACGCCGCCGCGACCGGGAGCGTCGCCGCTGTCCCTTTCGTCTACCGCTATCACCCCATGGTCCGCGAGGCCCGCGCGCGCGTCGCCTCCGGCCGGATCGGAACACTGCTCTCGCTCGACGGCTCGTATCTGCAGGACTGGATGCTGCGGCAGAACGACGACGACTGGCGAGCGGATGCTGCGGCCGGAGGCCCGTCGCGCGCCTTCGCCGACATCGGCTCGCACCTGTGCGACCTGGTCGAGTTCGTGACGGGGGAGCGCATCGCGCGCGTGGCCGCCCGCACCCGCCGGGTGTTCGACGAGCGCGCCGGCCGGTCGGTCACGAACGAGGACGTGGCCGCGCTGCTGGTCGAGACGGAGTCCGGCGCGCTGGGCACGCTGCTCGTGTCGCAGATGGCTCCCGGCCGCAAGAACGCGCTCGTCCTCGAGCTGCACGGCACGCGCCGGAGCCTGCGCTTCGACCAGGAGCGGCCCGAGGAGCTGTGGGTCGGGGCACGCAAGGGCTCCCGGCTCGTGCTGCGGGATCCGGCCGCAGACCACCCCGACTCGGCGCGGCTGCAGACGGTGCCCGCAGGACATCCCATGGGGTACCAGGACGCCTTCGACGGGTTCGTCGCCGACGTCTACGCCGCCATCGGCGGTGCACAGCCGGACGGGATGCCGACGTTCGCCGACGGCCTGCGCGCGGCCGTCCTGACCGCGGCCGTGCTCGAATCCGCCCAGACCCGAACCTGGATCGAGGTGCCGGCATGACCGACACGATGCTCGCCGATACGCCGGTGCCACCGGGCGGCTCGGACGTGGTGCTCCGCGCCCGCGGCATCTCGAAGTCCTTCTTCGGCGTGCGCGTGCTCTCGGACGTCGACCTCGACGTCCGCCGCGGCGAGGTCCACGGGCTCGTCGGCGAGAACGGCGCCGGCAAGTCCACGCTCATGAAGGTCCTCGCCGGCGTCCACCACGCCGACGCCGGATCGGTCGAGTTCGAAGGGCAGCCGGTCGCGTGGGGCCACCCGCGCCAGGCGATGGACGCCGGCCTCGTGACGGTCTTCCAGGAGTTCAACCTGCTGCCCGAGCGCACCGTCGCACAGAACGTGTTCCTCGGTCGCGAACCGCGCCGCGGCGGCTTCATCGACAAGAAGGGCATGCAGCGCCGCACGCGCGAGCTGCTCGAGGGTCTCGGCGTCTCGTTCATCGACCCGGGCGCCCGCATCTCGTCGCTGACGGTCGCCGAGCAGCAGATCGTCGAGATCGTCAAAGCCCTCTCGTTCGACGCGCGCGTCATCTCGATGGACGAGCCGACCGCGGCGCTCAGCGACCACGAGGTCGAGCTCCTCTACGCGATCATCAGGCGCCTCACCGCACGCGGCGTCGCCGTCATCTACGTCTCGCACCGGCTGAAGGAGATCTTCGACCTGTGCGATCGCATCACGATCCTGAAGGACGGCGCGCTGGTGTCGACGGATGCCGCGACCGACCTCACCGACGCGGAGCTGGTCCGTCGCATGGTGGGCCGCCCGCTGCAGTCGTACTTCCCGGGCCCGGTCGAGGGCACGACGCTCGGCGGGCCCAGGCTGGAGCTCGACGACTGCGGCAACGAGTACGTGGACGGGGTCTCCCTCACCCTGCGCGCGGGGGAGATCGTGGGACTCGCGGGGCTCCAGGGGTCGGGTCGCACCGAGCTCGTCGAGGGCATCTTCGGCGTGCACGGCTTCACCCGCGGCGGCATGACCCTCGACGGACGATCGGTGCGGTTCACCAGCCCGCGGGCCGCGGTGCGGGCGGGACTGGCGCTGGTGACCGAGGACCGGAAGGCGCAGGGTCTCGCGCTCGGCCAGTCCGTGCTCGACAACTCGCTGCTCGTGGTGCGCAGCGTCTTCGCCGGACGAACCGGCGCCTCGCGCAAGCGGGTGCCCGGCATCCTGAGCTCGCTCGAGGTGTCGTCGCGCGGCGTCGATCAGGAGGCGCGGTTCCTCTCCGGTGGCAACCAGCAGAAGGTCGTGCTCGCGAAGTGGCTCGTCACCGACCCGCAGATCGTGCTGTTCGACGAGCCGACGCGGGGCATCGACGTCGGCGCGAAGGTCGCGGTCTATCAGCTCATGCGTCAGCTGGCCGCCGAGGGGAAGGCCGTGCTCATGGTGTCGAGCGAGCTTCCCGAGGTCATCGGCATGAGCGACCGCATCCTGGTCATGCGAGACGGCGAGCTCGCGGCGGAGCTTGCGGCGGGGTCCGCCGAGCACGAGGTGCTGGCGGCCGCCACCGGTTCCGCGGACGCGGAGGACGTGCCCGACGATCCGCGCACCGACGACGAGGGGAGCCGCCCGTGAAGCGCATGCGTGTCGACTCCACCGTGATCGTGCTCGGCATCCTGATCCTCGTCATCGCGATCGGCGCGATCCTCGTGGCGACGGTCGGCCGCAGCTTCTTCAGCCCCGGCAACATCCGCGACATCCTCACCGGCATGAGCGTGCTGGGTCTCGTCGCCATCGGGCAGACGCTCGTCATCCTCGGCGCGTCCCTCGACCTCTCGGTCACCTACGTCGTCAGCCTCGCGAGCCTCATCGCGGCCACCACGATGAACGGCAACCCGGCGAACATCCCCTGGGCGGTGACGCTCACGCTGCTGGTGTGCGCCCTCATCGGGCTCGCGAACGGGCTGATCGTCACCGTGCTGAAGGTCAACGGGTTCATCGCCACACTCGGTGTCGGGCTCATCCTGCAGGGCGTCCTGAACACGAACTTCCAGGGGAGCGCCGGATCGGTGCCGTGGGCGTTCCAGCTCATCGGCGCGACGGGCGTCGGGCCGGTGCCGGTGTCGACGATCATCATGATCGCGCTCGCCGCCCTGGTCTGGTTCCTGCTCGACCGCACCCGCACCGGCGCGCACCTGTTCGCGGTCGGCGGCGACCCCGAGGTGGCCCGCCTGTCGGGCGTGCGCACGCGGCCGCCGCTCATCGCGGCGCACGTGATCTGCTCCGTCTTCGCCGGGCTCGCCGGACTGCTGCTCGCCAGCAGGCTCGGCGTCGGCAGCCCGACCGTGGGCCAGCAGGGCGGGTACGCGCTGCTGTCGATCGCGGCCGTCGTGCTCGGCGGGACCCTGCTGCTCGGCGGCCGGGGGTCGGTCTGGGGCACGATCGGCGGGGTCGCGATCTTCGCGGTCGTCGACAACGTCATGAGCGTCATGCAGGTGAATCCCTTCCTCAAGGACGTCGTGCGCGGCGTCGTCATCGTCGCCGCCGTGGCCGTGTACAGCCGCCGCGCGATCGTCCGCCGCCGCACGCGGTTCGGCCCGGGAGGCACGAGGACCGGAGGCGACGCCCAGGCTGAGGCCGCCGCACCGGCGATGGTCGCGGCATCCCACGCCCTCGAGGCGGAGGCCGACGCCGCCGATGGCGGCGCCGCGACCCAGGGAGGTGCGCGATGAGGTTCCTGAAGGCGCTCGTGAGCCCGCGCGGCGCGGTGTTCCTCCTGCTCGTGATCCTGCTCGTCGCCATCATGCTGCTGAATCCGAACTTCGCCGAGCCCGGCCAGATCATGCGGTACATCCAGCGGGTCGCGCCCGTCGCGATCGTCGCGATCGGCCAGTACTTCGTCATCATCGCGGGGGAGTTCGATCTCTCGCAGGGTTCGCTCATCACCGCGCAGGTGATTGTCGCGGGCAATCTCGTCGGCCAGGACGATTCACGCACCGTGCCGGTCCTCGCGCTCATGATCGTGCTCGGGCTGTTCGTCGGGCTCGTGAACGGGCTGCTCACGACCCTCCTCAAAGTGCCGTCCTTCATCGTGACGCTCGGCATGATGCTCGCCCTCCTCGGCCTGGTGCTGTGGTGGACGGGCGGAGCGGCGACGGGAAATCCCGCCGACAGCTTCCGTCAGATCGGCCGCGGCGGCATCCGCGACCTTCCGGTCATCGACTTCCTGCCGTGGTCGGTGCTGATCCTCGCGGTGTGGCTCGCGCTCGGCATCTGGATCACCAAGCGCCCGCTGGGCAAGCTCCTGATCGCGATCGGCGACAACGCTCGCGCGACGCGCTACTCGGGGGCGCGCGACTGGTGGGTCACCACGCGCGCCTTCATGATCTCGTCGCTGTCGGCGACCGTCTCGGCCGTGCTGCTCGTCGGCTACGCGGGTGTGCACCCGTCGGTCGGACGCGGCTACGAGTTCGTCGCGATCACCGCCGTCGTGCTCGGCGGAGTCGTGCTGGGCGGCGGTCGCGGGTGGATCGTCGCCGCCGTGGCCGGCGCCTTCGTGCTCGAAGCGCTCTTCCTGCTGCTCAACATCGCCGGAGTGCCGTCGTCGCTGCGCGACGCGGTCCAGGGCGTCATCATCATCGCCGCCGTCGCCTACTCGGGACTGGTGTTCCGGTCCCGGCGGCGCAGCGGCCCACAGACCCCTCCCTCACCGGGGAAGGAACCCGACGCGCCCGACGGCGCCGAGGAATCGTCCGCAACACCGACCCTCGCAGGCGAGGGCGCAGCACACAACAACAGGAGCTAGCAATGCGACGATCAGTGAAGATCGCCACCACCGCGGTGGCGCTCGTCGGCCTCTTCGCCCTGGCAGGGTGTACGACCGACCCGAACGTGGCCCCGCCGGACTCGTCCGCCGCGCCGACCGAGGAGGGCGGCGCGAACGAGTGGTTCGACCAGGCGCTGTTCGACACCCAGATGGCCCAGCGCGAGGTCGTGCCCGAGGGGCCCGAGGACGAGCCGTACCTGCAGTACATCGACGCGGAGATGGTCGACACGTCGCAGTACGCGAGCAGCGGCCCCAAGAAGGCGTGCTTCGCGAACGCGTCGATCTCGAACCCCTGGCGCCAGACCGGGTGGATCACGATGAACGAGCAGCTCAAGGTGCTGCAGGAGGCCGGCGCGATCAGCGAGATGGAGACCCGCGACGCGCAGGACTCCGATGACACGCAGATCGCCGACATCGACTACTTCATCTCGGACGGCAACTGCGACGTCTTCATCATCTCGCCCAACAGCACGGCGGCGATGACGCCCGCCGTCGAGCGCGCCTGCGACACCGGCAAGCCGGTGATCGTGTTCGACCGCGGGGTCGAGACCGACTGCCCGGTGACCTTCATCCACCCCATCGGCGGCTTCGCGTGGGGCATCGACACCGCGCAGTTCCTCATCGACAACCTCGAGGAGGGCGACAAGGTCGTGGGCCTGCGCATCCTTCCGGGCGTCGATGTGCTCGAGCAGCGGTGGGCCGCGGCCGAGAAGATGTTCGCCGACGCGGGCATCGAGGCGGTCGACTACTTCACCGGCGCCGACCCGGCCGAGATCAAGAGCATCATCTCGGACGAACTGGCCAAGGGCGACGTGGCGGGCATCTGGATGGATGCCGGTGACGGCGCCGTGGCCGCCATCGAGGCCTTCGAGGACGCCGGCGTCGACTACCCGGTCATGACGGGCGAGGACGAGATGAGCTTCCTGCGCAAGTGGAAGGAGACGGGCCTCACCGGCCTCGCCCCGGTCTACTCGAACTTCCAGTGGCGCACCCCGCTGCTGGCGGCGCAGAAGATCTTCGCCGGCGAGGAGGTCCCGAAGGAGTGGGTGCTCCCGCAGAGCCCGATCACGGCCGAGGAGGTCGACCAGTACCTCGAGGCGAACGACGGCATGCCCGATGGGCACTACGCCAAGTTCGGCGGCGAGAACCTGCCGGGCTACCCCGAGGTCTGGCAGCAGCGCCAGATCCCGTAAGGGAGGTCCAGGGCGTTTCGTCTCGCTCCGCTCGCTCGACGACCGGTGCCCCCGGTCGTCGAGCGAGCGAGGAACGAGCGAGACGAAACGCCCCGAGCCGACGACGGACGAAAGGATCCGGATGCAGCGCACGATCGGCGTCAACACCTGGGTGTGGACCTCGCCGCTGACCGACGAGTCGCTGGCCGAACTCGCGCCGAAGATCGCGCGCATGGGCTTCGGCGCGATCGAGCTGCCCCTCGAGAACGCCGGGGACTGGGATGCTGCGCGCGCGGGCGATCTGCTCGGCTCGCTGGGTCTCGCTCCCGTCGTGATCGGCGCGATGGGCCCGGGCCGTTCGCTCGTCGATCGGGCGGGCAACGTCGCCGCGACCCAGGCGTACTTGCGCACGTGCCTGGCCGCAGCGCGCGGGGTCGGGGCATCCGTCGTCGCAGGGCCGTTCTATGCGCCCACCGGTGTGACGTGGCGGATGACCACGGGCGAGCGCACCGAGGTGGTGGCGCAGCTGCGCCGCAACCTCGAACCGCTCGTCGACGAGGCTGCGGCCGCCGGACTCGCGCTCGCCGTCGAGCCCCTCAACCGGTACGAGACGAGCGTCATCAACACCGTCGAGCAGGGCATCGACGCGCTGGCGCCGCTGTTCGGGCCGGGGCTCGGCCTCGCGCTCGACACCTACCACCTCAACATCGAGGAGAAGCGACCGGATGCTGCGATCCGCGCCGCCGCCGGCAACATCGCGCACGTGCAGGTCTGCGGCAGCGACCGCGGGCCGGTCGGCGACGATCACACCGACTGGCCGGAGACTCTCGCTGCCCTCGACGACGCCGGGTACGCGGGAATCCTGGGGCTGGAGAGCTTCACGGGCGAGAATGCCACGATCGCGGTCGCCGCGTCGGTGTGGCGGCCGCTCGCGGCGAGCCAGGACGACCTGGCCGAGCGCTCGCTGCGGTACCTCACGGCGCTGCAGGCGTCGCGCTGAGCTGTCACTGGCGAACCGCGGAGTCGGTCGTGGCCCCGGGCTGCCGATGATGCGGAAGACTCGGAGCATGCCGATTCAGCACACCGTCGTCTTCCGCCTCGCCCACCCTGCCGGTTCGCCGGCCGAGACGGCGTTCCTCGCCGATGCCCGCGCAGCGCTCACGTCGATCCCGGGTGTCGAGGATTTCCGCATCAACCGGCAGGTGAGCGCGAAGAGCGACCTCGCGCACCAGTTCTCGATGGTGTTCCAGGACGACGCCGCGTACCAGGCCTACAACGACCACCCCACTCACGTCGCGTTCGTCGCCGAGCGCTGGGTCCCCGAGGTGGCGGAGTTCCAGGAGTACGACTTCGTCGAGGCCTGATCCTCGGATTCAGGAGGCGGGGCTCTCTCCGGCCGTCAGTGCGTGGAGCAGGCGCGTCAGGTTCGTGATGTCGTCGAGCGGCCACTCCTCGAGCGCATCGACGAGGCTGTGCTCCTGAGGCGCTCGCGCCACTTCCAGGCGCTCGAGCCCGAACGGAGTCGGAGACAGCAGGCTGGACCGGCCGTCGTCCGGATCGGGCGTGCGCTGCACGAGTCCCAGCTGCTCGAGCTCGCGCACCGTGCGGCTGATCTGCCCTTTGTCGGCCATGAGCGATTCGGCGAGCCCCGAGAGGGTGATGCCCTCGCGCCGCACGATCGTGGTGAACACCTTGTAGGCGCCCGGCAGCATGCCCGGGCTCAGGCGGTTGGCGTTCTCGGTGATGATCCGCCGGAAGCGGTTGATCAGCTCCCCGAACTCCGCCTCGAGGGCGCGCACCGCTTCGGTGCGCGCCGCTCGGGTGTCGTCGGAGGTCATCAGGTTCGACATTAGCGTCGGGTGACGGATGCCTCGTCCGCGGCGTCCGCGGCGTCCGCGGCGTCCGCGGGCTCGGCGGTGCCGGCCGCAGTGCCGCGGGTTGCAGCATCCGTGTCCACCGTCGCTGTGGCGGTCAGCGTCTCCATGCCCTCGGCGACCGAGACGGTCGCGAGGTCGGCCTCACTCGCCTGGACGCGCTCGCTCGTCGTCATGCGGGTGAGCGGCTTGTTCGGCAGGAAGATGATCGCGATGAGGCTGATCACGGCCAGCGGCACGGCGATCAGGAACGAGTGGGCGATGGCCTGGGCGTAGATGTCCTCGACGATCACGCGGATCGACTCGGGCAGCGCCGAGACCTGCGGGATGGTGCCCGACGCGAGCTGCTGGCCGATGGCCGCGCCCTTCTCGCCGAGCGCCATGAGCGCGGCGCCGATGTCGTCCTTGCGGTCGGTGAACAGGTTGGTCGCCGAGGTCGCGAGGGCAGCACCCATGACCGAGACGCCGATCGTGCCGCCGAGGCTGCGGAAGAATGTGACGCCCGAGCTGGCGACGCCGATCTCGGACGGCTTGGAGGTGTTCTGGACGATGAGCACGAGGTTCTGCATCGTCATGCCGACACCCGCGCCGAGCAGGAACATGTACAGCGAGACCAGCACGAAGTTCGTGTCGTAGTGGATCGTCGACAGCAGGTACGAGCCGGCGATCAGCAGGACGCCGCCCACGATCAGGTACGGCTTCCAGTGCCCGGTGCGGGTCACGAGACCGCCGATGACGATCGAGGCGATCAGGAGTCCGCCGATCATCGGGATCGTCATGAGGCCCGCCTCGGTCGGGGTCGCGCCGCGCGCCAGCTGCATGTACTGGCTGAGGAACACCGAGGTGCCGAACATCGCGATGCCGATGGAGATCGACGCGATGACGGCGAGGGTGAAGGTGCGGTTGCGGAACATCGTGAGCGGGATGAGCGGCTCCTTGGAGCGCAGCTCGACGATCACGAAGAGCACGGCCGCGACGAGCGCGCCGCCGACCATGAGGATGGTCTCGGTGCTCCACCAGTCGTAGTCCTTGCCCGCGTTGGTGATCCAGATGAGCAGCAGCGAGACGGCCGTCGACAGCAGCACGATGCCGAAGTAGTCGATGCGCGCCTTCTTCTTGGGGCGCGGCGGCAGGTGGAGCGTCCGCTGCATGATGATGAGCGCGGCGACCGCGAACGGCAGCGCGATGAAGAAGTTCCAGCGCCAGTCGATCGTGTCGGTGATGAAGCCGCCGAGGAGCGGGCCGCCGACGGTCGCGACCGCCATGACCGCGCCGAACAGGCCCATGTACCGGCCGCGCTCGCGCGGGCTGATGATGTCGGCCATGATGACCTGGCTGAGCGCCGCGAGGCCCCCGGCGCCGATGCCCTGCACCGCGCGGAAGGCGATGAGCGTGCCGGGGTCCTGCGAGAAGCCGGCGGCCGCCGTGGCGAGCACGAAGATCACGATGGCGATCTGGATGAGCAGCTTGCGGTTGAACAGGTCGGCGAGCTTGCCCCAGATCGGGGTCGAGATCGCGGTGGTCAGCAGGGTCGCAGTGACGACCCACGTGAACGCCGCCTGGTCGCCGCCGAGGTCGTGGACGATGACGGGGAGCGACGTCGACACGACGGTCGACGCGAGCATCGACACGAACATGCCGAGCAGCAGGCCGGTGAGCGCCTGCAGGATCTTGCGGTGCCGGCGCTTCTCGTCGGCGATCGCGACCGACCCGGTCGCGGGGGTGGACGTAGCCATGAGAGTCCTTAGGAACGAGGAGTGGTGGTGTCGCGGCGACGTCGGCGCGCAAGAAGGTTGACGCAAGTCAACAGTTGATTCGCGTCAACTATACGCCGATGGTTGACGTACGTCAACCATCAGGTGAGTTGAGGGCGCAAGCGCGGGATGTTCACATCGGGTGCTCTCACCGAGATCACCCGTCGTGTGCGTTCACAACGCGTGCGCTCGGTGAGAGCACGTGATGTGAACGAGCGATGTGGGGCGGATGCTGCGGCCCGCGGCATCCATTCCTCCACAGGTCGTTGCGGGGACGAGCCGCGCACAGGCTGCGGGATCGGTCGAGCGTCCGGGTGCCGTCGCGGGCAGGCTGGGTCGCGTGCCGCGCCACCTGAGTCTCGACGAGGCGATGGCCGCGGTCCGCAGTCGCGAGCAGCTGCGGGCGAGCGGCATGACCGCGCGGGCGATCGGTGACGCGGTGGTGCGCGGGGAGCTGCGGCGGCTGCAGCGCAACCGATATGTCGGGGTGAAGCTCTGGAACGATCTCTGGCCGGAGTCGCGTCACCTCATCGAGGTGTGCGCCGCGGTCGCCGAGATGCGCGACGGCGATGGCGTCGCCTCCCATGAGTCGGCCGGGGTGGTGGCGGAGTTGCCCCTGTATCGGCACACGCCGTCGGCGGTCCACCTCCTCAAGCCCGAAGCGCGGCGCGGGTCCAGCCGCGTCGGGCTGCAGCACCATGCCGATCTGCTTCCCGCCGGCGACATCACGGTGGTCAACGGCATCCGGTGCACGACGCTGGATCGCACGGTGTTCGACTTGGTGCGCACCCTCAGCATGGAGGCCGCCGTCGCTGTGGCGGATGCCGCGTTGCGCCGCGAGGCGATGCGCGGATCCGCGTACGACGAACGCGCCGCGGAAGCCTGGCGTGAGCGAATGCTGCAGCGGTGCGAAGCCGCACGCGGTGGCCGAGGAGTTCGCCAGGCTGAGGCAGCGATCCGCTTCGCCGACGGTCGGTCGGAGTCGCCCGGCGAGGCGGTCAGCCGGCTGCAGCTGAGTCGTCTCGGATTCCGGGAGCTGCGGCTCCAGGTGCCGGTCAGCGGACCGGACGGGCGGACCTATCGCGTCGACATCGGCATCGAAGACGTGCGGAGCTTCTACGAGTTCGATGGCATGGGCAAATACGACGAACTCGCGCTCGCGTCGGGGAAGACGGTCAAGCAGGTGGTTCTCGATGAGAAGCGCCGCGAGGACTGGATCCGCGGCGCGACCCAGCGTCGGTTCGCGCGTGCGGAAGCCCCGCACATCCTGACGGCCGAGGCGCTCGGGCGCCGCCTCGCTGCCTTCGGGATCACCCCGCCGCGCCGGTGACCCTGCCGTTCACATCGGGTGCTCTCACCGAGATCACCCGTCGTGTGCGTTCATAACGCGTGCGCTCGGTGAGAGCACGTGATGTGAACGAGGGATGTGGGGCGGATGCTGCGGCCGCGGCATCCTTCTCAGGAAGGGCGGGCGGCGCGCTCGGCGGAGCGGATGACCGACTCGACGCCGAGCATGAAGAGCTCACGGTCTTTCAGGTCCAGCAGCTGCGCGGACATCTGCGCGATGTGGGGGTGCTTGATCGGGTCGACGAGCAGCGGGCCCTCGAACCACGGGCTGGAATCCGCGGAGGCGGTGGTGGTGCGCTCGGCCCGCGCGCGGGCGACGCCGGCGGCGATCGAGAGCACGTGGGTCGCCATGAGCGCGTAGTGCTGCACCAGGGCGTCGCCGGTGAGGCCCGCGCGGGAGAATGCGTCGAGCATGAACTCGATGGCGTCGAGCTCTCCGGGGCCGTGGGTGGTGAGGACGATCGCCTCCTGCCCCACGGCGGGGTAGCGGGCGAACTCGGTTAGCGTCGCCGACGCGAGCTGGCGAAGGCGCTCCTGCCACTCGTCGGGGTCGGCGGTGACGGCGGCGAGGCTCCGCAGGGTGAGCTCGTCCAGCAGTGCGCTCATCAGCTCTTCCTTGCCGCGGAAATGCCGGTAGACGGCGGTCGGGTCGGTGCCGAGCTTCGCGCCGAGGTCGCGGATCGAGAGGGAGGCGGAGCCCGTTGTCTCGGCGAGCTCGAGGCCCGCCGCGATGATGGTCGCGCGATCGAGGCGCTTCGCGCCCGGCTTCTCGGGCGTCGCCCCGGTGCGTGCCGCCATGATCCCCGCTTTCTGCGTCGCGTCCATCGTGCCACGCGGTCGTGTCTCGGCGTCGTGACGTCCCGAGCATAGTCGGCCTGTCATCGGATGTGTCAACACTGTTGACACGCCCGATGACAGCGGTCTATCGTCAAGCGATCCGTTCGACGACGAAGGAGAGGTCCCGTGGCCGCTGCCGTTCCTGCAGATGCAGACACCCCGTACGCAGACACCGTGTTCATCCGAGGCGCGCTGTTCAGCTCCGACCTCGTGCGGGCGGGAAGCGCCGACGCTCTGAGCGGCGTGGCCGTCGCCGTGCGCGACGGACGCATCGCGGCGGTGTGCGCCGAGGACGAGGCATCCGTCTTCATCGGTCCTGACACGGAGGTCGTCGACCTCGCGGGCGCGCTG
This sequence comes from Microbacterium sp. PRC9, assembly GCF_031844125.1. Taxonomy (NCBI): domain Bacteria; kingdom Bacillati; phylum Actinomycetota; class Actinomycetes; order Micrococcales; family Microbacteriaceae; genus Microbacterium; species Microbacterium sp. PRC9. The sequence goes on from NZ_JAUZUR010000002.1 coordinate 84,595, forward strand.
CTCGCGCCGGGATTCCAGGACGCGCACGTGCACCCGATGTCGGGCGGCGTCGAGCTGCTGCAGTGCAACCTCACCGGCTCGGAGGACGCCGCCGACACGCTGGCGACGATCGCGCGCTACGCCGCCGAGAACCCCGACGCCGAGTGGATCGTGGGCGGCGGGTGGTCGATGGACCACTTCGCGGGCGGAGCCCCGCTGCGCGGCGCGCTCGACGCGATCGTGCCCGACCGGCCGGTGCTGCTCGCCAGCCGCGACCACCACTCCGCGTGGGCCAACACCGCGGCGATGCGCGCGGCCGGCGTCGACGCGGCGACGGCCGACCCGGCCGACGGCCGCATCGAGCGCGAGGCCGACGGGTTCCCCGCCGGCACCTTCCACGAGGGCGCGGCCGACCTGTTCGCCGAGGCGCGCCCGAAGGTCTCGGAAGACCTCGCCTACGCGGGCCTGCTGCGCGCGCAGGACGACCTCATCGCGCAGGGCATCACGGGCTGGCAGGACGCCCTCGTCGGGAACTTCCCCGGGATCCCCGGGGCGCTCGCCTCGTACCGTCGCGCGCTCGCCGAGGGGACGCTCAAGGCCCATGTCGTCGGCGCCCAGTGGTGGGAGCGCGGTGAGGGGATCGAACAGCTCGAGGGGATGATCCGCACGCGCGACGAGATCGCCGCGCTCGGGCGCGAGGACCGCTTCTCGCTGGGGTCGATCAAGTTCATGGTCGACGGCGTCGCCGAGAACCACACGGCCGCCATGCTCAAGCCGTACCGCGACGGGCACGGTCACTCGACCGACAACCGCGGCCTGTCGTTCATCCCGGCCGAGCGGCTGCGCGAGTACGCCATCGCCGCCGACGCCGCGGGTTTCCAGCTGCATTTCCACGCCCTCGGCGACCGGGCCGTGCGCGAGGCGCTCGACGCGGTCGAGGCGGCGGCGGAGGTCAACGGCGCGACCGACGGGCGCCACCACCTCGCCCACATCCAGGTGGTCGACGCGGTCGACGTGCCGCGCTTCGCCGCGGCCGGCGCCGTGGCGAACATGCAGCCGCTGTGGGCGTGCCACGAGGATCAGATGGACGAGCTCACGCTGCCGTTCCTCGCCGAGTCCGCCGCGTCGCGGCAGTACCCGTTCGGCGATCTGCAGCGCGCCGGGGCGCGCCTGGCCGGCGGCAGCGACTGGCCGGTCTCGAGCGCGGATCCGCTGGCCGGCGTGCACATCGCCGTCAACCGGGTCGCCCCGCTGTCCGACGACGAGCCGCTCGGCGGCGCCCACCAGCGCCTCGACCTCGCCACCGCGCTCGCCGCCTACACGTCGGGCACGGCGTACGTGAACCACCGCGACCACGACACCGGCTACGTCCGCGCGGGCTACCTCGCGAACCTCGTGATCGTCGAGCCGAACCCGTTCACCGTGCCCGTCGAAGACCTGTACCTCTGCCGCGTGGCCTCGACGTGGATCGACGGCGAGCGCGTCTACGCGCGGGCCGACGCCGACGCCGACGCCGACGCCGACGCCGACGCCGACGCCGAGGCCGACGCCGCAGCATCCATCCTGTCCTGAGTCCCTCCACCACCCGACACCGCCGTCACACCCGAGGAGCACCATGATCCGCACCCGACGCACCCGTCGCCTGCTCGCGTTCGCGGGCATCGGCGTGGCCGGGGCGCTCGTCCTGTCCGCGTGCAGCGCCGACACATCGAGCCCCGACGCCAGCGCCGCCCCCGAGTGGGAGTACACCGCCCAGACGGCCGCGCCGTCGGGCGACATCGACTCGTACTCGTGGGTGAGCTACTCCGAGCCGTACTCGCTCGACTACGCCTACGCGTTCGACTACGCCGACAACCAGGTGCTCGCGAACGTGTGCGAGTCGCTGCTGCGGCTGAACCCCGACTTCACGCTCTCGCCAGGCCTGGCGGAGGCGTTCGAGCACCCGACGCCCGAGACGTGGGTCTACACGATCCGCGACGGCGTCACCTTCCACGACGGCACGCCGCTGACCGCGGCCGACGCCGTCGCCTCCCTGAGCCGGCACCTCGATCCGGAGGTGGGTTCGTCGTGGTACTCGGTGTACCAAAACGTCGCGTCGATCGAGCAGACCGGCGACCGTGAGGTGACGGTGACCATGAACGGCCCCGACTCGCAGTTCAACCTCGCGATGGGCGGGTCGGCGGGCGTCGTCGAGTCCGCCGCGACACTGACCGAGAAGGGGGCCGACTACGGCAACTCGACGGGGCTCGTCAACTGCACCGGCCCGTTCGCGCTCACCGAGTGGAAGTCGGGCGAGTCGGTCACGCTGACCCGCTACGACGACTACTGGGACGACACGCTGCGGGCTCGCGCCGGCGAGGTCGACATCCTCTTCATGACCGACCCCAACGCGCGCGTCAACGCGCTGAAGTCAGGCGAGGTCGACGGCGGCTGGATGATCCCGGCCGACGCGATCGGGCAGCTGCAGGACTCCGGCAAGGGCGACATGTACTTCGGCCTCAACACCGCGGTCGGCAGCCTCAGCGTGAACAACCTGGAGGGTCCGCTCGGCGACGAGCGCGTGCGCCGGGCGCTGCTGATGGCGATGGACCGGCAGGGGATCCTGGATGCTGCGGCCCAGGGCTACGGCGAGGTCACGAACGCGCTCACCACCGAGTCGGTGTGGGTCGGCGCGAGCGGGGCGGGTCTGAAGGAGGCGTTCGAGGGGCTCGAGGAGTACCCGTACGACGTCGAAGCGGCGAAGAAGCTCATTGACGAGGCGGGGGTCGCGGGCGAGGAGATCGTGATCGCCGCCGCGCCGATCAGCAACGACTTCACCGTCATCTCGCAGGGGGCGGCCGCCGCCGCGCAGTCGATCGGCCTCACGGCGACCATCGAGACGGTGAGTCCGAGCGCGTACACGGCGCTGTTCTCCGACCCGAGCGCGCGCGAGGGCATCGACCTGTTCTACACGTCGTGGTACCTGTCGAGCCCGGATCCGCTCGAGATGTACAGCGTGCTGCGCACGGGTGAGTTCAGCAACTACGGAAACTGGAGCGACCCCGATTTCGACGCCCTCGTGAACGAGGCCGTCACGATCGACGACCCCGCGGCGCGCAGCGAGGTCACCGCCCAGGCGCAGCGCATCGCGAACGAGCAGCTGCCGTGGCTGCCGCTGTTCCAGGGCCCGATGACGCTGTTCCTCGGCGACCGGGTGACCGGTGTCGCCCCGTCGGTGGCGTTCATGTACTACCCGTGGGCGGCGACCATTGGCTCCCGTTGACGTGAGCGCGGGCCCGGCGGTCGCCGCCGCGCCCGGCCAGGATCGGCGGCGGGGCGGGGGCGGCGCAGGAGCGATGCTCGCCGTCCGCCGGATCGCCGGCAAGCTGGGCGGCCTGCTGCTCACGCTGTTCCTGGCATCCGTGCTCGTGTTCTTCTCGCGCTTCCTGGTGCCCGGCGATCCTGTGGCGTTCCTGCTGCGCGGCCGCAAGCCCAGCCCCGAGGCGGTGGCCCAGGTCACCGCGCAGTACGGTCTGGACCGGCCGCCGTGGCAGCACTACCTCAACTGGGTGGCAGGGCTCCCGCACGGTGACCTGGGGCGGTCGCTGCAGTACCGGCAGGACGTCACGGTGGTGCTCGGCGAGCGGCTGCCCGTCACCCTCGGACTGGTCGTCATGGCGGGCACGATGATCGCGGTCGTCGGCCTCATCGCCGGCGCGATCGCCGCCCTCCACCGGGGCCGCCTCGCGGACCGCTCGATCCTCATCGGACTCACCGTGCTCGGCGCGATCCCGTCGTTCGTCGGATCCATCGTGCTCATCGCGGTGTTCGCGGTGCAGCTCGGATGGTTCCCGTCGTTCGGGTCGGGCGAGGGCTTCTGGGACACGGTCTACCACCTCGTGCTTCCGTCGATCGCCCTCGCGATCGTGTTCGTCGTGCTGGTGGGCAAGGTGACGCGTTCGTCGATGATCGACCAGCTCGATCGCGAGCACGTGGAGGTCGCGATCAGCCGCGGCATCAAGCGCGGCACGGTGATCCGCCGTCACGTGTTCCGCAACGCCGTCGGGCCGATCCTGACGGTGAGCGGGATGCTGGTGGCCGGCCTCCTCGTCGCGAGCTCCATCGTCGAGGCGGCCTTCGGCCTCGCCGGCATGGGCTCGCTGCTCGTGCAGTCGGTCGACCGCCTCGACTTCCCGGTCGTGCAGGCGATCGTCCTCCTCGTCGTGACCGCGTTCGTGCTCGTCAACGCCGTGATCGACGTCCTCGAACCCTGGATCGATCCGCGATCCGCCGCCGGAGCCGGTGCCCGATGATGACCACGACGCCCACCCTCGCCGTCAAAGTGCTGCGCGCACCGCGGCTGCCCCGCACCAGCCTGACGTTCGCGATCGCACTCGCAGTCCTCGCCGCGATGACGCTGGCCGCGATCTTCGCGCCGTTCCTCGCGCCGTACAACCCGGACGCCGTCGACTTCGCCGCGGTGAACGCGCCGCCGAGTGCCGCGCACTGGCTGGGCACCGACGGTCTCGGCCGTGACACACTGAGCCGCCTCCTCTACGGTGCGCGCACGGCCCTGCTCGGTCCGCTCCTCGTGGTGATCGCGTCGACGGTGCTCGGCATCCTCCTCGGTCTCATCGCCGGCTGGCGCGGCGGCTGGATCGACTCCGTGCTCGGTCGCCTGTTCGACGTGCTGTTCGCCTTCCCGTCCCTGCTCATCGCGATCATGGCGGTCGCGCTCTTCGGCAAGGGGCTGGTCGCTCCCGTCATCGCGATGAGCATCGCGTACGCGCCGTTCGTCGCGCGCCTCACCCGCTCGCTCATCGCCGCCGAGCGCACGCGGCCCTACGTCGCGGCGTATCGCGTGCAGGGCTTCGGCGGTGCATGGATCGCGCTGCGGCGCGTGCTGCCGAACGTCACCCCGATCGTCGGGGCGCAGTCGACGCTCAACTTCGGGTACGTGCTCGCGGAGCTCGCGGCCCTGTCGTTCCTCGGCCTGGGCGTGCAGCCGCCCACCGCAGACTGGGGCGCGATGATCAACGAGGCGCAGGCCGGGCTCATCGGCGGGCACTTCCTGCCCGCGATCGTGCCGGCCGTGGCCGTCGTCGTGGTCGTCGTGGCCGTCAACATCATCGGGGAAGAGCTCTCCGACCGCATCGGTGGGGAGATCCCGGCATGAACGCAACCGAGACCTTCGCCGAACCTGCCGTCGCGCCGAATCCGGCCTTGCTCGGCATCCGCGACCTCACGCTCGACCTGCCCGACGGCACGCGGCTTCTGCACGGCATCTCGCTGTCGGTGGCCGCGGGCGAGACCGTCGGCCTCGTCGGCGAGTCCGGGTCGGGAAAGTCGCTGACCGCCCGCACCGTGCTGGGGCTTGTTCCCGACCGCTCCACGACCACCGGCGAGGTCGTGCTCGACGGCGCCGGAGTGCTCACCGCCGCCGCGCCCGAACTCCGGCAACTGCGTCGCCACGGCGCGGCGATGATCTTCCAGGATCCGCGGGCGGGCATCAACCCGGTGAGGACGATCGGCGATCACCTCACCGAGGCGCTCCGCCTCGCAGAGGGATGGTCGACGGATGCTGCGCGCGCACGCGCCGTCGAGCTGCTCGAGGCGGTGCGCCTCCCGCGCCCCGAAGACCACCTGCGCCAGTTCCCGCACGAGTTCTCGGGCGGGATGCTGCAGCGCGTCATGATCGCGGGAGCCCTGACGACGTCGCCGAAGCTCCTCGTGTGCGATGAGCCCACGACGGCCCTCGATGTGACCACCCAGGCGGAGATCATCGGCGTGCTCACCGAGCAGCGCGCGAGCCGTGGCATGGGCATGCTCTTCATCACGCACGACCTCAACCTCGCGGCGTCGCTGTGCGACCGCGTGTACGTGATGAGCGGCGGGCAGGTCGTCGAGCAGGGCCGCGCGCACGAGGTGCTGCGCGACCCGCGCGCCGAGTACACGCGGCGCCTCGTCGCCGCGACCCCGACCCTCGTCGGCGCCGCGCCGGGCTCGACCGCGGACCACAGCATCGGAGGCTCTGCGGAACACGCCGGGGCGCAGCATCCGTCCGCCGGCGTGTCGTCGATGACGTCCGATTCTGTGCACGACGACAGGGAAACGGATGCTGCGGCCACGGCCGCTCCCGCACGACCGATGCTCGAGGCGGCCGGGGTGTCGAAGACGTACGTCCGCCGGGGGAAGGAGCCGGTGCGCGCGGTGATCGGCGCGTCGGTCGCGGTGCCTCGCGGCGGCGCGCTGGGCGTGGTGGGAGAGTCGGGGTCGGGCAAGTCGACGCTCGCCCGCATGATCGTGGGGCTCGAGGCCGCCGACCAGGGCGACATCCGCATCGACGGTCGCGAGCGCACCGCGGTTCCCCGCAACCGGCGCGAGCGGCTCGCGCACGCACGCAGCGTGCAGATGGTGTTCCAGGATCCGTACCTGTCGCTCGACCCGCGCATCACGGCGGGCCGCGCGATCGAAGACGCCCTGCGCCTGCACACCCGAGTGAGCGCGACCGAGGCACGGGCGCAGGTGCTCGAGCTGCTCGCCCAGGTCGGACTGGGGGAGAAGCACGCCGCCGCGCGGCCGCGGACCCTCTCGGGCGGTCAGCGGCAGCGCGTCGCGATCGCCCGCGCCCTCGCGATCGAGCCGGACGTGCTCGTGATGGACGAGGCGACGAGCGCGCTCGACGTCTCGGTGCAGGCGCAGGTGCTCGACCTCGTCGACCGCATCCGACGGGAGCGCGGACTCACCGTGCTCTTCATCAGCCACGACCTCGCCGTCGTCAGGCGCGTGTGCGACGAGACCGTCGTGATGCGCCGCGGCGAGATCGTCGAGCGCGGTCGCACCGCGGAGCTCCTGGCAGCCCCGCAGCATGAGTACACGCGGCTGCTGATCGACTCGGTGCCGAAGCCCGGCTGGGACGCCGAAGCGGCGGGTGCCGAGGTCGAGGCCGCGGGTATCGATGGCGGCGTATCGGACGCGGGTGCGGACGACGGCGATGCAGAGGCCGCAGCAGTGGAGACGGCGAAGGTCGAGGCGGCCGGGCAGGCGCGGTGAGCCGGGTCCGGCGCAGGACGCCGGCGCGCGGGAGGATGGAGGGGTGTTCAGCGTCGAACTGATTCCGGATGACGAGATCGACCGCGTGGTGCGGGAGGACTGGGACCGGCTCCTCGGCGCGGATCTGCCGAGCTCAGGACGCAACCCGGCGCCCAGCAACCGCCCCCACGTCACGCTCGCGGTGCGGGAGCATCTCGAGCCGCCGGCCTTCGCCGGCCTCGCCGAGATGCTCCCCGTTCCCCTCGAGCTCGGAGGAGTGCTGCTCCTCGGCCACCGGGATCGGTACGTGCTCACACGCCAGGTCGTCGTGACCTCCGCCCTGCTGGAGATCCACCGCGTCGTGGCCGAGCTCGCCGGCAGACCCGAGCCCCGCTACTCGACCACGCGCATCGACCACTGGACGCCGCACATCACCCTCGCGCGCGGGCTGACCGCGGTACGACTGGCGACGGCGATGCGCACGATCAGCGCCCCGCACATCAGCGGGGAGGCCGTCGGTGCGCGGGTGTGGGATGCCGAGAACCGGCGCGTCATCACGATCCGGTGAGTGCGGCGCCGGCTGCCCGAGCGGTCAGTCCGCGAGGGCGAGCGCGCGGAACGGCTCGCGCGGCGCGGCGGGCGGCTGCGGAGTCCGTGCCGGCTGCCGTGCGCGCATGGTGCGCAGGTAGAGCTCGTCGATGAGGGAGGTCGCGAGGCGCACGAGCTTCGCGATCTCGGCGTCGTCGCGATCGACCCACGCGCACCGGGGCTCGTCGTCGACGGGTACGAAGCCGTCGTGCTGCTCCCACGCGACCAGCGTGCGCTCCGCGCCCAGCACGTGCTGCTGCCACCACACCTGGCGGAGGTAGCCCCGCGGGATGCTGCGCCACGCCTTGTTCGTCGTCTTGATCTCGGCCAGCGTGATGCGACCCGCGCTGTCGACACCGATGCCGTCGGGGGTCGCGAGGTGGCGCTTCTCGACGACCGCGTGGAAGAGCGCGGACGACGGCTGGATGCCGTGGGTCGCCGCGACCCACGCCGCGATCTCGGGCTCGCGGGCGCGTCCGTGCGCGGTGTAGGCGTTCCCCGAGAAGCCCGAGCCGAGGAGCTTCGCATCGGCCGCGCGGGCGATCGCCCTGTCGGAGGTGAGGGTGGCGACGTCCGTCGCGGTGATGCCCCGGGACCGCGCGCGCACCCAGGCCACCCGGTCGCGCGAGTCCGCGACGATGCGGGCGGCGACCTCCGGTGCCTGCGCCGCGAGCCCGGACGGGTGCGCGACGGAGGGAACGGGGTTCACCCTTCGAGGCTACGCCGCGAACCCGACATCCGCCGCCTGCGACGCACCGCGGTCGAGGGCCTGCGGCACGCAAGGGGGGTTGCGGTCGGCGGCCACGGTGGCATCCTCAGGGCATGGACACCATCACTTCAGGCGAGTTCCGCGCGTTCCCCGGTGTCGAGGACTGGCATCCGCGCGTGACCGGGGCGTTCGCGCTGTTCCGCACCGGCACGTTCGCCGCCGGGGCGCAGCTCTTCGGCGCGATCGCCGAACTGGCAGAGGCGGCCGACCACCATCCCGACGTCGACGTGCGATACACCTCCGTGCGCGTGCGGCTCATGACGCACTCGGCGGGCGGACTGACGCAGAAGGACGCGGCGCTCGCCGCGCAGATCTCGCAGGCCGCGCGCGAACTCGACATCCCGGCCGACACCGGGCGAATGCTCGACGTGATGCTCGCGGTCGCCACACCCGACCCCGGCGCCGTCGTGCCGTTCTGGAAGGCGGCGACCGGATTCTCGGAGGTGCGCGACGGCGTCCTGTTCGACAAGGACGGCCGCGGCCCGCTCATCTGGTTCCAGCCGGTCGACAAGCCGCTGCGGGGTCGATCGCACCTCGACGTCAACGGACCACGCGACGTCATCGAGAAGCGGCTCGACGCCGCGCTCGCCGCGGGCGGCGTCATCGTCGACGACTCGCACGCGCCCGAATGGTGGACGCTCGCCGACGCCGACGGTCACAAGGTCGATCTCTGCCCCTGGCGCACCTGACGTCGCCGGGGCGCCGGCCGGCGGCTGAGGCGTCAGAACGCCGCGGCGCCGGCCTCCGCCACGGTCTGGTCCTGCTCGCCCGAGCCTCCGCTGACGCCCACCGCACCGACGACCTTGCCGTCGCGGCTGAGCGGCACGCCGCCGGCGAAGATCGCGACGCCGCGGCCGTGTGCGTTGGTGGTGTGGATGCCGAAGAACTGCTGCGTCGGCTGCGAGTTGTCGCCGAGGTCCTTCGTCGAGATGTCGAACGCCTTCGACGTCCAGGCCTTGCTCATCGAGATCTCGATGCTGCCGATCCAGGCGCCGTCCTGGCGCACGTGCGCGACGAGGTTGCCGCCCGCATCGACGACGGCGATGTTCATGGGCTGGCCGATCTCGTCGGCGCGCTTCTCAGCGGCTTCGATCACGCGGCGGGCGTCTGCGAGGGTCACGGACATGGGGAGTTCCTTTCATAGCGGGACGGATGCCTCGGGCCGAGGCGCGGTCAAGCGGTCTGGATGTAGCCGTTGGGGTCGAGCACGTACTTCTTGGCGGCACCCTGGTCGAAGTCGGCATAGCCCTGCGGGGCGTCTTCGAGGCCGATGGGGGTCGCGCCGACGGCGTCGGCGATGTGCACCTTGTCGTGGAGGATCGCCATCATGAGCTGGCGGTTGTAGCGCATGACCGGGCACTGGCCGGTGGTGAACGACAGCGACTTCGCCCAGCCGAGGCCGAGACGCAGTGACAGCGATCCCACCTTGGCGGCCTCGTCGATGCCGCCCGGGTCGCCGGTGACGTAGAGGCCGGGGATGCCGAGGGCGCCGCCCGCCGCAGTCAGGTCCATGAGCGAGTTGAGCACCGTCGCGGGCGCCTCGTGCGAGGCATCCGATCCGTGTCCTCTCGCCTCGAAGCCGACGGCGTCGACGCCGCTGTCGACCTCGGGGACGCCCAGGATCTCGGCGATCTGGTCCTTCGGGTCGCCCTTCGACACGTCGACCGTCTCGCAGCCGAACGAACGGGCGCGGGCGAGGCGGTCGGCGTTGAGGTCGCCCACGATGACCACGGCCGCGCCGAGCAGCTGCGCGCCGACCGCCGCCGCGAGACCCACGGGCCCGGCGCCGGCGATGTAGACCGTGGACCCCGGCCGCACACCGGCGGTGTAGGCGCCGTGGAAGCCGGTGGGGAAGATGTCGGAGAGCATCGTCAGGTCGAGGATCTTCTCGAGCGCCTGGTCGCGGTCGGGGAAGACCAAGAGGTTCCAGTCGGCGTAGGGGACGAGGACGTATTCGGCCTGTCCGCCGACCCACCCGCCCATGTCGACGTACCCGTAGGCACTGCCGGGGCGGTCGGGGTTGACGTTGAGGCAGATGCCGGTCTTGCCCTCCTTGCAGTTGCGGCAGCGGCCGCACGCGATGTTGAAGGGGACGGAGACGATGTCGCCGACCTTGACGAACTCGACGTCGGGGCCGACCTCGACGACTTCGCCGGTGATCTCGTGACCGAGCACGAGCCCCGCCGGCGCCGTGGTGCGGCCGCGGACCATGTGCTGATCCGACCCGCAGATGTTCGTCGACACGGTCTTGAGGATCGCGCCGTGCGGCACCTTCCTGCCCACGTTCGCCGGGTTCACGCCCGGCCCGTCCTTCAGCTCGAACGTCGGGTAGTCGGTGTCGATGACCTCGACCTCACCCGGCCCCTTGTACGCCACCGCCCTGTTTCCAGACATCGTCGTCCTCTCCGTCGCTCGGCAGACGTGGTCGTGCGACTCTGTCGTGCTGGGGTTCGCGTCCGAGCATCGTCCTCCCGGGGGATCGGCGCAATGGGTTCCGATGTCGGGGCGCACGCGAAAGCGGGGGTGCCGAATCGGCACCCCCGCCTCGCTCAGCTCATCGACTCAGTCGACGTCGCCGTTCACGTGGTCGTGGTCGGGTGCGAGCCCCCCGCCACCGGGAAGGTTCACGGTGCCCTGGGGGCCGGCGGGAGCCGGGAACGTGAAGTTTCCCGGAACGTTCTTGCCGGGCACGCCGTTCACCGTCTCGGTGGAGTACGCGTACGTCATCACGGCTGCGGCGATCGCATCGGAGTTGACGTCGAGTGCGTCCAGCGCGAGGTTGTCGATGTCGTCGCACGCGAGGTGGTAGCACGGGTCGTACTGCTGGCCCGCCACACCGCCCCAGATCGCCTGCTGCTGCGCGGTCTTCGGCACCTCGGCGCCGGTGAACAGGCCGCCTGCCGGCACGCCGTTCAGGATGAACGCCTGGTAGTCGCTGCGGCCGCTGAACTGCGCGTCGTCGTACGGTACGCCCGCCCACGTGTAGTAGCTCTCGAACAGGTCCTCGATCTGGGTGGAGCCCTCGGGGATCGGCACACCGGCAGGCGCGTCCCAACCCGACTCGTCGCCGTCGTACACCATGAAGATGTAGTTCGGCGATGCCACCATGTCGAAGTTCAGGTAGAGCGCGACCTCGTCGAGGGTGCCCTCCGAGACCTGCTGGTCGACCCACGCGCGCGAGCCGAGCAGGCCGCTCTCCTCGGCACCCCACCACGCGAAGCGGACCGTGTTCTGGGGCTTGAGCTTCGAGATCTGCTGGGCGATCTCGAGGAGTGCCGACGAACCGCTGCCGTTGTCGTTGATGCCGGGACCGGCCAGCACGGAGTCGAGGTGCGCACCTGCCATGACGACGTTCGTGTCGTTGACGCCGGGCAGTTCCGCGATCACGTTGACCTGCGGACGCGACTCGGGCTCATCGACGACGATGTGCGCCGTCGAGCCCGCCTGGGCGAGCGCCGCGCCGTCGGCGAAGCTCGCGCCCACGACCGGGATGCTGAGTGGCGTCTGGTTGATGCCGAACAGCGTGCCCGTCACGAGCCCTTCGCGCAGCGGGGTGTTGCCCTGGTTGAAGATGATCACGGCCTCGGCGCCGGCATTCTGCGCGTTGATCGCCTTCACGCCGAACTCGCACGTGCCGCGCTGGATGAGCGCGATGTCGTTCGGCCCCGAGAAGTCGAGACCCACGAAGTCCGACGCGTCGCACGCGCTCGTGACCGGGTCTCGCGGCGGGGTGAGGACGATGTCGACCGGGATGACGTTGCCCGTGACCTCGCCGTACCCGGTTCCCGTGAACGTGCCGGAGCCGTACCCGGCGGCGACCGGCGTCAGCTGTTCGAGGACGGGCGGCGGCACGAAGGTGAACGGGAACTCGTCGAGCTCGACGTTCCAGCCCGCCGCCTTGAGTGTGTCGACCACGTACTCGACGCTCGCGGTGTAGCCCGCGGTGCCGGCCGCACGAGTCCCGCCGTTGGCACTCGCGATGGTCTGCAGCGCCTGCTCGTGTTCGAGGACCCCGTCGACGGTCACGCATGAGAGGAGCTTCTCGTACGTGTTGTTCGTGCGTGTCTCGCACGCCTGGGCGGGTGCCGCGAAAGCGCCGCCTGTCGGAACCAGCGCCAGGGCGGCGACCGCCGTCGTCGCGATCACCGCCACCTTGGCGCGCTTGGAAAGTGTTCTAGATGGGTACATCGTCTTCCCCTCCAACGCGGGCGTCATCGTTGACACCCGTCGCGAGGGAGCATATGCAAAGCGCTCTCCAAGGGGAAGTGAAGAAAGTGTGAGAATCCGGGCGGAGGCCTGCGCACATCGCCCGGAAACGCCTCTCCGTCTCGATTTGGCATTGGGTGCGACATCCTCTACCCTTGTGGAAGCCGAAGACCGCCGGTCATCGACGTGCGTGCGAACGCATGAAGATCGAAGCTCTGCAACGCAGGGGCCCGCGCAGGTGTCACGAACGATTCTCCTGGATTCAGGAATCCCGCTCCGTGCGCTTGCGCCGGAGCTTTTTTGTTGCCGCGACGAGGATGACCGGAAGCCTTCGGCCGGCGCCCCGCCACCGCGGAGCGTCTCATTCACACAAGGAGTGGCCATGGCGCAGAAGGAAGCATCGGTCGCCGAGCTCACGAAGCACTTCGAGGACTCGACCGCCGTTCTGCTGACCGAGTACCGCGGTCTGACGGTTGCCCAGCTCAAGGAGCTGCGCAACAGCATCCGTCAGGACGCGGAATACGCCGTGGTGAAGAACACGCTGACCAAGATCGCCGCGAACAACGCGGGGATCTCGTCGCTGGACGACGACCTCAAGGGTCCGTCGGCCATCGCATTCGTGCACGGTGACCCGGTCTCCGTCGCGAAGGGTCTCCGTGCCTTCGCCAAGGCACACCCTCTTCTCGTGATCAAGGGCGGTTTCTTCGACGGAAACCCCCTGAGCGCTGACGAGGTCAACAAGCTCGCCGACCTCGAGAGCCGTGAAGTCCTGCTGGCGAAGCTCGCCGGTGCGATGAAGGCCTCGATGACCAAGGCGGCATACGTCTTCAATGCGCTTCCGTCGAAGGCCGTCCGCACGGTCGACGCGCTGCGCGAGAAGCAGGAGTCCGCGGCCTGACACCGGGCCTCGGCGTAGCAAAACCACAATCAAGGAGAAACATCATGGCAAAGCTCAGCACTGAGGAGCTGCTCGACGCGTTCAAGGAGCTCACGCTCATCGAGCTCAGCGAGTTCGTCAAGGCGTTCGAGGAGACCTTCGACGTCACCGCCGCCGCCCCGGTCGCGGTTGCCGCTGCGGGCGCGCCCGCCGGTGCCGCTCCGGAAGAGGCCGAGGAGAAGGACTCGTTCGACGTCGTCCTCGAGGCCGCCGGCGACAAGAAGATCCAGGTCATCAAGGTCGTCCGCGAGCTCACCTCGCTCGGCCTGGGTGAGGCGAAGGCCGTCGTCGACGGCGCTCCGAAGGCCGTCCTCGAGGGCGCCAACAAGGAGACCGCCGAGAAGGCGAAGGCTGCTCTCGAAGAGGCCGGCGCGACGGTTACCCTCAAGTAATCCCGCGCTGCTTCTGCAGCGAACCCACGAAGGCCCCGGATGCACGGCATCCGGGGCCTTCGTCGTGCTGTCGGCGGTCCGCCGCCGAGTGAGACTGCGCATTCTGCGAAATCCCTTTCTCACGAATTGGTCACGCTCCACCGTTGATTTCACCGCAGGGCTTGCGCTGCAGCATCCGTTCTGACAAGAATGAGAAAGCGCATTCCAGAAAGCGCATTCTCACCCTCGAAGACGAGACCGGAGGATTCGGTGACGACGACGCACCGCCCCAGAACGCGGCCCCCGCGGCGCGCACGCGGAGCATCCGCATGAGCGCGATCAGCGAGCTCGGCAAGCTCAAGACAGCGAAGGGCGACGGCAAGAAGCAGAACAAGGCCGCCTACCTCTTCCTCGCCCCGTGGTTCGTCGGGCTGGCGCTGATCACGATCGGCCCGATGGTGGCATCGTTCGGCCTGTCGTTCACGCGGTACAACCTGCTCAGCCCGCCGAAGTGGATCGGCTTCCAGAACTACGCCCGCATGTGGGAGGACGAGCGGCTGCACTCCGCCCTCCAGGTGACGTTCACGTACGTGTTCGTGTCGCTGCCGCTGCAGCTCGCCGTCGCGCTGTTCCTCGCGATCGTGCTCGACCGGGGCCTGCGCGGGCTCGCCTTCTACCGGTCGGCCTTCTACCTGCCGTCGCTGCTCGGCGCGAGCGTCGCGATCGCGATCCTGTGGCGCCAGATCTTCGGCGTCGACGGTCTCGTCAATCAGGTGCTCGCGGTCTTCGGAATCGAGGGGCAGGGGTGGATCTCGAACCCTGACACCGCCCTCGGCACGCTCATGATCCTGAACGTCTGGACCTTCGGCTCGCCGATGGTGATCTTCCTCGCGGGCCTCCGCCAGATCCCGACGATGTACTACGAAGCGGCCGACGTCGACGGGGCCAGCAGGCGGCAGCAGCTCTTCCGCATCACGATCCCGCTGCTCACGCCGATCATCTTCTTCAACGCCGTGCTGCAGCTGATCGGCACGTTCCAGTCGTTCACCCAGGCGTACATCGTCTCGGGCGGCACCGGCGGGCCGGTCGACTCCACGCTCTTCTACACGCTTTACCTGTACCAGCAGGGCTTCACGAACTACAACATGGGCTACGCATCGGCCATGGCGTGGTTGCTGCTGGTCATCATCGGCATTCTGACCGTCCTGATGTTCTGGACCTCGAGATTCTGGGTTTTCTACGATGACCAAGATTGACGACGCCGCCACGACGGCCCCGCTCGCGACCGAGACGATCGTCACCGGACGCCAGCCGCGCACCCGCCGGCGGAGCCCCTTCCGCAGGCCGATGACGAGCATCGTGCGCCACACCCTGCTCATCGCGCTCGCGCTCGCGATGCTCTATCCCGTGATCTGGATGGTCGTCAGCTCGCTGCGTCCGAACGACGAGATCTTCCGCGATCCGAGCATCATCCCCGACAGCTTCGAGGTCTCGAACTACACCGACGGCTGGAACGCGCTCGCCTACCCGTTCAACGTGTACATGTGGAACTCGGCGCTGATCGTGCTCGGCTGCATCGTCGGCAACCTGGTGTCGTGCTCGATGGCCGCCTACGCCTTCGCGCGGCTGTCGTTCACCGGCAAGCGGTTCTGGTTCGCGGTGATGCTCCTGAGCATCATGCTCCCGATCCACGTGATCATCGTCCCGCAGTACGTGCTGTTCTCCCAGCTGGGATGGGTCAACACCTTCCTGCCGCTGATCGTGCCGAAGCTCCTCGCCACCGACGCGTTCTTCATCTTCCTGATGGTGCAGTTCATCCGCGGCATCCCGAAGGAGCTCGATGAGGCCGCGCGGATCGACGGCGCAGGTCACCCCCGGATCTTCCTCCAGATCATCCTGCCGCTGATGGTCCCGGCGCTTGCGACGACGGCGATCTTCACCTTCATCTGGACGTGGAACGACTTCTTCTCGCAGCTGATCTTCCTCACCAAGCCCGAGCTGTACACCGTGCCCCTGGCGCTGCGGTCCTTCGAGGACGCGCAGAGCTCCACCAACTACGCCCAGATGTTCGCGATGAGCGTCGTCTCGCTCATCCCGATCTTCCTGATCTTCCTGTTCGGCCAGAAGTTCCTCATCAAGGGGATCGCGACGACCGGGATCAAGTGACGCTCGCGTCACGCACCGCTTCGCGGGCCGCCGGGCCCACCCTCATCACAACGCACCAACACCACTCACCGACTTCGGTCGAAAGGATGCAAGACATGCGACGCACCACAACCGCACCGCGCTGGTTGCTGCTGACCTCCGTCGGCGCAGCGACGATGCTGACGCTGACGGCGTGCGCGGGTCAGGCGGAGACCCCCGCCACCGGCCCGACACTGTCCGACGAGCCCGTGACGCTCAGCTTCACCTGGTGGGGCAACGACGTCCGCCACGGGATCACCGAGGAGCTCATCGCGGCCTTCGAGGCCGAGCACGAGAACATCACCATCGAGCCGCAGTACACCGACTGGGCGGGCTACTGGGACAAGCTCGCCACCACGGTGGCGGCCGGCGATGCGCCCGACATCATCCAGATGGACGAGAAGCAGCTCTCGACGTACGCCGCGAACGGCGTGCTGCTCGACCTCGGAACCCTCGGCGACCAGCTGCCCACCGGCGACTTCCCGGAGTCGGTGCTCGGCACCGGAGCGCTCGACGGCACGCAGTACGGCATCCCGGTCGGCATCAACACGTACACATATATGGCGAACGTGGATGTCCTCGAGAGCCTCGGCATCGATGTTCCCGACGACGAGACGTGGTCGTGGGACGACCTCAACGAGATCGCCGAGGAGGTCACCGCCGCCAGCGGCGGCGCGGTCGTCGGCTCGCAGTCGTGGGGCTTCGAGGACGGCGGCCTCAACAACTGGCTGCGTCAGCACGGCGAGTCGCTGTACGCCGAGGACGGATCACCCGAGGTGACCGCGACCGAGAAGACGCTCGCCGCCTGGTGGCAGAACCTGCTCGATGTCACCGAGGCCGGCGGCACGCCCGTCCCCTCTGCGACGATCGAGCGCGAGTCGGCCGGACTCGCAGAGTCGTTCACGGCGACCAACCAGTCGGCCTTCGGACCGTGGTGGTCGAACCAGGTCGCGGCGCTGCGCGACGCGAGCGGTCAGAACCTCGTGCCGCTCATGGTGCCGACGCCGGACGAGGGCGAAGACGCCGCCGCGTACTACAAGCCGTCGATGTTCTGGTCGGCGTCGGCCAAGACCGAGCACCCCGCCGAGGTCGCGCTGTTCCTCGACTTCCTCGCGAACAGCGAGGAGGCGGCCGACCTGCTGCTCGCCGAGCGCGGCGTGCCGGCCAACGAGAAGATCCGCGAGTACATCACCCCCAAGCTCGACGAGGTCAACCAGGAGGTCGTCGACTTCCTCGACAAGATCGCGCCGCGCGTGGGAGACGCGCCCCCCGCCACCCCGCCGGGCGGTGGAGCCATCGAGACGATCATCGACCAGCACACCCAGCGGGTGCTGTTCGGCGAAGTGACGCCCGAGGACGCCGCGGCGAGCTTCATCGCCGAGCTGCAGCGGGCGCTCGACGACGCCGCCATCTAGCCGACGAGCGGGGTCGCGCCCATTCGAGCGCGCGACCCCGTCGTCCCCAGGACCGCGCGGGGCCGGACCGAAGTGATGAGGGGTCCGGTCCCGGGCGGGCACACGCCCCGGGGACGGCGGACTGCGGCCCGGGACGAGCGCCCACGGCGGGCAGGTCGCCCGCCTGCATGTCATCGGTCCGAATGCGCCGCACCGGGTCCGAACACGCCCACTATTGAGAGAGGAGGGGATTCCTTGAGCGAGGTCACGTCGCGCCCGATCACGATGGCGCAGGTCGCACAGCACGCCGGTGTGTCGCAGGCATCCGTCTCGCGCGTCCTCAACGGCGTCGCCACCGTCGACCCCGCGATCGTCGCGAAGGTCAACCGCGCGGTCGCCGCACTGAACTACTCGCCGAGCGAGGCGGCGCGCAGCCTCGTGCGGGGGAGCAGCCACACCATCGCGCTGCTGGTGCCCGACCTCGAGAATCCGATGTTCCAGGGCGTGCTCAAGGGCCTCACCGTCGCGGCAGCCCGCGACGGCTACCGCGTGCTCGTCGCCGACAGCGCCGAGGCGGTCGGCGTCGAGGCCGACATCGCGAGCGAGGCCCGCAGCAAGTGCGACGCGCTCGTGCTGGTCTCGCCCCGCATGCCGGACGCCGAGCTGCGCGATCTGATCCAGCGCACCACGCCGGTCGTGGTGGTGAACCGTCGCGTCGACGACACTGCCGCCGCGCAGCTGTCGGTCGACTACGCCACTGCCGTCAAGGAGCTGGGGATGCACCTGCGCGGCTTCGGCCATCGACGTATCGCGTACGTCGCGGGCCCGGCCCTCAGCTACGCGAACGAGCAGCGGGCCCTCGGACTGGGGGAGCTCGCCCGGGAGTACCCCGACCTCGAGTTCCTCACCATTCCGGCGGGATCGAGCATGGAGGCGGGCTACGACGCCGCCGACGCCGTGCTCGAGACCGGGGCGACCGCCGCCATCGCCTTCAACGACCTCGTCGCGCTCGGGCTCATGTCGCGCCTGCGCGAGGTCGGCGTGGAGGTGCCCGAACAACTCTCCATCGTCGGGATCGACGACATCCCGCAGTCTCGTTTCGCCGCCCCTCCGCTGACGACCATGTCGGTCCCGCGGATCGAGATCGGGCGGCAGGCTTGGAATCGCATGCGTCAAGCGCTGGACGGCGAGAGCGCCGACCACCCCCTGTTCTATCGGCCCGTCCTGGTCGCGCGCCACAGCTCCGGTCCGGCGTCCCACGCCAGCGGCTGGGTGGGGCCCGCGCGTCCGGTCCTCCGGCTGGGGTCCACCGTCGTCGCCCAGTACGAGGAGGGCGTGAACGTCGACTCGGTGCTGTCGCCGCGGCCCTATCTCGACGCCGTGATCTCCCGCACGGGCACCCCGCTCACCGTGACCGAGCCTACGGACCACCCCCACCACCTGGGCGTGAGCCTCGCCATCGCCGACGTCAACGGCACGTCGTACTGGGGCGGGCGCACCTACGTGCGCGGCGAGGGATCGGTCATGGTGCCCAACCACGGACGCCAGCGCCGGGACCGCCTCCACATCGAGGGGCACGCGCTCGACGAGCGGCTCAGCTGGGTCGACGAGCACGGCACCACGCAGCTCGTCGAAGTGCGGGAGCTCCGCTCCGCCGAGCTCGCGAACGGCTGGGCGCTCCGCTGGCGCAGCCGTCTCAAGGCGACCCTCGACGCGATCACGTTCGGCTCCCCGGCGACGAACGGGCGCGACGGCGCGGGCTACGGCGGCATCTTCTGGCGTTTCGCCCCCGAGATCGCCCGCGTCTTCAGCCCTGCCGGCGACACCGAGCGCGACGTGCACGGCGCGGCGACTCCGTGGCTCGCCTTCACCTTCCCCGAACGGGGCACGACCGTCGTGCTGACCCAGGGCGACGAGCGCCTGCCGTGGTTCGTGCGGTTCGCCGAGTACCTGGGCGCAGGGCCGTCCGTCGCATGGGACGAGCCCCGGACGATCCCCGAGGGAGGGGAGCTCAGCCTCGAGCTGACGGCGTACGTGCTCGACGAGGAGCTCGCCGACGCTGCGGCCGTCGAGGCGGCCCTTCCCGCGCTGCGCGCCGAGGCGGGGCTGTGACCGGAGGCCTCCGCGTCGGCGTCGCCGGCGTCCACGGCCACGGGCGCCGCCACGTCGACGCGGTGCTCGCCGCTTCCGACCTCGAACTCGTCGCCGTCGCCGACCCCCGGGGCGGCGGCGACGTTCCCTCCTCAACGCAGGTGTTCGCCGACGCCGTCGCCATGATCGACGCCGTCCACCTCGACATCGTCGTGCTCAGCACCCCGATCCCGACCCATGCAGGCCTCGCCCGGCTGGCGCTCGCGCGCGGCGCGCACGTGCTGCTCGAGAAGCCGCCGGTGCCGTCCGTCGCCGATCACCACGAGCTCGTGAGCGCGGCGGATGCTGCATCCCGAGCCGTGCAGGTCGGTTTCCAGTCGCTGGGGAGCGCCGGTGTGGCGGCGACGGCCGAGGCCGCAGCATCCGGGATCATCGGCGACGTGCTCCACTACGGGGCGGTGGGGCAATGGGCGCGGTCCGAGGAGTACTGGCGGCGCGCGCCGTGGGCGGGGCACCGCGTTCTCGATGGCCGGCTGGTCGCCGACGGCGTCGCGACCAATCCGCTGGCCCACGCGATCGCGACGGCGCTCGCGATCGCCGGTGCCGCCGCCCCCGAGGACGTCGTCGGGATCGACGCGGACCTCCGTCGCGCGAACGACATCGCGACCGACGACACATCGTCGCTCGTCATCGACCTGCGCGGGGGAGCGCGGGTGGCGGCCGGCCTCGCGGCGACCGCCGGGGAACGGCATGAGCCGTACGTGCTCGTGCGGGGCAGCCGGGGCTTCCTGGTGTACGTCTACACGCTCGACACCCTCCACGTTCACCGCGACGGAGCGGCGCTGCCACGCACCTACGCGTTCGAGCGCACCGAGCTGCTCGACAACCTCGTCCGGCACGTCCGCGGCGCGGAGGGGCTGCTCGCCCCGCTCGAGCGCACCGGTGCTTTCACCCGGGTGCTCGAGGAGATCGTCACCGGTCCGCCGCCGACGCCCATCGCGCCCGCGCTGGTGCGGGTCGAGGCGTCCGCCGGCGAGACCTTCCGCGTCGTGACCGGCGTCGAGGACGCCGTGGAGCGCGTGGCGTGGGAAGCTCGCACCTTCCGGGACCTCGCCGTGCTCTGACGCACGGTCCGAGGCTCAGGCGGTGCCGAGCGGGCCGACGCCGATGATTGCGGACGCGTCGTCGTCGACGGAGGCTGTGGAGTTGCGCACCACGAGCGGTGACGACTCGTACATGCGGTGGGTGGGGGCGTCGGGGTCGTCGAGCTGCCACATAAGCAGCTGCACGGCGGCGCGTCCCTGCTGGTGCGGCCGCTGCTGCAGCGTGGTGAGCGAGAACATCTCGGCGTAGGCGTGGTCGTCGATGCCGACCACGCTGAGCCGCTCCGGAACCCGGATCCCCAGCCGTCGCGCGGCGATGATCGCGCCGACCGCGACCTCGTCGCACACCCCCACGATGGCCGTCGGCCGCGTGCGGCGGTCGCCGAGCAGTTCGACGGCCGCGCCGTACCCGCCGGGCATCGTCACCTCGGACTGGACATGGCGAGCGGATGCCTCGAACCCTGCCTCGCGCATCGCAGAGCGATACCCGTCCAGGCGCCGGCCGTCGCCGAAGCTGGTGCGGCGGCCGTCGGGGTCGCCCCCGAGGAAGACGATCTCGTGGTGCCCCAGGCCGATGAGGTGGTCGGTGGCGATCCGGGCGGCCGCCTCGTCGTCGATCGAGACGGCATTGGTGCCGATGTCGTAGCCCCCGACGGCGACGACCGGCTTGCCGAACGCGACGAGGCGCTCGAGCTCGCGTGCGCTGGGCTCGATGCCGACCGCGATCAGCCCGTCGAACCTCTTGCGGGCGAGGAAGTGCTCGAACATCTCGCGGCGCGCAGCCGACTCGGGTGGCGCGCCGTAGAGGGCGAGGTCGTACCGGCGCTCGAGCAGCGCGTCCTGGATGCCTTCGAGAACCTGGGCGAAGAACCACCGGTCCAGCGACGGCATGACGACACCGACGGTCTGGGTGCGTCCCGTCACCAGGCTCACGGCGCTCGTCGTGGGCACGTAGCCCAGGGCGGTCGCGGCATCCCGCACCCGCTGGCGAGTGGCGGCGGAGACGTACCCCGAGCCGGTGAGAGCCCGCGAGGCCGTCGACTTCGAGACGCCTGCCGCCCGCGCAACATCGGCGATGCCCGCCATCGGGTCCTCCTCGCGCTCCCGGAGACGCCGACGTCACCCGGGATCCTGGAACCGGTTCCAGGGGTCATCATGCCGTGATCGCGCACCTCGCACCAGTCCCGGTGACGGTGTTTACCGAGTTGTGATCCCGGGTCATTGTGCGCTCTGGCGGCATCCCCTAGTTTGAGCATGGAATCGGTTCCCGATCTCACATCTGTGGAGCCCGAGAGGCGTGGCTCCGCGTACTCAAAGAGGAGGCAGACACATGACTGCACTGCGATCACGTCGTCGACACGGCTACATCGCGCTGGGACTGACGGCCGTCGCAGCACTCGCACTCGCCGGATGCGCCGAGGGCGGCGACGACGGCGGCGACAGCGGCTCCGTCGAAGGAGAGACCGTTCAGATCGCCGGCGGCATCACCGGCTCGGAGGCGGAGAACCTCCAGAAGTCGTTCGACCAGTTCACCGAAGACACCGGCATCATCGTCGAGTACACAGGTGACAAGGGCTTCGAGGGCAACATCGTCACGAAGGTCGCGGGTGGCTCCGCGCCCGACATCGCGATCGTGCCGCAGCCCGGCCTCCTGCGCTCTCTCATCGAGACCGGAGAGGTCAAGGAGGGCACCGCGGAGGTCGAAGCGAATGTCGACGAGTACTGGGCTCCGGCATGGAAGGACTACGGATCGCTCGACGGCACGTTCTACGCCGCGCCGATGCTCGCGAACCTGAAGGGCTACGTGTACTACTCGCCCCAGAGCTTCGCGGAGTGGGGCGTCGAGGTGCCGACGACCTGGGACGAACTCCTCACACTCACCGACACGATCCGGGAGAAGACCGGCCAGCCCCCGTGGTGCGCCGGGTTCTTCTCCGAGGCGGCGTCGGGATGGCCGGGAACGGACTGGGTGGAGGACCTCGTCCTGCGTCAGGCCGGCGCCGACGTCTACGACAGCTGGGCCGCCGGTGACACCCCGTTCACCGACCCCGACATCGAGGCGGCGTTCGACTCGGTCGGCGAGATCCTGCTGAACCCGGACTACGTCAACGCCGGCTTCGGCGATGTCAAGAGCATCAACCCGACGGCGTTCGGTGACCCGATCGCAGCTGCGGTGGCAAACGGAACCTGCGCGCTCACGCACCAGGGCTCGTTCCTCACGGCGAACTTCCTCACCGCGCAGACCGCGGACGGACAGACGCCGACGATCGCGCCGGACGGTGACATCTACGCGTTCATCCTCCCCGGCGTGAAGGAAGGGGAGCTCGCGGTCGAGGGCGGTGGCGAGTTCGTCACGCCGTTCTCGGACGACGCCGCCACGCAGCAGGTGCTCGAGTACATGTCGACGCCCGAGTTCGCCGACGCGCGCGTGGCGCTCGGCGGCGCGATCTCGGCCAACACCGGCGCCGATCCGACGCTGGCATCGAGCGAGTTCCTGACCGAGGCGATGCAGATCGTCCAGGACCCGAACACCGTGTTCCGTTTCGACGCCTCCGACCTGATGCCGGCGACCGTCGGTTCGGGCTCGTTCTGGCGCGGCATGGTCGACTGGATCGACGGCAAGCCGACGCCGCAGGTCCTGAGCGATATCCAGGCGGGATATCAAGACTGATCCACCGCATCCTGGTGCCGGGTCCGCGCGGGCGACGTGCGGCCCCGGCACCGGGGTGATTCATCCGTCGAGGTCGACGGGGGAAGGCAGAACATGTCTCAGACCACAACATCGGCGGCCGACCAGGAGCAGGGCGCGACGCCACCGGAACGCGGAGGAAGAAAACCTCCGTCGCGGCGGACCACGCGACTCGGCGTCGCGATCGGGTTGATCCTGATCGCAGCGCTGGTGATCTTCCTCCTCCTCAGCCCTCCCAACCCGGACGCGCGTCCGGTCTCGCTGGGCTTCTCGTACAACTCGTTCTTCCAGTGGCTTGGCAATCTGGGGCCGATCGTCCAGATCCCCATCGTCCTGGTCGTCTTCGCCGCGGTGGTCGGCATCCTGCTCGTTCTCATCGAGTTCGCTCCGCGCGCCGGCAGAGGCTACTTCTGGCTGCGGCTCATCTCGTGCTTCGCGATCCCATTCCTCGCGTTCATGCTGCTGCGGCCCTACCAGGGCGCCGTGATCTACGTGATCGCCATCGCCCTCGTCGCCGGAGGCCTGCTCTTCTGGGCGGACTACCGGGCGAGCCAGGGCGCCGGGTACATGTACCAGCTGACGCTGTTCATGGCGCCGGCCGCGATCGCGATCCTCGTGGGTCTGGTGTACCCGAGCATCGCGACCATCGTCCAGTCGTTCTTCGACAAGACCGGCGAGAACTTCGTCGGGCTGGAGAACTACGTGTGGGCCTTCACCAACCCTCAGGGGTTCTGGTCGATCATCAATACGCTCATCTGGGCGATCTTCGCCCCGATCTTCGCGACAGTCGTCGGCCTGGCGTACGCGGCCTTCATGGAGCGGGCGCGTGGTGAGCGGCTGCTGAAGCTGCTCGTCTTCATGCCGTTCGCGATCGCGCCGGTGAGCATCAGCCTCATCTGGAAGTTCGTCTACGACTATCGGCAGGGCGAGCAGATCGGCACCCTCAACGCGATCGTGGTGGCCTTCGGCGGCCAGCCGGTGCCATGGCTCGACATCTGGCCGCTGGTCAACACGTTCTGCCTTCTGTTCGCATTCGTCTGGGCACAGACCGGCTTCGCCATGGTCGTTCTCTCGGCGGCGATGAAGGCGGTGCCGGTGGAGCAGCTGGAGGCTGCACAGCTCGACGGCACCTCGGCCTGGCAGCGGTTCATCAACGTGACGGTGCCGGGCATCCGAACGTCGATCATCGTCGTCCTGACGACCGTCACGATCGCAGCCCTCAAGCTGTACGACATCGTGGCGGTGATGACAGGCGGACGGGCGAACTCGACAGTGCTGGGCTTCGAGATGGTCAACCAGCAGCAGCGGTTCCAGAGCTACGGCCACTCGGCGGCGCTCGCCGTGCTGATCTTCGTGTTCGTGACGCCGCTGATCGTCTACAACGTGTTGCAGCTGCGCAAGCAGAGGGAGGTGCGGTGATGACCGCCGTCGACTCCAAGTCCACGCCGCAGAACACCAAAGCCGAGGCGCGCAGGGTTGCGCGCGAGACGCGGCGCAACGAGGCGCTGGCACACAAGCGGCTGACGTCGCCCCTTGCCACCATCTTCGCCGTCGCGATCGCGTTCCTCTGGACGATCCCGACGCTCGGCCTGCTCATCACGTCGTTCCGGCCGGGCGCGGACTCGGCGACGACGGGCTGGTGGACGGTCTTCACCAACCCCGACTTCACGCTCGGCAACTATCAGGACGCACTGACATCGGGGGGGACCGCCCTGACGCTGGGCGAGTCGTTCCTCAACTCGCTCGCGATCACGATTCCGGTCACGATCTTCGCGCTCGCGGTCGCGTCTCTCGCCGCGTACGCGTTCGCGTGGATGGATTTCAAGGGCCGCGGCTTCTTGTTCGTCGCGGTGTTCGCGCTCCAGATCGTTCCGATCCAGATGGCGCTCGTCCCGCTGCTGAGCCTCTTCTCGAGGGGGCTCGAGATCGGCGACGTGCAGATCTTCCCGGGCCTCGAGATGCGCGAGGTCGATCACAGCTTCGCCACTGTGTGGATCGCCCACGTCATCTTCGCGATGCCGCTGGCGATCTTCCTGCTGCACAACTTCATCGCCGAGATCCCGTCCGACGTCATCGAGGCGGCTCGCGTGGACGGCGCCGGGCACGGGCAGATCTTCTTCCGGATCATCCTGCCGCTCGCGACGCCCGCGCTCGCGTCGTTCGCCATCCTCGAGTTCATCTGGGTGTGGAACGACCTGCTCGTCGCGACGATCTTCGCCCCGACGACATCGCTGCCGATGACGCAGACGCTGAACTCCTTGTCCGGCACCTGGGGCAACCAATGGTTCCTCGTTTCGGCCGGTGCGTTCCTCGTGCTGTTCGTGCCGATCATCGTGTTCCTCGCGCTGCAGCGGTTCTTCGTGCGCGGACTCATGGCCGGCGCGACGAAGGGCTGATCGACAAGAGACAACGATGCCGCGGGCCTGCGTCTCACGCAGGCCCGCGGCATCCGTTTGTGGTGCTGTACTCGCGGTCGGCGTCAGCCGGTGCAGCCGAGGCGGGTCTGGATCGATTTCATCGCGTCGATCTCGGCTGTCTGGCCGTTCTTGATCGCGGTGGCGACCTCGAGGGCGCGCGGGTCGGTGCCGAGCTCGAGAAGGGCCTCCGCCATCGGGATGGCGCCCTCGTGGTGGCGGATCATCAGAGTGAGGAACTGACAGTCCGCCGCCATGCCGGTCGCCGCCTCGAGTGCGGCGATCTCGTCGTCCGACGCCATTCCCATCGCGGCGTGGGCCTCATCGTCGGTCATCGGGCCGGCGGACGAGCCACCGTGCGCGTGGCCCGCGGCGGAGGCATCCATCCACTGCATCATCGGTCCGCCGGACTGGGGGAGCCCCCATCGCACGAGCCAGTCGAACATCTCGCCGCGCTGGCCGGCCTGACCGGTGGCGATGTCGTATGACAGCACACGCAGCTCGTCGTCGTCGGTCTTGCGATAGATCTCCATCGCCATCTCGATCGCCTGCGCGTGATGCACCTGCATGTCTCGCGAGAACCCGGCCTCAGGCGAGCTGGTTCCCGGACTGGACGCAGTCGCCTGTGAGCCGAACGTCGAGAAGCGCCCCACCGCGAACGCGAGGCCCGCGATGAGGATCAGTGCGACGGCGACGACGAACCATCGCCGGGAACCTCCCGCCGAGGGCTCGTCCGACACGCGGCGGCCTACTTCTTGCCGGGAGCGTCGTACGCGCCAGTGCAGGCGGCGTTCGGCTCGGGGGCGTTGGTGCTCCTCCAGTACGCCTTGATGAATTCCTCGATGCGCTCGTCGTCGGCGGAGTCGACCTTGAGCTGGGCGTTCCAGGCGCTCAGGGCGATGGGGGTGTCCATGTCGTTGTAGGGCGAGAGCACCGTGTAGGTCGAGGGCAGTTCGGCCTCGAGCTTCGCGATGTCGTCGTCGGACACCTGCGCGGGGTCGTAGGTGACCCACACCGCACCGTGCTCGAGCGCGTGGACGGCGTTCTCGTTCGGCACCGGCTCCGTGTACACGCCGCAGTTGAGCCACATGGCGTTGTGGTCGCCGCCGGCCGGGGGAGTCTGCGGGTACTCGACGGCGCCCTCGACGTGGTTGGCCGTGTTCGTGAAGGTCTCGACGCCCTCGATGCCGCTGCCGTCGCTGTCGCCGCGGGCGTACGACGGGGCCGGGGTCGGCGCGAAGACGATCGACGCGACGATGGCCGCCACGACCAGCACGGCGGCGGTCGAGCCGACGATCCACCACACGAGCTTGCCGCGCTTGCGCTTGGCGAGCTGCTTCTGGTACTCGGCGAGCTTCTCCTGGCGCTTCTGCTCGCGCTGCTGCTTGACGGTGAGGTCGATCTTCGCCTGGGTGGCGGGGTTGCCGCTCTGGCGCTTGTCGTCGGGGGTCGGGGTCATGCTCGTGATCTCTGCCAATCGATGAACAGGGGTCTGGGCGCCCGGCGCGAACCGCTCGAGGGCGGTTGACGGGTTGCCCTCATCC
Organism: Microbacterium sp. PRC9; assembly: GCF_031844125.1. Taxonomy (NCBI): domain Bacteria; kingdom Bacillati; phylum Actinomycetota; class Actinomycetes; order Micrococcales; family Microbacteriaceae; genus Microbacterium; species Microbacterium sp. PRC9. Next base: position 111,875 of record NZ_JAUZUR010000002.1, read on the forward strand.
TATGCGAGTGCATGAGTCCGCCCCCTGGGAAGGAGCCGACAGCGGCGGGGCGAGAGGTGGGCCGGCGCAGCCGCGGGATTCCGCTTGCGGGCAGGCTGGAGGCATCCGTTATCATGGGTACTCGAATCGATTCGACCTCCACGGTCGATCGCGGGCCCCGGTGCCGATCGGCAGCGCCGGACGACCCGCGTCATCTCGGTCCGTTCCTCCCTGCGCGCCCAGACCGGCTCAGCCGGTGTCGACGCCGTTCCGCCTCGCTCGCCGCCCGTCGAACCCCTTGCCACGAAACGAAGTCCACTGTTGCTCGACACCGCCTCCATCCCCACGCAGAAGCCCGAAGCCCACCTCCCCGCCGCGCCCAAGCCCCAGCCGACGTCCACGGGTGCCATCCGCACCCTCGGCAGCAACCCGGCCACCGCGCCGATCGTCCTCCACCCGGGCGACTCGATCCCGCACCGCCGCCGCGTCCTCTACATCGTGCTGCTCGGCGCGCTCACCGCGCTCGGACCGTTCACGATCGACCTCTACCTTCCGGCGTTCCCGGTGCTCGAGGCGGACTTCCAGACCACGGCCGCGATGATCCAGCTGACCCTCACGGGCACGATGATCGGCTTCGCCCTGGGGCAGCTCATCGTCGGCCCGCTGAGCGACAAGGTCGGCCGGCGCATCCCGCTGCTGTCGGTGACCGCGCTGCACGTCGTGGCCAGCGTGGGGGCAGCGCTCGCGCCCACGCTCGAGCTGCTGTCGGTGGCCCGCGTGCTGCAGGGCGCCGGCGCCGCGGCCGGTGGCGTCGTCGCCGCCGCGATCGTCCGCGACCTGTTCGGCGGGCGCCGCCTGGTGGTCATGCTCTCGCGGCTCGCCCTCGTGTCGGGTGTCGCCCCCGTGCTCGCGCCGCTCGTCGGCTCGGCGCTCCTCGCGGTCATGCCGTGGCGCGGGATCTTCGTCGTCCTCGCGGTGTACGGCGCGGTCATGCTCGTCGCATCGATCGTCCTGCTCCCCGAGACGCTGCCGCCCGCACGCCGCCACGACAAGGGCGCCACGACGGTCTGGCAGCGCTACCGGAGCGTCTTCGGCGACCGCGTCTTCATCGGGGTGCTCATCATCGGCGGCATGACCTTCTCGGGCCTGTTCTCGTACCTGTCGAGCTCGTCGTTCCTCTTCCAGCTGAGCTACGGCCTCTCGGCGCAGCAGTACGGGCTGATGTTCGCCGTCAACTCCCTCGGCGTCGTCGTCGGCGTGCAGACCGCGTCGCGGCTGGCGGCGCGCTTCGGCCCGCAGTGGGTCATGGCCTGGTCGACCGCGGTGCTCGTGGTCGCAGCATCCGCCATCATCGTGACCGACCAGCTCGGCCTGGGCCTGTGGGGCACGATCGTGCCGCTCTTCGTCTTCATGACCGCCTGCGGATTCACGTTCCCGTGCGTGCAGGTGCTCGCGCTCGACCGCCACGGCAAGGCCGCGGGCACCGCGCAGTCGATCATCGGCGCGACGAACTTCGGCGTCGCCGGCCTCATCTCGCCGCTCGTGGGCTGGATCGCAAAGGACGCCGGCATCACCGCCACGACGATGGCGGCGGTCATGGTCGGGTGCGCCGTCGTCGGCGTGCTGGCGCTCTGGTTCGTCGTGCGCCCGCGCACGGTGGAGCGCCTCGCGCCCTGAGCCGGCGTCAGGCCGGTGCCGCACGCGCTGATGAGACCGCACGATAGCACCGGGCTGCGTTCGAACCCGGTGCTATCGTGCGGTCCCGCGCGGACCGGCGGCGCCTTCGGACCGGTCACGGCGACGTGGTGCGGGGGGTGCCATGCGGCGCGCCCGGTCCGCAAGGGGGTGGCGGGGACGAGCCTTCCGGGCAGAATGGGGCGATGACGACAGTCCAGCGCCGCGTGGCCACGCCGGTCATCGCCTACCTCGCGGTGGGATCGACCCTGGTGGTGCTGTCGTGCCTCCTGGGCTGGTGGATCTTGGCACGCGGCGACGAGCCGTTCGTCATCGACACGGCGTGGAATCTGCTCGTGGCAGAGCTGTGGCACCCGGTCCTGACCGGGTTCTCGCAGGTCATGGACTTCGTGGGCGGCGGATGGTTCAGCGTGCTCGCGGTGCCGATCGGCGGCGCGATCGCCCTCATCGTGCTGCGGCGGCCGTGGGCGGCCGCGTACTTCCTCGCCGCCGAGGCGGTCTCGGCAGCCGGGGTGCAGGTGCTGAAGCACCTCTTCGGCCGCGTGCGCCCCGAAGACATCCTCGTCATCTCGGATTACGGTTCATACCCGTCGGGGCATGTGGCCAACGCCGCCACGATCGCCGTCGCCGCGGTGGTCATCTTCCCGCGCGTCTGGGTGGGCGTCGTCGGTGCCGCGTGGGTCGTGCTCATGGCCTTCAGCCGCACCTACCTCCACGCGCACTGGCTGAGCGACACGGTCGGCGGGGCGCTCCTCGGCGCCGGCGCGGCGCTGCTCGTGGCCGCGGCGTTCGCCGTTCCGATGGCACGGGAGGGGATGGATGCCTCGGCCAAACGCCGTAACTAGGCTGAGCGCATGACCGCCTCCGCGCCCGATTCGCCCCCGCCCGATCCGGCCGTCGCCGCCGCCGAGGCCGAACTCGCGCGACTTCGCGCCGAGGCCGAGGCCGCAGAGGCCCAGTTGAAGGCCGCCCAGGCCAAGGCCGCGCTCGTCGCCGCCGAGGCGGCGGCCGCGAAGGCCAGGGCCACCGCCGCACCCGCGCCCACCGCATCCTCATCTGAGGGCGAGAGCCGAGATGCGGAGACTTCGGGTGGAACTGCTCCTCAACTCGGCGCAGATCCTCAATTGAGGACAGCGGAGGCGGCGGAGGGTTCGCAGGCCCAGGGGCCCGCGCGAGCGCCCGCCTCGGACTCGACCGCGCGGGAACAGAATCCGAACGGATCAGCCACGCAGCCGACGCACGACGGCCCTCTCGCCGCACCAGAGGTCGAGAAGGTCACCGCCGGGTACACCTTCGACGCCGCCACCGCGACCCTCGATCTCGGCGCCCTTCTCAACGGGGACCCCGTCCCCTCGGCGCAGATCCGCATCCCGCTGCCGATGATGAACCGCCACGGGCTCGTCGCGGGTGCGACCGGCACGGGCAAGACCCGCACCCTGCAGGGCCTCGCCGAGCAGCTCGCGGCGAAGGGCGTGCCCGTGTTCGCCGCCGACATCAAGGGCGACCTGTCGGGCGTCGCGACGCCGGGGGAGCCGAGCGAGAAGCTGCTCGCCCGCACCCGGGCGATCGGTCAGGACTGGAAGCCCGAGGCATCCGTCACCGAGTACTTCGCGCTGGGCGGCGTCGGCAAGGGCGTGCCGGTGCGCGCGACGGTGTCGGGCTTCGGTCCTCTGCTTCTCAGCAAGGTGCTCGGCCTGAACGACACGCAGGAGTCGAGTCTCGGCCTCGTGTTCCACTACGCCGACGCGAACGGCCTGGCGCTCGTCGACCTGTCGGATCTCCGCGCCGTGCTCACACACCTCACGAGCGACGAGGGCAAGGCCGAGCTCAAGGAGCTCGGCGGCCTGTCGGCGGCGACGGCGGGCGTGATCCTGCGCGAGCTCATCACCTTCGCGGATGCCGGAGCCGACGTGTTCTTCGGCGAGCCCGAGTTCGACGTCGCAGACTTCATCCGCACGGCGCCCGACGGCCGGGGCGTCATCAGCCTGCTCGAGGTGCCCGGTGTCATCGACAAGCCGGCGCTGTTCTCGACCTTCCTGATGTACCTGCTGGCGGAGCTGTTCGAGATCCTCCCCGAGGTGGGGGACGCCGACAAGCCGAAGCTGGTCTTCTTCTTCGACGAGGCGCACCTGCTGTTCAAGGACGCCTCGAAGGACTTCCTCGCGGCGATCGTGCAGACGGTGCGCCTCATCCGTTCGAAGGGCGTCGGCGTCTTCTTCGTGACGCAGACCCCGAAGGACGTGCCCTCCGACGTGCTCGGCCAGCTCGGCTCGCGCGTGCAGCACGCCCTGCGCGCCTTCACGCCGGACGACGCCAAGGCGCTGCGCGCGACGGTCGGCACCTACCCGAAGTCGGGCTACGACCTCGAGCGCGTGCTGCAGGAGCTCGGCACCGGCGAGGCGATCGTCACGGTGATGAGCGAGAAGGGCGCCCCGACGCCGGTCGCCTGGACGCGGCTGCGCGCGCCGCAGGGCCTCATGTCGCCGACGCCGGAGCCGGCGATCGTCGCGGCCGTGAACGCGTCGCCGCTCCTGGCCAAGTACGGCACGGCCATCGACCGCGAGTCGGCGCGTGAGATCCTCGCGAAGAAGATGCAGGCCGCCGACGACGCGGCCGCCGCCGAGGACGCCGCACTCGCCAAGGCGAAGGCCGATGCCGAATACGCGAAGCAGAAGGCCGCGATCGACAAGCAGCAGGCCGCGGCCGACAAGGCGAGCGCCGCGGCCGAGAAGAAGGCCCAGCAGGAGTACGAGCGCCTGCTCAAGAAGACGGCCGGCACGAGCCGCACGTCGCGGTCGGCCCAGAAATCGCCGATCGAGCAGATTCTCAACTCGAAGTCCACCCAGACGATACTGGGTGGGGTGATCCGCGGGATCTTCGGCACCGACAAGCGCTGACGCATCCCGACCCCGGCGGATCGCTCCCGATCCGGAAGGTCTCGCGTGCGCCGCAGAGTGGTTCTCGTCGTCGCGCTGACGCTCGCCCTGGCGACAGCCGCGGTCGGCGTCTGGCTCGCGGTCGCCGCGACGGCGGGGAACACGATCCCCACGGCCACTCCACCCGCCGCTGGCGCGTCGGGCGGAGCCTCCGGCCGCGTGGGCCCAGCCGCCCCCTCGGCGTCGGCGTCGCCCGCGGCACCGGTGACGGCCGACGACTACTGCTACGTCGAAGCGATGATCTACTACCGGGTCAAGGAGCAGGAACTCGCGGAGACCCTGCTGCGCGCGCAGGGGATCGACGCCGGGGCGAGCGGATTCGCCACCGGCATCGCGGCGCGCGACGAGGACGAGCTCGAACGGCTGCGGGCGTGGTACCTCTCCTGGGCGGATGCGCGCCCGGCCGAGCCGCCGTCCGACGGCCCGTGCGGCGGGCATGGCACCGATCATGCGCAGATGCCCGGCATGCCGTCGTGGAGCACGCTCCAGGGTTTCGTCGACGCGGAGCACCCCGACGCCGAGCGCCGCTTCGCCGAGATCCTCCAGGTGCAGAATGCCGGGATGATCGCTCTGGTCACGCTCATCCTCGAGGGAGACCCGCATCCGTCGGTGGCGGAATCGGCCGAAGAGGTGCTGAAGCAGGCAGAGGCCGATCAGGGGACCCTGCAGGGCATCCTCGACTCGCTGCCGTGATCACCTCCGCTCGGGTTCGCGCGGATGCAGCGGTCCACAGCATCCGTGTTCCCCCTCCTCCGACAGGTCAACCGGGCTTCTGCATGACCGGGGAACGCGTTCCGGTCCTGTGCAAGCCCGGTTGACCTGTTGAAGGCGGTGAGGCGCGACGTCACCAGCCGCTGAGGGAGCCGAGAGGAGCCAGCGCACGCGCCGCGTCGCGCAGCGCGCCGACGTGGCGGGCCGCAACGGAGAGGCGCGAGATCGACGTCGACAGCGTGACGGCGCCGACGGGTCGCGCCGCGTCGTCGTGGATCGGCACCGCAAGGCAGCCTCGATCGGAGGTGAGCAGGGCGACCTGCTCGGTGTAGCCGCGGACGGCGTACGCCTCATGGATCGCGCGCACCTCGTCCGCGGGCGGCGCGACGCGCCAGTTCGGCGCCTGCGGCAGCCGGCGGTCCGGGTGCGCGACCAGCCAGAGGTGACCGATCGCCGAGCGCGTCGGGTCAGCGAGGAGGGCGTCGGGGTCCGACAGGGGCCGCGTGGCGTCCTCATCGAGCACCATGAGGCCCGAGCGGTGGAACGCGAACAGATGCACGGCCTCGCCGGTGTCGTCGCGCAGCCGGTCGACGACGGCGGCGTGCTCGGGCCGGGTGCGCGCGCCCACGATCGCGGCGAGCTCCAGCACGCGCGTGCCGAGGAGGAACCCCGAGAAGTCGCCGCGGCGCACGAGGTACTCGTCGCGCACGAGCGAGTTGACGACGCGGTAGACCGTCGCGCGGGGCGCACCGACGGCACGGGCGATCTCGGCCGCCGAGGCGCCGCGATCGTCGCGCGCGACCTGCTCGAGGATCTCCAGGGCCAGGCCCAGGCCCTTCTCCGGCAGGCGGGTGTCACCCGCGAGGCCCGCGCCGCTCACGTTCGCGCCGGCCCGTCGATGCAGTCGGCGTCGGTCGGCCAGTCATGCACGCCGACTCTGGCGGCGACACGCGGATGGCGCGCCATCCGCACCGACCCGGCCACCACGACCGCGGCGAGGATGCCCACGGACCACAGCAGACCCGCCGGGTTGTCGCGCAGCGTCGCGGCGAGGTAGAAGCCCAGTACGCACAGGAGCCCGGCGAGCGGCACGACGCTGAGCAGGACGGCCCGGACGGTGAGCTCGCCGATCCGTGCGAGGAACACCGGAGCCGCCGCACAGACCAGTGCATACGCGAGCACGAACCCGAGGATGGACGCGGGCGAGGTGACGATGCGCATGTCCTGCCGGCTGCCGCCCCACGCGAGGATCGCGACCGGCACCAGCGTGACCGCAGAAGCAAGCAGCACTCCGCCGATCGCCGGCACCCCGCGCCGCGACACACGTCCGAACGCCGCGGGCATCAGCCCCTCGCGGCTCATCGCGAAGACCAAGCGCGTCGCGGCGTTGGTCATCGCGAGCGCGCACGCGAGGAACGAGATCGCCACGATCACGTCGATGAGGGTCGCCATTCCGGTGACGGAGGCGAGGGATGCTGCACCCGGCCGCTCCGCGACGATCGACAGCTGCGCCGCGGTGCCGACGAGCATCACGAGCCCCGTGGCTCCGACGCTCACCATGATCGCGCGCGGGACGGCGGCGAAGGGGCGACGGGTCTCGGGACCGAGCGCGGCGCCGCTCTCGAATCCGACGAAGCCGATCAGGGCGAAGGCGACGCCCGTGATGATCGCCTCGAGCGACACGTCCGGGGCGCGGGGGATGAGCAGACCGATGTCCCAGCGGGTGAGGCTGAGCGCGGCGATGGAGAGCCCGAGCACCGTCACGACGGCGATCGATTCGAGCACGAGCAGAACGCGCGTCGACATGCGCAGCCCACGGGCCACGACGAGGGCGATCACCGCCCCGAACCCGGCGATGAGGGCGATCACGAGCCACGGGGGCGCGTCGCCTCCGCTCAGGATGTTCGCCAGTCGCGTCGACCCGGAGGCGAGCGTGTTCATCGCCACGGCGAGGTAGCCGATGCCCAGCGCCGCACCGGTGATGAGACCGGCGTGCGAGCCGAGCCCCCGCACCGCGAACGTGTAGAGGGAGCCCGTGCTCGCGATGCGTCGCGCGAACATGCCGATCACGAGGCCCACGCCCACCACGAGGGTGATCGTGATCGCGATGTCGAGGAAGGCGAAGGACCCGCTGCGCGCGAAGGCGGCGGCGGGATGGATCAGCAGCACGCCCGCGGGAGCGGTGGCGGCCACGGACTGCGCGACCACGTCGATCGTGTGCGCGTGGCGTCGATGGAGTCCTGCGAACGGAGAGCTGGCTCCGAGATCGTTGCGCGGGCGAGCCCGTTCGATCGCGTCCGCGAGTGCACTGCTCACGCGACCTCCTCACTTCCGGCGCTCGCCGCCGTGCGGCTGGCCGTGACGCTACCGGGTGCGCGTTGCCGGGAAAGACGGGGCATGTTTCGGCCTCGTGACGAGCCGTGGGACCGAAGGACGCCAGGCGCGCGCCCGCGTCTCACCAGGTTTTCGCCTGGCGTTCGCAGCACCGAATCATCGGGAAACGGCGGCGTCCAAGAATCGGCCTCGATGCGGGTGCGAGCCGCGTCATCGCCGTCGAAAGGAACCCTGTGACCGAACAACAGCTCTCCACCGAGGGGGACTCGCCGCCCTCGGACCCGCGGCCCTCGAGGCGGGGCCGCTTCCTCACTCCCCGCACGCTGGGCATCGGCTCGGCGCTCGCCGCGACCGCCGCGGCTGTCGCGCTGGTGTTCGCGACGCAGACCGCGGTTCAGGCGACCTCGTCACCTGAATCGCCGGCGTCCACCCCGATCGCCGCCGACAGCACCGACGAGGACGCCCCCGAGAAGGCGACGGAGGTTCCGAAGCCGACCACCGTCGCCGCCGCATACGACGGCCTCACCGGTGCCGAGGTCGAGTACGTGCGCTTCCTCGGCGCCCAGGACGCCGCCTTCGCCGCGGGCAAGGACCTGTTCGGCGAGCCCGGCCTGCAGTTCCTCTCGACCGACGTCGCCGACCCGCAGGCGTACTCGGACGGGCACCGCCGGCTGCTCTCGCTGTACTACGACTACGCCACCAACGAGCTGGTCAGCATGATCGTCAACGTCACCAACGGCGCGATCGAATCGGTCGACCGTGCGTCGGGCACGCAGCCCGCGCCGACCGACGCCGAGACCTCGTTCGCATGGGAGCTGCTGCTCGACGACGACGCGGCGCAGCCCGTGGTCGACGAGTTCGCCGCCCTCACCGGTGGCTCCGTCCTGACCCCGGCGTCCGCCGAGGTGCTCCTCACCGCCCACTCGTTCGTGACGGACGCTGGATCCTTCGGCGCCGAATCGTGCGGCATCGACCGGTGCGTGCAGGTGCTCGCCCAGGTCGACGGCGGCGCCTTCCTCACCACCAGCACGTACGTCGTCAACCTGTCGACGCGTGCCGTCCTGTCCATCTCATGACCATGGAGACACCCCCGATGAAACGAACCTCCCTCCGCCGGCTTCTCGGCGCGGGCACCGCGATGGCCCTCCTCGCGGGCGGCCTCGTGCTGTCGGCGCCGGCCGCGGCATCTGCGCAGACCGTCACCGAGGCATCCTGCTCCGGCGAATCCCTCGTCTCGGAGACGCTGGAGTCCGGCTCGAGCTGGCAGATGTGCTGGCGCCTCGACACCTACCGCGGCCTCGTCCTCGACAAGATCGCCTACCAGCCGCGCGATGACGCGGCGCCGATCCTCGTGCTCGACTCGATCGCGCTCGCGCAGCTCAACGTGCCGTACGACACCGGCGCCACCGAGTACAACGACGTCACCACCTACCAGGTCGGCGGTCGTCGTCTGCAGGCGATCGAGGCGGTCGACTGCCCGGTCGGCGAGGTCTTCAACGCGTGGGCCGACCCGACCCGCGGCGCGATCCCCGCGCTCTGCATCGGCGAGGAGGACTCGGGTCTCGCGTACCGCTCGAACATCGCCCGCGACGCGCTCTACGCGGCGCAGGGCACCGACCTCGTGCTGCACACGGTGTCCCGCATCGGCTGGTACGAGTACCAGACCGAGTACCGGTTCCACGACGACGGCGAGATCTCGGTGCGCCTCGGAGCGACCGGCGACCTGTCGCCCAACGACTACGTGAACGTCGTCAACCAGGGCTGGCCGATCGCGCCGGGCCAGGAGGACTTCGCCGTCAACCACTACCACTCGGCCTTCTGGCGCGTGGACTTCGGCATCGACTCGGGCGCGAACCAGGTCGTCGAGAAGTTCGCCACCACCCCGACGGGCGAGTACGGCACGACGGGCGACACCGGCCACACCGCGATCCTCGAGACGCAGCTCACCCAGATCACGAACGAGACCAAGACGATGGGCGCGAACCGCGAGGCGTACCGGGTCGTGAACCCGGAGAGCCTCAACGCGGACGGCCACGCCCGCTCGTACGAGATCATCGTGCCGCGCGACCAGGCCTACAACCTCAACCCCGAGACCGACTTCGACATCGCGTTCACGTCGGCGAAGTCGGACGAGGTCCACGCGAGCCACAACCTCATCCCGTCGAAGGCGGGCCAGATGGTCACCGACTACATCGCCGACGGCGAGTCGCTCGAGGACCCGGTGGCGTGGGTGAACGTCGGCTTCCACCACATCAACCGAGACGAGGACCAGAGCCCCATGCCGATCCACTGGCAGGGTTTCACCCTCTACCCGCGCGACTTCGCCGCGCAGAACCCCAACATCCCCGAGGGCCGCAAGTGGGTCAACGGCGACATGCGGGGCGTTCCGAACCCCAACATCACGCCGACGCCGACGGCGTCGCCCACGCCCACCCCGACGACCGAGCCGACGGGTGAGCCCACCCCGACCGCGACGCCGACCACGCCGGGCAACGGCAATGGCAACGGGAACGGCAACGGAAACGGGAACGGGAACGGCAACGGCAACGGGAACGGGAACGGGGCTACGCCGGCCGCCGCGCCCGTGACGTTCGGCTCGGGTGAGGTCGCTCCGGGGGCCGCGCAGACGGCCACAGCCGGCGGCTTCACCCCGGGAGAGACGGTGAGCGCCGTGCTGCACTCCGACCCCGTCGACGTCGGCACGTTCGTCGCCGACAGCGAGGGCGTCGTGAGCGCGCAGTTCGTCGTCCCGTCGGCCACGCCGGCCGGCGAGCACACCCTCGTGCTGACCGGACAGACCTCGTCGGCGGTGGCGCAGGGCACGTTCACGGTGGCGTCCGCGTCGCCCGCGGCGGTGTTCGGCGCTCTCGCCACCACAGGAACCGACGCGAACCGCTGGGCGCTCTCGGGGCTCGTGCTCCTGGTCGCCGGGGCGGGCCTCGCCGGCACCTCGTGGTACCTGCGGCGTCAGCAGAGCCTGAAGGCTCACGCCTGACCCGCTCCCGCGGGGCGGCGCCCGGCGCCGTCCCGCGGGACCCTCCCTCGGCGCACCTCGCCGGGGACGAGGCATCCGACAGAAAGGGACCACTGTTGCGCAACCGCATCGCCGCACTCGGCGTCGTGCTGGCCCTGTCGACCGTGATCGTCGGCGGTGCCGCGGTCGCGCTCGCGCTGACGACGCCGAAGGACTCGGCTCCGCAGGCGGCAGCGTCAGGTGCGATGACGGATGCCGCCACCGCCGCCTACCCGACGCTCGAGGACCACTGCTACATCGAGGGCATGATCCCGCACCACGAGCAGGCGCTCGAACTGAGCGGCCTGGTGCTCGAGGCCGCTGGCGTGCGCGAGCGCACACGCGCGCTCGCCGAGTTCATCGTCGCGGACCAGACCGCCGAGATCGACACGATGCGCGCGTGGCAGACCGCGTGGCGCGGCGCCATCCCCGCCGAGGGTGCGGCCGTCGGCCACCAGGGTCACGGCGGTGCCCCGGCCGCCGCCGGTGCGATCCCGACCGGCTGCGGCGACCACGCACACTCGGAGATGAAGGGCATGGCGACCGCCGAGCAGCTGGCCGCGCTGGCCGCGGCCGACGGGGCCGCCGCCGACCGGATGTTCCTCGAGCTGATGATCGCGCACCACGAGGGCGCGCTCGAGATGGCCGAGAGCGCCGTCCGCGAGGGGTCGAACGCGTTCGTCCGGAACTCCGGCAAGCATGTGCTCGTCGAACAAGAACGCGAGATCGCCGCGATGACGGCGCTGCTCGCCGAGGCGCCGTGATCTCGGTCGCTCAACAGGTCATCAGGGCTTCGACAGGCGATTCGCGCCGGGTCGGATCCTGCGAGACCGCGGTTGACCTGTCGAAGCGTGGCGGCGGCGCGCGGGGCGGCCGCAGGCGGGGCATGCTCGTGGCCATCGGAGCGGTTGCGGCTCCCGTCGTCTCCGCGCTCGTGGTCGCCGCCGCCTTCGGCGTCGCAACGGTGCGCCACGACTCGATGAGCCCGACCCTGCACAGCGGCGCCACCGTCGTGTTCGATCGCTGGAGCGCGCCAGCCCGCGGCGATGTCGTCCTCCTCGTCGACCGCGAGGGCTGGTCGGGCACGCCCGACACGCTCATCGTGAAGCGGATCGTCGGCGTCGGCGGAGACATCGTGGTCTGCTGCGAAGCGGGCAGCGGTCGGCTGCTCGTCAACGACCATCCGCTTGACGAGCCGTACGCCGGCGAGGTGCGTCCGGGTGGCGCCATCCCGTTCCGCGTCACCGTGCCCGAGGGGTCCGTCTGGGTCATGGGCGACAACCGCGCCGGCTCGGCGGACTCGCGCCTCTCGGTGTCCGAGCCCGGCCAGGGCGCCGTGCCGCTCGGCGACCTCCGGGGGACGGTGCGTCTCTGGTGGGGTGCCTGATCCCTTCACCTTTCGGACGACGGTGAAACGTGGGGCGCAGCATCCGTCATCCAAAGTCGAACCGGCTGCGAGGCGGGTGCTCGGCCCTCGAGAGCCGAGCGAGGCATAGCCTGGAGGCATGGCGACGAAGCCCCCGACAGCCGACATCGACGAGACCCGCGTGCACGTGTCGCGACCCAAGAAGGTCGCGGTGGGCGTGCCGGCGGTGCTGCACGCGCTCGGGATCGCGAACGAGCAGATGGGGGTCGCGCGCTCGGTGCAGACGCTGATGCGCGTCAACCAGAAGGACGGCTTCGACTGCCCCGGCTGCGCGTGGCCCGAGGAGGACAAGCGCCACATCGCGGAGTTCTGCGAGAACGGCGCGAAGGCGGTCGCCGAGGAGGCGACGCTGCGCCGCGTGGGTCCGGAGTTCTTCGCGGCGCACTCGCTCGACGAGCTGCGCGCCCACGACGACTGGTGGCTCGGGCAGCAGGGGCGCCTGACGCACCCGATGGTGCTCGAGGACGGCGCGACGCACTACCGCCCGATCTCGTGGGACGACGCGCTCGCCCTCGTCGCCGACGAGCTCAAGGCCCTCGACGACCCCGACGAGGCGGTCTTCTACACGTCCGGCCGCACCTCGAACGAGGCGGCGTTCCTCTACCAGCTGCTCGTGCGCGGCCTCGGCACCAACAACCTGCCCGACTGCTCGAACATGTGCCACGAGTCGTCGGGCTCGGCGCTCACCGAGACGATCGGCATCGGCAAGGGCACCGTCTCGATCGAGGACGTCCACGAGGCCGACCTGCTCATCGTCGCCGGCCAGAACCCGGGCACCAACCATCCCCGCATGCTGTCGGCCCTCGAGAAGGCCAAGCAGCGCGGCGCGACGATCATCGCCGTCAACCCGCTGCCCGAGGCCGGGCTGATGCGGTTCGAGAACCCGCAGACGGTGCGCGGCGTCGCGTTCGGTGGCACGAAGCTCGCCGACGAGTTCGTGCAGATCCGGCTGGGCGGCGACCAGGCGCTGTTCCAGGCCATCGGCAAGCACCTCCTCGAGGCCGAGGCCGCCGAGGGCGGGGTTCTCGACCACGCCTTCATCGCGGAGCACACGAGCGGTTTCGACGCCTACCGTCAGGCGATGACGGATGCTGCGTGGCGCGACCTCGTCGTCGCCACGGGGCTGCCCGAGAACGCGCTGCGACGGGTCGGCGAGGCCGTGCGCACGTCGAAGGCCACGATCGTCTGCTGGGCGATGGGTCTGACCCAGCACAAGCACTCCGTGCCGACGCTGCGCGAGGTCGTCAACGTGCTGCTGCTGCAGGGCAACATCGGACGCCCGGGCGCCGGCGTGTGCCCTGTCCGCGGGCACTCGAACGTGCAGGGCGACCGCACCGTGGGCATCTATGAGAAGCCGTCGACGGCGTTCCTCGACGCGCTCGACGCCGAGTTCGGGTTCGCCGCGCCGCGCGAGCACGGCTTCGACACGGTGCAGGCGATCCGGGCGATGCGCGACGGGCAGGTGCGGTTCTTCATGAGCATGGGCGGCAACTTCGTCTCGGCCACGCCCGACACCGCCGTCGTCGAGGCGGGGATGACGAGGGTGGGGCTCACCGTGCACGTGTCGACGAAGCTCAACCGATCGCACGTGGTCACCGGCCGCCGCGCCCTCATCCTCCCGACGCTCGGGCGCACCGACCGCGACCGCCGCGGCGGACGCGAGCAGCGGGTCACGGTGGAGGACTCGATGGGCGCTGTCCACTCCTCGCGCGGGCGACTCGCCCCGCCCTCGGAGGAGCTGCTCAGCGAGGTGGCGATCGTCGCACGGCTGAGCGCGCTGGTCTTCGGCACCGCGGAAGCCTCGGCAACGCCGTCACGAGCGGAGGAGATGTCGCGAGCGGAGGACGGCTTCGCAGCATCCGCTCCTCCGATCCCCACATCCCCTCCGCTCGTCACCACCGAGCGGGGCAGTGGCAGGCCGCAGTCCGACCACGGGCTTCCCGAGCACGGCGCCGCGGAGGCCGAGCGTCCGGATCCGGCCGGGGTGCAGCATCCGTCCAACGTCCCGCAGGCGGACTGGGCGGCGCTCGAGGCCGACTATGCGCTCATCCGCGCGCACATCGAGCGGGTCGTGCCGGGCTTCGACGACTACGAGGAGCGCATCGACAAGGGGCGCACGCTGCACCTGCCGAACGGCCCGCGCGACGCGCGCCGTTTCGCGACCGTCGACGGCAAGGCGCGGTTCACGGTGAACCGGCTGGAGTATCCGGTGATCCCGCGCGGTCGGGTCCTGCTGCAGACCCTCCGCTCGCACGACCAGTACAACACCACGATCTACGGCAAGGACGACCGGTACCGCGGCATCCACGGGGGTCGTCGCGTGGTGCTCGTGAACGCGAAGGACATCGTGTCGCTCGGCTTCGCTGAGAACGACGTCGTCGACCTCGTCTCGGAGTGGACGCGCCCCGACGGCACGATCGAGGAGCGCCGCGCCGAGGAGTTCCGCATCGTCGCCTACCGCACGCCGCGGGGGAACGCCGCCGCGTACTATCCCGAGACGAACGTGCTCGTGCCCCTCGACTCGGTCGCCGACGTCTCGGGCACACCCACGTCGAAGTCGGTGATCGTGCGGCTCGAGCGCCGCGCGTGATCTGCGCGCCCGCGCCTAGGCTGGACGCATGACCCGAGCCGCTGTCGTCACCGTGTCGGACCGCTCGGCCGCGGGTTCGCGGACGGACGCGAGCGGACCGCTCGCCGTCGCCGCGCTCCGTGAGGCCGGCTTCGACTGCGCAGATGCCGTCGTCGTCCCCGACGGCGCCGACAGCGTCGAGCGTGCTCTCACCGCGGAGGTCGTCGCGGGCGTCAAGCTCATCGTCACGACCGGCGGGACGGGGGTCTCGCCGCGCGATCAGACGCCCGAGGGCACGGCGCGCGTGGTGACCCGTCAGATCCCCGGCATCTCCGAGGAGCTGCGTCGTCGCGGTGCCGCCGAGAAGCCCGTGGGCATGCTCACGCGCGGGATGGCCGGCGTCGTCGACCCCCACGGGGTGCTCGTGGTGAACCTTCCGGGATCGCCCGGGGGCGTGGCATCCGGCATGCCCGTCGTCGTCTCGGTCGCCCGCCACGTGCTCGACCAGCTCGGCGGGAGCGACCACTGATGGCCGTGTCGACCGATGCCGTCCGGGTCGCGGCGATCAGCGCCGAGCCGCTCGACCTCGACGCCCACCTGCGCGCCGTCGACGACGCGCACATGGGCGCCGTCACGACGTTCGTGGGGCGCGTGCGCGATCACGATCCGGATGCCGCCACCGCCGTCGTCGCCCTCGAATACTCCGCTCACCCCGACGCCGCGGTGACGCTCTCCCGGCTGGCGGCGGCCGCCATCGGCTCGACCGGCGCCCTCGTCGCGGTGTCGCACCGGGTCGGAACCCTCCAGGTCGGCGATGCCGCCGTCGTGATCGCGGTCGCCTCGGCGCACCGGGCGGAGGCCTTCGAGGTCTGCCGCACGCTCATCGAGACGATCAAGACCGACCTCCCGGTGTGGAAGCGTCAGGTCGAGTCCGACGGCACCGCGACCTGGCTCGGCCTCGGCGGCTGATCGCGCACGCCGGCGCCGCCCGCGTTCATCCTCGGATCCGCAGCAGCGGATGCGGGCGTCGACACGCCGGTGCGCGGCAGGCGGTGTCGGCGTGTCGCGTGCTCGGTCCGCAGGCGCGGATCCGCAGCAGCGGATGCGGGCGTCGGCACCCCGGCACCGCTCGCGCCCATCGTCGGATCCGCAGCAGCGGATGCGGGGGCCGACACGCCGGTGCGCGGCAGGCGGTGTCGGCGTGTCGCGTGCTCGGTCCGCAGGCGCGGATCCGATTGTGTGTTCGAGGGTGCGAAGGGTGCGTGGGCCGGAGGGTTGCTGGGGCGGAGCGGCTCGTCAGCCGCCGGCGAAGGGCGGCAGCACGTCGACGAGCTCGTCGGCGCTGAGAGGGGTGTCGTCGTCGACGCGCGAACCGCCGACGAGCACGGCGCAGCGGGGGAGGATCCCGCCGAGGCCCGGGTGGGCCGCCGAAACCGCCTCGCGCAGCTCGCCCAGCGTGGTCTCGGAGCGGCGCTCGGAGTCGAGGCCGGTCGCCTCCTGGGCGGCGGCGAAGTAGCGGACGACGGCCACTAGACCTCCCACTCGTTCGCCATCGCGGTGATCGCGGCTACCGCGGCCGCCGTGTCTTCGGGCGAGCCGCCCGCGCGACCGGCGACGAGTCCGGCGGCGAACGCGCTGAACGGGGCCGCCGGGCGTGCGACCCCGAGCGCGACGTCGCGTGCCAGATCGAGGATCAGCGCCACGGGAAGCTCTTCCGGCGCGAGGTCGAACCGCTCGCGCAGCGCGTCGGCCCACGCGTCGAGGGCCTCGGGCGGAAGGGTGCGGGACTGCTCGCTCATGACGGCTCCTCCGATGCGTGCTCGGCCCTCCTTCGGGCCTCCTCCAGATCCTCCCACGTGTCGACGTCGCGGGTCAGGTCGTCGGGCGCTGCGACGACCGTGATCGCGAGATCGTCGAGCAGCGCGCGGACGGGGGCGTCACGACCGGCATCGGGAAGAACGGATGCCGCGGCCCGCAGCGCGCTCGTGCGATAGGCGCCGATCAGCCACTGCGGCCGGCTCGACGCGTCGGCCAGGCAGAGGCCGTCGCTCTCGGCGGGGAGGAGCAGGATGTCGTCAACCAGCCGCCGCACCGCGGCGCCGACGCCGGGGAGGTCGCATGCGAGCAGGAGCGTCCACGTCGGGTCGTCCTCCTCCCGCCAGGAGGCGAGTGCCGCGACCACGGCCGCCGCCGGTCCGGTGAACGGCGGGTCCTCGCGCACCCAGGTGACGGGCAGCGTCTCGTCGAGGACAGGCGCCACCACCGTGAGCGGCCGGGCTGCCGCATCCGCCGCTGCTGCCACCGCTGCCGCCAACAGGGTGCGTCCGCCCACATCGAACAGCGGCTTCGCCGCACCGTCGACGCGAGACGCGCGGCCGCCGGCGAGCAGGATCGCGCCAAGGCCGCCGAGAGTCGAGGTCATGCCTCGCCCGGGCGGTGCCAGTCGCCGCTCTTGCCGCCGGTCTTCGTCACGATGCGCACGTTCTCGATCGAGGTGCCCTTGTCGAGGCCCTTCACCATGTCGACGACCGCCAGCGCGGCGACCGAGACCGCGGTGAGCGCCTCCATCTCGACGCCGGTGCGGTCGGCGGTGCGTACCGTCGCCTCGATGCTCACCCCGTGGTCGACGATCGCGAGGTCGACCGTGGCGCCGTGCACGCCGATGACGTGCGCGAGGGGCAGGAGCTCGGGGGTGCGCTTTGCGGCCTGGATCCCCGAGATGCGGGCGACGGCGAGCACGTCGCCCTTCGGCACCGAACCGTCACGCAGCGCGGCGACGACGTCGGGAGCGCACCGGACGAACCCGCGCGCGGTGGCGGAGCGCACCGTCGGCTGCTTGAGGGTCACGTCCACCATGCGGGCGTGTCCCGCCTCGTCGAGGTGCGTGAACGTCGGCTGCTCGGTGCTCATGAGATCAGCATGACATCGACGAGGTCGCCCGCCGCGACGGCGTCCACCTCCGCCGGCACGACGGCGTACGCCTCGGCGCGGCCGAGTCCGCCGGCGAGGTGTGATCCGCCGGTGGTCGCGGGGATCACGCGCCATGCGCTGGGGTCGGTGCGGTCGATGATGACGGGAAGGTACTGCCGCCGCCCGGGCGGCGTGCGCCAATCGGTGGCCGCGGGCAGCGTGAGAACGCGGTGTTCCCGCACGAGCCGACCCTGCATGAGCAGCAGGGTGGGCCGCACGAAGACCTCGAACGACACGGCGGCGCTGACCGGGTTTCCGGGCAGACCGAACAGCAGCGCGCCCGAGGGCAGGCGGCCGAAGCCCTGGGGCTTGCCGGGCTGCATCGCGACTTTCGAGAACGTCATCGTGCGCGCGAGCGTCGTCTTCACGACCTCGTAGGCGCCCGCGCTCACACCGCCCGAGAAGACGACGACGTCGGCAGGGTGCGCTGACCGCGGATCGGTCACCTCCGACAGCACCGCGTCGAGGTCGCCCGGCTCGTCGGGAACGCTGGCGCGCCGCACGACCTCGGCGCCCGCGTCGGTGGCGAGGGCGGCGAGCAGCAGGCTGTTCGACTCGGGGATCTGCCCGCGGCGCAGCGGCGCCCCGGGCTCGACCAGCTCGCTGCCGGTCGAGATGACCGCCACACGAGGTCGCCGCGAGACGGCCACCTCCGCGACGCCGCACGCCGCGACTGCCGCGACCTGCAGCGCGCCGAGCACGACGCCCGCGGGGAGCACCTCGTCGCCGGTACGCGCGTCTTCTCCTGCACGGCGCACGTGCGCGCCGACCGCGCGCGGCGCGCGCAGCACCGAGATCGACCCCAGTGAGTCGGCGAGTCCGCCGGCCGTGTCCTCGAAGGGCACGATCGCATCGGCGTCGGACGGGACGGGCGATCCCGTCATGATGCGGGCGGCCTCACCGGATGTGAGCGGGGGATCGGCGGCGGTCCCGGCAGGCAGGTCGGCGACGACCTGGAGGCTGACCGGGGCGTCGGGGGCGGCATCCATGACATCCGCGAAGCGCACGGCGAAGCCGTCCATGGCGGAGTTGTCGAACACGGGGATGTCGACGGCCGCCCGCACCGGCTCGCTGAGCGTGCGGCCGTGGGCGTCCGCGAGAAGGATGCGCTCAGCGGGCAGCGGCCGGGCGGCGGCCAGCACGTCGGCGAGCTGCTCCTCGACGGCGCGGAGCCCGCTCACGCGCGCACCGCGCTGATGTCACGGCTGTACGCGTCGATGCCTCCGGCGAGGACGGATGCCTCGACCCCGGCGTCACGCAGAGCCGCCGCTGCGCGCTGCGCGCGCATGCCCACCTGGCAGACGACGACCACGGCCGGCGCCCCGACCCGCGACGGGTCGGCGAGCACGTCGCCGAGGGGCAGCAGCATCGAACCCGGGATGACGCCCCGCTCGGTCTCGAAGGGCTCGCGCACGTCGAGCAGCACGGTGCCGGCGCGTTGGGCGGCCAGCGCCTCCGCAGGGGAGAGCTGCGGGATGGCGGGGCGCGGTGCCGCATCGCCGTGGCTCGATGCCGGTGCCGTGGGTGCAGCCGCAGTGCCCCTCGACGCCGGTCGCAGCGGCACCTCGTCGGTGCGACCACGGAGCGCGTCGATCACGAGCACCCGGCCCAGGAGCGGCTCGCCGACCCCGGTGATCAGCTTCACGGTCTCGGTCGCGAGGATCGACCCCACCTGCAGGCACAGGGAGCCGAGCACGCCGACCTGCGCGCACGACGGGGCTTCGCGCCCGGCGTCCGGCGGGTACAGATCCGCGAGTCCGACCGGTCGCTCACCCTCGGGCGGGGCCGACCAGAAGACGGTGACCTGCGCGTGGAACTCCTGCACGACACCCCACACGAGCGGCACGCCCAGCTGCTCGCAGGCCGCGGCGACAGCCTCGCGGGTCTCGAACGTGTCGGTGCCGTCGACCACGATGTGCGCGTTCGACAGGAGCTGCGCGGCGTTGTCGGGCGTGAGCAGCGCCCGCACCGGACGCACCACGGTGGTGGGTGAGAGGTCTGCGGCGATGCGCACCGCGGAGTCGACCTTCGGCGCCCCCACATCGCTCACCCGATGCATGACCTGGCGCTGGAGATTGGATGCCTCGACCCGGTCGTCGTCGATGACGGTGATGGTGCCGACCCCCGCGGCCGCGAGGGCGAGCACGACGGGGGAGCCGAGACCGCCGGCCCCGACGACCGCGACGTGTGCCGCGGCGAGCCGGCGCTGGGCGATCTCGCCGAAGCCGGCCAGCACACGGTGACGGGCGGTGCGCGTGCGTTCGGCGTCGGTCAGCTCGGCGACCGGCTCGACGAGCGGGGGAAATGCCATGTCCTCAGGCTAGCCGCGCCCGTCGCCCGAAGGCCGGTCGTCCGGCAGCTCCGATCTGTCCTTCGCCGGTCGCCCGGCCCGCCGGCGGGGCGCAGCTCAGCGGTGTTCGCAGGCGTCGAGCATCTCGAGCGACCAGTCGTCGACGATGCCGAGTCTCGCCGCGAACGCCGGGTTGACCTGCGCTGTGCCGGTGTACCAGAGCCCGAAGCCGACCTGACGGACGGCGATGTAGTCGTCGACGCGCGAGAGGTCGACCGAGCGGCGCGTCTCGTACCCCGTGCGCAGCGCCTCGACGTACGCGGGGTAGTCGTCCTCGAGGCGGTACTCCCACAGCGCGACCGCCAGTTCGTACAGCCGCGGCCCGGTGCCGCAGTCGTCGAAGTCGATCAGCTTGACCCGGTCACCCTCGAAGAGCACATTGCCGAGGTGGAGGTCGGCGTGGATGAGGCCGACGTCGTCGCCGGCCGCGAAGACGTCGGCCATGCGGTCGGCGACGGCTTCGAACCGGACGCGGACGGGCGTCGGCAGCAGCCGCCAGCACTCCGCCGCGGGGATGCCGCCGTAGATCATGCCGTCGCCGAAGAAGGTCTCGTGGTCCCACCGGATCCGCACGAAGTCCTCCGGCGGAGTCCAGGCGTCCGCGTGGTCGTGCAGCGCCGCCATCGCGGCACCCAGCCGCCCCAGATGCACCGGGCGCGCGGACTCCTCGTAGATGCGGCCGTCCATCCAGCGCAGCACCGAGCAGACCCGCGTCTCTCCCGCCGCGGTGGCGATGACGGTGACCGCCCCGTCGTTCGCTGAGAGCGCCTCCGGCACCTCCAGGGTCGTTTGGTCACGGATGCTGCGCAGCCACGCGATCTCGGAGGCGATGGCACTCGCCGAATCAACGCCATCGCCGTGGCGCTGGGGTCGATGCACCCGGACGAGGTGGCGGCCTGCCGTGCTGTCGTGCCGGAACGTCGTGTTCTCGCCATGCGTGACGAAGGTCAGCCGCCCTTCGGGCAGCGGGTACCCGCGAAGCGCCGCCAGCGCGACCTGCCGCATCGCGGCGATCTGCTGGCGGCGGGAGAGCATGACACCTACTGTGCTCCGCGACGGTTTCGCCGGCAAGCACGTCATGGGGCGACGCGCGGGGCCGCGCGACGTCATGTTCCGTCGCGGGGGACGGGAGCGCGGCCTAGCCTGCGTTCATGGGTGACGTGGTGGGTGTCGTGTCGCGGACGGGCCGGGCGGTCACGCGGGTCGACCAGCGAGAGCCGCCGGTGCTGGAACGAGTCTGGGCCGAGGCCCTCCCGGAACTCTCCCGCCCGGTCGCTCCCGTCCGCACCCCGCAGCCGCGGGTGCTCGTCCTGAACGACGATGTCGCCGGCGAACTCGGCCTCGATCCCGACGACCTGCGAACGCCCGAAGGGGTGCGCTTCCTGACCGGTGAGTCGCTCGGGTCGGGATCCGTCCCCGTGGCTCAGGTGTACGCGGGACATCAGTGGGGCGTCTTCAAGCCGATCCTCGGCGACGGTCGCGCGGCGCTGCTCGGTGAGCGGCGTGACCGCGCGGGACGACTGCGCGATGTGCACGTGAAGGGGATCGGCCCCACGTCGATGTCGCGGGTCGACGGGTTCGCCGTCGTCGGGCCGATGCTTCGCGAGTTCCTCATGACCGAGGCGATGCACGCGCTGCGCGTTCCCACGACGCGGGCGCTCGCCGTGATCGCCACCGGTGCGCCTCGCGACCACGACGCTCGCGTGCTGCCCGGCGCCGTGCTCGCACGCACCGCGGCCAGCCACGTGCGGTTCGGCTCGTTCGAATACGTGCAGGCGCGGGGCGACTCCGAGCTGTTGCGCCGGCTCGCGGATCACGTCATCGCACGCCACCACCCGGCGGCGGCCGACGCCGATCATCCGTATCGAGCGCTGCTCGACGGGATCGTGGACGCGGTCGCCGCCCTCACGGCGGACTGGATGCGCACCGGCTTCGTGCACGGCGTGCTCAGCACCGACAACGTGCTGGTGTCCGCGGAGACCATCGACTACGGACCCTGCGCCTTCCTCGACGCGTACGACCCCGGTGCGTACTTCAGCTCCATCGACGAGTTCGGCCGCTACGCCTACGACAGGCAGCCCTCGATCATGCGATGGAACCTCGAGCGGCTCGGCGACGCCCTGGCGCCGCTGCTTGCCGACGATCCCGTGGCCGGGAATCTCGTCGCCGCGGAGATGGTCGACACGTTCGACGCGCGCTATCGGTCGCACTGGGCCGTGGCGTTCCGGCGGAAGCTCGGCTTCGACGATCGGATCGACGCGCACCTCGCCGCCGAGCTCGCGCAGGCGGCGCTGGACCTGCTCGCCGACCACGAGGTCGACTTCACCGGGTTCTGGCGCGATCTCGCGGCGACTGCCGAGCAGGATCAGCAGCCGCTGCGCGATCGCTTCCTCGGTCGGGTGCCCGCACTGGACGCGTGGCTCGCCCGATGGTCGGCGCTGGCGCCGGATGCCGCCCTCATCCGGGCGACGAACCCGCTGTACATCGCCCGCAACCACATCGTCGAGGAGGCGCTGCAGGCAGCGACGGACGGAGATCTCACGCCCTTCGAGCGGCTGCTCGACCTGCTGCGCGACCCGTACACCGAGCGATCCGGGAGCGCGTACCGCCGCTTCGCGCGGCCCGCACCCGACGGGACACCGCGGCACCGCACCTTCTGCGGCACATGACCTCGGGCTCGACCCTGCCGGGGACTACTCGGCGTCCGGACCGCGGTACTTCTTCGGCAGTCCTGCGACCACCAGTTCGTAGGATCGGTCGATCGCCTCGCGAAGCTCGTCATCGGGAATGCCGCCGCCGGTCCTGAGCCGGTTCCAGCCGGAGCGACCGATATAGGCCGCGACGCTCGCGTCGTCCGGATAGCGCGTCAGCCAGTCGTCGGCCTCGTCGCGGGTCGTCGCCGCCTTGACGACGATCGAGCTGCCATCGCCGAGGAAGACGAAGATCTTGCCGCGTTCGCCCGGACCCACCTTGAAGACCGGGTCGTCCTCCCAGGGCACGTCCTCCCACGCTCCCCACTTCACTGCGCAGTACGCGCGGATCTCCTCGGGCGTCACGCCCTCAGTATCCTCGCTCGCCGGACACTATGGGGAGGCTGGACTCGGGTGTACGTTGCGGTTGTGGACGGATCGTCCGCCGGATCAGACTCCGACCCGGAGCCGCTCGGGCTCGCGCGTGGACATTCACGGCCGTCAGCAGTCGACCGCGAACTGGCCGACCTGCGCGCGCGTGCGTACGGCCCCGACGCCGACATCGAGGGCGACCCTGCGGCCTTGGCGAGGTTGTGGGAACTCGAAGCGGTGCACCTCGCCGAGGTGAGCGTCGCCCCCGTCGCCCCCGGAATCGCCGCGCCAGCCGGCCCCTCGCGGGCGACCACTGCGCCGGGCGCCGGTGCGACCACGCCCGCTGCGGACCCCTCACAGTCGCCGTGGCTGCGCGTCACCGCCACACGGAGCCTCCTCCCGTTGATCGCGGAGTCGGTCGTAGTCATCGCGATCCTCGCCTACGCCACGACCTGGCTGCTCGCGCCCCACCCGGATGCGACGCTGCAGCTTGCCGAGACCGAGCAGAGCGTGAGCGAGACCGGGCCGAGCGCTCTCGTTCTCGAGGTGCTCGACAACATCGGCGCCAGCGTGGAGCCGGACACGCTCCGTCAGTTCGAGCCCTATCGCGGCATCAACGTGTTCTCCGTCGAACACGGTGTTCTGCCGGGGACCTGCGTCGTCGTCTCGGACCCTCACAGCGGCAGATTCGACTATCACTGCGTCCCGCACGGGGTCGAGCCGATTCTCCACGAGTGGGTCGGTGAGCGCTTCGCCGAATGGCTCGCGGAGGGGAGCGTCATCAGTTTCCACCTCCACGAGAGCACAATCGATGTCTACCTCCATCCTCCACCCGCCGAGGGCTGACTCCGCATGTGCGGCGATGCCGAAAAGATATGCACGCATCTGCGGTGCTAGCGTGAGGGCGTGAGCAGCTACAAGATCGCCGAAGCGGCGCGCCTTCTCGGCGTGAGCGACGACACCGTCAGGCGGTGGGTCGACGCGGGGACGCTGCCGACGACCGGGGCATCGCCGATCGAGATCCCCGGCGACGCCCTCGCGGCGCACGCGGTGGGGCTGGCCGCGACGCCGAAGGACCCGGCCGACGTGCTCTCCAGTGCCCGCAACCGGTTCGTCGGGCTCGTCACGCGTGTGCAGATCGACGGCGTCATGGCGCAGGTCGACATCCAGTCCGGACCGCATCGCGTGGTCTCGCTCATGTCGTCCGAGGCGGTGCGCGAGCTGGAGCTCGAGCCCGGCTCCCTCGCCGTCGCCGTGGTCAAGGCCACGAACGTCATCGTCGAAACCCCGAAAGGCTGACATGCCGCGCTCCGCGCTTCGGCGCACCGCCGTCGTCCTCGCCTGGCTCGCGCTGGTGCTCACGGGCTGCGCGACCGGCGCCGATCAGGGTCCGGCGGCGACGTCCGCACCGACGACCTCGGCCGAGCCCGAGCTCGCCGGCGACCTCACGGTGTACGCGGCGGCATCGCTGAAGGCCGCGTTCGATGAGCTGGCGACCCAGTTCGAGGCGCAGCATCCGTCCGTCGATGTCCAGCCGATCACGTACGACGGCTCGTCGACGCTCGCGACCCAGATCATCGAGGGTGCTCCGGTCGACGTGTTCGCGTCGGCCGACGAGAAGAACATGCAGAAGGTCGTCGACGAGAAGCTGGCGTCCGGCCCGCAGCTGTTCGCGACCAACACGCTCGTACTGGTGGTGCCTGCCGGCAACCCGGGCGGCGTGGAGAGCCTCGACGACCTCGCGAACGCCGATCTCACCATCGTGCTGTGCGCCGCGGAGGTGCCGTGCGGGGCGGCGGCCGCGACGCTGCTCTCGAACGCGGGCGTCACGGCGAGCGTCGACAGCTACGAGCAGAACGTGACGGCGGTGCTCACCAAGGTCGCCGCCGGTGAGGCGGATGCGGGTCTTGTCTACGTGACGGATGCGGCGACCACCGCTGATGTCGACGCGATCGAGGTCGACGGCGCCGACGACATCGTGAACCGCTACCCGATCGTGGCTCTCTCCGCCGCGGCGGACCCCGAGGTCGCTGACGCGTTCGTCGCGTTCGTGCGGGGAGGCAAGGGCCAGGAGGTGCTCGGGGCCCTCGGATTCGGGGCCCCGTGACCACCACCGAAGCGGCGCACGCGTCCGCACGCGAGGAGCGCGCGGGGTTCGTGCCGCGTGTGCTCGCCGTACCCGCGGTGATCGGGCTCGCACTGCTCATCCTGCCGCTGGGCGCGCTCGTGCTGCGGGTCGAGTGGGGGACGCTCTGGAGCGACGTCACCTCGCCCGAGGCGCTGTCGGCCCTGGGACTCTCGCTCGCGACCGGCGCGGCGGCCACGGTGGTGTGCGTCGTGCTGGGGGTGCCGCTCGCGCTCCTCATCGCCCGGAGCACGGTGCGCACGGCAGCCGTATTGCGGGCCCTGGTGACGGTGCCGCTCGTGCTGCCGCCCATGGTCGGCGGTGTGGCGATGCTGTTCCTGTTCGGCCGGACGAGCTGGCTCGGCGGGATCCTCGCGGAGTGGGGCATCCGCATCCCGTTCACGACGACCGCCGTCGTGATGGCTCAGACCTTCGTCGCGCTGCCCTTCCTCGTGCTCGCACTCGAAGGAGCATTGCGGTCGACGGGGGTCGGCTTCGAGCAGGCGGCGGCAGGCCTCGGGGCGGGGCGCTGGACGATCCTCGCCCGCGTGACGCTTCCGCTCGCCGCCCCGGGGCTGGTCGCCGGCATCGTGCTGTGCTTCGCGCGTGCGATCGGCGAGTTCGGGGCGACCGCGCTGTTCGCGGGGAACGCCCCCGGCGTGACGCAGACCATGCCGCTCGCGATCTACACCGCCTTCAACGGCGCGGGCGTCTCGCAGGGCACGGCCGTCGCGCTGTCGCTGCTGCTGCTCGTGACCGCCGTCGGCGTGCTGCTCCTCGTGCGCGCTTGGCGAGCAGAGGCGCCGCGATGAGCGCGGTCGTATCGGAGCGAGGGAGGGATGCCGCGCCCGGCGCCGCAGCGGGCCTCGACGCCCGCGTGGTCGTGCGTCGCGGCGGATTCGCCCTCGAGGCCGTTGTGCAGGTGCCGGGCGGATCCGTGGTCGCCCTCATGGGTCCGAGCGGCGCCGGCAAGTCGACGCTGCTCGGGGTGCTCGCGGGGCTGACGGGGTTCGACGAAGGTCACGTGCGTCTCGGCGGTCGCACGCTCGACGAGTCTCCCGCACGCCGCACACCGCCCGCGTCGCGCGGTGTGGTGCTGCTCGGGCAGGATCCGCGCCTGTTCCCGCACCTCAGCGCGCGCGACAACGTCGCGTTCGGGCTGCGCGTGCACGGCGCGACCAAAGCCGCCGCCGCGGACGGAGCCGTCGACTGGCTCCGGCGCGTCGGCCTCGAGGATCTCGGCGGGCGCCGTCCCGCGCAGCTGTCGGGGGGCCAGCAGCAGCGCGTCGCGCTCGCGCGTGCACTCGCGACGGCGCCCGCCGCGATCCTCCTCGACGAGCCGCTGACGTCGCTCGACACCGAGACCGCCGGCGACGTGCGCGCCCTCCTGCATCAGCAGCTCGCCGCGACCGGTACCACGGCGGTCGTCGCGACCCACGACGCGGTCGACGCGGTGGCGCTTGCGAGCCGCCTCGTCGTGCTCGAGGACGGCCGCGTCACGCAGTCCGGTCCCGTCCGCGAGGTGCTCGCGTCGCCGGCGACGCGGTTCGCCGCGGCGGTGGCGGGGCTGAACCGGGTGGTCGGAACGGTGGATGCTGCGGCCTGGCGTGCGGGGAACCTCGTGCTGCCGCTACCCGCGGGGGCGCAGCATCCTTCGCTCGCGGCCGTCTTCCGGCCGAGCGACGTGCGGGTCGTCGACGGGGCGCCGAGCGGTGCGGCGGAGTGGACCGCGCACATCGTGCGGCTCGAGCAGACGCCCGCGGGCGTGCGGGTGCGCACCGCCGATCCCGACGTCGCGGTGGACGTCACCGCCGACCGCGCGGCGGGGCTCGCGCCCGGGGATCCGATCACTCTGCGGGTGGACCCGGCCGACGTGCGATTCGTGGTCGAGGCCTGAGCCGTAGACTCGGCCGGTGATGCGAATCCGTCCCTTCCGGCCGGGTGACGAGCCCGCCCTCGCCGAGATCTGCCTCAAGACCGCGGACGCCGGCGCCGACGCCACCGGCCTGCTCGACGACGACGATCTCTGGGCCGAGATCTTCGTGCTCCCGTACGCGGCGCGTCACCCCGAGTTCGCGTTCGTCGTCGAGACGGACGACGAGCGCGTCGTGGGCTACGTCGTCGGCGCGCCGGACTCCGCCGCCTTCGAGGACTGGTTCCAGACCGAGTGGTGGCCGCGGTTCGCCGAGCGGTGGCCGAAGCCGCAGGGGGACCCCCTGCCGGCGAGCGTCTCCCGGCAGGACGGCATCGTCCGCTACGCGTACGCGCGCCGCGGCGGCGCGCAGCCGTTCGGCGACGCGTATCCTGCGCACCTGCACATCGATCTGCTGCCCGAGACCCAGGGGCAGGGGCTCGGCCGCCGCCTCATCGAGACGCTCGAGGCGGCTCTCCGCGACGCAGGCGTGCGTGGCCTCCACCTCGTCGCGTCGTCCGACAACACGGGTGCCATCGCGTTCTATCCGCGCGTCGGCTTCGACCCGCTGCCGTCGCCGGAGGGCACGCAGGTCTTCGCGACGCGTCTCTGACCTACGCCCTCGGCACCCCGCCGTCAAGCCATTGGGGAGGCCGGAGGGCTCCCGTAGTCTGCGGACGTGGACGATGTCTCGGCGCCGACCGGCCGTGAGCCGGAACTGATCGCTGTGCCGCGTGCGGACGGCTCCGCGCCGCGCGCGCTCGTGCTCGGGGCCACCGGCTACATCGGCGGGCGCCTGGTGCCGCGGCTGCTGAACGCCGGGTACGAGGTCCGCGTGCTGGCGCGCGACCCTGCCCGCGCCGCGGCCTTCCCCTGGGGCGACCGCGTCGAGATCGTTCGCGGAGACGCCACCGACGCGGCATCCGTCGGTGAAGCGGTTCGCGACGTCGACGTGCTGTACTACCTCGTCCACTCGATGTCGGGCGGCACGAAGTTCGCCGACGCCGATCGTCGCGCTGCCCAGACGGTCGCGCAGGCGGCGACCGAGGGGACGGTGGGCCGGATCGTGTATCTCGGCGGGCTGCACCCCGACGACGTCACGCTGTCGCCGCACCTGCGGTCGCGCGTCGAAGTCGGCGAGACGTTCCTCTCGAGTGGGGCGCCGACGATCGTGCTGCAGGCGGGCGTCGTGATCGGGTCGGGATCGGCGTCGTTCGAGATGGTGCGCCACTTGACCGAGGTGCTGCCGTACATGCCGGCGCCGAAGTGGGTGCGCAACCGCATCCAGCCGATCGCCGTGCGCGACGTGCTGCACTACCTGCTGGGCGCTGCGCGTCTGCCCGCCGACGTGAACCGGGCAGTCGACATCGGCGGGCCGGATGTGCTGCGGTACGGCCAGATGATGAACGGCTACGCGGTCGAGGCGGGGCTGCGGCAACGGCCCATCGCGGCGCTCCCGGTGCTGACGCCACGGCTGGCCTCGCACTGGGTGAACCTCGTGACCCCGATTCCGCGCTCGATCGCGCGACCGCTCGTCGAGTCGCTGCAGAACGAGTGCATCGTCAAGGACCACGCGGTCGACGCCCTGATCCCGCCACCCGAAGGCGGACTCACGCCCTACCGGACGGCGGTGCGGCTGGCGCTCGGCCGGGTCGAGGCCGACGCGATCGAGACCAGCTGGCAGGACGCCGAGGTGCTGGGCGCGCCGAGCGACCCGCTGCCGAACGACCCCGACTGGGCGGGACGCGTCGCATTCACCGATGTGCGCACCGCGCACACTCCCGCATCGCCCGCTGCGCTGTGGGCCGTGATCGAGGGGATCGGCGGCGAGAACGGCTGGTACTCGTCGCCCCTGCTGTGGGCGATCCGCGGATGGATGGACCGCCTCGTCGGCGGCATCGGACTCGCGCGCGGACGACGCAGCAAGGGGCGGCTCGCCGTCGGCGACGCCCTCGACTTCTGGCGCGTGGAGGCTCTCGACCCGGGACGGATGCTGCGCCTGCGCGCCGAGATGAAGGTGCCGGGGCTCGCCTGGCTCGAACTGAAGGCGTCGCCCGACGGCGATCGCGGCGGCTCACGCTACGATCAGCGCGCCGTGTTCTTCCCGCGCGGACTGGCGGGGCGCCTCTACTGGCTCGCGGTGGTGCCGTTCCACGGGTTCATCTTCGCCGGGATGGCGCGGCGCATCACCGCGACGGCGGAGGCCGCGGCCGAGTCCGCCCAGCCATGACCGCGTCGGTTCAGCCGGCGAGGAGCGGTTCGCCCGACACCAACCTCTCCAGCACCGAACCCGTCGGCACGTCGTCGTACTTGTAACTGAGCTTCTGCACGATCGAAGCTCCGGCGACGAAACGGAGGGGATCGGGATCCCACGGCTGCATCATCCCGAGCTGCAGAAGGTGGCTCGCGGCGCTCGACAGCGTGGACGCAGCATCCCACTGGCCGTGGAACTCGGGGACGAGGTCGAGGAGCACCTCGAAGATGCGGTGGTACAGGAAGTAGTCGGGGATCCCGCCGTCGTGCTCCCACCATGCCTCGAGCGCGAGCCGCTGCAGCCGGATCAGCGGCGTCGCGGGCACGGCGGCGATGAACCAATTGCCGATCTGCCGGTGCGTCCAGCGTGGGTAGAGCGCGCCCGCGGTGAGGAGAGGAGCCACCGCCTCAGGCAGGGGCGCCGGCGCCCAGCACGTCGCGTCCACCCAGATGCCGCCGAGCCGGTCGAGCACGCTGATGCGGACGAAGTCGGAGAAGTGCGCGGGGTGGTCCTTCTCGAGGGCGTCGGCGACGGGGTCGGGGATGTCCACGAGCTCCCGCGCGGAGCGGCCGTCCAGGACCGTCAGCGGCGTCGGCAGGTCGGCGTGCAGCCGCGTCATCTCGCCGACGCATGCCTGAACCAGGGGCGGGGCGGTCTGGAGGGGGGTGTTCCAGAACGTGTAGAGGTTGAGCGCGGACGGGTCGACGCGCTCGCCGTCCCTCTCGGCGATGAGGCGGCCGTCCCGGCGCGTGCCGGGCTGCTCGGGGAGTCCCGCGGCCACGCGCAGCTCGGGCAGGCGCGGACGCAGGAAGTCGGTGAACGTGCGGTAGGCCGCGATCGCGGCGACGGGGTCGACCGCGTCACGGAACCTGTCGGCACGCCGCAACTGCGCCTCGAGCCCCTGCAGCGGGTTCGGGATGCCGTCGCTCACGATGCGAGCCTATGCGCTGGTGCCGGCCGGAACCGGGATCACGCGACCAGGCGTCCGTCCTCGATGCGCACGACGCGGTCGACCTGGCCGTCGGGTACCACCACATGTGAGATCAGCACCACGGCCTGGTCGTCACGGACGGCGCCGAGCAGATCGGTGAGCAGGCGTTCGGAGGCCTCCGGGTCGACACCCGCAGTCGGCTCGTCGAGCACCAGGACGGGGAAGCCCCGCAGGAGCGCCCGCGCCAGCGCGATCCGCTGCGCCTGCCCTCCTGACACGAGCGCGCCGCGCTCGCCGACGCGGGCGCCGAGACCCCCACGCTCGCGCAGCCACGGCCCGAGGCCGACGCGATCGAGCGCGGCCTCGAGCTCGGCGTCCGTCGCGGTGTCGCGCGCGAACAGCAGGTTCTGGCGGATGTCCTCGTCGAAGAGCATCGGATGCTGCTCGCACAGGCCGACGGTGAGCCGCACGTCGTCGGGAGAGAGGTCGTGCACCGAGCGGGAGCCGACGTCGTAGCCGCCCTCGGTCTCGAGGAACCGCACGAGCGCGTGCGCGAGGGTGCTCTTGCCGGCGCCGCTCGATCCCATGACGAGGACGCGCTCGCCGGGCCGGATGGTGAGGTCGACATCGTGCAGCGCGGGCTGGGCGGCGCCGGGCCACCGCACGCCGGCGGCCTGCAGGCGGATGCCGTCGCCGAGCGCCGGGGCGTCGCCGGTGGGCTCGACGGTCTCGGGCGCGAGTTCGGCGGGCGTGGCGGCCGGCAGCGAGTCGGCGATGCGCCCGGCCGACGCGCGGACCTGCCGCCACGCCGACGCCGCCATCGGCACGGACGCGAACACCTCGAACACCGCCATCGGCACGAGCACGGCGACAGCGAGCGACGGGCCGGTCAGGGAACCTGACGCCGCTCCCGGCGCGGTGACCAGCACCGCGGCGATCGATGCGGCACCGGCGAGGAGCGACACCAGGGCGGCGGTGCCCGCCTGCGCTCCCGAGCGGCGGACGACGGCGCGCCGCAGGTCGGCGTCGGCCCGGGCGATGCGCTCCCGGCTCTGCGCCTCGGCGCCGAACGCCGTGAGCACGTCGAGGCTGCCGATGTGGTCGAGCACCGCGTCGGCGAGGCGGGCGCGCAGGGGCGCGATGGCGCGCTCGGCGCGGGCGCCCGACATCCATCCCCACAGCGTCGCGATCGCGGCGCCGACCACGAGGCACGCGAGCAGGGTCAGGGCGGCCGGCCACCACACGAACGCCACCAGCGCGACGGCGCCGAGCGCGACGAGCGCCGACGCGACGAGCGGCTGCACGACCCGCAGCGGGAGGTTCTGCAGCTCGTCGACGTCGTCGACGAGGGCCCCGAGCACCGAGCCACGGCGGGTGCGGGCCAGTCCGTCCGGGGCCAGGGGGACGAGTCGGCGGACGAGGTCGGCGCGTGTCGAGGCGAGCTGCCGCAGGGCGGCGTCGTGGCCCGTGAGTCGCTCGAGGTAGCGGAACGAGGCCCGAGAGATCGCGAAGAACCGCACGCCCACGACCGCGGCAGACAGGTACAGCACCGGCGGCTGCTCGCTCGCGCGCACGATGAGCCAGGCGCTCACCGCGAGGAGGGCGACCGCCGAGGCCTCCGACGCGAAGCCGGCGGCGAGTGCCCACCAGAACCGCCGCGCGGGAGGCATCGCGCCCCTCAGCACCGACCCTGGCGTCGCGGCCTGCGCGATCATGCGAGCACCTCGCTCGACTCGAGCCGCACGACGTGGTCGGCGATGGCGCGCGCCGACGTGCGGTGCGAGACCAGCAGGACCGTCGCGCCCTCGTCGGCGAGGAGACGGATGCCTCGCCACAGCCGGGCCTCCGTCTCGGGGTCGAGCGCCGAGCTGGGTTCGTCGAGCGCGATCACCGGGGCGTTCCCGCGCAGGTGCCGGTAGAACGCGCGGGCCACCGCGACGCGCTGGGCCTGGCCGCCCGACAGCCCCGCGCCCTGCACCCCCAGCTCCTGGGCGGGATCGAGCGTGCCGGCGCACGCGAGGTCGAGCGCACGCCGGATCGCCGCCGGATCGGGTGCCGCGTCGCCGAGCGTGACGTTGTCGGCGATGCTCCCGGTGAGGAGCCCCGGCCGCTGGCCCGCCCATGCGAGCCACGCGGACGGCGCGAGGGCGCGCACGTCACAGCCGTCCCAGGAGGCATCCCCGTCGAACATCGCGGCGCCGCGCAGTGCGGCGAAAAGGCTGGACTTGCCGGCGCCGCTCGGTCCCTCGATGAGCGTGACGGTGCCCGGCCCGGCCGTCAGGTCGACGGGCGGCAGCATCCGCTCCCCGCGTGTGACGCGGACGCCGTCGAGCACGAGGTGTGCGCCGGGTGCAGGCGTTTCGTCTCGCGCGTTCCTCGCTCGCTCGACGAGCGGGGGGAGGGGCGCCGCAGAAACGGCCCGGGCCGCATCCAGCACGTCGAACACGTCGTCGGTCGCGGCGACGCCCTCGGACGCGGCGTGGAACTGCACGCCGACCTGGCGCAAGGGCAGGTACGCCTCGGGTGCGAGCAGCAGCACGAAGAGGCCTACGGCGAGCGTCAGTGCTCCGTCGATGAGCCGGAAGCCGATCGACACCGCGACGATCGCGACGGCGATC
This sequence comes from Microbacterium sp. PRC9, assembly GCF_031844125.1. Lineage (NCBI taxonomy): Bacteria > Bacillati > Actinomycetota > Actinomycetes > Micrococcales > Microbacteriaceae > Microbacterium > Microbacterium sp. PRC9. The sequence continues at coordinate 144,760 of NZ_JAUZUR010000002.1, forward strand.
GACGCGAGGAACTCGAGCGCGAACCCCGACAGGAACGAGACCCTCAGCACCCGCATCGTCTCGCGGCGGTACTCGCCGGTGACCCGTTCGATGGATGCCGCGGCCCTGTGCTGCCGACCGAACACCTTGAGCGTCGAGAGCCCCTGCACGGTGTCGGCGAACCGCGAGGCGAGACGCTGGAGCGTGCGCCACTGCCGGTGCTGCACCGAGCGCGTGGCGAGGCCGATGAGCACCATGAAGATGGGGATCAGGGGGAGCGTGAGCAGGACGGTCAGCCCGGAGATCCAGTCCTGCCACCACATCACCGCGAGGATCAGCGGTGTCGCGACGACAGTCTGCACGAGCTGCGGAAGGTAGCGGCCGAAGTACGCCTCGAGCGCGTCGAGGCCTCGTCCCGCGGTCACCGCGAGGGCGGCAGAGTTTCGGGCGCCGAGCCACTCGGGTCCGAGCACGCCGATCGCCTCGACGAGCCCTGAGCGCAGCTGTCCCTGCACCCGAGCGGCCGCGCGGGCGGCGACGGCCTCGCGCGCCCAGAGCAGTGCGGCACGGAGAGCGACCGTGATCGCGAGCGCGCCGAGCGTCGCGGCGAGCTCGGCCGACGGCAACCCGTCGATGGCTCCGGTGACGGCACGCGTCAGCAGCCACGCGAACGCGACGATCACCGCGGTCTGCGCCGCGGCGATCGCGGCGATCGCGACGAAGAAACCGCGAGAGGCGCTCGCGTACCTCAGCAGCCGCGGGTCGACGGGCTTGCCGTTCACGCGAGGCGGGGCATCCGTCTCACTCATTCCTCTTCGACCCTACCCATCCGTCGCCCTGTCGCCGACGCGCTCGCCGGTGGCGCCGGTCGGCGAGCTGACGCGGGAGGACGGATGCCTCGGCCCGAGGCATCCGTCACCCGCACGTCAGTGCGCGGGCGCCGCAGCCGCCTTCTCGATGCGGGAGCGTGTGACGCGCTTGCGGAAGATCCAGTACGTCCAGCCCTGGTAGGCGAGCACCAGCGGCAGGAAGACGAGGGCCGCCCACGACATGATCGTCAGCGTGTAGTCGGTGCTCGACGCGTTCTCGATCGTGAGCGAGCCCGCGGGGTCTCCGGTCGAGGGCATCACGTACGGGAACAGCGCGAACCACACGGCGAGCACCGCGGTCACGATCGTGAAGGCGCCGAACCCGAAGGCCCAGCCCTCGCGCCCGCGGGCGTTCGAGATCCAGGAGGCGATGAGGAGCACCGCCGCCACCGCCGACAGGATCGCGGTGACCATCGCGAAGTCGCGGCTCTCGGAGAACGCCATGACGACGGTCCACACCAGGAATGCCGCGGCGACGACGATCGTGAGGAGCCCCGCGCGTCCGGCGAGCCGGCGTGCGTCGGCCGCGACCTGGCCGTCGGTCTTCAGCGCGACGAAGTACACGCCGTGCGTGAAGAACAGCAGCAGCGTCGTGAGGCCGCCCAAGAGCCCGTAGGGGTTGAGCAGGGTCAGCAGCGAACCGGTGAATTCGTGGTCCACGTCCAGCGGCACACCCTGCACGATGTTCGCGACGGCGACGCCCCACAGGAAGGCCGGCACCGCGGAGCCGACCACGATCATCGTGTCGAAGCCCTTCTTCCAGCGGAGCGAATCGCGCTGGTGACGGTACTCGAACGAGACGCCGCGCAGGATGAGCGCGAGCAGGATCAGCAGCAGCGCGAGGTAGAAGCCGCTGAAGAGCGTCGCGTACCACTCGGGGAACGCGGCGAACAGGCAGGCGCCGGCGACGATGACCCAGGTCTCGTTGAGGTCCCACACGGGGCCGATCGTGTTGATGACCTGGCGGCGGCTGATGTCGTTCCTGCCGAGGAACGGCAGCGACATGCCGACGCCGAAGTCGAACCCATCGAGCACGAAGTAGCCGACGAAGAGGAAGCCGACGATCCAGAACCAGAGGTAGGCGAGATCCATGATGTGCTCCTGCAGCCCTTAGTAGACCGTCGTCGGGGTGTCTTCGACCGCCAGGTCGCGCGCATCGGGCGCTCCGGGCTCGGGGAGGGGCTCCGGGCCCTTCTTGGTGGTCTTCAGGATGAGGCCGAACTCGACCACCGCCAGCGCCGCGTAGATGAGGGTGAACGCGGTCAGCGAGATGAGCACGGTCCATCCGGGCACCGAGGGTGAGACGCCGTCCTCGGTGAGCATGAGGCTGAACACGATCCAGGGCTGGCGGCCCATCTCGGTGAAGACCCAGCCCACGAGGATCGCGAGGAGTGAGGCCGGCCAGGCCCAGATCGCGAGGCGCCAGGCCCACGCGGGAACCTCGCGCTTGGCCTTCTTGCGGGTGAGCCAGAGCCCCACGACCGCGACAAGCGCCGCGACGCCGCCGAGGCCGATCATCCAGCGGAACGCCCAGTACGTGACCCAGAGGATCGGCGCGAAGTTGCCGTCGACCTGGTCGGCGAACTGTGGGAACAGCTCGGTCGTGTAGAGGTTGTTGAGGTCGTTGATGCCCTCGACGCAGCCGTCGATCGAATGCGTCGACAGCAGCGCCAGCAGGTACGGCACGCGGATCGAGAAGAGCTCGCTCGTGCCGTCGGGCGTGCCGAGCGTGAAGATCGAGAACGAGGCGTCCGCCCCGCAGGCGCTGTCGAACATCGCCTCGGCGGCCGCCATCTTCATCGGCTGCGTCGCCACCATCACGAGGCTGAGCTGGTCGCCCGAGATCGCGACGCCGGCGAAGGCGGCGATCAGGCCCCAGAGGCCGAACTTGAGCGACGAGCGCATCATCTCGACGTTCTGTTTGCGCAGCAGGTGCCAGGCCGAGATCGAGACGATCACGCCCGCGGTCATCATGAACGCCGCGAAGAGGGTGTGGGGCAATGCAGCGAGCGCCACCGGGTTCGTCAGCACGGCCCAGAAGTCCGTCATCTCGGCGCGCGAGCCGTCCTCGGCCATCTTGAAGCCGACCGGGTTCTGCATGAAGGCGTTCGCGGCGAGGATGAAGTACGCCGAGAACCATGCGCCGATCGTCGCGATCCAGATGCTCGCCAGGTGCAGGGCCTTGGGCAGCTTGTCCCAGCCGAAGATCCACAGCCCGATGAAGGTCGCTTCGAAGAAGAAGGCCATGAGTCCTTCGAAGGCGAGCGGGGCGCCGAACACGTCGCCGACGAACCGCGAGTAGGACGACCAGTTCATGCCGAACTGGAACTCCTGCACGATGCCCGTGACGACGCCCATGGCGAAGTTGATCAGGAAGATCTTCCCGAAGAACCTCGTCAGGTGCAGCCACTTCACGTTGCCGGTGCGGAACCAGGCGGTCTGGAAGATCGCGACCGTCAGCGCCATGCCGAGCGTGAGGGGGACGAAGAGGAAGTGGTACAGCGTCGTGAGGCCGAACTGCCAGCGCGCCAGCAGCAGAGGGTCCAGCAGATCCACGATGCGATTCTCCGATCGTTCCGGACTGGGTCTGATCACCGTAGCATGTGGTCAGACCACACGGGCGACGAATCCCCAGGGGCGCCCGGTCGTCCCAGATTCCCAGGAATTCGGGACGGAGGCGAGCGTCCCCGCCGTGAATAATGAGGTTGCAGCGGCGCCCGTCGTCCGCGGCGCGACTACCCTCGGAGACATGGCGAGCCGGGCACAGCGATCGGAGCCGGACGCGTGAGTGCGATCCCGGTGACGATCGGGCGACGGATGCCTCTTCCCGCGGCATCCGCGGACCTCGGCGCGTTCGAGGGAACGGCGCCGGTGGCTGCGATCGGTGCACCACTGGTCGACACGCACGGGCGTGTGCATCGCGACCTGCGGATCTCGCTGACGGATCGCTGTTCGCTGCGGTGCACGTACTGCATGCCCGAGCAGGGCAACGAGTGGCTCGCGAAGACGAGCATCCTGACGTTGGACGAGATCGTGCGCATCGCGCGGGTGGCCGCGGCCGACGGCATCACGACGTTCCGGCTCACCGGCGGCGAACCGCTGCTGCGCACCGACATCGTCGACGTGGTCCGCCGGCTGTCGGCGATCACGGGACCGGACGGCAGGCCCGTCGAGATCGCGATGACCACGAACGGCATCCGGCTGCCCGAGCTGCTGCCGGGACTGGTGGAGGCCGGGCTGACCCGGCTCAACATCTCGATCGACACGCTGCGCCGTGATCGGTTCCACGCCCTGACCCGCCGGGACCGGCTGGACGATGTGCTGGACGGGATCGCGGCGGCCGGAGCATCCGGTCTGCGGCCTCTCAAGCTGAACGCGGTGGCGATGCGCGACGTCAACGACGACGAGCTCGTCGACCTCGTCGAGTTCGCGATCGCGCATGATGCGCAGATGCGGTTCATCGAGCAGATGCCGTTGGACGCCGGCCACACGTGGGATCGGTCGCGCATGGTGACGCAGGACGAGATCCTCGCCGCGCTGTCCGCGCGGTGGACACTGACGCCGGTGCCGGGTCGGGGTGGGGCGCCCGCGGCGCGGTGGACGCTCGACGGCGGTCCGCATTCGGTGGGGGTGATCGCGTCGGTGACGGCCCCGTTCTGCGGCGACTGCGACCGACTGCGGCTGACCGCGGACGGGCAGCTGCGCAACTGCCTGTTCTCGACCACGGAGTACGACCTGCTGCCGATCCTCCGCGCGGGCGGTGACGACGGCGAGGTCGATGGGATGCTGCGCTCCTGCGTGCACGGCAAGCTGCCGGGGCATGCGATCAACGACCCGTCGTTCCTGCAGCCTGCGCGGGGCATGAACGCGATCGGCGGCTGAGATGGGCCGCATCACCACGCGCACCCCCGTCACCCGCATCGTGCTGAACGACGGAGACGTCGCGGTGCGCCGCCGCGCCGACACGCTCGTCGTGGAGGAGCCGCTCGAGATCCGCATCGCCGGTGAGCCGCTCACCGTCACGATGCGCACGCCCGGCAACGACCTCGACCTCGCCGCCGGATTCCTGGTCTCGGAGGGCGTGATCTCGGCTGCTGCAGACCTGCGTTCGGCGATCCACTGCGGCGGGCCGGGCACCGCGGCTGTGCCGTCCACCCCTCTGCTCACGATCGGCGTCGGTCCCACGCAGCCGACGACCTCGAACGAGAACACGTACAACATCCTCGACGTCGCGCTCGCGCCCGAGCTCGCACCGCTCGTCACCGACATCGCCCGCAACTTCTACACGACGAGTTCGTGCGGCGTGTGCGGCACGGCATCCATCGAGGCCATCGAGAAGCAGTCGCGCTACGACGTCGGGACGGATGCCGCAGCCGTCGACGCGACCATGCTCGCCGGTCTTCCCGACGCTCTGCGCGCCGGACAGACGGTGTTCGACAAGACCGGAGGTCTGCACGCCGCCGCGCTGTTCGACGCCGCGTCCGGTGAGCTGCTCGTGCTGCGCGAGGACGTGGGCCGGCACAACGCCGTCGACAAGGTGATCGGGTGGGCGCTGCTCGAAGACCGCCTGCCGCTGAGCGCAACGGTGCTGCAGGTGTCGGGTCGGGCGAGCTTCGAGCTCGTGCAGAAGGCCGTGATGGCCGGCATCCCGATCCTGTCCGCCGTGTCGGCACCGTCGTCACTGGCCGTCGAGCTGGCCGCGGCCTCGGGGCTCACGCTCGTCGGGTTCGTGCGCGGGTCGTCGATGAACGTCTACGCGCGGCCCGACCGGGTGCGGGTCACTGCCGCGGTGCGCTGACCGCGCCGGGATTCAGCCGTGCGAAGCGGCGAGCTGCACGACGCACTGCGTCGGGTCGCATGACGGTGCGATGCCCTCGACGCGCAGCGGGCCGCCGGCCTGGGCGAGCACGCTGTCCATGAGTCCGATGTGCACGCTGCACAGCACGCCGCGGTGCTCGGCGGCCGGCACGTGCGGGCAGGGCGTGAGATCGACCGTGAGGTCGCGCTGGTCGACGAGAGGGTCGAAGCCGGCGTCGCCGAGGTCCTCCACCAGCGCGTCGAGCTGGTGCAGCGCGTCTGCGCCGAGTTCGGCATCCGTGTCGGATCCGTACACGCGACGCAGCAGATCCCCGCGACGAGCCGCCTCCTCCGCCCGGCGGACGGCGACAGGGCTCGATGCCTCGTCGGAGCCGGTGGCCGCGGAGTAGAGCACGCGCGGGCGTCCGCGCGTGGTGCGGCGCTCGGTCTCGGCGATCACGTACCCGGCGTCGATGAGGCGCTGCACGTGCTCGCGCACGGTGTTGGCGTGCAGACCGGTTGCCTCGACCAGCTCGGAGATCGCCCGCTGCGGGCGCTCCTGCAGCAGGTGCATGATCTCGACGCGGGAGTAGCTCGAGATCGCGCTGTACCCGGTCGTCATGGACCCATTATCGCGGGGCGCCACCACGACCGGGTGCCCGCAGGTTCACCCGTGTCGGATCAGAACAGCTGGCCGAGGATGAGGATCGCGATGAAGAACACCGCGACGATGCCGACGATGATCGCGAGCGTGCGGCCGGAGAGCTTCGCGACGCCCCAGCCGACCAGCACGGGGATGGCGAAGAGGAACAGCGCGACGATCCACCAGAACGCGGAGTAGGCGCCGCTGGTCGCGTCCTCGAGGCGTCCGCCGAACAGCGACTGCGTCGCCGGGTGCGTCGCGAAGCGGACCGCGATCGAGATGGGAACCGCCACGAACACGAAGACGACGAGTCCGATGAGCCAGCCCCAGAGGGTGGAGCTTCCGCCGCCCGAGAGGACGCCGCCGTGGAGCTCGGGTTCGGGCTTCTGCTGCTGCTTGCCTGATGCCATGGGCATGACTCTAGTGGCGCGCGGTGGCGGGGCATCGCATGATTCGCATGATGATGTCGCCCGGACATGGCGCTGTCCGCCGGCGGGGAGGGGCGGACAGCGTCGGGGCGCCGGGGAGAACCGCCATGGGGGGAGCGATCTCCGCGCTCACCATCCACGATCGCCGTCCGTCAGGGGGTGAAGCGTCGGGGCGCGCGGTCGCGGGGTCTGAGAGAGAAGCTACGCCCGCCGCCGGTGTTCGCAAGGGGGATTGCCTGTGCGTCCCCTGAGTGCTACTCGGCCGCGCCGATCGCGGGTGTTCGCGCGCTCGTGGTGGGATGGGACCGACATGAGCGAGCCGCCTCCTCCCCTCGATTCCGCCACCGCGATCGCCGCTGCCGTGCGGCAGGGGGAGGTGACCGCGCAGGAGGTCGTGGAGGAGCATCTGGCCCGCATCACGAGGGTCGATCCCGCACTCAACGCGCTCACCGTGGTCTTCGCCGACCGTGCGCGGACCGCGGCCGCTGAAGTGGATGCCGCGGTCAAGGCGGGTCGCGACCCCGGGCCTCTCGCGGGCGTGCCGATCTCGGTGAAGGAGAACATCGACCTCACCTGGTCGGCGACGACGAACGGCTGGCGAGGACTGACCGACGCCGTGCCGGCGCGAGACGCCACCGTCGTGAGGCGGTTGCGGGGTGCCGGGGCGGTGCCCGTCGCGCGGGGCAACATGCCCGACTTCGGGATGCGGTGGGACACGGACAACGACGTGTTCGGTCGCACCCTGAACCCGTGGAACCGCGCTCGCAGTGCCGGCGGGTCCAGCGGAGGAGACGCCGTCGCCGTGGCGACCGGGATGAGCGCCATCGGCCTCGGCAACGACTTCGGCGGCTCGCTCCGCCTCCCCGCCTACGCGGCAGGCGTGGTCGGACTCCGCCCGTCGCAAGGGCGTGTGCCGCGCGCGGCGGTGCGTGAGCAGCCGGTGGCGCTCACGCTCCAGCAGTTCTCCGTGAACGGGCCCCTGGCGCGTCGCGTCGACGACGTCGCGCTCGCACTCGGGGTCCTGCAGGGAGGGGATGCCGACGACCCGGTGTCGCTCGCCGCGCCCGCGGTGCACCCCGACGCGGTGCCGCGCCGCGTCGGCGTGGTGCGCGATCCGGCGGGCCACGAGGTGGACCCGGAGGTGGCGGCCGGAATCGACCGGGCCGCGGCATCCCTCGCGCGTGGAGGCTGGGAGGTCGTCGACGTCGGCGTCCCTCTGCTCGAGGAGGCGGCCGTGCTGTGGCGGCGGCTGTCGTGCACCGACATGCTCATCTCGCTCGACCCCGCGGCCCTCGGTCTGCCGCTCGGGCGTTCCGCCACGGCATTCCTGCGCGACAGCACGGCGGCGGCGCGCCCGTACGAGTCGGCGCGCGAGTACGCGCAGGCGTGGGCACGGCGAGCCGCGATCGCGGCGGAGTGGCGACGGCTGCAGGTCGACGTGCCCGTGATCTTGGGACCCGTGTCGACCTCGCGGATGCGCGAGCCCGACTACGACCTGGGTGGTCAGGAGGCCGCGGACCGCGCGTGGCGCGATCTGTGGCTGACGGTGGTCGTCAACTTCCTCGGACTGCCCGCGCTGGCCTTGCCCACGGGTCTCGGCGCCGACGGCATGCCCACCGGCGTGCAGCTCGTCGGCCCCGGGTTCGGCGAGGAGGTGCTGTTCGAGGCGGGGCGTGCGGTCGAGGCCGGAGTGCCGGCCCTTCCTCCGATTCCTTCGCCGGTCTGACGCGACCTCTGGCGCCCGCAGGCGCCCCTGCGCCAGGCTGAGGCAGGCCCGCCGGGGTGCGGGCCGGTATCAGCGGCATCCGTCCGTCCTCCTCCGAGACGGAGCCGAACGGAGGACCCATGTCTCGCACGCAGGCGTCGCCGGTCACGCTGCCCGATCTGCGGGGGCGCACCGCACTGGTCACGGGCGCGAGCGACGGCGTCGGCGTCGAGATCGCGCGCGGCCTTGCAGCGGCGGGCGCCGATCTCGTGCTGCCGGTGCGCAATCGCGTCAAGGGAGAGCGGGCCGTCGAACGCATCCGGGAGAGCGCGCCCGACGCGCGCGCCGAGCTGGTCGACCTCGACCTCGCGCGGCTGGACTCGGTGCGCGCGCTCGCCGCCGCGGTCCTGGCCGAGCGGACGCCCCTCGATCTGGTCGTGCTCAACGCCGGCATCGTGCTGCTCGGCGACCGTGTGCGCCATATGAGCGCCGATGGTTTCGAACTGCACTTCCAGACGAACTTCCTGGGGCACTTCGCGCTCACGACGGCGCTGCTGCCGCTGCTGCAGCAGCGGGGAGCGCGCGTCGTCGTGCAGCTGAGTCTGGCCGCCGGCGTGTCGCGCCTCGCCTGGGACGATCTGCAATGCGAGCGACGCTACTCCCCGCTGCGCGCCTACGGCGCGTCGAAGGTGGCGCTGGGACTGTTCGGCTGCGAACTCGCCCGGCGCGCGGCGGCGGGAGACGGGGGCGTGACGGTGCACCTCAGTCATCCCGGCGTGGTTCCCGACACCGGGATCGCGCCGGCCATGCGCGCCCGCGATCGCGGCGGTCTCGGACGCCGACTCGCCGACGGCCTCGGCAATACGCCCGCGCAGGCCGCGCAGCCGGCGCTGCTGGCCGCGGTGACGAATGCGCCGGCCCCAGGCTTCTTCGGCCCTACGGGAGCGCTGCACTTCGGTGGGGCGGCCGGCCCCGTGCGCCCGTATCGACGGCTCGCCGACCCTGTCGACGGTGCGCGGATGTGGGCGGTGGCCGAACAGCTGCTGCAGGACCGCAGCGACGCCGTGCGCGCCTGACCCGGAGCGTCGCCTACGGTCCGGGCGTCTCGGGCGTCTGCGGGAACGGCGGTTCCTCCGGGTGGGGCGCCAGCGGCTCATCGGGCCAGGGCGCCAGCGGCTCATCCGGCGGCAAGGGGATGCTGGGGCCGGGACCCGGGTCAGGGCTGCCCGGTCCGGGAGAGCCCGGTCCGGGAGGCATCTCACCCGGAGGGGTCTGGCCCGGCAGCGGCTCGGGGGTGGTGGGGTCGGTCATGAGGTCTCCTGGGAGGAACGAGGGCCGCGCATCGTGCCCTGCATCGACCCCAGCCTGCGGCGCGGACGACGACGCGGCGAGGCCCTTGACCGCGAGGCGATGCGGGTCTACGGATCAGCGGCCGGGATCGAACCGCGCGTGCGCCAGCCGGTGCAGCATGAGCGCGACGTCGAGGCGTGTGCGCCCGCGCGCTGTCGACGGGTCGTACCCGAGCCGCGTCGGAAGCTCGTGCAGCCGTGCGCCCATCGTGGAATGGTGCACGCCGGCGTCGGCGGCCAGCGAGCGCTGAGAAGCGCCGTTCGCCAGGGCGCGCAGCATCCGTTCGCTCCACGCGGTCGCGAGCAGCGCGTCGATCCCGAGCACGTCGGGATGCGGCGATGCGCGCAGGTCCTCGGTCTCGGCGAGCTGCAGCAGCGGGCCGAGGTCGGCGGCGCGCACGACGGGCTCGTCGTCGTCGGCGAGGCGCAGCGCGACGAGGGCGGAGCGCCACGACTCGCGCAGGTCGGACAGCCCGGAGGCTGCCGTCCCGATGCCCGCTCGGGGTGCGGGCGCGCGATCGTCGGGCGAGAGAGCGGCGCGCGCGAGGCCGAATCGCGTCGCGACCACCGCGTGGGCGAGAGGACGGTCGAGGCGCACCGTCGGCGGCACGGCGACCGCGTGGATCGCGGTGTGGGCGCCCAGCGACAGCCGGGCGGCCGCCTGCTCGCGCTCCTGTTCCGAGGCGTCGCCCGCCAGCAGCACCTCGACCGCGCGACGCGTGGGCGCGCTGGTGTCGAGCCGCACCGACTGGATCGACAGCGCGATCGCCAGCCGTTCGAGCACCATGGCGTCGTTCGCGTGAGCGGCCCCGGCGCGCTCGAGCCACACCGTCGAGCCGTCGGCGGAAGGGACAGCCGGCCAGTCGTCGGGACGGCCCGGCGCCAACTCGGCACCATCCACGCCGAAGCGGCGCCCCTCCGCCTGACCGGCGCGCACGTGCCCGATCGGCGCGCCGCTGAGCACGGCGGCTCCGCGCAGCATCCCCTCGGGGCCGACGCGGCCGTCGACCAGCGCATCGAAGTACGCGATGACCTTGAGCGTCTCGCTCGCCTCGGGATCGAGGGCGCTGAGCCTGCCCACGAGTTCCTTCATCGGCATCCCCCTCGACGCTGCTGAGCCCCACCCTACGCGGGCGGGGGTTCAGCAGCGTGGCTCAGGCGTCGAGCATGCGGGTGAGCCAGCGGTTGCGCGTCTCGATCATCGCCATCGAGATCTGGGCCTGCGGGGCGAACCCATCGAACCCGTGGAAGCCGCCCGGCCACACGTGCAGCTCGGCGATCCCGCCGGCCGCCCAGATGCGCGACGCGTACGCGACGTCCTCGTCCCGGAACACCTCGGCGCTGCCGACGTCGATGAAGGTGGGTGGCAGATCCGAGAGGTCTTCGGCGCGGCCGGGAGCGGCGTAGATCGACACGTCGTCGGTGCCGCGGCGGTCGCCGAGCAGCGCGTTCCATCCGGTGAAATTGCTCGTGCGGTCCCACACGCCGATTCCCTGGATCTGCAGGGCCGACACCGACTCGTTGCGATCGTCGAGCATGGGGTAGATGAGCAGCGAGGCGCGCAGCGGCGGGCCCTGGCGGTCGCGGGCCAGCAGCGTCACTCCGGCCGACAGGCCGCCCCCCGCGCTCGCCCCGCCGACGATCAGCCGAGTCGGGTCGATGCCGAGCTCGTCGGCGTGCTCCGCCGTCCACACGAGGCCCGCGTAGCAGTCCTCCACCGGCACCGGGTCGGGGAATTCCGGCGCGAGGCGGTACTCGACGCTCACCACGACGGCGTCGTGGCTGGCGATATAGGGCAGGAAGGCCTGCACGCCCATGAAGCGGTTGCCGATCACCATGCCGCCGCCGTGGATGTGGTAGATCCCCGGCCCCGTCGTGGTCTGGCCGGGGCGACGGTAGATCGACAGCACGATCTCGCCGCCGTCGTGGCCGGCGATCGTGCGCTCCTCGTGGACGGCGCCGACGGCAGCGACCTGCTCATCGAGCGTCGGGTCGGCGGGCATCTCGCGCATCAGCGGGATCATGTCGGGCGTCAGTGTGGGCTTGATGACCTCGGCGATGAGGTCGAGCGCGGCGTGGAGCTCGGGATCGAAGGGTGGTGCGGTCAGTTCGGGCATGGGGTCTCCGTCGTTCTGGTCCGCCGCGGCGCTGCGGCGTACGTCGATCCTCACTTCATGGTGACGGATGCCGCGACCGCCGTGTGCGGCGGTTTCAGGGCGCTGAACCCGCCAGGTGCGCGGCCGCTCCTGCGCAGGACGCCGCGGGGGCTCCTTAGGCTGGAGGGGTGGCATCCGTTCTCAACATCTCGGCGTACCTCTTCACGCGCATCGACGACACCGGCGAGCTGCGCCCGCTGCTGCGAGAGCGCGCGGTCGCTGCCGGATTGAAGGGCACGATCCTGCTCGCCGAGGAGGGGATCAACCTCTTCCTCGCGGGCGACGCCCAGGGGGTGCGCGGCTTCGTCGCTGAGCTGCGGGCGGATCCGCGCTTCGCCGCGCTCACGACGAAGGACAGCTGGTCGGACGCGCAGCCGTTCGGCAAGATGCTCGTCAAGGTCAAGCGCGAGATCATCCGCATGGACCACCCCACCATTCGCCCCGAGGGCGATCGCGCGCCCGCCGTCGCTCCCGCCACGCTGCGCCGTTGGCTCGACAGCGGTCACGACGATGACGGCCGCGAGGTCGTGCTGCTCGACACCCGCAACGCCTTCGAGGTCGACTACGGCGCCTTCGACGGCGCTCTCGACTGGCGCATCGAGAGGTTCACGCAGTTCCCGGATGCCGCGGCCGCCGCAGCGCCCGACCTCGCAGGCAAGACCGTCGTGAGCTACTGCACCGGTGGCATCCGATGTGAGAAGGCCGCGATCTACCTGCGCGAGGCGGGCGTCGAGGCCTACCAGCTGGACGGTGGCATCCTCGGCTACTTCGAGCACGTGGGCGGCGACCACTGGAGCGGCGACTGCTTCGTCTTCGACGAGCGGGAGGCCCTGACGCCGGGGCTGGCGCCGCGAAGGGGAGCCGTCGCGTGACCGCGCAGGAACCGGTGGCCGCTGCTCGTCCCGTCAGTCGCGCCGCGGTCCTGGTCGCGCTCGGGGTCGACGTCGTGCTGGTGATCGCGTTCGCCGCCATCGGTCGCGCGAGCCATGACTCCGACGTCTGGACCGGCCTCGGGCAGACCGCCTGGCCGTTCCTCGCCGGCCTGGGCGTCGGCTGGCTCGTCACGCGAGCGTGGCGTGCACCGGCGGCGCCGGTGCGCACCGGCTTGGGCGTCTGGGGGATCACCGTCGCCGGTGGGATGCTGCTGCGCTGGGTGTCGGGTCAGGGCACAGCGCTCGCGTTCATCATCGTGGCGGCGCTCACGCTGCTGGTTGCGCTCGTGGGCTGGCGGGTCATCGTCGCGATCGTGCGTCGCGTGCGCCGGCGCTGATCGGAGCGGTCTCAGGCGGTCTTGCGGAGGCCGGTCTCGATCACGATCCGGTTGCCCTCGATCACGCCGGGGCCGTCGCCGGGGAGAGGGGCGGGTGCCGGCGTGATCTGCTCCGCCTCCCACACCGCGCGGGCGTTCTCCGCCGTCGGGTAGAAGAACTCTTCGACCCCGAGCAGTCCGCCCGACGAGTGCGACGGTGTCTCACCGCGCCGGCGACGGCGGTGCGTGTCGAACGCGAACCACAGGAAGTACACCGGCAGCGCGACGACCGCGGAGACGAATCCCCACACCATCGCGTCGCCCACGGTCATGACGACAGCGTACGTCGCGTCAGCGGTGAGCGGAGGCCTGGAGGGTCACGTCGGGAGGTAACTCGGCGAACCACGCCTCGAACGGCACCGGGGTGCCGTCGCCGGGCACCTCGTCGACATACGCGGTGGCAGCGCGCACGATGCGGCCGTCGGTCGCCCGCGCGACCACGGTGACGGCGACGTAGCGCTGGTCGTCTGCGAACCGCCCGCTCACGGTGCCGGTCGCGGCGCCCGGCGGTGTTCGTGTCGATGTGCCGCCGGGATCGGGCGCGCCGGTGAGCCCGTCGACGCTGAACGAGCCCGTCTCGTCCCCCGGCGAGAGCGTCGCTTCCGGGGCCTCGGGCACGGTCACCTCGATGGCGTCGATCAGCGCTTCGCCCTCGATGGTGAAGTAGCCGACGACCGCGGTCTGACCCGACAGGAGGGTTGCGACGGCGGTCGAGGAGCCGATGACGGCGCCGTCCTCGGCGTACGCCTGTGCGTCGAGGAAGGCGTCGAACACATAGTCGGCATTCGGGTTGTCGACCACGACGACGTACCACCAGATGTCGCCGAAGTCGTGCCCGAACGCGGTCTCCGTCACCGTCGGCCGCTGGGGCGCCGGGAACTGCGCGCCGGGGTCGGGCTGGCCGTCCGTGCCCGGCGCGGCGACGCCGGGGATGGCGTAATCGTCGTAGTAGCCGTCGCCTGGGTTCGAAACGACGTCATCGCCGGAGGAGGTGCCGAACGGTCCGAGCCACGCGACCGCGATCACGATGGACACCAGGCCGCCGAGGACCGAGGTCACCAGCGCGCCGACGCCGAAGCCTTTGCCTCCCTGGTGCCGGCTGAGGAGAGCGACCAGCGACAGTACGAACGCCGCGAGGAGCAGCAGGGGAGCGAGCAAGCCGGAGCTCGACCCGAGCCCTGCACCGGCGAAGAGCAGGAGCACACCGGCGCCCGCGAGGACCAGCGCGACGATGGCGAGCGCCTTGGGTCGGCTGTCACGGGCTCCGGGCACGGGGTACCCGGCTCCACCGGGTGCCGTCGGAGAGCCTGGCGCGGCAGGGTACGCCGAGGTCGTGGGGTAGCCGGGCCCGAGGGGGTGCCCGGATGCCTGGGCCGCGCCGACCCGTGCATAGGGCGGGAGCAGGTGCTCGGCTCCGCGCGGGTCCGTGCCGGCGAGCGCGTAGCCGTGCGGCGCCGCGTAGCGGCCCGGGGTGCCCGACGCCGTGGGCGGGGGTGCGGCGTCGCCGGGTTCCGGCGCCGCGTACGCCGGGACCGCGTACTGCGGGGCGTCGAGGTCGGGTGTGCGATAGCGCCGCGGGGTGGGTGCGCCGTCCGGAGTCGACGCGTCGGCGGGCGCGCCCGGAGTCGCCGTGTCGGCGTCGCCCGGAGGCAGGGGATCGGGCATGAAGCTCCTGTTCGCGGTCTCCTGGGTGCCCAACCTAGCGAAGGTCCGTGCCCGTGGTCGGGCGCCTGAGCGCGCCGGCACGACGACAGCGCCCCCTGCGCAGCCCTGGACGGGCGACGCCGGAGGCGCTGTCGGTGGCTTCGCGGTGTCAGCTCAGGCCGTTGTCGGCGAGCCAATCCTTGGCGATGTCTTCGGACGAGCGCTGGTCGACCGTCGATTCGACATTCAACGCGACGAGGCCCTCGGGCGTCAGCGCGGCGCTCACCGCGTTGATCACGTCGGCGATCTCGTCGGCGATATCGGCGTTCACGACGGGCACGACGTTGGACGCCAGGAAGAGGCCCTTCGGGTCTTCGAGCGTCACCAGCTCGTCGGTCTTGATGCGGGGGTCGGCGCTGTAGACGTTCGCGACTTGAATGTTGCCGGCGACCAGCTCGTCGACGGTGGTGTCGGCGGTGGCGCTGAAGGTGACGTCCACGTCGTACAGATCCTTGAGACCCTTGGGGCCGTAGGGACGCTCCTCGAGCTCGGGCGCACCGCCGAGCACCAGGCCGTCGATGCCGGCGAGGTCGGCGATCGAGGTGATTCCGTTCTCCTCGGCGAAGGCGGCCGTGACGTTGTACGAGTCCTGATCGGTGGCAGGCGACTGGTCGAGGACCGTCAGCCCGTCCGGCAGGGCGCCCTCGAGGGCTGCGTAGACGTCATCGGGAGTAGTCGCGGTCGTGTCGGGCTCGAAGTACTGCAGCAGGTTGCCGGTGTACTCGGGGAACAGGTCGATCGAGCCGTCCTCGAGCGAGGGGATGTATACGTCGCGCTGTCCGGTGTTGAAGTTTCGCTCGACGGTGAAGCCGGCGCCCTCGAGCGCCTGCGCGTAGATCTCGGCGATGATCTCGTTCGAGTAGTACGCCTGCGAGCCGATGACGATGGTCGACGAGTCAGCGGTGTCGCCGCTGTCGCTGTCGTCGCCGAGGGGGTCGCTCGAGGCGCAGCCCGCGAGGGCGAGCGCCGCGATCGCGGTTCCGGCCAGGGCGACCGCGAGGCGGGTTCGTGCTGTGGACATTGTCGTACCTCCGGTGTGGTGGGGGATCAGTGGGAGACCTGCAGCGAGCGGACCGTGTCGGTGCGGGCGGCTCGTGACGGCCGACGGCGAGGGCCGTCGGTGTGAGGGACGGCGAAGCGGGCGAGCAGGGCGAAGAGCCCGTCGAGAACGAGGGCGAGGACGACGACGATGATCGAGGCCCCGAGGATCTCGGCGAAGTCGCGCAGCGCGATGCCCTGGAGGATGTAGAACCCGAGGCCGCCCACCCCGATGTACGCCCCGATGGTCACCGTGGCGACCACCTGCAGCGTTGCGGAGCGGAAACCACCGATGAGAAGAGAGAGTCCGAGCGGCACTTCGATCCGGAACAGGATCTGCCGCTGGGTCATTCCCATCGCGCGCCCGGCGTCGATCACCGATCGGTCGATCGCCTCGATGCCGGCATACGCTCCGGCGAGGATCGACGGGATGGCGAGCACCACGAAAGCGGCGACGGCGGCCTCGGTCTTGAGCGAGACCCCGAACAGCAGGTAGAGAAGCACGACGAGCCCGAGCGCGGGCAGCGCGCGGGCGGCCCCCGACAGGAACACCGCTACCTCGCGACCCTTGCCCGTATGACCGATCATCCAGCCGACGGGGACGGCGATCACGGCCGCGATCGCCACCGAGCCGAACGTGTACGCGAGGTGCTGGGCGATCGCGGTCGGCACTGGCAGGGAGCCCGCCAGCCGCGCGGGGGAGAAGATCCAGGCGAACGCCTCGGCGAGCAGGTTCATGCGGTCACCGCCCGGGGCCGGGCGCGGCGCGGCGCGGCGATGCGCCGGGTCCACGGCATGAGGGCGCGCCCCGCCAGCATGAGCAGGAGGTCGATGACGACCGCGATCACGACGACCGCGACGACCCCGGCGAACACCTCGGCGATGATGCGTCGCTGCGACCCGTTCGTGAACAGGTAGCCCAGGTTCTGAACGCCGATGAGCGCTCCGACGGTCGCCAGCGAGATCGTGGACATCGCCGTCACGCGCAACCCTGCGAGCACCACAGGGCTGGCGAGGGGGAAGTCCACCGTCCAGAAACGTCGCCAGGCGCCGAAACCGACCGCGACCGCGGCGGACCTCGTGCCGGTGTCGACCGAGGCGAGCCCGTCCGTGACGGATCGGGTCAAGATCGCGACGGCGTAGATCGTGAGCCCCACCACGAGGTTCAGCTCGGATTGGTAGGGGATGCCGAACAGTGTGGTGAGCAGCGCGAAGAGCGCGAACGACGGGATCGTGTACAGCAGGCCGACGACGGTGAGCACGGTGCCCCGCAGCCTCGTGTACCGGAAGGCCAGCCACCCCAGAGGCACCGACAGCACGAAGCCCGCGATGATCGCGATGGCGCTCTGCCGCAGATGATCGAGCGTCAGCGCCCAGATCAGGTCGACGTTGTCGGCGACCCAGCTCACGGCTCGTCCTCCACGAGCACGCCCTGTGTGCGGCCGGCGTCGTCGACGAGCACCGTGCCGCGTGCGGTGCGCTTGGCGCGCAGCGCCCGCGTGCCGCGCTCGACGCCGATGAAGTCGGCGACGAAGTCGCTCGCCGGGTTCTCGATGATCTCGCTGGGGCTGCCGATCTGTGCGATGCGCGCGCCCTTTTCGAGGATCACCACCTGATCGCCGAGCAGGAACGCCTCGTCGATGTCGTGGGTGACGAAGACGATCGTCTTGTCCAGCTCCTTCTGCAGGCGGAGCGTCTCTGTCTGCAGTTCGCGGCGGACGATGGGGTCGACGGCGCCGAACGGCTCGTCCATCAGCAGGATGTTCGGGTCGACGGCGAGGGCGCGCGCGACGCCGACGCGCTGCTGTTGACCGCCCGAGAGCTGGCTCGGATACCGCTTGGCCAGACCGCGCTCGAGGCCGACGACATCCATGAGCTCCAGGCCCCGCTCGCGCGCCTTCGCCTTCGGGACGCCGTTCAGCACCGGCACCGTCGCGATGTTGTCGACCACCGAGAAGTGGGGGAGGAGGCCGGCGTTCTGCAACACGTAGCCGATGCCCCGGCGCAGCGCGACGGGGTCGCGCTCCGAGATCGGCTCGTCGTCGATCGTGATGACGCCGCCGGTGGGGTCGACGAGCCGGTTGATCATGCGCAGCAACGTGGTCTTGCCGCTGCCGGACGAACCGACGAGCACCGTGGTCTTGTGTGCGGGGATGAGCACACTGAAGTCCTCGACGGCGGCCGTGCCATCGGGGTATCGCTTCGAGACCCCACGGAATTCGATCGCCATGCTGCCCTTTCGGCCGGGGTTCCCAGATAACCACAGGCCGCGGACATGGCGGCTCGGACTGGACAGACGCCGTAACCTGCGCCATCCTTCCGTCTGCAGGCGCCGCAGGCAATGGCTTCGCCGCTGTCACCGGCGGCCGCTACCGTGGGGCGCATGACTGCTCGGGAGTACGACCTCATCGTCATCGGCGGCGGTCCTGTCGGCGAGAACGTCGCCGACAGGGCGACCCAGGGCGGCCTGTCGGTCGTCGTGGTCGAGAGCGAGCTCGTCGGCGGCGAGTGTTCGTACTGGGCCTGCATCCCTTCGAAGGCGATGCTGCGCGCGGGCGCCGCGGTGCGTGCCGCGCAGCGCGTGAAGGGCGCCGCCGAGGCGGTGACCGGAGACGTCGACGTGGCCAGGACCCTGGTGCGCCGCGACGAGTTGGTGCACAACTGGGACGACACATCGCAGGTCGAGTGGCTCCAGGGGGCCGGCATCGATCTCGTCCGCGGGCACGGGCGCCTGACCGGCGAGCGCGAGGTCACCGTCACCGGTGCCGACGGTGGTGAGACCGAGCTCGTCGCCCGCCACGCGGTCGTGGTGTCGACCGGTTCGGCGGCGCTCCTGCCCGACATCCCGGGGCTGCGCGGGGTCGCACCGTGGACCAGCCGCGAAGCCACTGGCGTCCACGACGTCCCGGCCTCGTTGGCGGTGCTCGGCGGCGGCACCGTCGGAACCGAGATGGCGACCCTGTACGCGTCGTTCGGCTCCAACGTGACCGTGATCGCCCGTTCCGGCCTGCTGCGAGGCGTCGAGGCCTTCGCGGGCGAGGCCGTCGAGAAGGCACTGACGGAGGCCGGGACCACCGTCAAGACGGGCGTCGAGGTCGAGCAGGTCTCGCGTGACGACGCCGGCGATGTGGTGCTGGCGCTGTCGGACGGATCCGAAGTGCGGGCGGCCGAAGTGCTGGTCGCCACGGGCCGGGTGCCGCGGACCGAGGATCTCGGGCTCGAGGCGGTCGGGCTCGAGCCCGGTTCCTGGCTCGACGTCGACGACACGCTGCGCGTGCGCGGCGTGGACTGGCTCTACGCCGTCGGCGACGTCAACCACCGGGCGCTGCTGACGCATCAGGGCAAGTACCAGGGCCGCGCTGCGGGCGATGTCATCGCCGCGCGCGCGAAGGCCGCCGACGTCGACGACGCCCCGTGGGGCAGGCACGTCGCCACGGCCGATCACACGGCGGTCCCACAGGTGATCTTCACCGACCCCGAGGTCGCCGCGGTGGGGCACACCGAGAAGTCGGCGCGCGAGGCAGGCCTCCGCATCCGTGTCATCGATTACGACCTGTACTGGATCGCAGGTGCGAGCGAGGTCGCCGACGACTACCAGGGGCGAGCACGGGCGATCGTCGACGAGGAGCGCCGTGTGCTCGTCGGCGCCACGTTCGTCGGGCAGGACGTCGGCGAGATGCTGCATGCGGCCACGATCGCGATCGTCGGCGAGGTGCCGATCGAGCGCTTGTGGCACGCCGTGCCGTCGTATCCGACGATCAGCGAGGTGTGGCTGCGCTGGCTCGAAGAGTACGGCCGCTGATCCCGTGAGGAGGACTGCCATGCGACCCGAACCACTGCCCGCCGGTCCCGGCCAGGAATCGGTCTGGGACTACCCGCGCCCGCCGCGTCTGGAGCGGGTCGGGCGCCGCGTGCAGATCCGGCTGGGCGGCGAGGTCATCGTCGACACCGACGACGTCATCCGTGTCCTCGAGACGAGCCATCCACCGGTCTACTACCTGCCGATCCAGGCGTTCGCCCCGGGGGCGCTCATGCCCGGCGAGGGGTCGTCGTACTGCGAGTTCAAAGGTGGTGCCGCCTACTTCGATGTGCACGGAGGCGACCAGGTGCGCCCGCGCGCGGCGTGGACGTACCCGCGCCCCTCCGCGGGGTTCGAGCAGCTCGCGGGTCGGGTCGCGGTGTACCCGCGTGAGATGGACGGCTGCACGCTCGACGGCATGGAGGTCGTGCCCCAGCCCGGGCGCTTCTACGGCGGCTGGATCACTCCCGACGTCGTCGGTCCCTTCAAGGGTGAGCCGGGCTCGCTGGGCTGGTGAGACACCCGGATGCGGCGACATCCGTCCTGAGAACTGCACAGCGAACGCTCAGGCCGGACTCTTGTTCACCGATATATCGCTAGGTATCGTCAGGGTGTCGGCACACGCTCGTTCAGGAGGTCGTCATGAGCGGTTCGTTCC
This sequence comes from Microbacterium sp. PRC9, assembly GCF_031844125.1. Classification (NCBI taxonomy): domain Bacteria; kingdom Bacillati; phylum Actinomycetota; class Actinomycetes; order Micrococcales; family Microbacteriaceae; genus Microbacterium; species Microbacterium sp. PRC9. Next base: position 165,194 of record NZ_JAUZUR010000002.1, read on the forward strand.
AGGGATTCGGTTCGCGTCCATCAGGGCAGGGCTCGGGGCTTCCGAGCAGCTTCTGGGATGCGATGGACCAGTTGAAAGACACATTCGAGAAGAGCTTCTCGCCGCGGGCCACGAAGGGAGACGTGCGCGCAGCGGTGCTCGCGATCCTCGCCGAGAAGCCCATGCACGGGTACCAGATCATCCAGGAGATCGAGGAGCGCAGCGACGGCGCGTGGAAGCCGAGCCCCGGCTCGGTGTACCCGACGCTGCAGATGCTCGCCGACGAAGGACTCGTCGCCGCCGAGGAATCGAACGGCAAGAAGACCTACTCGCTCACCGAGGCGGGTCGTGCGGAGGCGTCGGCCGCCGAGGGGCAGTCGGCCCCGTGGGAGGCGGCGGGGGCGCGCGACTCCGGACGCACCGCGCTTCCGAAGGCCGGCGCGAAGCTCGCGCAGGCGGCGGCGACGGTCGGTCGCAGCGGCACGTCCGAGCAGGTGGCCAAGGCCGTCGAAGTGCTCGACGACGCGCGGCGTAAGCTCTACTCGATCCTGGCTCAGGACTGACGGCCGGCGTGCGGGAAGACGGCGTCGACCCGGGTCCGCGGGTTCGGCGGGGCACGCGATCCCGGGCGACCGGGATCGCAGGCACCCCTAACCGCTGAACACCACCGTCCGAGGAGCTTCGATGGCCGACGTCGGGAACCCGCGCGCCCGCTACCGCCGGATCCTGCGCTTCGCCGGCCGGTACATCGCGCAGGCGTGGTGGTACGAGCTCGTCCTGCCCCGGTTCGGCTTCGGCGCGCTCGCCGCGCGCGGCCGCACGCAGCGCCTCCAGAACATCGCCCGCCGGTTCCACGTGCTGGCCGTCCAATACGGCGGGCTCATGATCAAGGTGGGCCAGTTCCTCTCGTCGCGGCTCGACGTCCTGCCGCCCGAGATCACGAAGGAGCTGGAGGGGCTGCAGGACGAGGTCCCGCCGGTGGCCTTCCCGGCGATCCGCGCCCTCGCGGAGGCGGAGCTGGGCATCCCGCTCGGCCGGGCATTCGAATGGGTCGACGAGACACCCGTGGCCGCAGCATCCCTCGGCCAGGTGCATCGTGCGCGACTGACGCCGGCCGACGCGGCCGAGACCGGGTTCGCCGGCGTCGTCGTCAAGGTGCAGCGGCCCGGGATCGAGGAGATCGTCGACGTCGACCTGGCGGCGCTGCGCCGCGTGGCCGGCTGGCTCACCCGCGTGCGGATCGTGCGCGATCACGTCGACCTGCCCGCGCTGGTGGAGGAGTTCGCGCACACCAGCCGTCAGGAGATCGACTACCTTCACGAGGCGCAGAACGCGGAGCGCTTCGCGACGGACTTCGCGGGCGACCCGCGCGTCACGGTCCCCGAGATCGCGTGGGAGCGCACGACGCGCCGCGTGCTGACGCTCGCCGACGTCACCGCGATCAAGATCAACGACGTCGACGGACTGCGGGCCGCGGGCATCGATCCGGCGGAGGTCGCCGTCGAGTTCGCGAACGTGATGTTCGACCAGCTCTTCCTGCGCGGCTTCTTCCACGCCGATCCCCACCCCGGGAACATCTTCGTGACGCCGGTCACGAGGGCCGCCGGCGACACCCGGCACTCGTGGACCCTCACTTTCATCGACTTCGGCATGATGGGCGAGGTCCCCGACAAGCTGCGCCACAACCTGCAGCGGCTCATGATCGCGGTCGCCTCGCGCAACAGCGCGCAGATGATCGACAGCATCCGTGCCGTCGGCGTGCTCCTCCCGTCGGCGGACACGGTCGAGCTCGAGCGCGCCATGACGGCGCTGTTCGGGCGCTTCGGGGGCATGGGGTTCGCGGAGCTGCAGGAGGTCGACCCGCGCGAGTTCCGCCAGTTCGCGAAGGAGTTCGGCGACGTCATGCGGTCACTGCCGTTCCAGCTGCCCGAGAACTTCCTGCTCATCATCCGCGCGGTCTCGCTCACCAGCGGCATGTGCAGCTCGCTCGACCCCGCCTTCAACGTATGGGACGCCGTCGAGCCGTATGCCGCGCGCCTGCTGCGCGACGAGCGCGGCAACGCCGCGAAGGCGATCGCGCAGGAGGCAGTATCGACCGCCGGCGTCATGGCCCGCCTGCCACGTCGCCTGGACGACATGGTCACGCGCATCGAGGATGGGCGCCTGGTCGCCGACGTCCCCAAGCTCGACCGGTGGCTGCGCCGTCTCGAGCGCCTGATCCGGCGCGTCGTGGCGGCCGTGCTGTTCGCCGGGCTGCTGATCAGCGGGGCGGTGCTGCGCGCGGAGGACCTCACGATCGGCACCGTGCTCATGATCGGCTCGCTCGTGCCGCTGCTGTACGCACTGTTCGCAGGCTTCTCCGGCAGGCGCGGCCCGCAGGGCTGAGCGCGCATCGGCAGGTCGAGAAGTCGGGCGACGGATGCTGCGCCCCGGCGCGTCAGCGGCCGTCGAGGTCTGCGATCGCCGCCTCGACCTGCGCCAGCCGAGAGTTCGGGTCGCCGGTGACCTCGATCACGCGAGTGCCACCGAGCAGGTCGGGGTCGTCGGAGAGCTCGAGCAGCGCGTCATCCATGGCCTCGCGCAGCTCCGGGTCCTCGTCCTCGGGCACCCGGATGTCTCCGCCGAGCGGCAGGAGCACGAGCAGGTCCACGTGCGCCATCGCGGCCACGGTGAGGTCGACGGCTCGGGCCGGGTGACCGCCGGGGCGCGACGGGCGGCCGAGCTCGTCGAGGGCGGTGAGGTAGGCGAGGAAGTCGAGCGGGCCCCGCTCGGCGATGACCTTCGCGCCGTTCTCGAACTCGGTGAGGCGCCGGGCCGAGATGCCGAGCTGGGCGAGGAACATTCCCGCAGCGGGCTCGTCGCCTGCCTCATCCAGGAGTTCGTAGGGGTCCGACAGGACCTCGTACCCGGGGTGCGTCGCCGAGAAGTCGCCGATGAGGGTGCTCTTCCCGCTGGCATGGGTGCCCGAGACCACGATCCGCATGATCGGAGCATACGGGTGGCGCGCGTCCGGCTGGGCAGGCTCCCCACCCGCTACGGTGGCACGCAGGAACTCGTCCTCGGGGGTGCGTGTGGTCTGGGCGGTGGTCGTGCGGGTCGCAGATCTGCTGGTGCAGCTCGCCCTGATCTGGCTCGGGCTCCAGATCCTCCTCGTGGATGACATCGAGCCCACCCTTGACGCGCTCGCCGCATGGTGCGCGCTCGGCGGGCTCTACTGGCTGGCATCCGTGATCGCCGTCGGCGTGAGTGCGAAGCGATCGCGGATCGCCGCCCCGCGGTGGATCGGACAGTTCGACGCCCATCCGGTCGTCGCGGCGATCACCGTGTCTGCGACCTTCCTCGCGAGCATCGTCGGAATCGTGGCGGCCATCGAGATCGTCGTGCTGCGGGGCGACCCGGACTGGGCCGGCTGGGTGGAGCCGGTCGGCGTCCTGGCGATGCTGCTGTCGTGGGGGCTGTACCACTGGGGCTTCGCGCGCATCTACGACCGCCGCTACCGCCTCGCCGCCAGTCCGCCGCTGATCTTCCCCGGCACCCCGAACCCGCGCCTGGCCGACTTCGTGTACTTCTCGTTCACGAACGCGACCACGTTCTCGGTGTCGGACGTGCAGGTGGTGACGACGCGGATGAGGTGGACCGTGGTGTGGCACACCACGACCAGCTTCTTCCTCAATGCGCTCATCATCGTCCTCGCGTTCAGCACCATCATCAACGCCGACCTGACGGCTCCCTAGACTTTCGAGCACGGGCGCCCGCGCACGGCGCCCTCGACAGGTGAGCAGAGGAGCGGCGATGCAGCTGGGAATGGTGGGCCTCGGCCGGATGGGCGGCAACATCGTCCGGCGTCTGATGCGGGACGGTCACGAATGCGTCGTATACGACGTCAGCCCGGATGCGGTGTCCGCTCTCGCGGGTGAGGGCGCGGTCGGATCCGAGAGCCTCGCTGACCTCGTGTCGAAGCTGGAGGCACCGCGCGCCGTCTGGCTCATGATCCCCGCAGGGCTCACGGGCAAAGTCGTGGACGAGGTCGCCGCGCTGCTCGATCCTGGAGACATCGTCATCGACGGCGGCAACTCGAACTACCGCGACGACGTGCGCCGAGCGGCCGCGCTGCGCGAGAGCGGCATCCACTACGTCGACGTCGGCACGAGTGGCGGCGTGTTCGGCCTCGAACGCGGGTACTGCCTCATGGTCGGCGGGCCCGACGAGGCTTTCGCCCGCATCGAACCCATCCTGCGAACGATCGCACCGGGGAACGGCGACGTCGAGCGCACGCCCGGCCGCGCCGGAGACTTCGCCCCCGAGGAGCTGGGGTACCTCCACTGCGGGCCGTCCGGCGCCGGCCACTTCGTCAAGATGGTGCACAACGGCATCGAGTACGGGGTGATGGCGGCGCTCGCCGAAGGTCTCAACATCCTCGAGCACGCGGATGCCGGTGTTCAGGAAGCCGAGCACTCCGCCGAGGTCGCACCGCTCGAGGAGCCCGAGTTCTACCAGTTCACGATCGACACCCCGAAGGTCGCGGAGCTGTGGCGCCGGGGTTCGGTGATCTCGTCGTGGCTCCTCGACCTGACCGCGGCGGCGCTCCAGGGCAACCCCACCCTCGACGGCCTCGCGGGGCGCGTCTCGGACTCCGGCGAGGGCCGCTGGACGGTCAAGGCAGCCGTCGACACGGGGGTGCCGGCGCCGGTGCTCGCAGCATCCCTGTTCGAAAGATTCGCCTCGCGCGGCGAGGACCATTTCGCCAACCAGGTGCTCTCGGCCATGCGGCTGCAGTTCGGCGGCCACCAGGAGCTGCCCGCCGGCGACGTGCTCGAGGCGGGCTCGCGCAAGTCGGAGTCGTCGAGCGGCGGTCAGCCCGGGACCGACGGCGCATCGTGACGAAGGCCGACCTCAAGAAGTCGATCGCGGCGTACACCGCCCCCCGTGGGTCGTTCGAGATCGTCGACGTTCCACCGATGCAGTACCTCATGGTCGACGGCCACGGTGACCCCAACACCTCGGACGAGTACGGCGAGGCGGTGGCGGCGGTGTTCGGGGTCGCCTACAAGCTGAAGTTCCTGAGCAAGGCCGAACTCGGCCGCGACTACGTCGTGATGCCGCTCGAGGGCTTGTGGTGGTCTGACGACATGGCGGCGTTCACGTCGGAGCGCGACAAGTCCCGGTGGAGCTGGACGATGATGAGCCTCGTCCCGGAGTGGCTCGACGGCGGCCATTTCCAACGCGCGCGGGACGCGGCCGTCGCCAAGGGCACGTCACCCGCCCTGGAGCGGCTGCGCCTGGCGGAGCTCGCCGAGGGCCGGTGCGTGCAGACGCTCCATGTCGGGTCGTACGACAACGAAGCGCCGGTGCTCGCCGAGATGCACGAGCGCTTCATCCCCGACGCAGGGCTGCGCATGCGTGGGCTGCACCACGAGATCTACCTCGCCGACCCCCGCCGCACGGCCTCCGAGAAGCTCCGCACGATCCTGCGTCAGCCCGTCGACCCCTCGCGCTGACGTTCAGGCGGTCGGCGGCTTCGCGGCGTCGGGCGCGTCCTGCGCCGAGTGGCCGTGGGCGCCCTCCGCCGTGCTGCCCGGACCGCGCGAGATGAGGTTCGTCGCCCATCGTTCGTTGAACCCTGCCAGGAATCCGACGGCGCCCCAGAAGAACCAGCTCGCGATGTGATCGTCGGGGACGGTGAAGATGCCCGCGAGCAGGCCGCTCTTCAAGAAGAACACCACGGCCGCGGCGAAGAACCAGCCGAGGAAGATGCGGTAGATCGCCGCACCCCGGGCGGCCGACTCGATCGTCAGATTGTGCATCCGGTGCATGCGCAGCATGACGCTCACGCAGGCGCCCGCCGCGCCTGCTCCGACGGCGACCAGCACATCGCGCAGAGCCTCGCTCTGGTCCGCCGGCATCGGCCCATGGCGCCACAGCGTGATGACCGCCACGCCGCCCGCGCCGATGAGCAGGAGGAGGAAGAACGTCATCGTGACGCCGCCGAGCAGGCCTCGCGCGTACCGTCGGCGGGCGATCTCGCCCTCTCTGCGCTGGAGGAAGTCTGCCGCGTAGATGATGCGGCCGTTCAGCGCGGTGAGCTCCGAGGTGTGTGGGCCCGGTCCGTCGAGGCCGATCGCGGCGATTCTCACCGCTTCGTGCACGAGTTCGTCGAGCGTGGCGACGTCTTCACCGCGCAGGACGAAACGGCCGCGCAGGATGATCTCGTCCAGCCTGCCGAACTGCTGCGGGGCGCTCACGGCGACGATCAGGGCCGCCTTCTGGAACTGCGCGTCGTCGACGTGGAGGAGGCCGATCGGCTTCTTCCGCGAAGTCGCTCTCTTGCGTGCGGCCGCGCGTGAACGCGCAGCCTCCCGCATCCGTCCGATCTCGAGGGCGATCCACGACCTGCCCTCGGGGATCTTGATGCCGACGGTGGGTGGCGCCGGCAGCGTCGCATCAGCCACGATCGCTCTCCCTTGGCCTCGCGGCGCGGGTTGCGCCGCATGCTGTGAGGAGAGCGCTCACGCGCCTCGTGATACCCCGACGGACGAACGGATGCCGCGACCCGGCCGGTCGCGGCATCCGTTTCTCGTCTTGCTTACGCCGTGGCGCCGGCGCGCTTGGGAAGCACCCAGCCGGCCCGCGGGAAATGGCACGTATAGCCGTTGGGGATGCGGATCAGGTAGTCCTGGTGCTCGGGCTCGGCCTCCCAGAACGGGCCCTCGGGCTCGATCGTGGTGACGGCCTTGCCGGGCCAGAGACCCGACGCGTCGACGTCTGCGATGGTGTCGCGCGCGACCTCGGCCTGCTCGGGGGAGAGCGGGAAGATCGCGGAGCGGTAGCTCGAGCCGATGTCGTTGCCCTGACGGTTCAGGGTAGACGGGTCGTGGATCTGGAAGAAGAACGCAAGGATGTCGCGGTACGAGGTCTTCGTGGGGTCGAAGACGATCTCGACCGCCTCCGCGTGACCGGGGTGCTTGCGGTAGGTCGCGTGCGCGTTCTCGCCTCCGGTGTAGCCGACACGGGTGTCGAGCACGCCGGGCTGGCGGCGGATGAGGTCCTCCATGCCCCAGAAACAGCCGCCGGCGAGGACCGCCGTCTCGGTGCCGGGGGTGCGGGTGATCTCGCCGGTGTCGAAGGGACCGCTGGTCATGATGCGTGCTCCTGGTTCTCGGTGGTGAAGAGGTGTCGGTAGGCGCCGTAGCCCTCGTCCTCGAGCGACGAGGCGGGCACGAAGCGCAGTGCGGCCGAATTCATGCAGTATCTCAGGCCTCCCGCCTGGCGTGGGCCGTCCGGGAAGACGTGCCCCAGATGGCTGTCGGCGCCCGACGAGCGCACCTCGGTGCGCGGCAGGAGCAGCTTCCAGTCCTTCTTGGTCGAGACGGCGTCGGGCTCGATCGGCTTGGTGAAGCTCGGCCATCCGGTTCCGCTGTCGTACTTGTCGGTCGACGAGAAGAGCGGCTGGCCCGAGACGACGTCGACGTAGATGCCGGGCTCGTGGTTGTTCCAGTAGGCGTTGCGGAAGGCGGGCTCAGTGCCCTCCTCCTGCGTGACGCGGTACTGGGTGTCGGTGAGGCGGCTCAGCGCCTCGGCGGTCTTGCGGTACTCGTTGCTCACGATTCCTCCAGGTTCGACGCGGCTGGCTGCGGCGTCATAGAGGAGAACGGATGCCTCACGGGTTTTGGTCCCGCGAACCTGGGAGCGCGCCGTGAGTTCCGTTGCACGCCCCTAGCTGCGATCGACCCCGGGGCGACCGAGGAATGAATGCATTCTGCAGGCGTGGAAGGTATTATGCATGCATGGCCGTCACCGTCACGATCCGCAATGTGCCGGACGACGTGCGCGATGAGCTCGCCGCTCGCGCTGCGCGGTCCGGCAGGTCGCTCCAGGAGTACTTGAGCTTCGAACTTCGCCGCCTGGCGACGACGCCGAGTGCTGCCGAGGCCATCGCACGTGCGCGCCTCAATGCGCAGACGTACCCGCAGCTGAAGATGGATGAGATCGTGGGCGCCGTCGATGCCGAACGGCCCTGATGCTCCCGGCATCCTGGTCGTAGATGCGAGCGTCGTGGTCGCGCTCGTCGCAGCACAAGCCGCACGCACGGCGACGCTCGCGGGCCGGATCGGCAGTGCGAGCCTGCATGCGCCGGCCATCCTCCCGATCGAAGTGGACAGCGCGCTTCGTGGCCTCGAGCGCGGAGGGCGGCTCAGTGCGGCGCAGGCGTCGGCAGCACGTCTGCATGCCCACGCTCTTCCGATCGAGCTGTGGCCATGGGAGCTGCTCGCTGATCGGGCGTGGGCCTTGCGGGCGGACCTTTCGACCTCCGACGCCGGCTACGTCGCGCTCGCCGAGCGACTCGGTGGGACTCTTCTCACCGGCGATCGGCGCATCGCCTCGGCCCGCGTCGCGGGCTGCCCCATCGAGGTCGTCGGCATCTGACCCGGGCTCAGGCCGAGCCGAGCTCGCCGCTGAGGCGGCGGTGGAAGCGCGCCGCAGCATCCGTCATCCCGTGCAGCTCGACGCTCGTTCCGCGCGCCTCGTACTTCGTGACGACGGCGTCGAGGGCGGCGACCGTCGAGGCGTCCCAGACGTGGGTGCGCGAAAGGTCGATGACGACGTGGGGCGGGTCGGCGGCGTACTCGAACTGCGTGGTGAGGTCGTTGCTCGAGGCGAAGAAGAGCTCGCCGTCCACGCGGTAGCGGGCGGTGTGGCCGTCGACCTCGCGCGTCACGGTCGTGAAGTGAGCGACGCGGCGGGCGAACAGCACCATGGCGGCGAGCACGCCGAGGATCACGCCGACGGCGAGATTGTGCGTCCACACCGTGGCCACGACGGTGACGAGCATGACGAGGGTCTCGCTGAGCGGCATCCGCTTCAGCGTCGACGGACGGATGCTGTGCCAGTCGAATGTCATGACCGACACCACGATCATCACGGCGACGAGCGCCGCCATCGGGATGAGCCCGACGATGTCGCCCAGAGCGACGACCAGGATCAGCACCCACACGCCCGCCATGAACGTCGAGATCCGCGTGCGACCGCCGGACGTCTTCACGTTGATCATCGTCTGGCCGATCATCGCGCAGCCGCCGGTGCCGCCGAAGAACGCCGAGGCGATGTTGGCGACGCCGAGTCCCCACGCCTCACGGGTCTTGCGCGAGTGGGTGTCGGTGATGTCGTCGACGAGCTTCGCGGTCATCAGCGACTCGAGGAGCCCCACCAGCGCGGCGGCGAACGCGTAGGGCGCGACGATCTGCAGCGTCTCCCACGTCAGCGGGACGTTCGGGATGAGGAGCTCCGGAAGGCTCCGGGGCAGCTCGCCCTGGTCGGCGACGTTCGGCACCGCCGAGAGGCCGAACACCACGACGACCACCGTCAGCACCGCGATCGCGATGAGCGGTGCGGGGATCGCGCGCGTGATGCGCGGCCAGACGAACAGGATGCCGAGACCCGCGGCGACGAGCACGTACACCGCCCAGGGCACGTCGACGAGCTGCGGCATCTGCGACAGGAAGATCAGGATCGCGAGGGCGTTCACGAAGCCGACCATGACGCTGCGGGGGATGAACCTCATGAGCCGGGCGACGCCCAGCACCGCGAACAGCACCTGGATGAGGCCGGCCAGCGCGATCGTGACGATGAGGTAGTCCGAGCCGTACTCGCGCGCGACGGGTGCGATCACCAGCGCGACCGCGCCCGCGGCGGCGGTGATCATCGCCGGGCGCCCGCCGGTGAACGCGATGACGACGGCGAGCACGAGGGATGAGAACAGTCCCACCCGCGGGTCGACGCCCGCGACGACCGAGAACGCGATCGCCTCGGGGATGAGGGCGAGCGCGACGACGAGGCCGGCGATGACCTCGCGCGTGACGAGCCGAGGGCGCCGCAGCGCCTGCAGCACGGTCGGCTCGCTGCGGTAGCGATCGGCGGAATCGGCGACGGCGGACACGGGCACTCCTCGGGTTTCGCGCGCACCGTTGCGCCCGCACGGGGTGGATGAGGGGAGGGATGCCGCGACCCGCGCGGCCCTTCGACTCTAGCCGCGCACCCGACGACGCCAGCGATCTCAGGGGTCTCCCCGTCGGTCGCGCAGAGTAACGTGGAGGCCGATGTCGGCCTCCGTGTTCACAGGGCATCTGCCCGGTGATCGGGCGTACCGCCGGCTCATCGCGGGACTGTTCTTCGCCGGCGTCGCGACGTTCGCGCAGCTGTACTCGCCGCAGGCGGTGCTGCCGCTGATCGCCGCCGAGTTCGCCGTCCCGCCCGCGACCGCGGCGCTCACGGTGTCGGTGACCACGCTCGCGCTCGCCGTCACGGTCATTCCTTGGTCGGCCGTTGCCGACCGCGTGGGCAGGATCCCCGCGATGACGGTCGGAATCATCGCCGCGACGGTGTTCGGCCTGCTCGCCCCGTTCAGTCCGGACTTCGGCACGCTTCTCGCGCTGCGCCTGCTCGAGGGTGTGGGTCTCGGCGCGGTTCCGGCGATCGCGCTCGCCTATCTCAGCGAGGAGGTGGATGCTGCGCACACGGCGGCCGCCGCGGGCAGCTACATCGCCGGCACGACGATCGGCGGGCTCGCGGGCCGGATCGTGGCGGGACCGGTCGGCGACTTCGCAGGCTGGGAGATCGGGGTCCTCGTCGTCGCCGTCGTGTGCGCGGTCTCGGCGGTCGCGTTCCTGATGCTGGCGCCGAAGGCGCGCGGATTCATCGCGCTGCGGCATCGCCCGCACCCGGGACCGTCGCTGCTGCACCGGCTGGCAGAGAACCTGCGGTCGCGGCGGCAGCTCGCGCTCTACGCGCAGGGATTCCTGCTGATGGGCGGCTTCGTCGCGCTCTACAACTACCTCGGCTTCGCGCTCGCCGAGCCGCCGTACTCGATGCCGCACTGGGCGGTCAGCCTGCTGTTCCTCGCGTACCTCGCCGGCACGGTCGCGTCGCCGGTCGCGGGAACGCTCGCGTCGCGCTTCGGGCGCCTCCCTGTGCTGCTGATCTCGAGCACCGTGATGGCGGCGGGAGCGGCCCTCACGCTCGTGCCGGCCGTCCCCGTCGTCCTGGCGGGCCTCCTCGTCTTCACCGCCGGCTTCTTCGCCGCGCACGCCGTCGCGTCGGGCTGGGCGCCGGTCGCGAGCACCCCGGACGCGAGGGCGCAGGCCTCGTCGCTGTACTACCTCGGCTACTACGGCGGCTCCAGTCTGTTCGGCTGGGCGTTGGGCCTCGTGTTCGTCGCGGCGGGATGGGACGGCGTCGCGGTGGCGGTGCTCGCCCTGATCGCGACGGCCGTGCTCCTGGCGGTGGCGTGGCTGCGGCCGACGCCGTGATGCGCGCAATGAGGGAACAGCGGATGCCGCGGGCCGAGGCATCCGTGGCCGAATGGTGGAGTGCAGCCGCGCTCCCGTCAAGGGGGTGTCAGCTGTTCACCTCGCCGACCTAGAGTCGCTCGAGTGGTGGACCGAGCCCGCGCCCAGCCCGACCACTCGGGCTTTCGCGCCGATATCCAAGGACTGCGTGCGATCGCAGTCGGGTCGGTCCTGCTCTATCACGCGGGCCTGCCGTTCCTGCCGGGCGGCTACGTCGGAGTGGACGTGTTCTTCGTCATCTCGGGCTTCCTCATCACGTCCCACCTCCTGGGACAGCTCGAGAGCCACGGCACGCTGAGATTCGGGGAGTTCTACGCGCGACGTGCGCGTCGGATCCTCCCGGCGTCGTTCGTCGTGCTCGCGCTCTCGGTGGCCGCCGCGCTCATCTGGTACCCGCCGCTGCTGATGAAGGACCTCTGGGCGGCGGCCGTCGCCACGGCGCTGTACGTGCCGAACTACTTCTTCGCCTCCGCGAACTCCGACTACCTCGCCGAGTCATCGAACCCGTCGCTGTTCCAGCACTACTGGTCGCTCGGCGTCGAGGAGCAGTTCTATCTCCTGTGGCCGGTGCTGCTCGCGCTGGTGTGGGTGCTGGTCCGGTCGCGACGAGCGCTCGTGGGTGTGCTCATCGCGGTGGTGGCCGCGTCGTTCGCGCTCTGCGTGTGGCTCACGTTCGCCGCGCAGCCGTGGGCGTTCTTCTCGCTCCCCTCGCGCGCGTGGGAGCTCGGCGTCGGGGGACTCGTCGCCGTGCTGCTGCAGCGGCGGCCCGGGATCGTGGGGGAGCGATGGGCGGCACCCCTGGGCTGGGCGGGCATCGCGGCGATGGCGGCATCCGTCTTCCTCTTCTCGTCCGAGACGCTCTTCCCGGGCGCGGCGGCCGCGCTCCCTGTGCTCGGCACGGCTGCCGTGATCGCGGCGGGCGAGTCGCGCCGCGGACCGACACGGATGCTGTCGGCCCGGGGCATGGTCTTCCTTGGAACGATCTCGTACTCGCTGTACCTCGTGCATTGGCCGGCACTCGTGCTTGCCGGAACCGCGCTTCCGGGGGAGCAGCCGCTGTGGACGACGCTCGGCATCGCCATCGCGTGCGTGCCCGCGGCGTGGCTGCTGTACCGGTTCGTGGAGGATCCGGTGCGCCGGACGCCGCTGCTCACGAAGCGGCGGGCCCGCGTCACGCTGGTGGGCGCGCTGGCCGGCTCGCTCGCGTGCCTGGGGCTCGCCAGCGCCGCGTATGCGGTGGCAGACACCCGGTCGCTGCACGCCGAGCGCGCGGCGTCGAGCACCGTCATCGCCGACGCTCCGCGCGGCACCGACTTCGTGCCCGACAACCTCGCGCCCGCGCTGCGGGACGCGCGCGACAGTCTTCCCGAGGTCTACGACGACGGCTGCATGCTGGGCATCGCCTCGACGGACGCCGAGGGCTGCGTCTACGGGGATCCCGCGGCGCCACGCATCGTGCTCTTCGGCGACTCGCACGCCGCGCAGTGGTTCCCGGCGCTCGAAGGGTTCGCGAGACCGGCGGGGTACTCCGTCGAGGTGCACGCCAAGAGCTCCTGCCCCGCCGCCGACATCGCGTCGCTGCGCCGGGGTGCGCCGTACCCGCAGTGCCCCGAATGGCGCGATGCCGTGATCGACCGCATCAACACCTCGCCGCCCGCCCTGGTGCTCGTGGCGACGTACACCGACCCCGAGCTCGCCCCGGGCGTCGACGACGATGCCGAGACGTGGGCGGCGGCGTTCGGCCGCACGCTCGACGCGATCGACGCGCCCGTCGCGATGATGGCCGACACCCCCGACATGCGGGAGGATCCGGCGCCCTGCCTGTCGGCGCATCTCTCCGACGCGGCGGCCTGCGCGCAACCGCGGACTGTCGCGCTCGAGGGGCCGGCGCGTGACGGCGAGGCGACAGCGGCCGCGAAGCGCGGCATCCCGCTCGTGGATCTCAACGAGTACCTCTGTGACGCCGACGCCTGCCCGCCGATCATCGGCAACACGCTCGTCTACCGCGACTCGCACCACCTCACCGCCGCCATCAGCGCCGACATGGCCGACGTGCTCGGCAGGGCGCTGCAGCCGCTGCTGCCGCCCGCTTCGGGCGGCTGATCGGCGCGACGCCCAGCCGCCGGCAGGACGGCCGTTGCGCGCGGCCCCTCGCGCCCGGAACGATGGGGGACATGCGCGCGGTCGTGTACGAGCGGTACGGGTCGCCCGAGCGGCTCGAGCTGCGCGACGTCCCCCGGCCGGTGCCCGGCGCCGGCGAGGTGCTGGTAGAGGTCGTCGCGACGTCGGTCAACCTGTCGGACTGGGAAGGGCTGCACGGCAGTCCCGCCTATGCCCGGCTCGGCGGGCTGTTCCGGCCCCGCCGGAGGATCCTCGGCTCCGACATCGCCGGCCGGATCGCGGCCGTCGGCGACGGCGCGACCCGCTTCGCGGTCGGCGACGCGGTGTTCGGCGACATCATGCCCCGCTACGGCGGGTTCGCCGAGTTCGTCGCCGTGCCCGAGTCGATGCTGGCTCCGAAGCCTGCCGAGCTGTCGTTCGCCGAGGCGGCCGCTCTTCCGCAGGCTGCGGCGATCGCGACCCATGCCGTCGCGCTGGCGAAGCCGGGAGCACGGATGCTGCTCAACGGCGCCGGCGGAGGCTCGGGGAGTCTCGCGATCCAGCTCGCGGTCCAGCAGGGCGTGCAGGTGACCGCGGTCGACAACGCGGGCAAGCTCGACTTCCTTCGCGCACTCGGTGCGGACGAGGTGATCGACTACCGCCGCGACGACTTCACCCGACAGGGACCGTACGACCTCATCGTCGACCTGGTCGCCCGCCGTTCGGTGTTCGCCTACGCCCGCGCGCTCGCGAAGGGCGGCCGGTGCGTGATGGTGGGCGGAACGGCGAGGACGCTGATACGGATGCTGACCGCCGGCGCGCTGCTCGGAGCACTCACCCGCAAGCACCTGGGTGTGCTCTTCGTGCGCCAAAGGCCCTCCGCGTTCGTGCCGGTCGCCGAACGCTGCGCGGCGGGGGAGGTGCAGGTGCACATCGATCGCGTGTTCCCGCTCGACCAGGTGCCCGAGGCTCTCGCGTGGCACGGTGAGGGCCGCGCCCTCGGCAAGGTCGTGGTGGCGGTGCGCGGGGAGTGACCTCTCAGGGCCGCAAGGCTGCGGTTATCAGTCCGGCGCGGAGCGTGTCAACGGGCAGACGGATCCGGGTGTCGATGCATAACCTGGCGGAGCAACACAAGCAGTTCAACGCGTTGCGGTCGAGCTTCGGCGTTCGGGTCGCCGTACCGTCTCCCGTCGACGCGTGATGGTCCCGGTGGGAGGGCAACCCACCGGGACCGTCTTCTTCGTCGGGGCCTCCGGATGCCGGGTGCCGAGGCATCCGTCCGGCATTAGCCTGTCGGCATGCACCGGATCTTCACGATCAGCTTCGCCTCGGTCTACCCGCTCTACGTCACGAAGGTCGAGAAGAAGGGACGCACGACCGCGGAGCTCGACGAGGTCATCGAGTGGCTCACGGGATTCGACGATGCGGAACTGAAGCAGCACATCGACGAGCACACGACCTTCGAGGACTTCTTCGCGGACGCCGACCTCAACCCGAACGCCTCGCTCATCACGGGCGTCATCTGCGGCATGCGCGTCGAGGAGATCGAGGACCCTCTGATGCAGAAGATCCGCTACCTCGACAAGCTCGTCGACGAACTCGCCCGCGGCAAGTCGATGGAGAAGATCCTGCGCGCCGCCTGATCGACCGGGTCGACGCCTACCTCGACGCCGTCGAGCCAACGGCGCACGCGCCCGGCGTCGTCGACGATCAGGCCGGTCGTCGGGCCGGCGCGTCCGATCCACCCGAGGTCGTCGAATCCGGCCACGACAGCCGCGGTGGCCAAGACATCGGCGTGGGCGAGGCTTGCCGACACCACCGTCGCCGACGCGGCTCCCGTCGCCGCGCGGCCGGATCGCGGATCGATGATGTGCGCGCCGCGCTCCGCGCTCCCCGAGGTCGCTACGGCTCCATCGCGCACGGGCACGGTGGCAAGCATCCGAGTGCGGTCGAAGGGATCGACGATCGCGACGTTCCAGGTCCAGTCCGCTCCCGGCGCGGTGAACAGCTGGAGGTCGCCGCCCGCGTTGATCCCCGCGGCGATCACGCCCGGGCACTCGAGCAGCGGGGCGAGGTGCGCGCGGGCGGTCCGCTCCGCGGCCCATCCTTTGACATACCCGGTCGGGTCGAACACCCCGGCCCATGTCGCGGTGAACAGGCCGCCGGCGTCGGACTCTGCGTGCACGCATGCCTGGGCGACCTCGGCGACCCAGGGCGAGGCATCCACCATCGCGAGCTCGCCGCGCGCCACGCGCAGCAGGTCGGAGTCGTCGCGATACGGCGAGAACACCCGATCCACGAGGCGCAGCTCGTCGAAGAGGGCGGCGGTGGCGGCGGCGAACACGTGAGAGTCGACGTCACCGATCACGTGCACGCTGATCGCCGTGCCCATGATGTCGGCGACCTCCACGTGCCGGGGCGGACGTCTCATGCCCGGGCCTGGTCGATCGCGCTCTGCAGGGACTGCAGGTAGCCCTGGCTGGTGTACGTCGCGCCCGACACCATGTCGATGTCGGAGGACTGGGCGGCGGTGGTCTCGGCGACGAGCACCGGCAGTGCGCGCTGGTTGATCTGGCGGTCGCGAGGGTTGCCCGACGGGTACTCCGGGACCTGGACGTCGGTGATCTGCCCGCCCGAGACCGTGATCTGCACCTGGACCGGGCCGAAGCGGGTGTTCGCCGACGAGCCGGTGTAGGTGCCGTCGGAGAGTCCGGTCGACGACCCGGCGCCCGGATCGCTCGAGTCGCTCGAGCCCGCGTCGGTCTGGGCGCCGCTGCCGGTCTGAGTGCCGTTGTCGGTTTCGCTGCCCGTCGAGCCGGACGAGCCGGACGAGCCGGATGAGCTCGACGAGGTGCTCGCGGTGTCTGCGGCGACCGGTTGGATCGCGTCGATGTGCGAGGTCCGGTAGCTGAACAGCAGCACCAGGCCGCTGATGGTGGCGAGGACGGCGTAGACGATCTTCTTCATCGCGGACTCCTGGAACGGTGCATGACGGCCTCAGATCGTGAAGGACTCGGTGTGGATGCGGGCCGGTGCGACGCCGGCCGCACGCAGGTCACGGGTGACGGCATCCATCCACGGCTGCGGACCGCAGACGAACACGTCGTACTCGGCGAGGTCGGGCGCGAGGTGGCGGAGGGCCTGGGCGCCGTTCCATGCGGCGTGCGACGCGGGCAGCCACGGCGTTGCGGACGACGCGCGCGGCCCGTCGAGCCGAACGAGCCGCACCCCGCGATCACGCACGAGCGCGGCGATGGCGGCGCCCCGCAGCGCGGCGTGAGGGGTCGAATCGCGGGTGACGAGCGTCGCCTCGCCCGGGGCGTACGGCTCGGACTCGAGCAGCGACACGAGTGGGGACACCCCTGCGCCGGCGCCGACCAGGAGCAGCTTGCGCCCGCGGCGCTCCTCTCCGGTCATCCGGCCGTACGGACCCTCGATGAGCACCCGTGTGCCAGGGCGCAGCCTGGCGAGCCGCGCGGTGCCGTCCCCGACGATCCGTGCCGAGATGGCGAACTCGTCGCCGCGGGGTGCCGCGGAGAGGGAGAGCGGATGGCCGCGCGACCACCCCGCGCCGTCGAGGAAGCGCCAGACGAAGAACTGGCCGCCGCGTGGGGCGAGGCGATCGAGCCGGCGTCCGCTCATCCGCACTGTCACACCGCCCGAGCCGTCGGCTTCGACGGCGGCGACCCGCAGACCGTGCCGCCACGACCGCACCGCCGGGACGCCGAGCCGGAACACGACCACGGCGGCGGCCGCGAGCGCCCACAGGGTCCACCAGTAGACGGTCGCCCACGCGGACGCCGTGAAGTCGGCGCCGGCCCACAGCTGGTGCGGCAGCGCGATGCCGACGCCGACATACGCGTACAGGTGGAGCAGGTGCCACGACTCGTACCGCAGCCGGCGCCGTGCCCGCCGGATCGACGTGACCGCGACGAGCACGATGAGCACGGCGCCCGCCGTCGCGAGCAGCATGCCGGGGTACTCCCACACGAACTCCCACAGCTGCACGAACGGGCTGATCTGCGCGACCGCAGCGTAGCCGGCGACGAGCAGCGCGATGTGCGCGAGCATGAGCCAGAACGACCAGAATCCGGCGATGCGGTGCATCCTCGTGATGCCGTCGCGACCGAATCCCCGCTCGAACAGCGGCACCCGCGCCATGAGGAGCACCTGGTACAGCAGGAGGTTCGCCGCGACCAGGCCGCACAGGCGCCCGACCGCGTTGAGCGCCTCCGCGCCGCCTCCGAGGACCGCGTCGACTCCGCCGCCCGACACCCACAGGGCCGCCACGAACAGGCTCGTCAGCCAGATGACGACGATCGCGCCGGCATTCCACGCGGCCGCACGGCGCGGGCCCGTCGAGACGGCCGCCGGATGCCGCAGGCCGACCGGTGCGGTCGGTGACGCGATCGTCGCCATGACTGCTCCTCAGGATTCGGGTGGGTGGGGAAGGGTCAGGACCCGTCGGAATCGGTGCCGGAATCGGTGTCGGAGTCGGAGTCGGAGCCGTCGCCGCGCGGGTCGCCCTGACCGGGACCGCCGTTCTGCCAGTCGTCGTCGGGGCCGCCGCGCTGCCCGGACCCGTCTCCGGGCCGGCCCGGCGCGTTGCCGTCCTGGTTCCAGCCGACCGGGCCGCCGGCGGGTCCGCGAGAGCTGCCCGCCGCCCAACCGGTGCCGAAGCCGACGCCGAGGAGCAGGACGGCGGCGACCGCGGCACCGGTGACCTTGACCCACGTGCGCCGCAGGAACGGCGCCTTCTCCCCGGCGGGTGCGGGGGCGGTCGCTTCGGCCGGAACGGCGTGGGCCGGCTCGTGCGCGGCGGGCGCAGACGCGACGGGGGGCTGCGGCGGGAGGGGTGTCGCCGGCGGGGTGGGCGCCGCAGGTGCGGGAGGGGCGGGCTCGGGCGTGACCGGCTCGGTGGGTGCGGCCTCGTCGGGCGTGCCGGCGGGGTTCTCAGGGGTGCTGTCGGACATGACCACACTGTCCCGCCGCGGTTCCAAGAATGCTCAAAGAGTCGGTCGATCTGGGCATTCTCATAAGTTCCCGCCTCGGAAGGCTCAGCGTTCCCGCGTGTGCCGGCCGCCCGAGGGCAGATCCAGCAGGAACGTCGTCCCGGCGGGCGACGTGTTCTCCACGCGCACGCTGCCGTCGAAGCGCGTGACGATGTCGCGCACGAGAGCGAGGCCCAGCCCGAAGCCACGTCGCCCGTCACCGCCCGGCGCGTCGTTCGAACGGGCGAAGCGGGCGAACAGTCGATCGGGATCGATGCCGGCGATGCCGCTGCCCTCATCGACGACCCTGATCTCGACGCGGCGGCCGGCGGGTCGTGCGCGGACCGTGATTGTCGAGCCGGCGGGGGAGTAGCGCACCGCGTTGTCGAGCAGCGCCATCACCGCGCGCGTCAGCGACGTGTGGTCGGCGGCGACGTGCAGATCCGCGGATGCGTCGGCGACGAGTGCGACGCCGCGCTCGACGGCTCTCGGCTCGATGACGGCGATCGCGTCGTGCGCGGCGGTGGCCACAGATGCCACGGCGTCGTCGTCGCCGGCGCGGGCGCCGGCGGTCTCGGCCGTGAGCAGCAGGTCGGTGAGCACCGCGTCCATCACCGCCGCGTCGCGGCGCAGGTCGGCGAGGACGGCGTCGACGTCGCCACCGCGTTCAACCCGATACTGCGCGAGCTGGATGCGGCTGGTCAGGGTGGTGAGGGGCGTGCGCAGTTCGTGGCTGGCATCGGCGACGAAGGTGCGCTGCACCTCGAGGGCGTCCGCCAGCGGCTGCGCCGCCCGTTTGGACGCCCACCAGGCGACGAAGCCCAGCGCGACGACGCCGATCAGGCCGATCAGGATCGCGAGCGGAACGACGTCGTCGAGGTCGATCACCCGATCGCCCGGTCCGTCCCATCCTCCACCGCCCGGGCCGGGGTGCGGCGGACCGTGTTCGGGGCGCGAGGTCGCGAACATCACGGCGACGATGACGGTCGTGATGATCGCGACGACCGCCGCCGCGGCGACGGCCACCCAGACCCCGGCACGCAGGGCAGCCTGCTGCACGCGCCGCCGGTCGGCGGCGGTGGCAGCATCCGTCCGCTCGCTCATCGGGGCGTCCCGCTGCGATAACCGCGCGCGCGGACGGTCTCGATGATCTCGGGCGTCGACTTCCGGCGTACGTAGTGCACGTAGGTGTCGACGGTGGTGGCCGAGCCGCCGGGGAACACGTGGGCGAGGATCTCGTCGCGCGAGAACACGTGCTCGGGGCTCGAGGTGAGGAGCTCCAGCAGCTCGGACTCGGCCTGCGTGAGCGGGATGCGGCCGTCGGCGGGGGAGTAGAGCGCCTGCGAGGCGGGGGTGAACACCCAGTCGCCGAGCTCGCGGCGATCCCCGGCTCCGCGCCCGCGGCGCAGCGCCCGCAGCCGCGCGCGCAGCTCGGCGAAGTCGAACGGCTTCACGAGGTAGTCGTCGGCGCCGGCGTCGAGCCCGGTCACACGGTCGTCGACCGCGCCGAGCGCCGTGAGCATGAGGGCGGGCGTCGCGATGCGGGCCGTGCGGACCGCGCCGACGAGATCGACGCCCGACATCCCGGGCAAGCGGCGATCGACGACGATCACGTCGTAGCGGCGCCCGAGTGCAAGGCGCAGGCCCTCCTCGCCCGTCGACGCGTGGTCGACGTCGTACTCATCGCCCAGCATCTCGACGACGATGCCGGCGATCTCGGCCTCGTCCTCGACGTACAGCAGGCGCGGCGCGGCCGACGGCGGAGACGACGAAGAGGGCACGTCCACAGTCTGGACGTGCCCTCTTCGAGGCTGTCAGGCGAGCGCTATGGATCGCCTATGAGCTTGGTGGGCTGTGATCAGTACCAGCCGGTCGACTGCGAGTGGCTCCACGCGCCGCAGGGGCTGCCGTAACGGCCCGAGATGTAGCCGAGGCCCCAGGCGATCTGCGTCGCCGGGTTGGTCTGCCAGTCGGCGCCGGCGCTGCCCATCTTGCTGCCGGGCAGTGCCTGCGGGATGCCGTACGCGCCGCTGGAGCGGTTGTAGGCCTGGTAGTTCCAGCCCGACTCCTTGTTCCACAGCGACACGAGGCAGCCGAACTGGTCGTCGCCCCAGCCGTAGCCTCCGAGCATCGATCGGGCGGTCGCCTGCGCGTCGGCCGGGCTGGTGCCGCCCACGGC
This sequence comes from Microbacterium sp. PRC9, assembly GCF_031844125.1. Taxonomy (NCBI): domain Bacteria; kingdom Bacillati; phylum Actinomycetota; class Actinomycetes; order Micrococcales; family Microbacteriaceae; genus Microbacterium; species Microbacterium sp. PRC9. The sequence goes on from NZ_JAUZUR010000002.1 coordinate 185,785, forward strand.
GCCGCCGGTGGCGAACACGGGCGCACCGCCGCCGGACGAACGCGGCGCCGACGACTTCTTCGCCGCGGCTGCCGCCGCGGCCTCCTCGGCGGCCTTGGCGGCTGCGGCGGCCTCGGCCTCCTTGCGGGCCTTCTCCTCCGCCTCGCGCTGCGCCTTGAGGGCGATCGCGGCGTCGAGCTTGCCGCGCAGTCCCTGCGCCTGCTCGTTGACCGAAGCGGAGAGCGTGGTCACCGCATCCGTGACCTCCGTCGTGTACTCGGCCGGGAGCGACTGTGCGCGCTTCAGCTGAGCGACGGCGCCCTCGAGCTCGGTGGTGTCGACGGTCGTGTCGGGCGTGCCGACGTCCAGACCCGACGCGGCGATGTCGGCGGCGACGGTGGTCGCGGCGGTCACCGCGGCGTCCGCGTCGGCGAGCGTCTTCTCGAAGGCGCTCGGGGCGGCGGCGGTCTCGGCCGTGACGGACGCGGTGGAGTACGACGCCAGCGCGAAAGCGGTCAGCGAACCGGACGCCTCGGCCTGCGATGCGGGGGTCGCCGTGCTGAACGCGGCGGTGGCCAGCACGCCTACTGCGAGCGTCGCGGCGACGAGCACCGGGCGGCGGCGGAGGCGGCGTTCGGCGCGGCGGAGAGTGCGACGTGCGGGCAGAAGAGACGTGTGGGAGCGCATATAAGACCGGGTTCCGTATCAGCGAAATGCGCCATCGGGAGGCGCGTCGTGACCGTTCGGGCGGGCACAAGTCCCCGAGTCTCCCGGGCCTTTCTGGACGCTTCCGGTGCGTTACCTGAACGTTACATGTGAGTGGAATGTTCGAAAAGACCAGATCAAGGGGTCGGATCCTGGGTTGCAGGGCCGCCTGGGAAGGTCCTCCGAACTACGATCGAAGCACCCGCCGCACGTCTACAGGAGGCTCATCCGTGCCCTCGTCCACTGTTCCCACCCGCCCCGCAGCACTCGCGCACGCCGACGATCTCGCCGCGTTCGTGGCGGCGTCGCCGTCGAGCTTCCACGCCGCTGCCGAGGTCGCGAGCCGACTCGAGAACGCGGGGTTCACGCGTCTCGACGAGGCGGCCGAATGGCAGGCTCCCGCCGGTGGGAAGTTCGTCGTGGTGCGCGACGGCGCGGCGATCGCGTGGGTCGTGCCGCAGGGCGCGTCGGCATCGACGGGTGTGCGCATCTTCGGCGCCCACAGCGACTCGCCGGGGTTCAAGCTCAAGCCCAAGCCGACCACCGGCAGGCTCGGCTGGCTGCAGGCCGGCGTCGAGATCTACGGCGGCCCTCTCCTCAACTCGTGGCTCGATCGCGAACTGCGGCTGGCGGGTCGCCTCGTGCTCGACGACGGCACGGACGTGCTCGCCGCGACCGGCCCGCTGCTGCGGCTGCCGCAGCTCGCCATCCACCTCGATCGCGAGGTCAACGACCACCTCGCCCTCGACAAGCAGTCGCAGACCCAGCCGGTGTGGGGTCTGGGTGAGGCCGAGTCCGCCGACATCCTCGGGGAGCTCGCGCGTGAGGCGGGCGTCGACGCCGCGCGCATCCGCGGCTACGACGTCGTCACCGCCGACGCCGCGCGCGGTGCGACCTTCGGGCTCGACGACGTCTTCTTCGCCTCCGGCCGCCTGGACGACCTGGCATCGGTGCACGCGGGCGTCGTCGCGCTCGAGAACGCGGCCGACGGCCACGACGCCGACCACATCGCGATGCTCGCCGTCTTCGATCACGAAGAGGTCGGCTCGGGCACCCGGTCGGGTGCGGCCGGTCCCTTCCTGTCGGACGTGCTCGAGCGGCTGTGGCTGTCGCTGGGCGCCGATCGCGAGCAGCAGCTGCGTGCGCTCGCCGCGTCCTGGTGCGTCTCGAGCGACGTGGGCCACTCGGTGCACCCCAACTACGCCGACAAGCACGACCCCGTCGTGCAGCCGGTGCTCGGCTCCGGCCCGATCCTCAAGATCAACGCCAACCAGCGGTACGCCACGGATGCCGCGGGCGCGGCCGCCTGGAACGGGTGGTGCGCCGCGGCGGGCGTCACCAGCCAGGAGTTCGTCTCGAACAACGCAGTGCCGTGCGGATCGACGATCGGCCCGATCACGGCGACCCGCCTCGGCATCCGCACCGTGGACGTCGGCATCCCGATCCTCTCCATGCACTCGGCCCGCGAGCTCGCCGGCGTGAGCGACCTGTGGGACCTCGCCCGCGTCGCGGAGACCTACTTCCGCGGCTGAGTCCGCGCCGGTGGCGGTGGCATAGCGTCGGAGGTCTTCGGCGACATGCAGGGGGACGGATGCCGCCACCCGGCGTGTCGCGCGAATCCTCCGATGCTGTGCATGGCGTCAGGTACCGGCCGCGCCGAGGGCGAGGTACTGGTGCGTGAACGCGATCGCGGCGCCGCCCTCGCCGACGCCGGCGACGACGCGCTTCACCGAACCCGACCGCACGTCGCCGATCGCGAAGACGCCGGGCACGGTCGTCTCGAGGGCGAACGGGCGGCGCCCCTCGCGCCACGAGCCCGACTCCGCCGCATCTGCTCCGGTGAGCACGAACCCGCGCGCGTCGCGGGCGATCTCGGCCGGCAGCCACGCGGTCTCGGCGTCGGCCCCGATCATGACGAAGAGCACGTCGACGTCGCGCTCCGCGACGGCGCCCGTGCGCCGGTCGGCGATGTCGGCGGAGCGGAGCGCATCGCCGCCGTGCAGTCCGACCACCTCGCTGCGCGTCTCGACGCGGATGGCCGGGATCGCCGCGATCTGGTCGATGAGGTAGCGCGACATGCTCGCCTCGAGCGACTCGCCGCGCACGAGCATCGTGACCGACCGTGCGTGCCGGCTGAAGAACAGCGCCGCCTGCCCGGCCGAGTTCCCGGCGCCGACGATGCAGACGTCCGCGCCCTGCGCCACGGCCGAGTCGCTGCGGGCGGCGCCGTAGTAGACGCCGCTGCCGAGGAACCGGTCGACGCCCGCGACCGGGAGCGTCCGCCACACCACGCCCGTCGCGAGGATGACGACCTCGGCGCGCACGACGTCGCCGCCGTCGAGTGTCAGCTCGCGCGTCTCGGGGTCCAGCGCCTCGACCGTGCGGGTGACCACGATCTCGGCGCCCAGCCGCTGGGCCTGCGTGAACGCCCGTCTCGCGAGGTCGTCTCCCGAGATGCCGAACGGGAAACCGGTGTAGTTCTCGATCCGTGTCGAGGTGCCCGCCTGGCCGCCGGGTGCGAAGGTCTCGACGACGAGCGTCCGCAGACCCTCGGCGGCGGCGTTCACGGCGGCGGTGAGACCGGCGGGGCCGGCACCCAGGATCACGACGTCGTAGTGGCCGGCTGCGGGCGTCACATCGAGCCCGACCGCCTCGGCGATCTCGCGCATCGTCGGATTCTCGAACCGCGCGCCGCTCGCGAGCTCCAGCACCGGGTAGTGGGCGGCGTCGGCGGCGGCATCCACGTCCACGCGCTCGAAGTCGACCTGGTTGCGCGTGAGGAACCCGATCACGCGATGCGCGCGGGCGCTGCGCCGTGGCTGGATGAGCCGGACCTCGTACTCGTGCTGCTCGGCGGCCATGGTCTGCAGCGAGTCCAGGTAGCGCCGCGCGAGCCCCGCGACCCGGTCGGGCACCGACGGCGCAGCCGCGGCGAGGGAGTAGTAGACCGCGGGCTCGAGTTTGAGCACGCGCGTCGGCTCCCCGGCGCGGCCGCTCGCCGGAAACGGCGTGCTGAGGGTCATCGGGACCTCGCCGAAGAACTGACCCGGCCGGCGCGTGCCGATGACGCGCTCCTCGGCGCCCACCACCTTCGTGATCTCGGCCAGCCCTTCGATCACGACGAAGAGGGCGCGGGTGTCGCCCTCGTGCGCGAAGTACTCGCCCGTCGCGAGCCGGATGTCTTCCACCGCACCGGCGAGGGAGGCGAGGGCCGCGTCGGGCACCTCGGCGAAGACGTGCAGCGCCCGAAGGCCTTCGACGGTGATCATGCGGCTCCCCAGCAGCGCAGGCACACGCGGCGCGGTGAGCCCGATGGCGCCGGTGCGCCACGGGGCGAACGTAGCGGCACGGCCGAGCGGCGGTCAACAGCAGGTTCCCTCAGCAGCGACCGCGTGTCGGTGATGCGGCGTAGCCTGAACGGATGCCGCAGCCGTCGACTCCGCAGACCGGCGAGGCACGTCCTGGTCTCGCCCTCGGCGCGCGTGCCCAGCTCTCCGCGCTCGCCGACGCGTCCGCGACCGGCGCGGGCGCGCTGCTCGATCTGCCCTCACCGGCCGATCCGCGCCCGGCGGCGGTGCTCATGCTCTTCGGGGTGCTCGACACGCTCCCCAGCGACCACGACACGCAGGCCCACGCGGTGTCGCGCGATCTCGACGTACTGCTCCTGTCGCGCGCGACGACGCTGCGCGCGCACCCGGGCCAGGTCGCCTTCCCCGGCGGCCGTATCGATCCGGGCGACGACGGCCCCGTGGCCGCGGCGCTGCGCGAGGCCCGTGAAGAGACCGGCCTCGACCCCGCCGGCGTGGAGGTGCTCGGCGAGCTCGTCGACATCCCCCTCGCGTTCTCGCAGCACGTGGTGACTCCGGTGCTGGCGTGGTGGCGGCATCCGTCACCGGTCCGCGTCGTCGACGAGGCGGAGTCCGCCGACGTCTTCCGCGCGCCTGTCGCCGATCTGCTGAACCCGGGGAACCGGGGTGTCACGGTGATCCGCCGCGGCGGCCAGGAGTGGCGGGGCCCGGGATTCCTGGTGCGGCATGCGACCGGCGAGCACCTGGTGTGGGGGTTCACGGGCATGGTGCTCGACGCGCTGTTCGGCCGCCTCGGGTGGACCGAGCCGTGGGACGAGGAGCGGGAGCTCCCCCTCACGGTTCCCGACTGATGCGTCAGCGGTAGCGGTAGTGGTCGGCGCTGCTGTTCACCCAGGTGATGAAGCGGCGGGCCTCGGTATCGCGCGCCGGCGGGAACGGCACGACCCACAGCTGCGGGCCCGCGATCACGAGGTGCGGGGCGACGCGCGTGATCGCCCGGTTGAGCGTGCGCGGCGTGATGGGACCGGCGGGCCCGAACATCCGCCGCTCGACCGCCGCCTTCGTGAACTCCGCGCGTCGCAGCAGCGCATCGCCCGAGTCCGCCGAGGCGGCGACCTCGCTCACCGGCTGGCTCAGGTCGCCGAAGTGGATCCATCGGCCGTCGATCACCACGCCGGCGAAGTCCTGCTCCTGGCCGCTGTATCGCACCTCGCCGGTCCAGCGGCGGCCGTCCCACCACCGCGTGCGTCCGCGCTGGTCGTCGTACCAGCCCGCCTGCGCCGGCCGGGAGGCGGCGGGACCGGCGTCCGTCCGCAGCGCGGTGTCGCGCTCGCGCAGGTCGATGTACTGGTCGGTCCAGTGCGTGCCGTCCCACCAGCGCTGCTTGCCGGAGCCGTCGTCGTACCACCCCGGTGCGGGCTGCGTCGCCATGGTCCGAGCGTAGTTCGTGCCCGGGCGGTGTCCAGCAGCGGCGGCTATGCTCGACCCGTGCATTTCTACTTCTTCATCTGATCCGACGGCGCGGCCACGCCCGCACGTCGCTCGTCGAGTCATCCGAGCGACGCGTGCCCGCAGCATCCGGCCCCTTCGGGCCCTCCGTCAGATCATCCGCACGCGCGCGCCCCCGGGCCCGGCGTGCCCGCAGAGACCTCGGTCTCGGAAGTGGACACACCACATGCCTTCCCTCACGCACACTCCTGCGCGCGACCGCGCGCAGCTCACCGCCGCGCGCGTCTCGTTCTCGCGTGCGGGTCACCGGATCCTGAACGACGTCGACCTCGTGGTCACGCCCTCCGCGCGCATGGCGATCGTCGGCGAGAACGGCCGTGGCAAGTCCACACTGCTGCACCTGCTCGCCGGCCTGCTCGTGCCCGACGCGGGCGACATCGCGCGCGTGGGCACCCTCGCGCTCGCCGAGCAGGAGATGCCGAACGGCGATCGCCGCACGGTGGGCGACGCGGTGGCCGAGGCGATCGCGGACGCCCTTGCGGCTCTCGACGCGTTGGACGAGGCATCCGTCGCCCTGAGCACGGATCACCCGACAGGCGCTGCTGCCGACGCGTACGCGGAGGCGCTCGACCGCGCCGTCGTGCTGGACGCCTGGGATGCCGAGCGGCGTGTCGAGGTCGCGCTCGAAGCGCTCGGGGCCGAGACGGACCGCAAGAGGCCGCTGGCGGAACTCTCCGTGGGGCAGCGCTATCGCGTGCGTCTCGCGTGCCTGCTGGGCGCGGACCACGACTTCCTGCTGCTGGACGAGCCGACCAACCACCTCGACCGGCAGAGCCTCGACTTCCTCACGGCGCAGCTGCGCGCGCGGGCAGGCGGCGTCGTCGTCGTCAGCCACGATCGTGCGCTGCTCGCCGATGTGGCCGACACGTTCGTCGACCTCGACCCGACGTCCGACGATCGTCCGCGCGTGTACGGCGGCTTCGACGCCTACCGCGAGGGGCGCGAGGCCGAACGTGAGCGCTGGGAGCAGCTGTACGACCGCGAGCAGGCCGAGCGGACACGGCTGCAGGACGACCTGAGCGCGGCGCAGAACCGGCTCGTGACCGGCTGGCGGCCGGAGAAGGGATCGCCGAAGCACGGGCGGGCCACCCGCGCCGCGGGCATCACGCAGACGGTGCACCGCCGCCGCGCCGCGCTCGAGGCGCACGCCGTCACCGTGCCCCCGCCGCCGATGCGGTTCGCATTCCCGGCGCTGCCGTCCCGCGGCGCGGCGGCGCTGCTGGTCGCCGAGGACGTGCACCTGGACGGACGGATGCCGCGGCCTGTCTCGCTGGTGCTCCACAGCGGCGCGCGGGTCGTCGTCACCGGCCCCAACGGCGCCGGCAAGTCGACGCTGCTGGCGGCGCTGGCCGGCGCCGTCCACTCCCACGATGCGGACGCTGCGGCCCAGGAAGCGGGTGCCCTGGGGGGCGCGGTGCGCCGGGGCGGCAGCATCCGTCTCTCCCTGCTGCGTCAGGAGTCCGTGCTCGATCCCGACCGGCGTGCGTCCGAGCTCTACGACGAGCGGATCGGGAAGGCAGTCGCGTCCGGCGCGCTCGCGGCGTCGCAGGCGACCGGCCTGAGTGGGCTCGGGCTGCTCACGTCGCGGGAGACCGGGCGCCGCGTCGGAGAGCTGTCGATGGGGCAGGTGCGCAGGCTCGATCTCGCGCTCGCCCTCGCGGTGCGCCCGCACGTGCTGCTCCTCGACGAGCCCACGAACCACCTCTCATTCACGCTCGTCGACGAGCTGACGGCGGCGCTGCAGGCGACGGATGCAGCCGTGGTCGTGTCCACCCACGACCGGCAGCTGCTTCGCGACGTCGTCGAGTGGGACCGCATCGACCTGGGGGTGCGTGTGTGACACCGTTCGACCCTCAGCCTCCGGAGCAACGGCAGACTGGAGCCATGCCTCACGTCGACGACATCGTCCCCGCTGACCGCCGCCACCTGCTCGCGCTCCCGGTGTACGCGCACCTCGGGACCATCCGGCCCAACGACACCGTGCAGGTCAACCCGATGTGGTTCGAGTTCGACGGGGAGCACGTCCGGTTCACGCACACGAACTACCGCCAGAAGTACCGCAACCTGCAGCACAACCCGTCGATGTCGCTGTCGATCCTCGACCCCGACTCGCCGTTCCGGTACCTCGAGGTCGCGGGCAAGCTCGTCGACGTCGTCCCCGACCCCGAGGGTGCGTTCTACGTGCGGCTCCAGAACCGGTACGGCAACCCGAGCTCCACCCCGCCCCGCGACAAGGAGGACCGCGTGATCCTCGTGATGGCGATCGATCGCGCGACCCGGCAGTAGGGCCGACGGCGAAGGGGAGGGATGCTGCGGCTGCGGCATCCCTCCCCTTCGTTGTCGGCGGGTCAGGCGTTGACGCGCGATGCCTGCACGGCGGCGCGCAGGCCCTCGCCGACCGGCGTGGTGGGGCGGCCGAGGAGGCGCGCGAGCGTCGGGTCGGCGCCGGCCAGGACGCCGCGCGCGATGCCGGCCTCCATCTCGGCGACGAAGCCGACGGTGCCCGCATCGAGGCCCGCCTCGGCGAGCGCCGCCTCGAGCTGCTCGCGAGAGACCGGCACATAGGCGACCTCGCGGCCGAGCACCTCGGCGGCGGCCGCGGCGAGGTCGGCGTACGACACGGCGGTGTCGCCCGAGAGCTCGTAGGTGCGGCCCAGGTGGCCGTCGTCGGTGAGCACGACGGCCGCAGCCTCGGCGTAGTCGGCACGGCTCGCGGCGGCGACGGTCGCGTCACCGACGGACGCGGCGATCGCACCGGTCTCGGCGGCGCGCAGCACATCGGGCGTGTAGTTCTCGGTGTACCAGTTGTTGCGGAGCACGACGGCGGGGACGCCGCTGGCGGCGAGGTACTCCTCGGTCGCCTTGTGATCCGGCGCGAGCACGAAGTCGACGGAGTCGGCGTGCGCGAGGCTCGTGTACACGACCTTCGCGGTGCCCGCGGCCTTGGCCGCGTCGATCACGTTCACGTGGCCCTCGTAGCGCCGGCCGGGCTCGGACCCCGAGATGAGCAGCAGGGCGTCGACACCCTCGAGCGCGGCGGCGACGGACTCGGGAGCGTTGTAGTCGAGCGGGACGACACGGATGCCGCGGTCCACCAGATCGGCGACCTTCGAGGTCGTGCGGGCGCCGGCGACGATGTCGCCACGGGCGACGCCGCGATCGAGGAGCGCGTCGATGACGAGGTGGCCGAGCTGTCCGCCGGCGGCGGTCACGAGGATGGTCATGGGTGTCCTTTCGGTGGGGAGGCGCCTTGCGCACTCACCCCAGGCCAACGCCCGCGGCGACCAGTGACATTCCAGACGGAGGGTACCCACTTTGAGGTAAGGTACCCACGTGGTGGTGAGTTTTGCGGAAATCCGGGCAGAGATTCCCGGCGTCTTCGACGAGGCGTGCCCGACGCGGGTCGTCCTCGACCACGTCATGAGCAAGTGGGGCGTGCTCGTGCTCATGGCCCTCACCGAGGGCACCATCCGGTGGGGCGAGCTGCGTCGCACCGTCGAGGGCATCAGCGAGAAGATGCTCGCCTCGACGCTGCGCACCCTCGAGAAGGACGGCTTCGTCGCGCGCACGTCGTATCCCGAGGTGCCGCCGCGCGTGGAGTACTCGCTGACGCCGCTCGGCGACGAGCTGATGGAGCGCATGATGCCGCTCATGGCGTGGATCGGCGTGCACGCGGGCGACATCGTCGAGCGCTGAGACGCCCTGGGCGGTCCGCCTGCCAGGATGACGGCATGGCGACCGTCCTCTTCTGCCCCGTGACGTTCAACCTCGCCGAGGTGACGCGCATGATCGAGGTGGCGCGGGCGCTCGATCCCGCACATCGGGCCGTGTTCCTGGGGTACGAGCCGGACTTCGCGCATCTGATCACCGACGCGGGCTTCGACTACCGCTCGACCGAGCCTTCGATGAGCGCCGCGCAGCGGGAGCAGCTGATGCGGTTCGACCAGGGCAAGACGCTGCGCAGTCCGCTCACCGACCAGCTGGTGTCCGCACGGGTGGACGCCGAGCGCGCGCTGATCCGGCGGACGGAAGCCGCAGCCGTCGTGATCGGGTCGAACGTGACGTCGATGATCTCGGCGCGGGCAGAGAAGGTGCCGTTGTTCTATGCGGTGCCGTTCGCGCTGACTCGCCCGCAGGTCGCCCAGACCGTGCGGCTCGGGATGGTGCGGGGGAGCGGCCGGATCGCCCACGCGCTCGACCGCGTGGCGACGAGCGCGCTGCGCCTGGCCTACAACCGGCTGCCGCTCGCGCCCCGGGCGTTCGGCCGGGTTGCGAAGGCGAACGGTGTTCCGCCTCTCACGACCGTGGTGTCGCTGCTCGAGGCCGACCACAACCTCCTCACCGTGATGCCCTGGGAGCTCGAGGGCTACACGCTTCCTGCCGCCTACCAGCGGGTCGGACCGATCTTCGCCCACATCGACGTGCCGATGCCGCCCATCGTGGCCGAGCTCGCGGAGCGCTCCGAGCCGCTCGTCTACCTCGGGCTCGGCTCGTCGGCGAACCGGGAGATGGTGCTCGCGGCCGCGTCGCAGCTCGGCACGCTTCCCGTGAATGTGATCGCGCCGGTGCAGCACTACCTGCGGGACGACGACGCTCTTCCTCCGAACGTCCACGTGACCGGGCTCCTGCCGGCGCACCGCCTCGGCGGGCTCGTCGACGCGGCGGTGCTCCACGGCGGGCAGGGAACGGTGCAGACGGCCTGCGCTGCCGGCATCCCGTTCGTGGGCATGGGGCTCCAGCCCGAGCAGGTCTGGAACGTCGACCAGTGCGTCCGGCAGGGCAACGCTCTCGCGCTGACGCCGAAGCAGGCGGGCACGCCCGCGCTCGCGGACGCCGTGCGGCGGCTGCTGGCGGACGAGGGGATGCGCACCGCGGCCGAGCGCGTGCGCGCCGCGTATGCCGGCGAGGACGGGGCCGCAGCATCGGCCCGCGTCATCGAGAAGAGCATCGCGACGCTGTGACGGCGCATCAGCTCACGCGGGATCAGGCGCGGCGCATCGTGGTGCGCGCGCAGCTGCTCGACGCCGAGCGGCCCGGTGACGTCGTCGAGGTGGCCGAGCAGCTCGGCTACATCAAGATCGACCCGACCGCGACGATCGCGCCGTGCGAGCACACCGTGCTGTGGTCGAGGATCGGCTGGTCGTATGAGCCGGGTCAGCTGCGCAAGGTCGTCGAGGACGACCGGCTGCTCTTCGAGTTCGACGGCACGTTCCGGCCGATGAGCCTGTTGCCGCTGATGCTTCCGGCGATGCGCCGGTGGCCGCAGCGCGAGAGCAGCCGGCAGTGGCTGGAGGCGAACGCGGGGTTCCGCGCCGACGTGCTCGCACGGCTGCGCGCCGAGGGTCCACTCCTCGCGAGCGACATCCCCGACACGGCACAGGTGAGCCGCGCGCCCGACGGCTGGTCGGGATCGAACCAGGTGCCCCACATGCTGGACTTCCTGCTGCGCCAGGGCGAGGTCGCGGTCACCGGCCGTGAAGGTCGGCACCGCGTCTGGGACCTCGCCGCGCGCGTGTACCCGCAGGACCTGCCCGTGTACGCGGACGACGAGGCCGCTGAACTGCTGGCGGCGCGCCGACTCCAGTCGGCGGGACTCACGAAACCCCACTGGCACTGGAGCGGCGTCGCGAAGGACACCGGCGAACCCGCCGTCGTCGAGGGCAGCACCACGAAGTATCGCGTCGACCCCGAAGCGCTCGCCGCGCTCGACGAGGAGGACTCCGGCGGTCGTGTGGCCTTCCTGAACCCGTACGACAGCCTGCTCTTCGACCGCAAGCGGCTCGAGGAGGTCTTCGAGTTCACCTACGTGCTCGAGCAGTTCAAGCCGAAGGCCCAGCGGCGATACGGCTTCTTCGCGCACCCGATCCTGATGGGCGACCGATTCGTCGGGATGCTCGACGCCGAGGTCGACCGCGAGCGCGAGGTGCTCAAGATCAACGCGCTGCACGAGTTCCTGCCGTTCGAGCCCGAGGAATCCGAGATGGTGCGTGCCGAGATCGCCGAACTCGCAGAATGGCTCGGCGTCTCGGTCACGGGACTGCCCTGAACGGGGCCAGGCGGCGGGGCACCGGAGGCCGAGTGTCAGGGCACGCGGTTCGAGACGGTCAGCAGCACGACCGAGTCCTCGAGCGCAGCAAGGCTGTGGCGCTGCGGCGGCACCGTGAGGTGATCGCCGGATGCTCCGTCCCACGCCTCGTCGCCGGCGAGGAGTCGCACCCGCCCGCGCAGCACCTGCAACGTGGCCTCGTGCGGGCTCTCGTGCTCGGCGAGCTCGTGACCGGCGCACAGCGCGATGACGGTCTCGCGCAGGGCGTGCTCATGACCGCCGCGGATGGTGCGCGCGGCGCGCCCGCTCGACGCGTCGCGCGCCTTCGCGGTCAGGTCGTCGATCAGATCGGCCAGATCCGTGCTGTCCATCCGCGTCGCCTCCATCGCCTCGACAGGCCGGAGTCTACCCGCGCGGCCGCCGACTGAGACAGGCCCTGCGGCCGCCGGCATCGGGAATCCCTTCGCCCCGTGCGCGGTTGCGTGGATCATTGCACTGAAGGGAGACCGCGCATGAACGGACTCGAAGTCACCGTGCTCGTCGGGATCACTGTGCTCACCGGCGCGATCCTGGCGCCCCGGCTCCGGGTGGCGGTTCCGCTGCTGTTGGTGGTCGCGGGGCTGGCGCTCGGATTCATCCCCGAGGTTCGCGAGATCGAACTGCCGCCTGAGACCGTGCTGCTGCTGTTCCTTCCCGTGCTGCTGTTCTGGGAGAGCCTCACCACCTCACTGCGGTCGATCCGCCGCGACTTCCGCGGCATCTTCTTGATGAGCACGGCGCTGGTGGTCGCCAGTGCGTTCGCCGTCGCCGGCATCGCGTACCTGCTCGGCCTGCCGTGGGACGCCGCCCTCATCCTGGGGGCGGCGGTCGCCCCGACGGATGCGACCGCGGTGGCGGCGCTCGGCCGCATGCTGCCGCGTCGCAACTTCATGAACCTCAAAGCCGAGAGCCTCACCAACGACGGCACGGCGCTCGTCATCTACGGGGTGGCCGTGGGAGTGGCGGTCGGCGGCACGTACACCCCGCTGGACGTCACCGGCCTCGTCGCGCTGTCGTACGTCGGCGGGGCGGCCGCGGGTATCGTCGTCGCGGGTCTCGCCTACCTGGTGATGCGACGCACCCGCAACACGCTGAACCTCAATATCGCTCTGCTGCTGGTGCCGTTCACGGCGTTTCTGGTGGCCGAGCTCATTCACGCGTCGGGCGTGCTCGCCGTTGTGGTCGCGGGCCTCATCATCGCCTACATCCAACCGCGCATCAGCACCGCCGCCTCGCGCCGGCAGGCCGCATGGACCTGGCCCCTCGGCTCCTTTCTGCTCAACGGCTCGCTGTTCGTGCTGATCGGGTTCGAGGTGCAAGCCGTCGCTCATGAGATCCCCGGCCGCGAGATCGGCTGGCTGGCGGTGATGACCGTCGCGGTGTGGCTCGTGCTGCTCGTCGCGCGGTTCGTCTTCCAGACGACGTCCGTCATGATCATCCGCCTGCTCGATCGCCGGCCCTCGCAGCGTCTGCGCCGCACGACCTATCGGGCGCGGATCGTGAGCGCCGTCGCCGGGTTCCGCGGTGCGGTGTCGCTCGCGATCGCCCTGTCGGTGCCGCTGACCGCCGCCTCGGGGGAGGCACTGCCCGGCCGCGACGAGATCATCTTCGTGACGGCCGGCGTCATCCTCCTGACGCTGCTCGTGCAGGGACCTCTGCTGCCCACGGTCGTCCGGTGGGCGCGCCTGCCCGACGACATGGCGATGCAGAAGGAGCTCGAACTCGCCGAGCGCGCGATCACGGGTGCCGCTCTCACCGCGGTCAAGGAGATCGCGCTCGACCATGGCATCAGCGAGGAGACGCGAGATCGGCTGACTCGCGACTACTACGAGTTCCTCGAGCGCAACAACGAGCGCGCGCAAGCGCGAGAGCAGGCGGAGGTCGACCGCCAGATCGCCGACCTCGACCGCAGGATAGGGGAGACGGGTGACGCCGTGCCGGATGCGGCGACGGCTGCCGGCTTGTCCCGAGCGGGCGCAGAGCGGCCGGAGGCGGCGGAAGAGGCATCCGCCACGGCCACGGCTCTCCTGGAGGCGCCCGCCCCGCTGCCCTCGCCCCGTGAGCGCGACGAGGAGTACTCGCGGCTGCGCATCGCGGTGCTCGATCGCAAGCGCGAGGTGCTCTATCGCCTGCGCCGCGAAGGCGCGGTGGATGATGCCGTCGTGACGCAGATCCAGACGCGTCTCGACGTCGAGGAGCTGCGGATCACCGGCATCGAGACGCTCGACTGACGCCCGTCGGCGGGTTCACACCGCAGTGTCGCGCAGGCCGGCCGAGATCAGGTCCGCGAGGGCGGGCAGGTCCGCCGACTCCGCGGAGTCGATGGGCATCTCCTCCTCACCCGTGATCGGCTCCTCCTCGCCGAGGCGGTCGAGGAGCGTCGGCGTCGTGATGATCGCCACCCAGGCCGCCGCCGCGGTGCGCACCCGGCGCGCGGCGATCGGGTGGAGGATGCTCGCGCCGAGCACACGCTCGACGAGCGCCTGCAGCTGACTGCGGTAGTCGTGGAGCTTCTCGCGCACCTCCGGGTGCGTGCGGTGTTCGCGCCAGACGATGACCCGCTGCACCGCCGACTCTGCCTGCAGTTCACGCAATCGGTCCGTCACGTTCAGCAGGGTCTGTGCCGGATCCCCGCGCGCGATGAGTCCGGAGGTGTCGATCGGATCCAGGTCCAGGCGCTCACCCACCAGGGCGCGGAGCAGATCGGTCTTGGTGGGGAAGTAGTAGAACAGCAGCCCTTTGGGCACACCGGCGAGGTCGGCGATCGCCGTCGTCGGCGTGGCATCGAAGCCGCGCTCTGCGAAGAGGCGCTCGGCGGCGTCGAGGATCAGCGTGCGGCTCTCGCGACTGCGGGTCATGTCGAGTCCTGGAAAAGGTCGGCGGGGGCGTCGGTCTGATCCGGCGCCCCCGTCTCGGCTCGCACCTCAGTGCGGGAGGGCCTGGTCGTGCATGTGCATGGCGGGTCTCACGGCGAGCGCGGCGACGATCACCGCGACCGCTCCACCGATCCAGCTGACCCAGGCGGCGCCGGACTGCATGTCGGCGTATCCGCCCAGCCAAGGAGCCACGAACAGCAGCGCGCCGAGCGCGAGCTGCACGTACTCCATCGCCACCATCCCCGGCATCGCGAGGTTGGCGACACCTGCGGCGATCAGCAGGACGCCGACGATCAGCATCCACGGCATCGACGCGCCCATCTGCGGCAGGGCGAACGCGCACACCACGGCGATGAGGCCGACACCGGCTGCGACCCAGTCCTCCCAGCGAGTCCACTTCTTCATTCGGATCTCCTCCTTTCGAGATCAGATGGCTCCCGATCGGGGGTCGATTCGAACGGTACGCCCGACTGACCGACCGGTCAAGAACCCGCCCGCGCGACGATGAGGGGTTCCGCGGCGCCTCGAGGAGAGAGGGAATCCGGTCAGACGCGCGTGGACTGCCAGCCGAGCGCTGGTGCGACGTACTTGGCGAACGACTCGACGACGCGCAGGTTGAACTCGACGCCCAGCTGACTCGGGATCGTGAGCATCAGCGTGTCGGCCGATGCGATCGCGGCGTCCTCCTTGAGCTGCTCGACGAGCTCGTCGGGCTCCGCCGCGTAGGTCTTGCCGAAGGTCGAGCGGATGCCGTCGATCACCCCGATCTGGTCGCCGTCCTGACGACCGCCGAAGTACATCCGCTCCTCGGCGGTGGTGATGGGGAAGATCGACCGGCTCACCGACACCCGCGGCTCTCCGGCGTGCCCGGCTTCGCGCCACGCGGCGCGGAACGCGTCGATCTGCTGCGCCTGCAGCAGGTCGAACGGGGTGCCGTCGGCCTCGGTGAGGAGGGTCGACGACATGAGGTTCACGCCCGTCCGGCCGGCCCATTCCGCGGAGTCGCGGTTGCCGGCGCCCCACCACACGCGGGAGCGCAGGCCGGGGGAGTGCGGCTCGATGCGCTGCAGCCCGGTGGTGCCGGTGCCGAAGGGGGACGAGGCATCCCGTTCCGCCAGCCCTTCGCCGTCGATCGCTCGCAGGAGGAGGTCGAAGTGCTCGCGCGCGAGGTCCGCGCCCCGCGGGTCCTCCGAGCCGGTGTAGCCGAACGTCTCGTAGCCGCGGACGACGGTCTCGGGTGAGCCGCGGCTCACCCCGAGCGCCAGCCTGCCGCCCGAGATGAGATCGACGGATGCCGCCTCCTCAGCCAGGTAGAGGGGGTTCTCGTAGCGCATGTCGATGACGCCGGTGCCGACTTCGATGTTCTCGGTGCGTGCGGCGATGGCGGCCAGGAGCGGCATGGGGGAGGACTGCTGGCGCGCGAAGTGGTGCACGCGGAAGTACGCGCCGTTCACCCCCAGCTCGTCCATGCCCTGGGCGAGGTCGATCGCCTGCAGCATCGAGTCGGCGGCGGTGAGCTGTCGCCCGCCGCCGAGCGGGCCATAGTGTCCGAACGAGAGGGTTCCGAAACGCTGCATGTCGTCTGCAACCGTACGCGCGCAGCATCCATTCCGGTGAATGCACTCGCGCCACGGCCGATGCCGCGGCCGGTCGCGAGGCGTCATGTCGCGTCATCGGGGAAGCGATCGGCGCACCCCATGGTTGCCTCGAAGCATGACCTTCATCGGAACCAGCTCCCTCGACGTCCTTCCCCTCTCGCTCGGCGGCAACGTGTTCGGCTGGACGGCCGACCGCGACGCGTCGTTCGCGATCCTCGACGCGTTCCACGCCGGCGGCGGCAACTTCATCGACACCGCGGACTCGTACAGCGCGTGGGTCGACGGCAACTCCGGCGGCGAGAGCGAGACGATCATCGGCGAGTGGCTGGCGGCGCGGAGGCCCGAGAACGTCGTCGTCGCGACGAAGGTCAGCCAGCACCCAGGATTCAAGGGGCTGTCGGCGAAGAACGTGCGGGCTGCTGCCGAAGCGTCGCTGAAGCGCCTCGGCGTCGACGCGAT
This sequence comes from Microbacterium sp. PRC9, assembly GCF_031844125.1. Taxonomy (NCBI): domain Bacteria; kingdom Bacillati; phylum Actinomycetota; class Actinomycetes; order Micrococcales; family Microbacteriaceae; genus Microbacterium; species Microbacterium sp. PRC9. The sequence goes on from NZ_JAUZUR010000002.1 coordinate 202,304, forward strand.
CGACCTCTACTACGCCCACTTCGACGACGAGGCGGTTCCCCTGGAGGAGACCGTCGCCGCCTTCGGCGAGCTCGTCACCGACGGACTTGTGCGCTACACCGCGGTCTCGAACTACAGCGCCGACCGCATCCGCGAGTGGGTCGGTCTCGCGCAGGCCGCCGGCAGTGCGCTGCCCGTGGCCGTCCAGCCGCACTACAACCTCGTGCACCGCAATGACGTCGAGGAGCACATCATCCCGCTCGCGCAGGAGTTCGACCTGAGCCTGGTGCCCTACTTCTCGCTCGCGAAGGGCTTCCTCACCGGGAAGTACCGGTCGACGGATGCTGCGGGCCAGTCCTCCCCGCGCGCCGGCGCCGCGTCGCAGTACGCCACCGCCCAGGGGCTCGAGATCCTCGACGCGCTCGAGGGCATCGGCCGCGCCCACGGCGTCTCGATCGCGGCAACGGCCCTGGCGTGGCTGCGCGCGCAGCCCACGGTGGCCGCCCCGATCGCGAGCGCATCGCGCGTGGAGCAGGTCGCCGATCTGCTCGACGGCGCCCGCGTGGAGCTCACGGCCGATGAGGTCGAGGCGCTCACCCGCGTGTCGGAGTGGACGCCCGCGGCCGTCTGATCACCCTGCAGTGCGGCGACGACGAGCACGGTGCACGTCATCGTCGTCCGACCCGGCCCTCGAGAACGCACCGCGCGCGCACCCCCTGTCCCGGGTGCGCGCGCGGTGCCTACGATGGCCGAGAGAAGACGGCGCCGACGGATGCCGCGAGCCGAGGGGGTGCGCAATGGTCCAGGTCCGGGTGGCCGGTGTGGCGCTCGACGCGTCGGGGCAGCACGTGCTGCTGCTCAAGCCCGTCGACCAGATCCCCGGCGACGGCTTCGTCCTGCCGATCTGGATCGGTCAGCTCGAAGCCACCTCGATCCTGGTCGCCGTCGAGAACGCCGAGGTGCCGCGACCGCTCGCGCACGATCTGATGGGGCTCATCCTCACCGCCCTGGATGCGGTGGCCGTCAAGGTCGAGGTGACCCGCATCGAGGACGGCACGTTCTACGCCGAGATCACACTGTCGATGGCGCTGGGCGAGCGGATCGTCGACGCGCGTCCGTCGGATGCCGTGGCCCTCGCGTGTCGCGTCGGTGCGCCGATCTGGGTGGCCGACGCGGTGCTGGCCGAGGCGGGCGTGCCCGACGTGCTGACCGAGACCGATGCGGCGGAGCGGCTGGACGAGTTCAAGCGGTTCCTCGACGAGGTCGAGCCGGAGGACTTCGAGAGCTGAGCCGGATTCGCGCCGCCGTGTATCTGGGGCGGCGGAGCCCGCTCTTTCGTGGGGTGGCCGCCGCGTGTGGCGCGGCCACGCGGACGGAGCCCGTCGTGATGCTCCGCTGCGCTCCTTCACCGAAAGGCATCTCCATGTCCCTCAACGACCTCGCCCTCGACGTGCCCCACGCTGCCGTGGCCGCCGCCGCGGCCGAGCTGCGCGCCGCTCTCGGTGACCGCGCCCTGCTGCGCGGCGACGCCGGGTACGACGCCGCCCGGACGCCGTGGAATCTCGCCGTGGCGCAGCATCCGTTCGCCGTCGTGATCCCGGAGTCCCCGCAGGACGTCGTCGACGTCGTGCGTGCAGCGACGCTCTCGGGGCTGCGCATCGCGCCGCAGTCGACCGGCCACGGTGCGGGCGCGCTCAGCGACACCGACCTCGCACATACCGTGCTGGTCTCGCTGCGGGCGCTGCGCGGCGTGACGGTCGACCCGAAGACGCGCACCGCGCGCGTGCTCGGCGGCTCGCTCTGGAACGACGTGCTCGAGGCGGCCGCCCCGCACGGACTGACGGCCCTCCACGGCAGCGCCGGCGACGTGTCGGTCGTCGGGTATTCGCTCAGCGGCGGGCTGTCGTTCTATGCCCGTGCGCACGGCCTCGCCGTGAACGCGGTGCGTGCCGTCGAGGTCGTGACGGCCGACGGCTCGCTGGTGCGCGCGACCGCCGACGAGCACCCCGAGCTGTTCTGGGCGCTGCGCGGCGGATCGGGCTCGTTCGGCGTCGTCGTCGCGATCGAGATCGAGCTGCTCCCGCTCGCGGAGGTCTTCGCAGGCATGCTGCTGTGGGACGCGTCGCGCGCTTCGGAGGTCTCGCACGCGTGGGCGCAGTGGACGCAGTCCGCGCCCGAGACCGCGACCACCACCCTGCGCATCCTCCACATCCCGCCGATGCCCGAGCTGCCGCCGTTCCTGTCGGGTCGGTCGGTCGTCGTGATCGACGGGGCGATCGAAGAGACGGATGCCGCGGCATCCGCTCTGCTCGAACCGCTCCGTGCGCTGCAGCCCGAGGTCGACACGTTCGCCCGCATCCCCGCGCCCGCGCTCGTCGGCGTGCACATGGACCCGCCCGAGCCTTCGCCGTCGGTGACGTGGCACGCGGTGCTGAGGGAGCTGCCGGCACGTGCCGTCGACGCCTTCGTCGAGGCGGCTCAGACCCCGGGGATCTTCGTCCAGGAGCTGCGTCACCTCGGCGGCGCCGTGAATCGGCGGCCGGAGGGCGGCGGCGCGATCGCCTCGCTCGACGGGGAGTATCTCGTGCACTCGATCGCGATGGTGCCCGCGCCCGAGGCCGTGGCCCCTGCGACGGCTGCGGTGCGCGCGGGTGTCGCGGCCATGGTGGCGTGGCGGGTCGATGCGCTCGCCCTGACCTTCGTCGACGCTCCCGGCGCCGATCGCTCGGTGGCGTTCGGTGCGGCGTGGGCGCGGCTGCGTCAGCTCAAGCTCGACTACGACCCGGCGAACCTCTTCGCCGCCGCACGGCCGGTCTGAGTCGACGCGTCCACGTCGAGACCGTGGATTCTCGCCGAGACCAGGGGTCACGTCCCCGGTCTCGCCGAGGGTCCCGGGTTTCAGCGATCGGCGGTGGGTGTCGCGGTGGATGCGGCTCAGGCCGCACCCACCCGAACGGCTGCCGCGACGTCGGCGGGCGATCCCTTCCAGGGTGCGCCGTGACCGGGGAGCACCCACGAGGCCTGCAGCCCGGCGAGGTGTTCGAGCGATGCCAGAGCCTCGGCGGGGTCGTCGGTGAACGGCGCGGGCTGCATTCCCTCGCGGCCGGTGAGCACATGGCGCGTCGTGAGCGCGTCGCCCACGAACACGGCGTCGGCGACGGGGATGTGCACCGCGATGCTGCCCGGCGAGTGGCCGGGCATGCCGATGATCACGGGGGAGCCGGGCAGATCCAGCACATCGCAGTCGTGCACCTCGACGACCTCCGACACGTAGGTCGTCGGCATCGCGCGCTTGCGCAGCGCGTATGCGAAGAACCCGAGCGTCGGCCCGAGCTTCATCGGCCCCGTCGACACCTTCGGCTTCTCGCCGGTCCGGGCGCGCTCGGCATCGTCCGCGTGCACGTAGACGGGCACGCCATGGTCTCGGCGCAGGCGCTCGGCGAAGCCGATGTGGTCACTGTCTCCGTGGGTGAGCACGACGCCCTTGACGTCGGCGGGGGAGAGGCCGAGTCCCTCGAGCTCGCGCACGAGGTCTTTCCAGTGGCCGGGAAGGCCCGCGTCGATGACGGTGACGCCGTCGTCCGTCACGACGAGGTAGGCGGCGACGATGTCGTTGCCGATGCGGTGCAGGTGGGATGCGAGCTTCATGGGGGATCCTTCGCGGGAGCCGTCGGTTTTTCCGGGTTGGCATGGCTACGATACGTAGCTATCATGGCTACTGTCAATAGCCATCGAAGGAGGCTTGCATGCCGACGCCGGAACGCACCTCGTACGCCGAGATCGTCGCGGCGGGACGCGACATCCTGGAGGAGTCCGGCCCGACGGGCCTGACGATGCAGAGCGTCGCGCAGCGCGTGGGAGTGCGGGCGCCGTCGCTCTACAAGCGCGTGCGGGATCGCGATGCCCTGCTCGAGGCCGTCGCCGCCGCGACCGTCGACGACCTGACCGGCCGGCTCGAGGCATCCGATCGCTCTCTCGAAGGTCTCGCCCGTGCCTACCGGGCGCTCGCGCACGAGCGCCCGGAGGGATTCCGGCTGATGTTCGCGGCCGCCGCTCCTCAGGAGCTGCTCGATCGCGCGGGGATGACGATCGTCGACAGCGCCGCGGTCATCGCCGGTGAGAAACACGCCCTCGACGCCGCGCGCCTCGTGACCGCGTGGGCGACGGGGTTCATCCACATGGAACTCGCCGGAGCCTTCCGGCTCGGCGGCGACGTCGACGGCGCGTTCGACTACGGTCTCGCCGCACTGCGCCGCGGCCTCGGCGCCTGAACCGGCCGCGTCACGCCGCGCGGCCGGGGTGCGCGGAGCATCGTGAGGCTCGCATGCCACGTCATCTCCGAGGACACGAGTTCGAGGGCGTGAGCGTGGGCGCCGGGTGAGGTCGATTCGATACAGCGATCGCTGTACTATTGCGGCCATGACATCGGCGACCGCCACTGTGTCCCACACCGCCGCCGTCGCGCGGCTCGGCTACGCGCTCGCCGACCCCACGCGCAGCGCCGTCCTGCTGGCGCTTCGAACGGGCCCCGCGTACCCGTCCGATCTCGCCGACGCCGTGGGCGTGTCGCGTCAGGTGATGTCGAACCAGCTCGCGTGCCTGCGCGGCTGCGGTCTGGTCGAGGCGACTCCCGAGGGTCGACGCGCGTCGTACCGGCTCGCGGATCCTCACCTCGCGCCGGCGCTCGACGAGCTGCTGCAGGTCGTCCTGTCGGTCGATCCCGCGTGCTGCACCGGCGAGACCTGCGGGTGCGTATGAGCGCCGGCATCCTCACCCGCGAGCGACGGAAGAGCCTCGAGCGTCGCATCCGCTGGATCGTCGCGGCAACGATCGCCTACAACGTGGTCGAGGCGATCGTCGCGATCACCGCCGGCACCATCGCGTCGTCGGGCGCGCTCATCGCCTTCGGGCTGGACTCGACGATCGAGGTGCTGTCGGCGGCGGCTGTCGCCTGGCAGTTCACACGTCGCGATCCCGAGCGCTGGGAGCGGCCCACGCTTCGGGTGATCGCGGTCGCGTTCTTCGCGCTCGCCGCGTACGTGACCGCGACGTCGGCACTCACTCTGATCCTGTGGGTCGACGTCGAGCACAGCCCGGCCGGCATCGTGATCACCGCGCTCAGCGTCGTGATCATGCCCTTCCTCTCGCTGGCAGAGCGGCGCGCAGGCCGCGAGCTCGGGTCGGCGACGGCGGTCGCCGATTCGAAGCAGACGCTGATCTGCACGTATCTGTCGGCGTCGGTTCTGCTCGGACTCGTGCTCAACAGCATGTTCGGCTGGTGGTGGGCCGATGCGGTGGCGGGACTCGTGATCGCGGTCTTCGCCGTCCGTGAGGGACGGGAGGCCTGGCGCGGCGACGCGTGCGCAACGTCTGTCGGCATGCTGCTCGAAGACGCCGACGACCACCATCGCGGGTGACAGGGTGGGGCCTCGTCGACCATCGAGCGTCGATAGAATCCCATCTATGAATGGCGCGGCCCAGCGCGGACTCACAGTCCTCGCCGACCCGACCCGTGCCCGCATCCTTCGCTTGATCCGTGACGCGGACGGCGGGCACGCGCTGGTCGGAAAGCTCGCCGACGCGCTGCGCCTCCGGCAGCCCACCGTGAGCCACCATATGAAGGCGCTGCTGTCCGAAGGCGTCGTCGTGAGGGAGCGCGACGGACGACGCGTCTGGTATTCGATCGCGCCGGATCAGATCGATCGGGTGAACGCGCTCGTCGGCGCCGATGACTCGGCGTCGTCGGAGCCCGATCTCGACCGGATCGTGGACGATCTGTCGCTGCGGTTCCGCGGTACGTTCAGTGCCGAGACCGTGAGGGCGAGCGTTCAGAACAGCTACGACCTCCTCGCCACCGGATCGACCTCGCCGCTCCTCGCGTCGAGGACCGCCGCCTTCGCGGCGACGCGACTCGAAGCGCTCAGCCGCGCCCAGGGTGATCTGCCCGCCCGACCCGAGGTGCTGTTCGTCTGCGTGCAGAACTCGGGGCGGTCCCAGCTCGCCGCGGGAATCCTCCGGCACCTCGCGGGCGATCGTGTGGGGGTGCGCAGCGCCGGCTCGGCGCCCGGGCCGGAACTGCGCACGTCGGTCGTCCAGGCGCTCGACGAGATCGGCGTGTCCGTCGGCGGGGAGTTCCCGAAGCCGCTCACCGACGACGTCGTCCGCGCGGCCGACGTCGTCGTGACGATGGGATGCGGCGATTCCTGCCCGGTCTACCCGGGCCGGCGGTATCTCGACTGGCCGCTCGAAGACCCCGTGGGCAAGCCGATGGTCACGGTTCGCAGCATCCGTGACGACATCGAAGGCCGTGTGCGCGCGCTGCTGGACGAGATCCTCGCGTACTGACGCGGCGTGCCGTCAGCTCCGGGTGGTCCGGATGGTCGCCCCCGCGACCAGGAACAGCACGGCGGCGACGGGCTGCGCGGCGGTCCAGACGGGCCCGTCGAAAGCGAAGGGGAAGATCGGGTTCCACAGGACGGCGATCGCCGCGAACACCGGGATCCACCACCAGTGCCGTGCCTGGAATGCGAACCACGCGACGATCACGGCCAGGATCGCGACGATGAACCGGATCAGCAGGAACCACTCGCCGCCGATCAGCAAGGGCGCCAGGAAGAGCGCGATCGCCGCGATCAGGCTCGGCGCGAAGGCGTTGCGCTGATACGTCGCGGCGGTCCGGTCCTTGTTCGCCATGCTCCGACTCTCTCACCGTTCCCGGCGCGGCGAGAATCCGCGCTCGCTGAGCGGAGACCTACTGGTCGTCGGACACCCGCGACGCCCGACGGCGCTCGAGTCGCCAGTGGATCTCGTGCGTCTCGGGGTGGCGCCACTCGTGCATCCGGTACTCGAATCCCGGCAGCAGCACGATCGGGATCGGATCCGGGGATGCGGGGGCCACGGCGCCGACCACGATCTTGGCGTCGGCCGGAATGAACGGCGACTGCGCAGGAACGGGAGCGGTGATGATCTCGACGGGGTCTCCGTAGGGGCGCGCCATGCGGGCACCTTAGCACGGCCAGGGAACATGCTGAGAGTCACCTTGAGGCTCCTATACACCACGCATAGGGCAGTTATAGAGTCTCCATAGAAGACGGAGCGTTCGTCGCATCGAGGCCGACCCGAAGGCCTCGGTCCTTGCCGGTGTGTGGGGCTGGCGAGCCGACGGCGCTACCCGCCGTCTTCTAGCCGGTGCTGGTTTGGGGGCGTACTCGTTACGCGGGGGAACCCGGCCCACAGCACTGCGGCGGCTCGCCCCTGGATGCACGGCGTCCAGGGGCGGGTCGCCCCGGCCCTTGTACGACGAAAGGAATCCCCATGTGCGACTCGGCACCCGCAGCGGCGAAGGCCGGGTGGTATCCCACCCCCGTGCACGGGAGCGAGCGCTACTGGGACGGGGTCCGCTGGACCGAGATGTTCCGCCAGGCTCAGGTCGGTAGACCGAGACCGATCGGTGAGGGCGTCACCTCCGCAGCCTCCACCTGAGGTTCGTCGCGGGGGCTCGGCGGCGGGTCGGTGAGCGACTAGCACGACCGACGATCGGGCACAATCCCTGCGCGTGAGTCGGCGTCCGTCCGTACGGTCGGCCCCATGGCCACAACGACGAAGAACTCCACCACGTCCGCCACACGCAACAAGCGGCGCGCTCCCCGCGGCGCCCAGCTCACCAAGGAACAGAACGCCGAGAGCGGGTTCACCGCCTCGGCCGCGCTGAGCGACAACCTTCAGAAGGTGCTCGTCGATCTCATCGAGCTGGCCTCCCAGGGCAAGCAGGCTCACTGGAACGTCGTGGGCAAGAACTTCCGCGACACGCACCGACAGCTGGACGAGATCATCGAGTCGGCTCGCGAGTTCAGCGATGCCGTCGCCGAGCGGATGCGGGCGCTCCACGCCCTTCCCGACGGGCGCAGCGACACTATCGCCGAAACCACCAGCCTTCCCGAGTTCCCGCAGGGCGAGATCGCCACCGCCGACGTGATCGACCTCATCACGGAACGACTCGAGAACACGGTCGCCACCTGCCGGGACGTGCACGACGCGGTCGACGAGGAGGATCCCACCAGCGCGGATCTGCTCCATCAGATCATCGAGAAGCTCGAGCAGTACGCATGGATGGTCAGCGCGGAGAACCGGGTGCCGAAGCAGGGCTGACCCTGAGCCCCGAGAAACGGGGTGCAGCCGTAAGGCTGCACCCCGTCTTGTCATAGCGGGAGGATGGCAGCCCTCCGATCAGCGATAGAAGCCGCCGTAGTAGGTGTCGAGCTGGCCACGGTACCCGTCATCCTGACCCGTCGTGGACTGATCCCACTCCGGAGAGTTCTTGATCTGGTCCTTGGTCAGGTCGACGTAGACCTTCTCGTCTTCGTCGTCGACACGCTCGACCGTCCCCGCCGGAAGGATCACCTTCCGCCCGAAGATCCACGGCGCGGTATCCACGACCAGCCGGCTGCTGCCGGCGTCGTTGCTCGCCTCGTCGATCTTTCCGATGTCGCCATCCGTGGCGTGCACGTGGTAGCCCACCAGGTCGCGGGAACCGGCCCCGCGGTCGACCGACTGACGGTAGTCCCAGGCGTCCCAACTCGAGGACATGAGTGCTCCTTGTCTTCATGCGAGGGATGGATTCGGAAGTCGACCGGGGTGGTCGCTCCGGTTTCCACGTTAGGAAGTGGTCGGGAGATCGGGGACCCCCTGGCGCATCCGGCGCAGGAGGCGTAATGGCCCCGACCTGCGCGCGCGGACTCTGGAGGGATGTCGTCGGTCGGTGCCACCATGATCAGAACAAATGTTCGATGGAGGGGGCTGTATGCGAGGCGAGGCGACCGTGCTGCACGCGGATCTGGACGCCTTCTACGCCTCGGTCGAGCAGCGCGATGCCCCCGCGCTGCGTGGCCGGCCCGTCATCGTCGGCGGCGGCGTCGTGCTGGCGGCCAGCTACGAGGCGAAGGCTCGCGGGGTGCGTACGGCGATGGGCGGCCGACAGGCGCGTGACCTCTGCCCGGAAGCGGTGGTCGTGCCGCCGCGGATGGAGGCGTACTCGGCGGCCAGTAAGGCGGTCTTCGCGATCTTCCGGGATACGACGCCCCTCGTCGAGGGGCTCTCCATCGACGAGGCGTTCCTCGAAGTCGGAGGGCTCCGGCGCATCGTGGGCACCCCCGAGCAGGTCGCCGTGCGCCTCCGGGAGCGGGTTCGTGCGGAGGTCGGGTTGCCCATCTCCGTCGGGATCGCCCGAACCAAGTTCCTCGCCAAGGTCGCCAGCGCCGTCAGCAAGCCCGACGGGCTGCTGGTGGTCGAGCCCGACAGGGAGCAGGAGTTCTTGCTCCCGCTGCCGGTAGAGCGTCTGTGGGGTGTGGGCGCCGTGACCGCCGGGAAGCTGCACGGGCTCGGCATCCATACCGTCGGTCAGCTTGCGGAGCTCGAGGCGGCGACCGCCGAGAGGCTGCTGGGGAAGGCGGCCGGCGCGCACCTGCACGCACTCGCCCGGCTGCGGGATCCGCGGCCGGTTGACACGACGCGTCGCCGCGGGTCCATCGGTTCGCAGCGCGCCCTCGGCACCCGTCCCCGGACGCCCGAAGAGCTGGAGGTCATTCTCACGCAGATCGTCGATCGGCTCGCCCGTCGGCTGCGCGACCGCGACCGCGTCTGCCGCACCGTCGTGCTGCGGCTCCGTTACGGCGACTACGCGAAGGCCACCCGGTCCCGCTCGTTCCGCTCACCGACCGACCGCACCGCACTGATCCTCGCCGTCGCGCAAGGACTGCTCGCCGCCGCGCAGCCGCAGATCGCAGAACGCGGCATCACCCTCATCGGCGTCTCGCTGTCGCAGCTCGGCCGTCTCGACAGCGTCCCGCCGGAGCTTCCGATCGATTGGGACGACGGCGTGCGCCTCGATACGGTGCTCGACGCGGTGCGCGATCGCTTCGGCGCGGCATCCGTCTCGCGGGCCGCTCAGCTCGGCCGCGATCCGGGCTGGTCGACGCCGCTGCTTCCGGAGCACGAATGAACCGGTCGCGTGCCGGACGACCCCGCGAGACGGCGTGTCCGTCGTGCGACCTCGGAGGGGGCGACTTGAGCACGGCGAGTGTCGCCAGGCGCCTGCCGTTCGGAGTCTCCCTCAGCGTCGAGCGACCGTGTGCTCGGGTGTCACTTGCGGGAACAGCAACAGGACCGCTGCATATCCCAGCGCGGCGCCGAGCAGCTGCGCTCCGATGAAGGGCAACACGGAGGCCGGAGCGATTCCGGCGAACGTGTCGCTGAACATTCGGCCGACGGTGATCGCCGGGTTCGCGAAGCTCGTCGACGACGTGAAGAAGTAGGCCGCACCGATGTACGCGCCGACGGCGGGCGCGGCAAGATGTGAACGGCCGGTCCGCACCAGGGCGAAGATCAGGAGGATGAGCCCGGCGGTCGCGACGACCTCGGACAGTAGCAGCGGCCACGCCGAGCGGTCGGTGGTGCTCCACGCGACCGGGGGAACGTCGAACATCACGTTGGCAAGCACCGCGCCGGCGATGCACCCGAGCACCTGGACGGGCAGGTACACCGCCGCGGTCGACCACCTCCGGCGGTGCAGAGTGATGTCGACCAGCGTGACGACGGGGTTGAAATGGGATCCCGAGACCGTCGCGAAGGCGAGGATCAGTACGGCGAGGCCGAGGGCGGTGGCGAAGGCGTTCTCGAACAGCTGCAGTCCGACATCACCGGGGGAGAGGCGCTGGGCGGCGATGCCGGACCCGATGACGACAGCGGCGAGTCCTGCACTGCCGAGGAACTCACCGGCGGCGGCGCGTGCGGCGTGAGTCACGAGGCGACGAGGAGCTGCGAAACGCGGTCCAGCGCACCCGGCACGAGCTTGAAGTAGGCCCAGGTGCCGCGTTTGCTGCGGGAGAGGAATCCCGCAGTGGTGAGAATCTTCAAGTGGTGGGAAACCGTGGGCTGACTGAGTCCGACGGGCTCGATCAGGTCGCAGACGCACGCCTCGGAGTCCTCTGACGCAGCGACGATGGACAGCAGTCGGAGCCGGGTCGGATCGGCGAGCGCTTTCATCGTGAGGGCGAGCTGCTCCGCCTCCTCGGCCGTCAGCGGCTCGCGAACGAGGGGTGTGCAGCACACGCCGGCCGTGACATCCGTCACGTCGAGCATCGTGGTCATATATCGAGGTTAGTCGATATTGACAGGTGTCGATAGATGGGTCCAGAATCGGGGTATCGAAGTTCATCAATATCTATGGGAGGACGTTGTGACCCTGCTCGACCTGAGCCCCCGAGTCGTTGAATCCAGCCCGCTGTCGACTCTGCCCGTCGCGATCATCGGTGCGGGGCCGATCGGGCTCGCCGCCGCTGCGAACCTCGTCGAACGCGGCATCGATTTCGTGGTCTTCGAGGCTGGCGGCGAGGTCGCCGCCAGTGTGCGCTCGTGGGGTCACACCCGTCTGTTCTCCCCGTGGAAGCACCTCGTGGATCCGGCGTCGCGCCGCCTTCTGGTGGACGGAGGGTGGGAGATGCCCGACCCCGAGCGGGCGCCGTCGGGGACGGAACTCGTCGAGAAGTACGTCGCGCCGCTGGCTGCTCTTGAGGAGATCGCACCGCGCATCCGTCTCGGTGTCGAGGTGATCGGCGTGACGCGCGAGGGCATGGACCGCACCCGCACGGCCCGCCGCGCTACGACGCCGTTCGCGTTACGGATCCGAACTGCGGACGGCGAGGTCGAAGACGTCGCCGCGCGCGCCGTGATCGACGCGTCGGGCACCTACCTCTCTCCGAACTCGCTTTCCTCCAGTGGACTCGAGCTGCTGGGGTTGGCCGATATCGCTGACCGTGTCACTCCCGCGCTTCCCGATGTGCTCGGCCGAGATCGTGCCGAGTTCGCGGGCCGGAGTGTGACAGTCGTCGGGGCCGGTCACTCTGCGGCCAATACGCTGCTCGCCCTCGTGCAGCTCGCCCGCGAGGAGGCCGGCACCACGGCTACCTGGCTGATCCGCAATGCCAGGGCCGCGCGGGTCTCGTCCTCGCCCGACGATGAGCTGATCGGTCGTGCGAGCCTCGGGAGTCGCGTCGACCGGGCCGTGGAGCGTGGCGACATCGCCCTCGTCGACAGCTTCGAGATCATCCGCGCCCGCCGCGCGGGCGATGCCGTCGAGCTGGTGGGGCACCGCGGCGGAGAGGTCGTGACCCACGAGGCCGACATCGTCGTGAATGCCACCGGCTTCCGGCCGAACCTCGACATCCTCCGCGAGATCCGCCTCGAGCTCGACGAGATCGTCGAAGCGCCCAAGCGCCTCGCGCCGCTCATCGACCCGAACGTTCACTCCTGCGGCACCGTCGAGCCGCACGGCTTCCGCGAGCTGACGCACCCGGAGCAGGGATTCTTCATCGTGGGGATGAAGTCCTACGGGCGGGCGCCGACCTTCCTTCTCGCCACCGGCTACGAGCAGGTGCGTTCGGTGGCGGCGTGGCTCGCTGGGGATGTCGCGTCGGCGTCGAACGTCGAACTCCAGCTTCCCGCGACGGGTGTCTGCTCGACCGATGCCGGCAACGGCGGTGGATGCTGCTGATGACGGAAGTGCGCGAGATGACGCCGGCCGATTGGCCGGCGGTCGAGGAGATCTACGCACAAGGGATCGAGGACGGGGAGGCGACCTTCGAGGTCGCCACTCCGACCTGGCGGACGTTCGACGCCGGCAAGCTGCCGGAGCTGCGTTTCGTTGCCGGCGACGAGCGTGGCGCTCTCGTCGGCTGGATCGCCGCCTCCCCCGTGTCCTCACGTCCGGCCTATTGCGGTGTCGTCGAACACTCCGTCTACATCAGCCGAGACGCGCGCGGGCAAGGCATCGGCCGCCGCCTGCTTGAACTGTTCATCACCGCTGCCGAGGGTGCGGGAATCTGGACCATCCAGTCGAGCATCTTCCCTGAGAACGCCGCGAGCCTCCGACTCCATGAGGCTGCGGGATTCCGTGTGGTGGGCCGCCGTGAGCGCATCGCCCGGTCAGGGGTCGGCCCCCACGCGGGCGCGTGGCGCGACACGCTCCTCATCGAGCGACGCAGCACGACGGTGAACGCCGTCTGAGCATGCACGACGCGATCGCCCGCCCGCGGCTTCGAATATAGATAGACCACGGTCTATGCTTCTCTAGAGAGAGAAAGCGAGCCCTCTATGAGTGACAAGCCCACCGTTCTGTTCGTCTGCGTGCACAACGCCGGCCGTTCGCAGATGGCTGCCGGGTACCTCCGTGCGCTCGCGGGCGACGATGTCGAGGTGCTCTCCGCGGGGTCCGCGCCCAAAGAGGTCATCAATCCGGTCGCAGTCGAGGCGATGGCAGAAGAAGGCATCGACATCGCGGGCCACACGCCGAAGGTGCTGACAGTCGATGCTGTCAAGGAGTCGGACGTCGTCATCACGATGGGCTGCGGCGACGCGTGCCCGATCTTCCCCGGCAAGCGTTATGAGGACTGGGAGCTCGACGATCCCGCCGGACAGGGGATCGAGGCTGTGCGACCGATCCGTGACGAGATCCGCCGGCGCATCGAGGCGCTGATCCACGACCTGTTCCCTGAGCGGGTCGCGTAGCCAGAACGGGACACTCTTTCTCCCACGCTTCTGCTGTTGTCTTTTGGGCGTAGCCTCTGACTGGATCGGGACGTCGTCTCAGATCGTGAGGTGCGCCTATGGCTCGGTGGACCAGGAGTCGTCTTGTCCGCAGCAGTGCGCGCTCACCTGCCGGGCGATTCGTGTTGCGAGTCGCCCGCGATCTCGCTGATCTGGGCCTTATCGATCGCGGCATGACCCTCGCGGCGCATACATTCACGTCGGTGCTGCCCATATTGATCGTCGTGGGCGCTGTGCAGTCCAGACTCGACACTCGCACTGCCGCGATCTTCGCGGAGCACATGGGATTCGATGCGGCCACGGCCGAGACTCTGGAGAAGTCGCTGCCGGGCGGCGCTCAGGAGCTTCGCGCGACAGGTGTCATCGGGGTGATCCTCCTCGTCATCGCCGCAACCTCGTTCGCGCGGGCCCTGGAACGGAGCCTTCGCAGGATCTGGCGCACGCCCGCCGTCAGCCTGAAGTTCGCCTGGCGGTGGCTGGCGGCGGTTGCCGCTGTCGTCATCGGAATCGCGGTGGTCGTCGCGACGCGCGTCATCATTCGCGACGACGGACCGTTGCCGGTGATCGAGTTCATCGCCGAGGTTGCGCTGTGGGGTGCGCTCTGGTGGGTCGCTTCGTGGATCGTCGTCAATCGCCGGGTCAGCCTTCGAGAACTGCTGCCCGGCTCCGTCCTTGCGGGAATCGGATCCGCGGTGGCCGGAAGGTTTGGCAGAGTATTCCTGCCACCGCTGCTCGCGGACTCGGCGCTGCGATTCGGCGTCTTGGGCATGGCGTTCACCTATATCGGATGGCTGCTCGTGCTGGCCTGCGTCCTCCTCATCGCGGCGACCGCCGGTCGAGTCGTGTATCTCACCTACTCGGGCCGAGCATGGCGTCACTCCGTTTCGAGGTTCCGCGTCGGGGCTCGAGTTGGTGGGGTGTAGGAGAGGGAACCTTCGCCCTTCCCTGAAGCACGCCGCTGAAGATCCGGTGCAGCTACTGGCGCTCGTCCCGAGAGGTCAAAGCGAAATCGCCGAGCCCTCACGGCCCGCCACGTCACCGCACGCAGGCCGGTCCGCCCGCGGGCCTCGCGCAGCACAGTCGGATACGCGGCCACCCACGGGACGGCCCTCCGGGCGAATGACACAGTCGTTGGCGGAACGCCATCAACCGCCGCTCGCGGTGGAGACACCTGGCCTTTGAGACGGTTGGTCTCAAAGGGATCCGCCGAATAGTGTGGTGACGCCGGGCCCGCGCTGCTAGAGCGTCACAACGATGTCCCCAGCGTCGAGCCTGTCCCCAGCGGGCGCGTGACGCACGCGGGCAAGGCAAAGGTCCCTCGGACGCCACAAGCTCTAGTTGCGGCGTCCGAGGGACCGTCTCATGCGCAGGTAGTTGCGCACAGGGAGTCAGTGGCCCCAGCCCCAGAGATCCCCAGATTGGTGTCGCACGGGGGCCAATTCCCAGGGTCCCCGCGAGCTCACGTCGCCCACCCTACCGTGTCCCCCGTTCGGGGGACAGCATCGATTCGCTTGACGGCGCTCGGAGGGTCGAACGCATACTCGATGGGCGGAACCCGGCCCCATCGACCCCTGCGCGGTCGACGTCGAAGATGACTCGCCCGAGACCATCCACCTCGTCGTCGCTGGGCGGCTGCGGGTCGGGAGCGAGGTCGTCGACGTCCCGGGCGCGCTGACCACCCGTTCGCCCACCGGGTCGGTGGGCGTGCGAATCAGGTCGATAAGCCGTCAGCAGCGCGAGGTACACCGCGAACGCGACGAGGACGATGCTGCGGCTGCGGTGCGAGGAATGGCTGGCAGAGGTGGTCACAGGGCATCTTCTCCCAGAACCCTCTGAGCTGCCGAGCCCAGTCGATCGATGATCCGGCGGCGGCGCTGCCACTTCGGGAACTCAATGGGGCAACGGGCCGTGCCCGCTACGGTTTGAATCCTTCCCGACGGCGCATGTGGGCCGGATCCATTCCGAAGCGAGTGATGCGGCCAGAGATCCTCGAGGCGGCGAACAACTCGTCCCGTGAACTCGAAGACGGCGAGTGGGTGCCGTGGACTCCTCGAACAAGTGCCGTCTGGGTGCGGCCGAGCACGTTCGTACGCCGGTCCGCGAACGGGCGACCTGAGACGGTCTGCTGAGCGCTCAGGAACCAGTAGCGCTCGTTCGATCGTGTCTTCGCGTCCGCGGGCACCATCGCCTGGCTCGCCGACTGATGTTAGCTCTCGAGCAGCGCTGCGAGCGCGGCCAGGTCGTGCTCAAGGCTGTGCTGAACTTCGTCGGACATCTCCCTTGCCAGTTGCGCTTCGCCTGGCCCGTCGAGCCATGCAGACAGTGTGACCTCGGTGCCGTCGAGCCCTTCGACGGCTTCGTGGTGCACGGTCAACTCGGCCCCATCGAGTTCGGTGGTGTCGGCATAGACGAAGCCCGGCCCCACCGTGGTGATGCGGAACGGCGTCTCTTGGCCACCGACCGCTTTCAGGACTCCGCGGGCGCCCACGCCGAAGGGCTCTGACAGCTTGAAGTACTCCATGCTCGGCGCCCACTCGGGGTGTGTTTCGATAGCGCACCAGCGCTCGAAGAACAGCGAGGCCGAGGCACTGGACGTGCGGCGGGTTCGGGCAATCTCGATCACGAATCGACGCTAGCGCCAATCCCCGACAGTGAAGAGGCCGAGCTCTTTGGCCGCTCTGATCCGGTCGTTGGTGTCGGTTGACGGTCGATCAGCGGGCGTTTTCGGGCACCAGGAGATCCCACCGCGTCGGCCATTGCATACCGCCGGCCGTGGCTTGCTCGCGTTTCAGTGAGGAGTGAGCATGAGCGCGACGAGCATTGCGACGATTGCCGAAATCACCGGTGCAACCCGAATGAGGAGCTGTCGCCCGTCGCTGTCTAGCGTCGAGAACCACCAACGACGGAATGGCCCGCGCCGAGCGCGCGCTTGTGCGCGCGGATCGTTGTCTCGCCGCAGGGTCATTCGTCAAAAAAGGAGCGCAGCGCAGCCTCTACCGCGCGTTCAGCGGTCGCTCAGCGGGCGACCCGAGCGAGCAGTGGGCGGAGGCAGGGGCGTCAAGGTCGCCGGACGCTACGCGTCTGCTTCTCTTCCAAGGAGTCGCGACCCCTTGAAAACACTGGGATCACAGTGGCGGAGGATGGGGGATTCGAACTCTCATTTTCTGAGGCGCGTATGGGCCGTTTTGCCGCGTAATTCCGCGGTTTTCAGGATGGTCGGATCCTGCTCGCCGGCATGTTCCTGCATCGATCTGCACGGGGTGTCGCCGGTTAGTGTGCCTTAACTGTGCCACGAGGATCGATCGACTGAGCTAGGCGTGCAGATCGGGCCCAGGTGGCGTCGGCGACCGATTGGCCACGCGGTCGAATTTCGGGTCCTGGCAGCCGGCTCTTGACGCTGTCGCGTAGAATATGTTGTCAACGACATAATCCGAGAGGTGCTCATGACCGCCGCTGCGACACTCGTGCGCGCTGCCCGTAAGAGCCGCAGGCTCACCCAGCAGCAACTCGCTGAACGCGCCCACCTCGATCAGAGCAGCGTTTCTCGCTCTGAAGGTGGCCGCGATGCAGAGTTCAGCACTATCCAGCGCTTGCTCGCCGGTGCGGGGCACCGCTTGTACTCGGCACCCACCCAGCGGGACGACGCCGCGACGGTTGCTGTGGAGATCCGCGAGCAGCTCAGCGTCAAGGACAAGGACCGCGCGTTGCGCGCGCTGCTGCAGCTCAACGACAACCTCGTCGCCGAACGAGGGCTCGTCCGTGGCGTGCTCGGGCTGGCTGAGCCGGAGTCGACCAAGGATCCCGTATGGGATGCGGCGATCGCTGGCCTTGTGGCATGGCGACTACGCGAGGAGGGTCTGCCAGCGCCTGATTGGGTGAACGCGCCCGATAGGCACCTCAGCACCCCTCGCACACTCGACGTCGATCCAGCCGACCCTGCGCCACCAGAGTCCGAGGTGCCGGAGGAGTTCGCACAACGAGGCGTGCACGTATGGCGTGACACCTTCGCGAGCGTCTGAGCGTGGCGACCTCGCTGAACCGCGACGACATCATCGACCGACTCCGCGAACTCATCGCGGAGTTGCGTGAATCAAACGAGGTCGCCGGCATCCGTCTTGTTGGCGGTGCCGCACTTGCGCTTCGCTACTTCGACCGCGGCACCACGCAGGATCTCGATTCGCTGCATATTCAGCCCGGCAGCGATGAAGCGGTGGCTGCCGCATCCGCGCGCGTTGCGGATCGCCACGGGTGGGCTCCTGAGTGGCTGAACTTCAGAGTCGAGCAAGCTGATGCGTTGCCAACGTTCGGGCGCCAGGTCGAGTGGGAGACGATTTTCGACCAGAACGGCATTGCGATCGAGGTGGCTTCCAAGGAGGCGTTGCTCGCGATGAAGCTCCGCGCCAATAGGCCCGGCCGGGACACCAACGACATCCGCCAGTTGCTCCGCCTGTGTGATGTCGCGTCGCTCGAGGCCGCGGAGGACCTCTACGAGGACTACTACCCGGGCGATGGACTCAGCGACCGTGCCGTCGGGATGGTGCAACGCATCCTTGATGGCGGTCTGCCTGATTATGTGCCGTCACCGGGTCCTATCGACCTATGAGCACGACTCACTGAGGGATCACGCCCCTCTTCATCAGGGCCTGCCGGCTGAGCTTCGTCCGCGAGCTCAACGCAACCCAGGTCTGCCCTCGACCCCGGAGCCATGACACGAGCTCGTCGCGTTCGTGCAGGAGCTTCGCCTCTTCGCGGTGAAGCTTCTCCAGGTCGCGGCTGAGTGTGCTCAGACGATCGAGACCTGCACGGGTGTCGCCCCATTTGCGCGCCAGCCAGCGCTCTGCCGCTGATCGTGCGTCCGCGTCGCGACGGGCGCGCTCGGCTTGTTCGTGGGCCTCAGCTTCGCGCTCCTGCGCAGCTTCACGCTTGGAAATTCGGCGTCCGCGGACCATGTAACCAGGTTGTCACGCGTGCCCAGTGTTCTCAAGGTATCCGGGCGTGTCACTGATAAGTGCCTGCGTGCATTCCGATTTTCTTGGTCGCGCGCCTCCTCGTCCTCGTCCTCGTCCTCGTCCTCGTCCTCGTCCTCGTCGTCCTCGCTGCTCGTCGCTCGCTCGCGCGATCTTCGTCATCGCGGGCTTCGTCGGGGGCGGGCGGCGTCCGGGGATCTAGACCTGGCGTTCGCAAACGAAGCCCTCATCGCGCACCTCATCGCCCCGTCTATCCGTACCTGCAGTTGCCACGGCTCCGATCGCGCTGCCGCAATCCTTGGCGCCGCGATCAGCGACCGCCTTGCGGTCGTTTGAGCCCAGTAGCTCGCGGCATGGATCGGTGTGATGATGGGCCGGTGGCGCGGCGCTCCAGAAACTATCCGGTGGCGGTCGCGACCGTCGTTCTCGGGATCGCCCTGATCGTCGCCGGCGTCGCTGCGATGAGCGGGCTGGCCGTTTCAGCGACGAGGAACGGCGCGGAATATGCGTGCCTGGTCGACTCGATGTACAAGCCCGATCTGGGCGCGGGTCACCACCCCGAGTCCGTGGCCGCCGAAGGGTCTTGGTCTCTGGTTCCGCTCGGACTCGAATGCACCTTCGTCGCAACGGACACAGGCGCACGCGACTCGGTTGGTCCCTCACCGCTCCCGTCGGCGCTAATCCTCGGCGGGACGCTCATCGTCTGCATCGCAGCGATCATGGCGCGCCGAACCCGGCGGACTAACACTCTCAGAGTGCGCGGCTAGGGACCCACGAACGAACAGCGTGGAGCTGACTCCACAGGTGGCCAATCCTTGCGCATGCTCTACTGGTCAGAATATGCTCGCCGCATGAGTTCAGTTGCTCGCGAAGTCGCCAACGAGGCGTCGTTCTGGATCCTCGTGTCTCTCGCCGAAACAAGCAAGCACGGGTACGGGATCCTTCGCGACGTGGAACTGCTCAGCGCTTCGGGCGACCGGTCCGTTTCGCTCAAGGTTCCCACGCTCTATGCCGCACTCGATCGGCTAGAACGCGGGGGGCTGATCGAGGTGGATCGCGAAGAGGTCGTCGACGGCCGTGCGCGGCGTTACTACCGCAGCACCGCACCGGGACGACACGCACTTGCTGAAGAAGCCTCCAACCTGGAAGGCAGGGCGCGCGCCGCCCGCGAGGCGCTTGCCAGGACCACCCCCAGCACACACACCTCTGTCGCGGCTCAACGATGACGTCGCCGAACGAGAGCATCTACCAGCGGCTGCTGCGCTGGTATCCCCGATGGTGGCGAGACTCCCACGGCCCGGTGGTGCTAGCCACGCTGCTCGACCTTGACGACGCGCGCGGCCGCACCGGACCCACCCCCAGTGAGGCCTGGGCACTGCGACTCGACGGGATTCGCCACCGTTTGCTGCGGCGACCAGCCGCGTCACGCACGGAGGGACAGACATCCGCCACCGCAGCCCGCCGCACATGGACTCGCGCGACCGCGGTCGTCGGCGCAGCTGCGGTGATGACGCTCGCCGTCGGCGGATGGGCAGCTGTGCGGGCGCAGGAGGGCCGCCTCGGCGACACGGGACGGACTCTCGACGTACTACTGCGAGACGCATCCGACTACGAGCGCGAGATTCTGAGCGACGGCGTCGTGACAACCGCGGAGTATGAGCAAGCCCTGCTCGACTGGAGAGACTGCGTCACGGCGGCCGGAGCGCAACCCAGTGAGATCTACGCCATCGGCGACAACGAGCTCACGTTCGACTACGAGATCACCGCAGCCAGCGACGATGCACGCGTACAACTCGAAGTTGAAGCAGAGGCCTGCCTGCCCGAGTACTTCAACGCAGTCGGCATCTGGTGGGTCGAGCAGGATCCCCGGCCCACGCCGCACATTGCCCTTACGTCCGGAACGAAATAGCTGCACACCGACCCGGGTAACGCGAACGGTGGCCGACCGGCAATCGCACGCTGCTGGTTGGGTTCGACGGCGGCCTATGTGGCCCGGAAGACGGCCATGATCTTCGTGATGGGCAGGTACGCTCGCAGCGCGCTGATTCCGCTTTCTGTCACGTCGTAGAAGACGACGTAAGGGATCCGGAGCTCTTGCCCCGTAGCCGCCACCCCCTCATAGTCACCGGTGTTCGTTCCCGCGAAATCGAACTCCCCCGCGACGAGCCCCTCCCCGACCACGAGGTCCTTGAGCACCGGGTGGGCGTCGAACAACGTCGTGTGCATCGAGCCGATGAAGTTCCGGACCGCCTCCCGACCGACAATCTGCTCACCCGACTCAATGGTCGTCCAGAGGACATCCTCAGTGAAATGCTGGGCGAAATCGCCACCACTCATAAGCGCCGACAGGTAGGAGTCCATAGTCTGCTGTGTGGCCCCCACGGACATCGTTGTTGTGTCACGTGACATTTCGATTCCTTCTTCCGTGCGGCTGCCTGGTGCAGATGGGTTCGCGAGTCTAAATATCCTCCTGGGCGATCGGACTGTCGAGGGCGCCCACCGGAACCGTCGCAACACGGCATCGGCGAACTCAGCGCGCTCTCGCAGCGGGGAACATCGCCCACGAGCCACAACGTCCAGGTCATGTTCGGAACCTGCCCCGCACGTGCTTCTGCGCGCTGGCGGACCGTGTTTCGCGCTTGCATTGGCCGCCGTCGAGCGAGGCGGTTTCAGTCGAGGTGTGTAGTCAGTGCGCGGCTGTTGCCTGACGAACGCTGGGCTCTGCCCAATTGGCGAGCAGCTGCAGTCGGTCGTGAGATGCGGATCCGGGTTCGGCGGAGAACACCAGCATCTGCAGGCCGCGGTCGGAGGTGAGGTCCATGCTTTGGAAGGTGAGGTCGAGGTCGCCGACGAGGGGGTGGTGGATGCTCTTCGTGCCGGTGCGGTGTTCTTTGACGTCGTGGGCGCCCCAGAGTTTGCGGAACAGGTCGCTGCGGGTGGAGAGTTCGCCGACGAGGTCGCTGAGCTGTCGGTCGTATGGTGAGCGGCCGGCTTCGGCGCGGAGGATGGCGACGATCTGACGGGTGTTGGCTTCCCAGTCTTGGTAGAAGTCCTGGGCCTTCGGGTTGAGGAACACGAACCGGGCCGCGTTCACCGGGGGCTTCGCGTCGTCGAACATCTCGGAGAACAACGCACGCCCGAGCCTGTTGGTCGCGACGGCGTCGAGGCGGCCGTTCTGGATGAACACGGGCACGGTCGACATCGCGTCGATGGTCTGCTGCATGCCCGCCGTGAGCTGTGTCTTCCGGGTGGTGGCTCGGCGTCGCTGCGGGTGGGCGCCGGCGTTGGCGGTGCGGATCAGGTCGTAGAGGTGCGCGTGCTCGGCGTCGGTGAGTTGCAGGGCCCGGCTGATGCCGTCGATGACCGCTTCGGAGACTCCCGAGGCGTTGCCGCGCTCGAGGCGCTTGTAGTACTCGGCGCTCATCCCTGCCAGCAGGGCGACCTCTTCGCGGCGAAGTCCGGGGACACGGCGACGGCCACCGAAGTCGGGTAGTCCGGCCTGGGTGGGGGTGAGTTTCGCCCGCCTCGAGGTGAGGAACTCGCCGATGTCGTCATGGGTGTCCATGTCTCGACGGTACGCCGATCACCGTCGCGGTGAGGGGCCCTGCTAGGGCACCCATAGATGGGGCCACGCTAAAACTTGGCGGACCGAGTTGACTCGAAACATCAGCCCACCCAGCCGGGGTCGGCCACCAATTTCGAGAAAGGCAACATCATGGCCAGCAACGTTTGGTTCGTCACCGGAGCAGGCCGCGGCCTCGGCGTCGACATCGCCCAGTCCGCCCTTGCCGCCGGACACTTCGTCGTCGCCACCGGCCGCGACGCCGCCAAGGTCGAGACCGCGATCGGCGCCCACGAGAACCTCCTCACCGTCGCGCTCGACATCACCGACCCCACCGCCGCCGACAACGCGGCCGCCGCAGCGGTCGAGCGGTTCGGGCGCATCGACGTGCTGGTCAACAACGCAGGCAACTTCTACGCCGGCTACTTCGAGAACACCAGCCCCGCCCAGGTGCGCGCGCAGATGGAGACGAACTTCTTCGGTCCCTTGAACGTCACCCGCGCGATCCTCCCCGTGATGCGCAAGCAGCGCTCCGGCCAGGTCATCACGATCACCTCGGCCGCCGGTCTGATGGGTCAGGAGTTCGTCGCCGCGTACGCCGCGTCGAAGTTCGCCCTCGAAGGCTGGATGGAGTCTCTGCGCTACGACGTCGAACGCTTCGGGATCAAGACCATGGCGGTCGAGCCCGGGTTCTTCCGCACCGAGCTGCTCGTCGAGGGCTCCTCAACGATCTGGCCCGAACTGGACATCGAGGACTACGCCGAACTCACCGCGCAGACCATCGAGGCGTGGAAGGGCATGAACGGCCTGCAGGGCGGCGACCCCAAGAAGCTCGCCGAGGCGCTCGTGACCCTGTCCGACTCCGGTGAGCTGCCGCTGCGGTTCCTCGCCGGCGCCGACGTCATGGAGAACGTCGAGAAGAACCTCGCCACCATCCAGGGCCAGATCGACGCGCACCGCGACCTGTCCGCCTCCCTCGCCTTCGACGAGTGACCCGGACGGACACGATGATCGACTCCAAACTGGCCGGCACCGTCGCGATCGTCACCGGCGCGAGCAGCGGCATCGGGAATGCCACCGCCCGGTTGCTCGCCGAACACGGCGCCACCGTCGCCGTGGTGGCTCGACGCAAGGACCGGCTCGACGCCCTCGTGGACGCCATCACCACCTCCGACGGCACGGCTCTCGCCGTCGAAGCCGATGTGACCGATCGCACTCAGGCCGAGCACGCGGTCAACACCGTCGTCGACAGGTTCGGTCGCCTCGACATCCTCGTGAACAACGCCGGGCTGATGCTGTTGGGCACCGTGCTCGATCAGGACGTCGACGATTGGGAGCGGATGATCGCGATCAACCAGCGGGGCCTGCTGTACATGACCAAAGCCGCCCTCCCGCACCTTCTCGCGGCAGCGGAAGACCCGCTGCGCGGCGTGGCCGACGTCGTCAACATCTCGTCGATCGCCGGCCGACAGGCATGGCCAAAATTCGCGGCGTACAACATGACCAAGTTCGGGGTGAACGGCTTCACCGAAGCACTCCGGCAAGAGGTCACACAGAAGCACGTCCGCGTTGGCGTGCTCGAACCCGGAGCGGTCGCGACCGAGCTGAAATCGCACAACAGCTCCGAGGTCGAACAGGAACTCCTGGCATCCGAGGCCGAGAACATCCCCCAGCTGCTCGAACCAGAAGACATCGCCGAGAGCATCGCGTTCATGGTCACCCGACCGCGGCGTTCGTCAATCGCCGAGCTGTGGGCCATGCCCACCGCCCAGGCATAACCCCCAGAACGGAGCACCACACTGAAGTACCGCACCCTCCCGGGTACCGGGATCAGCGTCTCCAACCTCGCCCTCGGCACCATGGGATTCGGCACCGAGACCGACGAAGCCGAAGCGTTCTCGATCCTCGACCGGTTCATCGAAGCCAACGGCAACCTCGTCGACACCGCCAACGTCTACGGCGTCGGCGCCTCCGAAGAACTCCTCGGCCGATGGTTCGCCACCCGCCCCGCCGATGTCACCGACCGGGTCTTCCTGGCCACCAAAAGCCCGCTTCGGCACCGGCCCGGACGTCAACGAGGTCGGCTCGTCTCGCCGGAACCTCGACCGGGCATTGAACGCATCACTCCGGCGTCTCGGCCACGACAACGTCGACCTGTACCAGCTGCACGGGTGGGATCCGCTGACCCCGATCGAGGAGACCCTGACGTTCCTCGACGATGCGGTGCACGCCGGAAAGACTCACCACATCGGCCTGTCGAACTTCACCGGCTGGCAGATGCAGCTCGCCTCGTCCACCGCGAAGGCGCTCGGTCTGCAGGTGCCGGTGACACTGCAGCCGCAGTACAGCCCGCTTTCCCGCGAGATCGAGTACGAGATCATCCCGGCCGCGCTGCACAACAACATCGGCCCGCTGCCGTGGTCGCCGCTCGCCGCCGGATTCCTCAGCGGCAAATTCCACAAGGGACAGAAGCCCGCATCCGACACCCGGGCCGGGTCCGGTACCGCGCGGAATGACCACATCTACGCCGACTACGCCGGCAAGGACCAGAACTGGGCCACCCTCGACGTGGTCCGCGACATCGCCGCGCAGCTGGACGTCACCCCAAGCCAGGTCGCGTACAGCTGGGTCGGCAACCGCCCCGGCGTGATCGCCCCGATCATCGGCGCGAAGACCATCACGCAGCTCGAGCAGAACCTGCCCGCCGGCGACCTGATCCTCGACGCGGACGCGACCGCGCAGCTGGACGACGTCAGCGCTCCGACACCGAACGACTACCCGTACGGGCCGTTCGGGGAGAAGCAGCGCGGCCGCTACGTCGACTCAAGCGAGCAGGTCATCGTCGAGCTCGGCCAGTAACCCACCCACTCGGGGTGCGGCACCCGAAGCCGCACCCCGGACCCTCTTAGAAGAAAGGTCGCCATGACCGCATGGACCGGCGAGCAGCTCGCCAAAATCGAAGCCAATCAGGATCTGTTTGTCTCCCCGTTCCGCGAGGACGGCACCACCTACGGCACCCCCACCCAGACCTGGGCGCTGGTCGTAGACGGGAAAGTCTACGTTCGCGCCGCCAACGGCCCCGCGTCCCGCTGGTACCAGGCCGCGATCACCCAGAAAGCGGGCCGCGTGCGGGTCTCCGGCACGTTCTACGACGTCACCTTCGCGCCTGCCGGCACCGACGACGAAGCGGCGATCGACGCAGCCTACGAAGCCAAGTACCCCGGCAGCTCCGCCGTGCCGATCATGCAGGGCGATGGCCCCAAGTCGGCAGCCGTCCTGATCTCTCCCCGCTGAGCCAGCGGCGTCTCATCCCGTCCACGCTCCGCGTCGACGGCCACCCCCATACGGAAGAAGCCACACATGAAGAAGCCTCTCACCACTCTGATCGTCGGATCCGTGCTCGCCCTGACTCTCGCCGGGTGCGCAGCCGAGACCGCGGCAAGTCCGAGCACCGCCCCGTCGACAGCCACCAGCCCGTCTGCGACCGTCGAGCCCACCCCCACGGCCGACGCTGCCCCCGCCACCGGCGACACGGCGATCACCCTCACGTCTGGTGACACCGTCATCACCGCGACGCTCAACGACACCCAGGTGTCGCGGGACTTCATCGCGATGCTGCCCATCACCCTGCCGTGGTTCCGCAACTCAGGCATCGAATACATAACCGAACTGTCGGCACCGCTGACCGAGGACGGCCCGTTCTACACGGACGTGCAGCCCGGCGACCTGGTCTACTACAACCCACGCGACAGCATCACGATCATCTACGAAGAAACCAGCTCCGTCCCCACCCTCACCTACATGGGCGAGATCACCTCAGACCTCACCGTGTTCCGCGACCTCCCCGACGACGTCGAATGGACGATCGCCCTCGCCGAGTAGGCATCCTCACCGGGCACCCGGGCATGGGTGCCCGGTCAAGGATCGCGACCGTGCTCGTCCCGATCGCGATCGTGCTCGTCCCAATCCGCCCGGGACGGGCCTTGTACGGGCACCGCCCGTTTGCGGACGCTCATTCGCGCTGGAGAAGGCCGGTCCCTCGATACCGCGATCGTGAGACCCGTACGATCGCGGAATGATGTCACCCACACCCACCGCCGTCGAGCCCGGCATCTACCAGCACTTCAAGGGCGCCCGCTACGAAGTGATCGGCACGGGGCGACACAGTGAGACGGAGGAGGACCTCGTCTTCTACCGCAAGCTCTACGACGACTACAGCTTTTGGGCGCGCCCGGTCGACATGTTCCTCGAGCCCGTCAGCCGCGACGGTTACGAGGGCCCGAGGTTCGTCCGCATCGCCTGACGACGGTCGGGATGCCACGCCCCCGCGTCGGCGCAATGGCCCATCACGAGAGCACCGGCGCACGAGCGACCGTTGGTACCGGAAACTAACGCTCGCACGAGGACCGGCCTACGTACCCGTGATGCTGGACCTCGGGTCTGTCCTGCTGGAGAGCCTGCGGTTCCGGATCGACCCGCAGAAGACTCGCGATACGAACATCGCCCTCGGCGTGAAAGTGACCGACACCGACGAGACCGTGGGCCTGATCATCCGGCGAGGCATCCTCGAGGTCACCGACTCCATCCCAGCTGAAGCCACCGCCGTGATCCACGCTCCCAAGCAGCTCATCGCAGGAATCGTGCTGATCGACGCGCGACAGACCCTCGCCGGCGGCACCGAGTCCGGAGCGCTCACGATCGAGACAGGAACCCTCGACGAGGCGAACGCGTTCTTCGACGCCTTCGACCCGCGCAGTGAGGAACGCCTCCACCTCGCCGACCGCTGACGCCGACTAAGGCACCAAAGACGAACGACGTTTCAGACTGTCCAGGCTCGAGTGCCGTCCGCAACGGGCGCCGCTCGACCACCACAAGATGTGCAATTGCACGTGGGTGGTCCCACACCCGTTCAGTGCCCTTGCGAGGACCCGCCTGCGGGCTTGGGGTAGTCAGTTCCGCAAACGATGCCGATCGCCCTTGGATCAGCCGCCCGGGGTTAATCTGGGTGCTTTCGACGATTGTGCGAAGCCTCGTGTTCGCGGTGGCCGCGGTGGTCACGAAACGATGCATCGCTTGTGCGGCTGGAAAAGGAGGGCTCATGTACGCGAACGCGAGAACGCCGGACCGCCGAGAGCTCGAACACATCGGCCGCGTCCTGGGCGGGTGGCAGGACGATGATGGACCACTGCATCTGCATCCGGGCGATCTCGGATGGTACTCACTGCGAGGCGCCGCCGCCACCGCCGCCGCGATGCGCGTGTGGTCCGACGCGGACACCATTGTCGCGATCGCACTGCTCGATGGCCCCGACCTGCTGCGGTTCGCGATAGACCCGGCGCGGTGCCAGGACGCCTCTCTCGCTTCTCGAATCTCGGCGGACGTCGGTGATGCGACAGCCGGTGTCTTCGAGCCCGGAAGCGCGACGATCGAGGCGCGCGGCGCCGCCGCTCTCGGGGAAGAACTCATGAAGCGCGGGTGGGAGCCCGACGAGCCGTGGACACCACTTCGTCGGAGTCTTGCAGAGCCTGTCGAGGTCTCCAATCTGCGCATTGAGACTGTCGAGCCGGAGCGCACCGCGGAATGGGTGTCGGTTCATTGGTCGGCTTTTCGCGGGACACCCATGCCCCACAAGCGGCTTCGCAGCTTCGTCGACGGATGGTGTGCGGCTGCGGACGCTCCATTCTTTAGTCCCGGGCGTATCCTTCTGCTGCGCGACGAACAGGACCGCCCGGTCGCGGTCTCCGCGGTGTGGTCCAGCGGTGCCGCGCGTCCGGGACTGATCGAGCCGTTGGGAGTTAGTCAAGAGCACCGCGGGCTTGGGTACGGCGCAGTCATGTCGAGGGCTGCCGCGGCGACACTGCGCGAGATGGGTTCGTCGAGCGCCACGGTTTGCGCAGAAAGCTCTAACGTGGGCGCGGTCGCGACCTACCTCGCGGCCGGGTTCGTCGCCGACCCCGAAGTCACCGACTGGCGCCGCGACGCGTGATGCACCGCCGGGCTGCTTGCGGGCGCTGAGCGACCCCTCTACGTCCGGTCGACCGTTGCAGAGGACAACCCTGCATGACGGCCTGAGGGGTACTACGCGACAGAGCGATCTGGGCGGAACGCGCACACTGCACACGTGCCGTCGGTGACGAGCTTGTGACCGTCGACCATGCAGTCCCAGCCGCCGATCGACAGTCGGTTCTCACGGGCCTCCAGCGCCGTCCTGGCGCGAGCGCACGCACCGCAGGGCTCCAAGGTGCCCTCTGGGTGTTTCGCGCAGAATGGCGAGTCCGCGTGACGCGTGACGTGTGCCGTCGTGTCACGCGTCGCGTAGGCTCTCGTCTTCTTCCCAGGTTCGGTTAAGGAGCCTGAGCCTACGTTCGACGTCACGTCACGCGCTCCGTTATGCGTCACATCCTCAGCAGGCAATGCGCCGATCGCGCGCGGCGGGGGAGTGACAGCCGGCATGGCGCGCTGCCGGTCGCGATACTCCTTCTGCCGCCGTCGGGCGCCCTCGCGGTAGCGCTCGACTTCCTCTGCGGTCGACTGCCGGAGAGCAGTCGTCCAGCCGACGAGGCGGTAGCCGTCATCGACGTGCTCCCAGAGGCCGGCACGCTCGAGCTCATCGAATGCTGCCCGGTCGTCGCCGTCGGGGTGGAGGTACTTCGTGTACCGGGCCGGAACCGCCCCGTCCGTCCCCTGGCCGTTGCACCACATCAGGGCGCCGGCGAGCACCCGGAAGGCACGGTCGCTGAGGTTGTCGATGCGGATGCTCCCCAGCCACTCGGCGGGGAGGCGTGCGTCGACCATGACGATCAGTGGCGGCGGCTCAAGGCTCGACGCCGAACACTCGTAGCAGCGCCGCGCGCGGGATCATCCGTCGGGGTCCGAGCTGCACCGTGGGGATCGTGCCCCGCTCGACGCCGAGCTTTATGGTGCGGTACTCGACGCCGACCAACTCGGCCGCGTCCTTGTAGGTGAGAGCGAGTGAGTTCGGTGTGCGGTTCATCTGCATCTCCTTCGTGAGCCACCAATGTCATCACACGCGCACACCGTAGCACTTCCCTGAGCCAGTTACGACATGAATGCGTCATGTCGTACCTTGTTCAGCGATTATCTGCCTGCGATACTGGCGGGCATGGTGGACCTCGAGAACGTGGATGTCAGCGAGGAGCGCGTTGCCGTCGGCAACGGCGTCAGCGTCCCTGCGAGCTGGACGGTGGTCTTGAAGAGTGAGCCCGACGTCCCCGGCGAGATCCGCGTCCGCGCCGCGTACGACCGACGCCTCAATCGGGTCGTGGCGACGGAGGTCAGTGTGAGTCGGAGCGGGGAGGGCGACGAGGTGACGAGCCTCACCTTGCGGGAGGTTCGCGTGCAGACTGCCCTTCAGATCAGTGGCTTGAGAGTTTCCACAGTCGAAGAGCCCGACCATGCGATCTGCTCGGGCGGGGACTACATTCGGCGCATGCGCACACGCGAGGGGCGCGACCTCACGGCGAGCGTCGTGGACGCGTCGACGACGTACCGACTCGCGGCCGCCATCAATCTGCCTCCGTTGAGGGCCGTCTCCGACTGCCTCGGGGTCAGTCAGAGCACCGCGACTCGTCTGATGAACCGAGCCCGTCTTGCGGGTCTCGCGCCGGGAGTGGATCTCCCTGACCCGTCGGCGACTGGCCCGGTGATCAACGCGCCGACTCCCGGCGGTCCGACGATCGGCTGAAAGGAAGACCGATGCCGCGGCGATCCAATCAGGACGGCACAGTCTCGTCATACACGACGCAGTCGGGGGAGATGCGATACCGAGTCGCCTACTGGATCGAGCGTCCCGAGGGCGACTCTGTCCGCAGATTCCGGCGCGGATTCGCTACCGAGCGAGACGCGCTCAACGCACTCGTCGAGGTGCAGGTCGACATCCGCCGCGGCGTCCACGTCGATGAGACGCGCGAGACCTTCAATGCGTATGCCGACAAGTACTTCGATTCGCTGCGCGTGCGTCCGACGACCCTCGCCGGCTACCGCAAGCATTTCCGTGTCCATGTGCTTCCGTCGTCGGTCGGGCGGGCGCCCATCGCCGACATCACCAAGGACCAGCTCAACCGCTTCTATCGGCAGCTCGAGCAGACCGGCCGGAAGGATCGCGGTCACGTCGGGGAGCCTCTGGGCGCCGCGACTGTCAGGCACGTCCATGTGCTGATCTCGCAGGTGCTGCAGCACGCGCTTGAGGATGGGTTGATCCGCTTCAACCCCGCGAAGCGTGCGTCACCGCCGACGAAGCTCGAAGCCGCGCCACCGGAGATGACGACGTGGTCGGCAGAGGATGCACGGCTCTTCCTCGACTGGTCCGAGTCGGCGGGGGACTACCTGTGGCTGGCCTGGCTGACGCTTCTCGGCACGGGGATGCGGCGGGGAGAGATCCTCGGCCTCCGATGGAAGGACCTCGATCTCGACAACAACGTGATCACGATCGCCCGCGCCATGTCTTACGTGAAGGAAGCCGGCAGCAGGCCAGTGATCGACTTCCGGGCCACCAAGAGCGGTCGTGTCCGCAACGTCGACATCGACGCCCGCCTCGCGGACGCGTTCCGGGCGAAGCATGAGATGCTCCGCGCCGTCTCCCCGGAGCATGCGCGAGGCGAGCACCTGATCTTCTGCAACCGTTATGGGGAGCCGCACAATCCGACCCAGTTCTCGCGCCAGTGGCGGGAGCGCGTCGCCAAAGCGGTCGAGGCGCACCCGGATCTCGATGCGCTGCACCTGCACGAGCTGCGGCACACCCACGCGACACTGCTGCTGCGCGCAGGCGTGCATCCCAAGATCGTCTCGGAGCGGCTGGGCCACGCCGACATCCAGACCACGCTCAACACCTACTCTCACGCCGTGAAGACGCTGCAGCGCGGCGCCGCCGACCTCGTCGGCGCTCTCCTCGCACCCGTGGCGGTCGAACAGCCAATCTGAACAGGCTCAGCCCCTGGCGCCGCTCCGACAACCGGCTGACCCAGCGGGCGGGGGCGGTGGAGTGCCCGTTGTGAGCGGTTGATAAGCGGAGCCCGGAGCGCAGCGGAGAGCGGAGTCTGCAAAGAGCGAACGGCGGACACGCAACTGCCCCGGTCCGCTACGCTCTCGCGGTCGGAGGGCGCCACGGCAGGGATTGTCGTCTCGCTCCGTGCTGACCGGACACGTGGAAGTTCGTGCTTCTCGGGCGTGTCGAACGGGGCGCCACGATCGGTCGCATGTCCGAAAACCGCTAGCGCCGGTTGTGACATGAGGCAGTCATGTCGCAACCGGCGCATCAGGGTGGTCGAGATCCGCGGAATTCCGGGCCTCTCGGAGACCGAAAGTGAACGATAACTGTGCCACGAACTGTGCCACGAGATCTCGAGCGAGTCGCGATCCCTTGAAAACACTGGGACAACAGGTGCGGAGGATGGGGGATTCGAACCCCCGAGGGCTTGCACCCAACACGCTTTCCAAGCGTGCGCCATAGGCCACTAGGCGAATCCTCCAGGAGGCCCCGGAGGGCCGCCGACCATCCTACCCTGCTCCGCTACCGTGCCCGAACCGGGGCCGTCCCGGCGTACACGCTGCCGGGCCTGATGACGAGCGAACGCGGCGCCAGCAGCGCGAGAATGCGGCGCGAAGGCGGCACGGATGCGAGTAGCGATGTGCGGACGGATGCTGCGGCATCGGCCGCCGCGTCGCCCATCCAGTACGAGCGGGTGCCGGCGCGCGAGTAGCTGGCGCGTTCGATCGCGAGCAGGACCGTGTTCATCTCGGATGCGGCGACCCCGTGCTCGGCGACGAGCCTGCCGGCGAACGCGCGCGGCGTCTCACTGGCGGGCACGGGGATGCCGACGTCGATCGCCGCCTCCTGGACCGACTGCCACGCGGCCGCCGCATCACCGCCCCGGGCGGCGGCATCCTGCTGTCGGCGGCGCAGCTCCCGGATGAGGAAGGGGAGTGCGAGGAGCACGATCATGGCCGCGACCACACCGAGGATCGGCAGCGGGTCGAGGGCGTCCTCCGACGTGCCGTCGGAGGCGTTCTGCCGCTGCTCCTCGAGGTCGATCTGCGCCTGGTCGCCCCGCGCCGTCGGGGTCGGGTTCGTCTCAGAAGTCGTGGCATTGGGGTCGGCGGGCTGGCCCGGAATCGTGAGCTCCGACGAGAAGGTCGTGGGAACCCCGAGTCCGGAGGTGGGCTCGAACGGGATCCAGCCGATGCCCTCGAAGTACACTTCCGGCCAGGCGTGAAGCTGCGAGCTCGACACCGAGAAGACCGGCTGATCGTCGATGGTGTCCGTGGTCGGAGTGCCCGGCAGGTAGCCGACCACGATGCGCGACGGCATGTGGAGCGTGCGTGCCATGAGCGCGAACGCCGATGCGAAGTGGATGCAGTAGCCCTCGCGAACCTCCAGGAACCGCGCCACCGCCTCTGCGCCGCTGCCATCGAACCCGTCCTCGACGGGCGACTCGAGCGAGTAGCGGAAGTCGGTGCCGCGGAACCATCGCTGCAGCGCTGTCAGTCGGTCGTAGTCGGTGGTGGCATCGGCCGTCATCTGCACCGCCAGTTCACCGATGATCGGCGGGACGTCGTCGGGCAGCTGCGTCGTCTCGTCGCGCACCTGCGAGCCCACTGACACCGCCGCCCGGACCTGCTCCAGCGACGGCCGGGGGACGTCGTACGCCACCTCGTACGACTGGCCCTGTGTCGAGCCGCCGGTCGTGGCCACCGTGTGGTTGTAGGGCACCGCGCCCCACGTGCCGCCGCCGAGACCGCTGATACCCACGGCCGGATATGGCACCGGCGCCCATGGGGAGTCGAGGTTCACGATGTCGATCTTCGCCGTGTACTCGCCGATGCGGATGTCGTCGCCGGAGTCCACGACACCGAACGCGCGCTCGCTCTGGAGCGACACGGTCTGCGAGCGATCGGGCTCCCAAAGCCCGCCGTCGAATCGAGAGAGCGTCGTCGCACGCAGATAGGGCACGGACGGCGCGTTCGTGCGAACCCGGATGACCTCCACCTCCTGGGGACGGCGCAGGTCGTCGCCGAGCTGCAGTGTCGCGTCGATCCCCGGTCCAGGGCCGAGACCCGAACCGGCCCGCGCTCCGGGCTGCGGCAGCACCGGCGTCGCGACGACGGCGACGACGATCGCGATCGCGCCGATGCCGAGTGCCGTCGCGGGGACGCCTGCGGTGCGCTCCGCCTCGCGCTCGACCGGCTTCTCGCGCGAGCGCGTCTCGGAGCGCAGGAGGAACAGGACCGTGACCGCGAGGAAGACGAATCCGATGACGTCGACCTTGCTCGGCGCGGCGATCGCCGGGATGAGCGACACCGCGACGACGCCGACGGACGCCAGCAGCGGCATCCGTGCGGTCACCACGACGTGATCGACGATGATCGTGAGGAGTCCCATCGACCCGACCACGACGAAGGCGAGCGACAGCGTCGGCTCGAGCGGCGCCGCGCCGACTGCGATCTCCTCCATCGCGGCCCGCACCAGCATCGGCGCGACGCGGAAGGTGTCGAGCGTCGGGATCACCCACAGCAGGGCGGTGTCACGCAGGAAGATCAACGTCATGAACACGACCCACACCGCGACCTCGATGAGGGTCACCGCGACCGCGGGGAGACGGTAGAGGCGGGCGGTGTAGCCGGCGGCGAGCACCAGGGCCGACAGCACGAGGGCCGCGACGAGCCACCACCCGGGCTCGATGACCCGGACGACCGGCAGCAGCGCCGCGAGCAGTGCCGCGAGGATCGCGAAAGTCAGCAGTCGTTCCCCGCCGTGCGCACGTACCTGGCGCCCCGTCTCAGCCGAAGACATGGTGCACCCCCCGTCCGATCGCGTTCGCCCACGCGTGACCCAGGTCGCGGTCGGGACCGATCGCCGCCACGTGCCAGCCGTGATCCGCGGCGATGTCGAGCGCGTCGCCGATCGGCGACGCGGACAGCAGCAGGGGGAGCGTGCTGTGGTGCGAGACCGGCCCGATGGCCACTGCGTCGGCCGGGTCGAGCCGTCCCACGATGAGCACGATCGGACCCGTCGACGCCCCCGCGAACAGCCGCGACAGGCGCGGGAGGTCGTCGTCGCGATGGGCGGTGATGGTCGCGAAGTGGACCAGCATCGCGTCGACTTCGGTCATGTCGCCGCCGTCGATCCGGTCGGCCAGCACCGTTCCCTCCGTGTCGAGGACCTCGACGGCGTAGCCGTCGTGCACGAGGCGCGCGACCGCGGAGACGCACGCCGAGATGCCGGCTTCGAAGCCGGGGTCGGCGCCGGGCGCGCGCAGAGCCTCGGGAGACCAGCGCAGCGCGGCGCGGTCGATCACGACCGTGGCCTCGGGTGTGGACTCCTGCTCCTCCTGGCGCACCATGAGCGCATCGCGGTGGGCGGTCGCCCGCCAGTGGATGCGCCGCATGGAGTCGCCCGGGGCGTAGGGCCGCGCGACGAGGTTGTCGGCGCCCTGGCCGAGCTGGTCGGTCGTCGTGTGCAGCATCCCGCCGGTGGCGCCGGCGTAATCCACGAGCGGCGGCAGCTCGACGACCGGCGGCGCCACCGTGACCGGCGTGCGCTGGCTGAACACGACCGTGCGTCGTGCGAGCCCGAACGGATCCGACGATCGCACCGTGAGCGGTCCGAGCGAGTGGACTCCGCGCCGCACGCCGGTGACGATGTACACCAGGTCGATGCTGCGGGCACCGCCGCGCTCGCCGCCGCGCAGCCCCGAGCCGAGTGCGGGGAAGGCACCCTCCGATTTGCCGCGCAGCCCCTTGGGCAGGGCATCGCGCCAGGTTCCGGGCGCCGTGGGCAGCGCCGTGCGCACCTCGACGCGCACCGATACGCGCGCGTCGCCTCCGACCGAGACGACATCCGGGGCGAGTGCCCGGGTGACCGCGTCGGAGCGGCGCCCGACGTACAGCGAGGCGATGCTCGCGACGACGACCGCGAGCAGCAGGATGCCGAAGTACATCAGCTCGACGATGCTCGCCTCGTTCGCCACGATGAAGCACGCGATCGCGAGGACCAGCGCTCCGGTGCCCCGGACGGTCAGCGGCCACACGCTTCTCATCGCTCTGTCACTGACGTGCGGCGATCGGCACCCGCACGCTCGCGGCGATGCGCTCGAGGATCGTCGCGATCGCATCTGCGGCGCTCGACCCCCGGGCGCCGCCGGCGGCCCGGGTCGGGATGAGCCGGTGCGCGAACACCGGGGCGAGGAGCGCCGTGATGTCGTCGGGGATGACGAAGGCGCGACCGTCGAGTGCGGCCCACACCTTGGCCGCGCGCACCAGCTGCAGCGTCGCGCGGGGGCTGGCGCCCAGGCGCAGATCGCTGTGCGTGCGGGTCGCCTGCGCGAGGGCCACGGCGTAGTCCTCGATCGCGGGTGCGACATGCACCGCCCGCGCCCACGCGACGAGGCTCGCGACCTCCGCGGCCGAGACGACCGGCGTGAGCTCGTCGAGCGGGTTGACCGTGTCGCGCTGACGCAGCATGAGGGCCTCCGACCGCGCGTCGGGGTAGCCCATCGAGATGCGGATCATGAAACGGTCGCGCTGCGCCTCGGGGAGGGCGTAGGTGCCCTCCATCTCGAGCGGGTTCTGCGTCGCGACGACGAGGAACGGCTCGGGCACGAAGTGGGTGCGGCCGTCGACGGTGACCTGGCGCTCCTCCATGGCCTCCAGGAGCGCGGACTGCGTCTTGGGGGAGGAGCGGTTGATCTCGTCGGCGATGACGATGTTCGCGAAGATCGCGCCCGGCTTGAACTCGAACTCGCGCTCGACCGGGTTGAACACGCTCACGCCGGTGACGTCACCAGGCAGCAGATCGGGCGTGAACTGGATGCGGCGGACCGTGGCATCCACGCTGGTCGCGAGTGCCCGCGCGAGCATGGTCTTGCCGACGCCGGGCACGTCCTCGATGAGGAGGTGTCCCTCGGCGAGGAAGCACACCAAGGCGGTGCGCACCGCGTCCGGCTTGCCGTCGATGACGCTGCCGACCGCATCGAGGATCGCGTCGGTGACGCGGGCGAACCCCTCGGCCGTCGTGGCCCCGAGCGCACCCGAACCTTTCGATGCAGCATCCGTCATCGCGGTATCGACCATCGCCGGCTCCTGTTCCGCCCTCGAACGAGCGGGTCGCGGGTGGGGCGCGGGCTCCCTCGCCCACGGGACCGATCCTAATCGCGCCGTTATCGGATCGGTATCGATCGCGCTGGGAGAACCCTGGACGGCGTCCCCCCTGGTGTACTCGGCTACACCGACGCGCCCACCGCCATGAGCAGCACCGACGCGCCCATGCAGATCAGCTGTGCCCGATCCAGGGCCCGATGGGCGCGGAAGACGAGGAGCGCCGACAGGGCGGCGTACGCGACCGCACCGCCCATCAGGAGAACGGCCAGGAGCGTTCCGCCGCCTCCGCCGTGGCCGTGCGCTGTCGCGGCGATCGCGCCGACCGACGGGTGGGCCATGCCGAGCTGCAGCGCGGCCATCGCCACCAGCCCGAGTCCGGTGTGGACGGTCATCGTTCCCTGGGCTGACGCGGCGCGGCCGTCGTTCCGGCGCGGGCGTTGCCAGGCAGCGAGCGCCATCGCAGACACGAGAAGCAGCGCGGCCCAGTAGACGGGTGCGACGAGGCGGGTGGTCGCCGCGTCGAGCATGGCGATCAGCATGATCGCCGACGCGACGGCGTCGGACCACCGCGCCCGGCCGCGGTCGGCCGCCAGACAGCAGGCGCCGATCGCGGCCGGGGCGATGGCCCAGGCGTGGAGCAATTCGGTCACGGATCAACCGTGGTGGTGATGCTCGCCGTGCGCGTGACCGTGCGCGCCCGAGTCGTGCCCGTGAGCGCTCGAGTCATGCCCGTGCGCACCGGGCGTCGGCCCGTAGCCGCCGGTCGCGCCGTGGACGTGGCCGGTGCCGGCCGAGCAGTGCGCCGACTCGGGCGCGGGCACGTTGAGCGTGGGGTTGCGCTCGAAGAAGTTGTACGGCTTCAGCGTGAACTTCGCGTAGTCCATGGGCATGACGGGCCAGTCCTCGTTGCGCGGGAAGTGCGTGAGCCCGAACGTGTGCCACAGCACCACGTCTTCGCCGATCAGCGGCTCGTCGCCCTCGATGAACGCGGGGATCCCGCCGCCGCCGGGGTGCTGGTTCACGAAGTCGCCGGCCGCGTACCGCTCAGCCGGGTCGTACTTCGTCACGAACAGGTTCTTCGTGGCGAAGGCGGCGCGCGAGGCGATCGACGACGCATCGTCGGCGAGCAGCACGGGCGACTCGGTCGGGAACAGCACGTATGAGGTGGGCTGTCCCATCGACGTCGTCTTCTCGGTCGACGCGATCTGCCACACGCGGTTGCGCGCACCGTCCGCGAGGCGGCCCGAGACCTTCTCGGACGAGATCGGCACGACGCTCTTCGTGAACGCGTTGCCCGCCGGGTTCTCGGCCGAGATCGGCACCCGCACCGCGTCGATCTCGTTCACGACGTTCGCGACGCCGTCGACGGTCATGTCGAGTCGTGCCGAGAACAGGTGCTGGTGGTAGGGCGCCCCGAGGCCCGGTGCGACCTCGGACGCGAACCCGTACGGCGATCCGTCCTCGTTCGGACGCGGGTAGGCGGACGTGAACAGGATGCCGGTGAGCTTCGCCTCGCACTCGATCGTGCCGTCGAGGTACAGGTACCAGAAGAACCCATAGTCGTAATTGCCCACGGTCGTGAAGAACGAGATCACGAGGCGACGCGACCGACGCACCTCGGACGCCCCGGTGAACAGGTCGGTGTGCTTCCACAGCGACCCGAAGTCCTCTTCGTGCATACACACGCCGTTGCGCACGGTGCGCGGCATCCCGAGCTCGTCCGCGAGGATCGCGTCGACGTAGGTGATGTCGCCGACGCAGTCGCAGCCGAGCTCGAGCTCGTTGGTGTAGCGGCCGAAGAGGTACTCGCCGGTGTCGAAGTAGTTCTGCCAGAACCGGTTCGGCTGCGGGTCGGCGTACGGCACGACCATCTCGCTGATCGAGCCGCGGTACATGACCGGCCGGCCGGCGAACGACAGCTGCCGGAGGATCAGCCCCTCGCGGGTGTCGAAGCCGATCCGGAAATCCCACTCACCCCATGTCACGTGCTCGTCGTCGACGGTGAAGCTCGACCCTTCCGGCTGGGTGATCACGATCGGCTTGAGGCCCTCGAGCGGTGCGCCCTGGAGCTCCGGATCGTCGTAGTTGCCGCTGGTCTGCGGGATGTCGTAGCCGGGGTTGTCGACGATCTTGATCACCGCCCGTGCGGCGACGTCGATGTAGGCCGTCAGCCCGTCCACGGGGTGCGCCCACGGGTGGTCGGCGGCGTGGAACTGCTGGAATGCGAACGTGCGCAGGATGCGCCGGCCCGCCTCGTCCTCGTAGCCGTAGTGGCCGGCGGACAGGGGGACGAGCACCACGTCCTCGGATGTCAGTCCCCGCGCCGCCAGGGCGGCGACCCACTCCGCGCTCTCGTTCGCGATCACGCCGACCTCTTCGAACTCGGCATCCAGGATGGGCAGCTGCCCGGCCGTCCCGTCCAGCGTGACGCTCGAGAGCACGGCGCCGGTCGCGAGCGAGACGACCAGATCCAGCGACAGCGCCGAGCGCATGTCGAGCAGCTGCACGCGCGCCCGGCGCTCCGGCAGAGCGCCGGTGCCGGCCTCCCACGCGAGCACCTCCGGCTTCGGTGCCTCCTCCAGCCCCACGTAGGCGAACCGGGTGGCGTCGGTGGTGGACTCGAGCCCGAGGACGATGGCGCGGACGGCCTCGATCTCAGCGGGCGTGAGAGAGGCGAGCGGATGCTGCGGTGCCGGCGCCGCGGTGAACCCCGAGGCGGTGGCGATGTCGGTGATGGTCATGGTTCTCCTTTGTTGCGGGGTGACGCGGGGCGGTCGCCGGGTCAGCCGGCGATCGAGTCGGTGAGCTTGGCGTAGGCGGCGGGACGCCGGTTCTTGATCCAGGCGGCCTGGGCGTAGCCGATGATCGGCACGACCGCCACGAGGCCCAGGAGGAACCAGCTGACGGCGCCGAAGACGGGGTTCCCGTCGGCGTCGACGTCGCCGACCATGATCGGGAAGTAGGCCACGATGAGCGCCGCCGACAGCACGAGCCCGACGAATCCGAGCGCAGGCGCGATCACGGTGTTCCACACCCGGCCGTCCTTCTTCGTCTTGACGAAGTAGACGATGACGGCGACCGAGGTGACTGCCATGAGGATCGCGATGGCGAGGGTCGCGACGCCCGCGAACCACGTGAACACCTGGAGGACGGGGTCCAGGCCCAGCACCGCGAAGACGGCGATGAGCACGACCGCGGTGACGGTCTGCACGAGCGACGACACATGTGGCGACAGGTGCTTCGCGTGGACGGCGCCGAGCTTGTCGGGCAGCACTCCCGCGTTCGCCATGGAGTGCTGGTAGCGCGTGACGACGTTGTGGAACGACAGCACGCACGCGAACATCGCCGTGATCAGCAGGATGTTGACGGCGACCTCGCCGAAGGGGCCGAGGTAGCGGGCCATGGTCGCGATGATGAACGTGCCCGGGTCTTCGGCGATCACCTCCAGCACGCTGCTCGGGCCCCACGCCATGACCAGGCCCCACGAGGCGAGCGTGTAGAAGACGCCGATGCCGATGACCGCCGCGTACGTGGCGCGGGGGATCGTGCGGTTCGGATCCTTCGCCTCGTCGCGGAAGATCGCCGTCGCCTCGAAGCCGATGAACGCCGCGATCGCGAACATCAGTCCGACCCCGGGGGAGCCGGCGGCGATGTTGGCCGGCTCGAACGGCGCGAGGCTGAGGCCCTCGGCCCCGCCGCTCGCGATCACGACGACGACCATCGCGAGCACGATGCCGACCTCGGCGACCAGCAGCACGCCGAGCACCTTGCTGGACAGGTCGATGTGCCGGTAGCCGAGCACGCCGACGACGGCGATCGTCGCGAGCGACATGAGCCACCAGGGGATCGCCGGTCCGCCGATCGACTGCACCGTGACCGAGAGGATGTAGCCGAGGTAGCCGTACACCGAGACCTGGATGGTCGTGTACGTCAGCATCGCGATCCACGCGCTGGCGAGGCCGGTCGATCGCCCCAGGCCGTAGCCGACATAGGTGAAGAAGGCCCCGGGCTTGGGGACGTGACGAGTCATCGCCGCGAGCCCCACCGCGAACAGGAGCAGGATGACGGCGCTGATGGCGTAGAGCGCGGGGAAGCCGATCCCGTTGCCGAGCAGCATGCCCAGCGGCGCGGCGCCGCCGATCACGGTGAGAGGGGATGCGGCGGCCACCACCATGAAGACGATGGCGGTGACTCCGAGCGAGCCGGTGAGCGTGCGCTTGGCGGACGCCTCGACTCCCTTCGATTCGAGCTGGGTCATGGCAGGACCTCCGGGGCGAACGCGGGAACGGGATGCCCCGAGCATCGCGGCACCGCGTTGCACCGTCGTCACCCGCTCGTGAAACCTCCCGCACGCCGACTGAGACCCGGCGTCGGCGGTGTCTCATTCGGGCGACACGCGGCCGAAACACGAGGGAAGCGGGGTGGCAACGGCAGCGGCGTATCGTCTGGTCCGCAACACCCGGAGGGCGACATGACCGCATTGGAGCGCGCGATCGCGCGGCCCGACCCCGTCCACGACTTCGGTGCCCGCTCGCCCCTGTACGGTCTCGAGCGGCGCAGCGTCGGCTTCGTGGACGTGCTCGCGCAGTCCGTCGCCGCGGTCGCACCCGCCGCTGCGGCGACGACCGTCGTGCTCCTCGTCGCGGGCATCTCGCCGTCGGCGACCGTGCTGTCGATCGTCCTCGCCGGGGTGCTGAGCCTGCTGGTGGCCCGCACGATCTCGCAGTTCGCGCGCCGGCTCGCCGCCGCAGGCTCCACCTACACCTACACGGCGCGGGGTCTGGGGGCCGGTGCGGGCCTCGCGTCCGGCGCGGCGATCCTCGTCGGCTACGGCGCGATCGCGATGTTCGCCCTGCTGGGCGGCGCCTACTACGTGACGTTCCTGCTGGAGGCGGTCTGGCCCGCGTTCGGCGGACCCGGCACCGTGGCGGCGGTCCTGGCCGCGGAGGCCGCATTCGTCGCGGTCGTGCTGGTGCGCGGCATCCGCATCTCGTCGCGGATCGCCCTCGTCGTCGAGGGTCTGTCGGTGGTGCTCATCGCGGTGCTCCTGGTGGTGCTGCTGGTCCGGATCGGCCCGATCGATCCGGCGGAGGTCCTGGGACTCGGCGGGATCGACCCCGCCGCGCTCGCCGCGGGTTCGGTGATCGCACTCACGGCGTTCGTCGGCTTCGAGAGCGCCTCGACGCTCGGCGTCGAGGCGCGCACGCCCCTGCGCAACGTTCCCCGCGCGATCGTGTGGACGGTGATCCTGTCGGGTGGGCTCTATGTGCTGGCCGCCGTCGCCCAGGTCGCGGGCTTCGACGCGCTCGGAGCATCGCTCGCCGCGAGCGCCTCTCCGATCAACGAGCTCGCAACGGCGTACGGGCTGGGCGGATGGGGTGTCGTTGCCGACATCGGCATCGCCGCATCGTTCCTCGCGTGCGCGATCGGCTCGACCACCGCGCTCACGCGGGTCGTGTTCACGATGGGCCGCGACGGCGTCCTTCCGCCGCTGGCCGGGCGAGCCCACCCACGCTTCGGAACGCCGATCGGCGCTGTCGCGCTGGCCCTGCCGGTGATCATCGTGGTGCCGTTCGCGCTGCTGCTGGCGGGACTCGACGTCCGCAGCGCGATGCACGCGACCATCGCCGTCGGGGGCGCCGGCTATATCGTCGCGTACATCCTGGTGTGCGTGGCGGCGCCGGTGTTCCTGCGGCGCATCGGCGAGGCGACGATCGGGTCGACGGTCGCGGCGACGGTGTCGGCTGTCGTGCTCGCAGCCGCGCTCGTCACCTTCTTCGCGGTCGACGCCGCGGCGGGCAGCGTCGCACTGTGGGTCGTGCTGGCGGTCGCCGGGATCGCCGCGGCCGCGGTGGTCCTGCGGCTGGGACGGGGGCTGCCGTCCCTGGCGCGGATCGGCTCGTACGACGAGCCCGTCGCCTCCCAGGTGCTCGGCGGTGTCGCCCGACCGGAAGCGGCCGGCGGTGACTGACGAGCCCGCGCGGGGGCCGACGCTCACGGCACGCCAGCCCAAGGCGGTGCACAGTGCGCTCGGCGTGCTGGAGGCCGTGGCGCATCTGGGCGCGGGGGCGACGGCGCGCGAGATCTCGCAGGAGCTGGAACTGCCCCGCGCGACCGCCTACCGGCTGCTCAACCTCCTCGTGCAAGACGAGTACCTCGTCCGCACGCCCGACCTCACGGGCTTCGCCCTCGGCGCCAAGGTCGTGCAGCTGGCTGCGGTGGCCGCGGGACCGGCGCGCCTGACCTCGGCCGCGCGGGGCGTCGTGGCCGAGGCCCGCGCGGCCCTGCGCGGCGGCGTGCACGTGGTGTTCTTCGTCGACGGGCGCGTCTCGGTGGTCGACGCCGATCCCGACTTCCCGCTGTCGGACGAGGTGCGCCTCGCGCGCGAACCCGCCAGGTCCGCGATGGGGCGCCTCCTGCTGGTCGAGCAGGAGAGTGCGCAGAGCACGACCCGACAGGACTTCGCCGAGCTCGGCGCGACGCGGCAGCTGGGCGAGCTCGTGCCGGGCTACGGCTGCGTCGCCGTGCCCATCCGGGATGCGACCGGCCGCTTCGCGGGCGCCGTCGGCTTCTCGGGTCCACGTCATCGGGCCGACGAGCCTTCGCAGGTGCTGGCGGTCCTTCACCCGCTCGCCGTGCGTCTCGGGCCGCTGGTGGTGTGACTCACCGGTCCGCGGGACGGGTTAGACTTGACCCAGCTCTCCGCGAGGCGGCATCCAGGCCAACTCCCCCAGGACGGAAACGTAGCAAGGGTAACCAGGCTCTGCCGGGTTCGCGGAGAGTCTTAATTTTCCCGGGCGAAGGGGCCCTCCAGCACGGACCACTGCAGCAGCATGATGGTCTTCGCATCCTGGATCCGCCCGTCGCGGACCATCGCGAGCGCCTCCTCGATGCCGAGGTCGAGCAGCTCGATGTGCTCGCCCTCATCCTCGAGGCCGCCGCGCTCCCCGACGCCGGCGGCACCGTCGTAGGGCGCCGCGAAGAAGTGCAGCCGCTCGGTGACCGATCCGGGACTCATGTAGACGTCCCACACGTGTTCGAGCTCGCCGATGTCGACGCCGGTCTCCTCCACGGCCTCTCGCCGGATCGCCGTCGAGGGGTCGTCCTGGTCGAGCAGTCCCGCGGCGGTCTCGATCAGCATCCCGTCGGGGTGGTCGTTGACGTACACCGGGTAGCGGAACTGGCGCGTGAGCAGCACCGTTCGCCGCGCCGCGTCGTAGAGCAGCACCGTCGCGCCGTTGCCGCGGTCGTACGTCTCGCGCTGCTGCGTCTCCCACTGGCCGGACGGCCCGCGGTACTCGAGTGTCGTGCGTCGCAGCACGTGCCATGCCGACGCCAGCACCTCGACATCCGTCACCCGCACGCCGGGGTTGCGGTCCAGGTCGCGTCCGGTGAGATCGAGGCCGGTCCGGCCGCGGTGATCAGGGACGTCGATTCCGGGACGAGGTTCGTGCATGCCGTCGAGGCTATCCGCGGGCGGCCACCGACGTGGCCCCGGGCGGTCGTGCTGCTTTTGATCCGGTGGCACGCCTGGCCGCGGCATCCGTCCCGCCCATAGGCTGGTCGCGTGGCGCAGAGCATCTACATCACGTCGGCAGAGGGTCATTCGGGGAAGTCCACGGTCGCGCTCGGGGTGCTCGATGCGCTCAGCCACGCGACGCCGCGGGTGGGAGTGTTCCGCGCGATCGCCAGGTCGACCGTCGAGCGCGACTACGTGCTCGAGATGCTGCTCGATCACGACGGCGTCGATCTTCCCTACGACGACTGCATCGGCGTCACTTACGACGACGTGCGGCATGATCCGGATGCTGCGCTCGCGACGATCGTCGAGCGCTACAAGGCCGTCGAGGCCCGGTGCGACGCGGTCGTCATCGTCGGCAGCGACTACACGGATGTGGGGAGCCCCGCCGAACTCGCCTACAACGCCCGCATCGCGGCGAACCTCGGCGCTCCGGTGCTGCTGGTGCTCGGCGGCCGCTCGGCGCAGAACCAGACGCAGCCCGAGCAGCTCGGCTCGTCGCTCGCGCGCACGCCCGCCGAGATGGGGCAGATCGCCGACCTCGCGCTCGCCGAGCTCGCCCACGGCCGCGCGAAGCTGTTCGCCGTCGTGGCGAACCGCGCCGACGCGGAGGGGGCCGACGAGACCCTCGAGGCCATCCGCCGTTCGATTCACGCCCATCAAGGCGCCGGGCCCGCAGCGCCCGTGCCGGTCTGGGCGATCCCGGAGGACCGGTTCCTCGTGGCGCCGTCGATCCGCGGCATCATGCGTTCGGTCGACGGCGAGCTGCTCGCGGGCGACCCCGGCCGCCTCACGCGCGAGGCGCTCGCGGTGGTGGTCGCGGGCATGTCGATGGTGAACGTGCTGCCGCGCCTGCTGGAGGGCGCCGTC
Organism: Microbacterium sp. PRC9; assembly: GCF_031844125.1. Taxonomy (NCBI): domain Bacteria; kingdom Bacillati; phylum Actinomycetota; class Actinomycetes; order Micrococcales; family Microbacteriaceae; genus Microbacterium; species Microbacterium sp. PRC9. The sequence continues at coordinate 246,915 of NZ_JAUZUR010000002.1, forward strand.
GTGATCATCCCCGCGGACCGCTCCGAGGTGCTGCTGGCGACGCTGCTCGCGAACGCCTCGGGCACGTTCCCCTCGATCTCGGGCATCGTGCTCAACGGCGGCTTCGAACTGCCCGAGCCGGTGACACGCCTCATCGACGGCCTCGGCTCGAGCGTGCCGATCATCACGACCGAGCTCGGAACCTACGAGACCGCGGTGCGCATCATGGGCACCCGGGGTCGCCTCGCCGCCGACTCGCAACGCCGGTACGACACGGCGCTCGCTCTCTTCGAGCAGAGCGTCGACACCGATGAGCTCCTCGTCGCCTTCGGCCTGGCGCGCGCCACCGTCGTCACGCCCCTCATGTTCGAGTTCCAGCTCATCGAGCGGGCGCGCGCGCAGCGCAAGCGCATCGTGCTCCCCGAGGGCGACGACGACCGCGTCCTGCGGGCCGCGGCGACGGTGCTCAAGCGCGGCATCGCGGACCTCGTGATCCTGGGCGAGCCCTTCGAGGTGCGCGCCCGCGCGATCGAGCTGGGCATCGACATCCAGGGTGCCGAGGTGCTCTCGCCGCTGGACGCCGTCCACGTGCACAAGTTCGCCGAGGAGTACGCGCGGCTGCGTGCCCACAAGGGCGTCACGATGGGGCAGGCGGCCGACACCGTCACGGATGTCTCGTACTTCGGCACGATGATGGTGCACCTGGGTCTCGCCGACGGCATGGTGTCGGGCGCCGCGCACACGACGGCGCACACGATCCGCCCCGCGTTCGAGATCATCAAGACGCGACCCGGCGTCTCGGTCGTCTCCAGCGTCTTCCTGATGGCGCTCGCCGACCGCGTGCTCGTGTACGGCGACTGCGCCGTGATCCCCGACCCCACCAGCGAGCAGCTCGCCGACATCGCGATCTCGTCGGCCGCGACCGCCGCGCAGTTCGGCATCGAGCCGCGCGTGGCGATGCTGTCGTACTCGACGGGGGAGTCGGGGTCGGGTGCCGAGGTCGAGAAGGTGAGGGATGCCACGGCCCTCGTCCGCTCGCGAGCCCCCGAGCTTCTCGTGGAAGGGCCGATCCAGTACGACGCGGCGGCCGATGCCGCGGTCGCCGCCGCCAAGATGCCCGGCTCGGCGGTCGCGGGACGCGCGACGGTGTTCGTCTTCCCCGACCTCAACACCGGCAACAACACCTATAAAGCGGTGCAGCGCTCGGCCGGGGCCGTCGCGATCGGACCGGTGCTGCAGGGCCTCAACAAGCCGATCAACGACCTGTCGCGCGGTGCGCTGGTGGACGACATCGTCAACACGATCGCGATCACCGCGATCCAGGCGCAGGGAGAGTGACGCGATGACCCCGGTGCTCGTGATCAACAGCGGCTCGTCGTCGTTCAAGTACCAGCTCCTCGACATGGACTCCGAGCGCACGCTCGCCTCCGGACTCGTCGAGCGCATCGGCCACCCGATGGGCGTCGCCCGCCACACCGTGTACGCGACACCCACGGACGGACCTTCGGCGGCCTTCCTCGACGCCACGCGCACGCGGGAGCTCCCGATCCCCGACCACACCGCCGGGTTCGCGGTCATGCTCGAGGCTTTCGCGTCGGACGGCCCGTCGCTCGCCGAGACGCCGCCCGTGGCCGTGGGACACCGCGTCGTGCACGGCGGGGCGCGCTTCTTCGAGCCGACGCTGATCACGCCGCTCGTCGAGATCAACATCGACGAACTGTCGGTGCTCGCGCCTCTGCACAACCCCGCGAACCTGGCCGGAATCGTCGCCGCCCGCGCGGCCTTCCCCGACGTGCCGCACGTTGCCGTCTTCGACACCGCCTTCCACCAGACCCTGGCGCCCGCGGCCTACACCTACGCGATCGACGCCGAGGTCGCGGCATCCCATCGCATCCGCCGCTACGGATTCCACGGCACGTCGCACAAGTTCGTCAGCGAAGCGGCGGCGGCGTTCGCCGGGCGTCCGCTGGCCGAACTCAAGCAGATCGTGTTCCACCTCGGCAACGGCGCGTCGGTCACCGCGATCGACGGCGGCCGCTCGGTCGACACCTCGATGGGGTTCACCCCGCTCGAGGGGCTCGTCATGGGCACGCGCTCGGGCGACCTCGACCCGGCCGTGCTGTTCCAGCTCGAACGGCGGGCGGGTATGACCGTCGACGATCTCGACGAGCTGCTCAACAAGCGCAGCGGTCTGCTCGGGCTCGCGGGCTCCAACGACCTGCGCGACATCCGCGCGGCCATCGAACGAGGAGAGGAACGCGCGATCCTGGCGTTCGAGGTCTACGTGCACCGGCTGCGCGCCTACGCCGGTGCCTACCTCGCGCAGCTCGGCGGCGCCGACGTCATCTCGTTCACCGCGGGAGTGGGCGAGAACGCCCCGCACGTGCGCGCCGGTGCCCTCGAGACCCTCGGTTTCGCGGGCGTCGAGATCGATCCCGAGCGCAACGAGAGCCGTGAGCGCGGCATCCGGATCATCTCGACGGATGCCTCGGCCGTGACCGTCCTCGTCGTCCCGACCGACGAGGAGCTCGAGATCGCGCGCCAGACCCTGAGTGTCGCCCGCACGTAACCGTCACGGGGTGCGACCCGACACCCGCCCGCATTACGCTTGCTGGACGGCGCGATGCAGTGCCGAAGCACCCGCACCCGCTCTCGGAGGTTCTGTGGCTGACGACGCCCTGCCCGATCTGACCGCCTACGACGCCGTGCTGTTCGATCTGGACGGCGTCCTCACGCCCACAGCCGAAGTGCACATGCACGCGTGGCAGACGATGTTCGAGGAGCTCTTCGCGGCGTGGGACATCACCCCGCCGTACACCGAGCGCGACTACTTCGACCACCTCGACGGCAAGAAGCGCTACGACGGCGTCGCGAGCCTGCTGCGCTCGCGCGATGTCGAGGTGCCGTGGGGTCACCCGTCCGACGCGGTGACCGCCGACACGGTGTGCGGCATCGGCAACCGCAAGAACGCCGTCTTCGAGCGCGTCCTCCGCGCCGAGGGGATCGCCCCGTACCCGGGGTCGATGCGCCTCCTCGACGTGCTCGCGGAAGCGGGCACGCCCGTCGCCGTGGTGTCGAGCTCCAAGAACGCGGAGGAGGTGCTGGCGGCAGCCGGCATCCGTGATCGCTTCACCGTCGTGATGGACGGCGTCATCGCGGAACGCGACCACCTCGCCTCCAAGCCCGCACCGGACGTGTTCGTCGAAGCGGCACGGATGCTGGAGGTCGAGCCTGCGCGGAGCGCGGCGGTCGAAGACGCCATCAGCGGCGTGCGCTCCGCTGCCGCCGGCGGCTTCGGGCTTGTGGTGGGTGTCGACCGGGGCGTCGGCGTGCAGGACCTCGTCGACGCCGGTGCGCACGTCGTGGTGAAGGATCTGGAGGAGTTCGCACGATGATCGATCGCGATCGGTTCCCCGTCGACCCGTGGCGTCTGGTCGAGACGTCGTTCGAGCTCGACGACGCCGGCGTCACCGAGACGCTGTTCGCCGTGGGCAACGGATACCTGGGCCTGCGCGGCAATCAGCCCGAGGGGCGTCACGCGCACGAGCACGGCACGTTCATCAACGGGTTCCACGAGACGTTCCCGATCCGTCACGCCGAGCAGGCCTATGGATTCGCCGAGGTCGGTCAGACGATCATCAACGCCCCTGACGCGAAGGTCATGCGCGTCTACGTCGACGACGAGCCGCTGTCGCTCGATGTCGCCGACGTGCGCGAGTACGAGCGGACTCTCGACATGCGCGACGGCGTGCAGCGCCGGCACATCCTGTGGGTCACGCCGTCGGGCAAGGAAGTGCGGATCGACTACGAGCGGCTGGTGTCGTTCGAGGAGAAGCACCTCGCGGTCATGACGGTGGACGTCACCGTGCTGAACGCCGACGCGCCGGTCACCGTGAGCTGCCAGATCCTCAACCGGCAGGACGGCGAGGACGTCTACGGCGGCACGCCGCTGGCGCCGCGCAAGGCCGGGTTCGACCCGCGCAAGACCGAGAAGCTCGAGGAGCGCGTCCTGCAGCCGCAGGAGTACTGGCAGGACAAGCTGCGCTCCGCCCTGTCGTACCGCGTCACGGACTCGGGCATGACGATCGCCGTCGTCGCCGACCATCTGGTCGAGACGGCGAACGAGTACACCTCGCGCACGCTCATCGAGCCCGACATCGCGAAGAACGTGTTCCGCGTGAACGCGAAGGCCGGAGTGCCGATCCGCGTCACGAAGCTCGTGAGCTACCACACCTCCCGCGGCGTGCCCGCGCGCGAGCTCGTCGACCGCTGCCGCCGCACCCTCGACCGCGCCCTCGGCGAGAGCGTCGACGCGATCCGCGCGCAGCAGCGCGAGTGGCTCGACGCGTTCTGGGAGCGCTCGGACGTGCGCATCGGCGGCCACGACGACCTGCAGCAGGCGACCCGCTGGTGCCTGTTCCAGCTCGCGCAGGCCTCGGCGCGCGCCGACGGACAGGGCGTTCCGGCGAAGGGCATGACGGGCTCGGGGTACTCCGGACACTACTTCTGGGACACCGAGATCTACGTGCTCCCGTTCCTCGCGTACACGACGCCGCTGTGGGCCCGCAACGCGCTGCGCATGCGGTACCTGATGCTGCCCGCCGCGCGTAAGCGCGCGTTCCAGCTCAACGAGGCCGGCGCGCTCTTCCCGTGGCGCACGATCAACGGCGAGGAGGCTTCCGCCTACTACGCCGCCGGCACCGCGCAGTACCACATCAACGCCGACGTCAGCTTCGCGCTCGCGAAGTACGTGCGGGCGACCGGCGACAACGACTTCCTCTTCCGCGAGGGCGTCGACATCGCCGTCGAGACGGCGCGGCTGTGGGCGACCCTCGGCTTCTGGCGTTCGAACGACGGCGTGGTCGACGGCGAGGGCGACACGTTCCACATCCACGGCGTCACCGGGCCCGACGAGTACACCACCGTCGTCAACGACAACCTCTTCACGAACGTCATGGCGCGGTTCAACCTCCGCTTCGCCGCCCGCACCATCCGCGAGATGGCGGAGGCCGACGGCGAGGTCTACCGTCAGATGGTCGACCGCCTCGCCCTCGAGCCCGGTGAGCCCGAGGCGTGGGAGCGGGCCGCCGAAGCCATGCACATCCCGTTCAGCCCGAGCCTCGGCATCCATCCGCAGGATCATGTGTTCCTCGAGCGCGAGATCTGGGACCTCGAGAACACCCCGCCCGACAAGCGGCCCCTGCTGCTGCACTTCCACCCGCTGGTGATCTACCGGTACCAGGTGCTCAAGCAGGCCGACGTCGTGCTCGCGCTGTTCCTGCAGGGCAACCACTTCTCCGACGAGGACAAACTCGCCGACTTCGAGTACTACGACCCGCTGACCACGGGCGACTCGACGCTGTCGGCGGTCGTGCAGGCGATCCTCGCCGCGGAGGTCGGCTACCAGGACCTCGCGCTCGAGTACTTCCGGCAGTCGATCTTCGTCGACCTCGGCGACCTGCACCACAACGCCGCGGACGGCGTTCACGTGGCCTCGGCCGGTGGCGTGTGGACCGCACTCGTCGCAGGATTCGGCGGCATGCGCGACCACTTCGGTGAGCTGTCGTTCAATCCGCGGCTTCCCGTCTCGTGGCCGTCGCTCGAGTTCGTCCTGCACTGGCACGGCACGCGGCTGGTCGTCACGGTCACCCGTGAGGAGCTGCGTGTGCGCGCCACGGAGGGCGACCCCGTCGGCTTCAGCGTGCGAGGCGTGGGCTACGTGGTCGGTGCGGGCGAAGAGGTGGTGGCACCGCTCGACGGGCAGGGCCCGGTGATCCCGGGGCGTCCGTCGCTGCGCGAGCTCGGCGACGCGCGCCGCGAGGACGGTTCGCTGCTGTCGGCCTCGGTGCCCACCGTCACCTCGACGATCCCGATCATCGTCGGCGCCGCCGACGTCGAGCACGGCGCCGACGTCTAGCCCTGCTCCGGATCAGGAGATCCGGCGAGGACAGCACCGACTCTGCGGAATCGTCCTGTCGCCGCCGGATCTCCTGATCTCGACCACACCCTCGACGCCCTGGCCTCAACTCACGCCCGGGCGAAGAACTCCCGCTCGTGCTCCATCGAGCGTGCGAAAGCCGCGTCCATGCGCGCCCGTTCGATCGGGCCTGCCTCGAGCGCCGCCGCATCGGCGATCTCGGTCGCCCGCGCCGTCGCCGCGGTGAAGGCGGGGTCGCCGTACATCGCAAGCCAGTCGTCGTACGGGTGCTCGTCGTGTCGCCGGGTGGCGAGACGGATGCCGAGATCGGTGTAGAGCCAGAAGCAGGGGAGCAGCGCCGCGACCAGCTCGGCGTACGAGCGGGCCGACGCGTGGAGGTGGTTCGTGTACGCGAGGGTCTGCGGCGCCGGGGCTGCGACGGTCGCGCCGAGGTGCGACTCGTGCAGCCGCCGCTCCTCGACGATCGAAGATTCGGCTGACCGCGCCCAGAACGTCTGCTCCTCCGGCGTCGGTGCGAGCGCGCTCGCCTTCGCCAGCACGCGGGAGTACTCGCCGAGGTAGATCGCGTCCTGCGCGAGGTACCGCAGGAACGCCTCGCGCGGCAGCGTGCCCTCGCCGAGCCCGCGCACGAAGTCGAGGTCGTCGACGTCGGCGCGCACGGCGGACGCCTGCTCCCACGCCAGCGTCGACCACGATGCGGGGACGATGGATGCTGCGCCCCGCAGTTCGTGGAAGTGGTCGATCGGACCGTTGCCCTCGCCCACCCGCAGTGCGTCGGCGTGGGCGAGCGCGCCGGTCAGCCACGTCTTCGCGCGCCGAAGCGCCTCGGGCCAGGTCGCGCCGCCCGCGCGGAGCGTCGCCATCGCGGACGAGAGCGAGCAGCCGGTGCCGTGGGTGTGACGCGTCTCGACGCGTGCGCCGCCGACCTCGTGCACGGCGCCGTCGGCCGCCACGATCGCATCCGGGCACTCGGCGCCGTCGAGGTGCCCGCCCTTCAGCAGCACCGTCGTGCCGGTGTCGCGGGCGAGGGTCTGCGCGTCGTCGACGGCCTGCGCCCACGAGGTCGCGCGGGCGCGGCCGGTGAGAACCGCGAGCTCCGCGAGGTTCGGGGTCACGAGATCGACGTCGCGGGCGAGCTCACGGAGCGCCTCCTCGGCCGCGGGGTCGAGCAGCCGGTCGCCGCTCGTCGCCACCATCACCGGGTCGAGCACCACGATCGGCGGGCGCACGCGTCCGAGCCACCGCCGAACCGTGCCGATGATCTCCGCCGACTGCAGCATGCCGATCTTGACCGCGTCGATCTCGACGTCGTCCGACACGGCATCCAGCTGCGCGACGAGGAACTTCGTCGGCGGCACGTGCACCTCGCGCACTCCGCGGGTGTTCTGTGCCACGAGCGCGGTGACGACAGCCATGCCGTAGCCGCCGAGCGCGCCGATCGATTTGAGATCCGCCTGCACACCGGCGCCGCCGGTCGGGTCGGTGCCGGCGATGCTCAGCACCCGCGGGATCGCCACCGCGCGAACCGGCGTCGGTGCGGCAGCGGCGAACGACGTGCCGGTCACCGCGCGACCCCCTCGAGCGAGGGCGCATCGGCCGCGTCCCGCAGCGCGCGGGCCGCCGCCGCCGGGTCGTCCGCGCCGCAGATCGCGGACACGACCGCGATGCCCGCGGCTCCGGCATCGCGGAGCGCCGCGACATCCGACTCGACGACTCCTCCGATCGCGACGCACGGCAGGTCGGTGCCCGCGGCGAACGCGGCGAAGCCCTCGACGCCGAGCGCCGGCGGGTGGTCGGGCTTCGTCGACGTCGGCCGGATGACGCCGACGCCGAGGTAGTCGATCGTGCCGGAGCGGCGCAGATGTGCGGCGGCCCGGTGCTCCGCGGAGTTCGCGGTCCATCCGATCACGGCGTGCGCCCCGAGCAGCCGCCGTGCCGTCTCGGGCGGGAGGTCGCTCTGTCCCAGGTGGACGCCGTCGACGCGGGCACCGGCATCCCGGGCGGCGACGGCCACGTCGACGCGGTCGTTGACGAGGAGCAGGCAGCGGCGATCGATGACGTCCGAGAGGGCTCGCGCCTGGCGCATGAGCTCACGAGCCGTCACCGACTTCGCCCGCAGCTGCACGACGTCGACCCCCGCGCCCGCCGCAGCGTCGACCACGTCGAGCAGCCGGTCGAACGGCAGGCGGCCGTCGGTCACGAGGTGCAGCGCGAGGCGGGCGCCGAGCCCGCTCATCGGATCGCCAGCACGTCGGCGACGCGCGCGTCGAGCTCGGCCGGCTCCGCGGCCACGGCGTCGAGCGCGTCGAGGAACGCCACGGCGAACGTGCCCGGTCCCTCCGCGCGCGCGGCGGCCCGCTCCGACGCGGCCGCGTACAGGACGGATGCCGCCACCGCCGCTTCGAACGGAGCGCACACGCCGAGGAGCGCGGCCATCACCGCGCCGAGCGAACAGCCGCCGCCGGTGACGCGCGTGAGCAGCGCATCCCCGCCATGGACGCGGACCACCCGCTCGCCGTCGGTCACGAGGTCGACCGGGCCCGAGACGGCCACCACGCCGCCGGTGCGCAGCGCGAGCGACCGCGCGGCGCCGGCCGCAGCATCCGTCCCGTCCGTCGCGTCGACGCCGCGACCGCCGCCGCCCTCGCCGGCCACAGCCAGGATCTCGGAGGCGTTGCCGCGGACGATGGCGGGACGGTGCTCGAGCAGTTCGGCGGCGAGAGCCGTGCGTACGGGCAGCACTCCCACCGCGACGGGGTCGAGCACCCACGGGGTTCCAGCGCGCACGGCCTCGCGGGCGGCGTCGCGCTGCTCGGCGGTGGGGGTGCCCAGGTTCACGAGCACGCCGTCGGCGACGCCGGCGAAGAGCCCGGCCTCGCCTGGGATGTCGCACATCGCGGGGGCGGCGCCCACCGCCAGGAGCGCGTTCGCGGTGTAGTTCGTCACCACCGCGTTGGTGATGCACTGCACCAGGGGCGAGGTCTCCCGCAGCGCCGTCAGCGCGGCGGCGGGGGAGAGGGCGGACAGGTGTGCTTCGGTGCGCGCGTTCATCGCGACATCCCTTCGCTCGCATGATCGAGATCAGGTTCGACGGGTGTGTTCTCAGCCCGCCGTGCGGGCACCCCGTGTCACTGCTGAGCAATCTAGCAGGGGATCCCGACGGGTCATCGCCGTGTGTCCTCGGCGTGCACCGTGCGCGTCCGGTCCCGGTCGCCGGGCCCGTCGAGCTGCGGACGCGATGCGATGCGCCGAGCCTGCCGCAGTGTCGGCCCCACACCGTAGGCTGGGGGAGTGACCACCGCCCTCTACCGCCGCTACCGGCCCGAGTCGTTCGGCGAGATGATCGGGCAGTCGCAGGTCACCGAGCCGCTCATGACCGCGCTGCGCGGCGACCGGGTCGGTCATGCGTATCTGTTCTCGGGACCCCGCGGGTGCGGAAAGACCACGTCGGCGCGCATTCTCGCCCGCTGCCTCAACTGCGCGCAGGGGCCGACGGACACGCCGTGCGGCACGTGCGACAGCTGCGTCGAGCTCGGCCGTGGCGGCGGCGGTTCGCTCGACGTCGTCGAGATCGACGCGGCCAGCCACAACGGCGTCGACGACGCCCGAGACCTGCGCGAGCGCGCGGTGTTCGCGCCCGCCCGCGACCGCTTCAAGATCTTCATCCTCGACGAGGCGCACATGGTCACCCCGCAGGGCTTCAACGCCCTGCTCAAGCTCGTCGAAGAGCCGCCCGACCACGTGAAGTTCATCTTCGCGACGACCGAGCCCGAGAAGGTCATCGGCACGATCCGGTCGCGCACCCACCACTACCCGTTCCGACTCGTGCCCCCGGCCGCGATGCTCGAGTACGTCGAGCAGCTGTGCGCCCAGGAGGGCGTGAACGTCGAGCAGGGGGTCCTGCCGCTCGTCGTGCGCGCGGGCGGCGGATCGCCCCGAGACACCCTGTCGCTGCTCGACCAGCTGATCGCCGGCTCGGAAGACGCCAAGGTCACCTACGCCCGCGCCGTCGCGCTGCTGGGCTACACCCACGCCGAACTGCTCGACGAGGTGATCGACGCGTTCGCCGCCTCCGACGCCTCGGCCGCCTTCGCCGCGGTCGACCGCGTGGTGCAGACCGGACAGGACCCGCGTCGCTTCGTCGACGACCTGCTCGAGCGCCTGCGCGACCTCATCGTGGTGTCCGCGACCGGCCAGGGCGCCGGGGCGGTGCTGCGGGGCATCTCGGCCGAAGACCTCGCGCGCATGCAGCGCCAGGCCGACGCATTCGGTCCGTCGCGGCTGTCGCATATCGCCGACCTCGTCATCGCGACCCTCGACGACATGACCGGCGCCACCTCGCCGCGCCTGCAGCTCGAGCTGATGGTCGCCCGCGTGCTGGCGCGCGGCGCCGGCGCCGCTCCCGTCGCCGCGCCGGCGATGGCGGCTGCACTGGCCCCCGCCGCGACAGCTCCCGCAGCGACAGCTCCCGCAGCGACAGCACCTGCACCTGCAGCGCCCGCGCCTGCAGCCGCTGCTGCCGCTGCTGCCGCGCCCGCGGCCGCTGCTGCTGCGCCCGCAGTGGCGGCGGCGCCGGCTCCGGCCGCGCAGCCTGCCGAGTCTGCGCCCGTGGCTGCGCCTCCCGTCCCTGCCGGCCCGGTCACGCTCGACCGCCTCCAGCAGGCCTGGCCGCAGGTTCTCGCGCAGCTCGAGAACGTGAGCCGCTCGTCGTGGATGCTCGCTTCGGGCGCCCGCACCGTGGCGCTCGACGACGACGTGCTCACCCTCGCGTTCTCGAGCCAGAGCGACGTCGCGAAGTTCAAGCAGCTCGCCGCGGGCAAGGGCCCCAGCGAAGACCTGCGTCAGGCGATTCTGGCCGTGCTCGGCATCCGCGTGAAGTACATCGCCCGTCACGACGCTGCCGGCGGTGGCGCGGGTGGCCCGGCGGCGCCGGCGCCTTCAGGTCCCGGTCGCGAGGCTCCGCGTCAGGCGGCAGCACCAGAGGCGCCGGCCGCCCGCTCCGCCGCTGCCCCGCCGAGCGGGTCGCGGCCTGCGCAGGCTGCGCCACCACGTGCGTCGGCACCTGCCGCACCTGCGTCGGCCCCGGTTGCGCCGCGCGCGACAGCTTCCGCTGCGGCGCGACCGACCGCGCCGGCTGCGGCGCCGGCGTCGGCTGCCCCGGTCACCGACTGGGCCGTCGCACCCATCCCGTCCGACGACGACGCCCCGCCGCCCGACCCTGGCCCCGCCGCCTTCCCGGCTGAGACGCCGGCCCAGTTCGCGGTCGACGACGAACCCGAAGACGCCGAGGCCGCGACCGCGCGGGTCGCGACGCTCGCGCCCCCGCGCGAGGGCGAGGTCCTGCCGCGTGCCGAGGTCGCACCGGCCCTCGAGCGTGATGACGATGACGAAGACGACACGGATGCCGTCGCCGACCTCCCGGTTCCGCCCACCGTCGTGCCGCCGCTGACCCCGGTGGTCACGACCCGCAACGGCGGCGTGCAACGCTACGGCGAGGCGGTCGTGCGCCAGGTGCTCGGCGCCACGTTCGTTCGCGAGGAACCCTACGAGCCCCCGACGAGGTTCAGCTAGCCCATGTACGACGGCATCGTCCAAGACCTCATCGACGAATTCGGCCGCCTCCCCGGGATCGGGCCGAAGTCGGCTCAGCGCATCGCGTTCCACATCCTGCAGACGCCGAACTTCGACGTGTCGCACCTCGCTGAGCTGCTCAGCGACGTGCGCGAGCGGGTGCGCTTCTGCGAGGTATGCGGAAACGTCTCCGAGCAGGAACGCTGCTCGATCTGCCGCGACCCCCGCCGCAACCAGACGCTGATCTGCGTTGTGGAGGACGCGAAGGACGTGGCGGCGATCGAGCGCACGCGCGAGTTCCGCGGGCTGTACCACGTGCTGGGCGGCGCGATCAGCCCGATCGCCGGCATCGGTCCGGACGACCTGCGCATCACGCAGCTCATGCAGCGTCTCGCCGACGGCACCGTGCAAGAGGTCATCCTCGCGACCAACCCGAACCTCGAGGGCGAGGCGACGGCGACCTACCTGAGCCGTCTGCTGCACACCCTCGAGATCTCGGTCACCCGCCTCGCCTCGGGGCTCCCGGTCGGTGGCGACCTCGAGTACGCCGACGAGGTCACGCTGGGTCGCGCCTTCGAGGGCCGTCGCTCGGTCTGAACGCCACGCCGGTCCGGGTGTGCTCCGCGATCGCCGAGGATGTCGGAAGTCCGCCGTAGATTGGCGGTCGGCCGTCTCGCGCGCAGCGCCGACGACCGCGGAACCTGAGTCGATGACGACGTCCGTCCGGCGGCGTCTCGGCTGACTTCGCCACACGACGTTGGGAGACACCCCGCATGAACTCCTCACAGCGGTTCGACACGCGCGCATGGCTGCTCTTCGCCGCGATGGCGCTGCTGTGGGGTGTCCCATACCTGTTCATCAGCGTCGCCGTCGAGTCCTACTCGCCCGCGGCGGTGGTCGCCGGCCGCACACTGCTCGGCGCGCTGCTCCTGCTGCCCTTCGCCGTGCACCAGAAGGCGCTGCGCCCCGCGTTCGCGAAGATCGGCTGGGTGCTGCTGTTCGGGGCCATCGAGATGGCGGGGCCCTTCCTGCTGCTCGGCCATGCAGAGCAGACGCTGCCCTCAGGGCTCACGGGACTCCTGGTGGCGACCGTGCCGCTCTTCGCGGCGCTGATCGCCTTCGGCGGCGGCGACCGGTCGGTGCTCAGCCCGGCGCGCGCGATCGGCCTCTTCATCGGCTTCGCCGGCGTGTTCGTGATCGTCGCCGGCCCCGGGCTCGCCATCGAGGGCGGCGGTGGCCTCCTGGCGGTGGGGGAGGTGCTCCTCGTCGCGCTCCTGTACGCGATCGCGCCCTTCGTCATCGCGGCCAAGCTGCGCGACGTGCCGTCCCTGGGATCGATCACCCTCGCCCTCTTCGCGGTGGGCATCTTCTACACGCCCATCGCGTTCCTGACGCAGCATCAGGTGCCGACCGTCGAGAGCACCGTGTCGCTCGTGGCCCTCGCCGTGCTCTGCACGGCGCTCGCGTTCATCGCCTTCTTCGCGCTGATCGCGCGGGTCGGCCCGGTCAAGGCTCCGCTGTTCACCTACGTCAATCCGGTCGTGGCGATCGTCCTGGGCACGATCATCCTCGGGGAACCGCTGACCCCCGGCCTCCTGATCGGCTTCCCGCTGGTGCTCCTCGGCTGCTGGCTCGCCGCCACCGGCGGCACACTGCGCGCCCGCAAGAGCGAGACGGCCGACTTGCCGCCGATCGCTTCGAAGTAGTCAGCGAAGTACTTCGACCAGCACGATCCACGACACCAGCAGCGCGGCGCCGATCGCGACGATCGACCCGACGGCGAACCACGCCAGGCCGGCGGGCTGGCCGGCCGCCAGGAGTGCCCCGCCGATCAGATAGTCGAGCGGGGCGAGGAAGCCCACCGCCGACTTGAGCCAGCGCATCCGGTTGGCGGGATGCTGATTCTCGAAGATCCTCCGGGTCGCCTGCACCTGGAACACCCCGGCGCCGAGCGCGATGACGATCATCGCGACTCCGTACAGGACGGGCCCGACCTCCGGAATGAGCCCGATCGCGGAGCCGATGAGCGCGAGCACGAGGCCCGAGATGCCCGCGGCGAGACGGGCGGTGAGCGAGGCCTCCTTGATGATGTCGCCGATGTTGACGCTCGCGGCGACGATCACGAGACCCGCCAGCGCCGCCGTCGCGCCGACCATGGCCACATTGAAGTCCGACCACGTCTCGATCTGCTCCATCCTCGGATGCTACTGGCGCGCGCCCGCGGCGCACAGAATCGGATCCGCACCTGCGGAGTGGGATCGCGACGCGCCGCTTCGCACCATCCTGATCCGGCGTGTCGGGCCGCCGATCCGCAGGTGCGGATCCGATCTTGCGGCGAGGCCTGCAGAGCGAGCCGCTCGACACATGGCTGGGCGCGCATGAGCGCATCCGTAAGATGGACCCTTGGGTTGACAGGAGACCGCGGTGAGCGGCATCCGTTCTCGCCCGCCCTCAGACAAAACGCGTGGAGTTCGATGTGGCGCTGATCGTCCAGAAGTACGGCGGATCGTCGGTGGCTGATGCCGTGAGCATCAAGCGCGTCGCGAAGCGGATCGTCGACGCGCGTCGCGCCGGCCACGATGTCGTCGTGGCCGTCAGTGCGATGGGCGACACGACCGACGAGCTGCTCGATCTCGCCAGCCAGGTCGCGCCGATCCCGGCGCCGCGCGAGCTCGACATGCTCCTCTCGAGCGGCGAGCGCATCTCGATGGCGCTGCTCGCGATGGCGATCCACTCGATGGGCTTCGAGGCACGGTCGTTCACCGGCAGCCAGGCGGGCATGATCACGACCGCCGACCACGGCTCGGCCCGCATCGTCGACGTGACGCCGATCCGCCTGCGCGAGGCGCTCGACGAGGGCGCGATCGTCATCGTCGCCGGTTTCCAGGGCTTCAATCGCGACACCCGCGACATCACCACGCTCGGGCGCGGCGGCTCCGACACCACGGCCGTCGCCCTCGCGGCGGCGCTCGAGGCCGACGTCTGCGAGATCTACAGCGACGTCGACGGCATCTTCACGGCCGACCCGCGCGTCGTGCCGAAGGCGAAGAAGCTCAACGTCGTGTCGGCCGAGGAGATGCTCGAGCTCGCGGCCAACGGCGCGAAGGTGCTCTACATCCGTGCCGTCGAATACGCACGCCGCCACGGCGTGCTCATCCACGCCCGCTCCACGTTCAGCTCGGGCGTGGGGACCTACGTGCTCGGCCAGGGGATGAACCTTCCCGAGGGCACAGTTCCCGACACTTCAGGGGGAGAAGAGATGGAAGAGCCCATCGTCGCCGGCGTCGCCACGGACCTCGGCCAAGCCAAGATCACCGTGATCGGCGTTCCCGACGTGCCCGGCAAGGCCGCCGAGATCTTCAAGGTCGTCGCGAAGTCGGGCGCCAACGTCGACATGATCGTGCAGAACGTGTCGGCCGCGACGACCGGCCGCACCGACATCTCGTTCACGCTTCCCAAGACCGACGCCGCCACTGCGCTCAAGGCGCTCGCCGCCGACCAGTCGGAGATCGGGTTCGAGAATCTGGTGCACGACGACCAGATCGGCAAGCTCTCCGTCGTCGGCGCGGGCATGCGCACCCACTCGGGTGTCTCGGCCACGCTCTTCGAGGCGCTGAGCGTCGCGGGCATCAACATCGAGATGATCTCGACCTCCGAGATCCGCATCTCGGTCGTGGTGCGCGGAGACGACCTCGCCGAGGCCGCCCGCGTCGTCCACACCGCCTACGGCCTGGACGGCGACATCGAGGCGACCGTCCACGCCGGCACCGGCCGCTGACGACATCTCGGGTGAGATGGATGCCTCGGCCCGAGGCATCCGTTCATCCCCGGCGTTCGCCGTCGCCCGTGCGATCCCCCAGCAGCCCCTCCACGAACGCTTCGACGATCTCGTCCGTCGACACCTCGGGGTCGATCGGCACCGTGAGCCGGTCGAGGATCAGCCCTTCGATCGCATAGTGGAACAGCGCGATCTCGAACGCCCCGCCTGGGAGCCCGGCGTCCCGGTTGAAGGCGACATCCGCGGCGAACCCCGCCCGCATCCAGTCGCCGAGCGCTGAAGCGATCGCGGGCGAACGCGGTGCTTCCAGCCGCAGCGTGAACAGCGCGAGGGTCACGTCCCGCTCGGCGCTGAGCCGCCGCACGATGTCCCGGGTGTAGTCCGCGAACAGAGCGGGGGTCGGGGTGCGGTCGCGCCACTGCGCATGGACCGCGGGATCGGGGGCGAGGCGTTCGCCGATCCGCTCCACGAGCGCTCCGACGAGTGCCTCCCGGCTGCGGAAGTAATTCGACGCGGTTCCTGTCGGCACTCCTGCGCGCGCGTCCACCGCCCGGTGCGTCAGCCCTCGCATGCCGTCCGCAGCGAGGACGTCGATCCCGGCATCCGTGAGCAGTCGGCGCCGTTCGTCGTTGCGTGCCATGCCCGTCACTCTAGCTAATCCACGACAGATGTCGTAGTCTCATCAATCACTACACATGTCGTGAAAGGACCCTCATGCGCGAGCTCATCTATTACGCCGCCGTCTCGCTCGACGGCCGCATCGCCGCACCGGACGGAGCCTTCGACGCCTTCCCCGTCGAGGGCGACCATGTCGACGCGATCAACGCGGAGTGGGCAGACACCGTGCCCGGCCTGCTCTACGACGCAATGGGGTCGACCGCCCCGCGCGGGCGCTTCGCGACCGTGCTCATGGGCTGGAACACGTTCGCTGCGGGACTGCCGCTCACCGACGATCCGTACCCGCACCTCGAGCAGATCGTCTTCTCGCGCTCGCGCACCTCTCGTGATGTCGGGGGCAGTGTCCGCATCACCGCCGACGATCCGCGCGGTGTGGTGGCCGACCTCAAAGGGCGGCCGGGTGCCGACATCTGGCTGTGCGGCGGCGGAGTGCTCGCGGCGCAGCTGCGCGACGACATCGACCGGCTCGTGCTCAAGGTCAATCCGATCGTATTCGGTGACGGCTTGCCGCTGTTCGCCGGCGGCTACGCCCCGGAATCGCTCGTACTCGAGCGGTCGCGCGCTTTCGGTTCGGGGGTCGTGATGAACGAGTATCGCCGCCGGTGACGGGGCGCGGCGAAGGGGTCCCTCGCGCCCCGACGGGCGGGCGAGGGGCTGGTCGTCCCTAGGAATGCGTCTCCTGCCTACCGCTCGCCGTAATCCGGCCTGTCCCGCTCTCGCCCGGCGGTAGAATCGCCGAAACCCCGCGCGATCGACGGCGCCCGCGCGTCCGCTCCACGCTTGTGCCCACGCTGAGGAACTCCCATGACCCGCATCTCCGATTCAGGACTCTCCGTCGCCGTCGTCGGCGCCACCGGCCAGGTCGGCGGCGCGATGATCGACATTCTCGAAGAGCGCGGGTTCCCGATTCGTGAGATCCGCGCCTTCGCCACCGCGCGCTCCGCCGGCTCGGACATCGTCTTCCAGGGGCAGGCCGTGACCGTGGAGGACGTCGCGACCGCCGAGCTCGGCGGCATCGACATCGCCCTGTTCTCGGCCGGCGCCACCGGCAGCCGCGCCCACGCCCCGCGCTTCGCCGAGGCCGGCGCCGTCGTGATCGACAACTCCAGCGCCTGGCGCATGGACCCCGACGTGCCGCTCGTCGTCAGCGAGGTCAACCCGCACGCGATCGCCGAGGCGCGCAAGGGCATCATCGCGAACCCCAACTGCACCACGATGGCCGCCATGCCCGTGCTCAAGGTGCTCGACACCGAGGCAGGCCTCGACCGTCTCATCGTCAGCACCTACCAGGCCGTCAGCGGCTCCGGTCTCGCGGGCGTGCAGGAGCTCCTCGGCCAGGTGGAGGGTGTGCTCGCTCAGGGCGATGTCGAGCGTCTCGCACGCGACGGCTCTGCGCTCGACTTCCCCCAGCCCGACAAGTACATCGCGCCGATCGCCTTCGACGTGATCCCGTTCGCCGGCAACCTCGTCGACGACGGCCTCAACGAGACGGACGAAGAGAAGAAGCTTCGCAACGAGAGCCGCAAGATCCTCGAGCTCCCCGACCTCCGCGTCGCGGGCACGTGCGTGCGCGTGCCCGTCTTCACCGGTCACTCGCTGTCGATCAACGTCGAGTTCTCGCGGGACATCACCCCTGAGCGCGCCACCGAACTGCTCTCGAGCGCACCGGGCGTGAAGTTCGAAGAGGTTCCGACGCCGCTCCAGGCCGCGGGCACGGATCCCAGCTACGTCGGCCGCATCCGCGCCGACCAGTCGGCGCCCGAGGGCAAGGGCCTCGTGCTCTTCATCTCGAACGACAACCTGCGCAAGGGCGCTGCTCTGAACGCGGTGCAGATCGCCGAGCTCGTCGCAGCCAACCTCGGCGTCAGCGCCTGACACCGCCGCCAAGACGCTTCGAAGCGAGCGGATGCTGCGACCCGCGGCATCCGCTCGCTTGTCGTTGCGGCAAGAACCGCCGGACTTTCGGTGTGAGAACCCGGCCAGGGCCGGGGGTGCTTTCGCACCGAACTAGAATCGTCTGGTGACCGCAACGCCCGCTGAGAACCACGCCGACACCAATCCCCACGTCGAGACCGTCGATGTGCTGCTGATCGGCGGCGGGATCATGAGCGCGACGCTCGGCACGCTCCTCCAGGAGCTGCAGCCCGACCTCAAGATCGCCGTGTTCGAGCGGCTGAGCGACGTCGCGCTGGAGAGCTCGAATGCGTGGAACAACGCCGGCACCGGCCACGCCGCCCTGTGCGAGCTGAACTACATGCCCGAGGGCAAGGACGGATCGGTCGATCCCGCCAAGGCGATCTCGATCAACGAGCAGTTCCAGCAGAGCCGTCAGCTGTGGTCGTCGCTCGTCGAGGCCGGCGTGCTCGACGCTCCGTCGACGTTCATCAACTCCGCCCCGCACATGACCTTCGTGCGCGGCGAGAAGGACGTCGCGTACCTCAAGAAGCGCTACGAGGCCCTCAAGGACGAGCCGCTCTTCGCCGGCATCGAGTACAGCGAGGACTCCCGCGTCATCAACACGTGGGCACCGCTGCTGATGCAGAAGCGACGCAAGGGCGAGCCGTTCGCGGCGACGCGCGTGCCCGCCGGCACGGATGTCGACTTCGGCGCCCTGACCCGCCAGCTGGTCGACCGGCTCGCCGAGAACGGCGCCGACGTGCGGACCAACACCGAGGTGCGCA
Organism: Microbacterium sp. PRC9; assembly: GCF_031844125.1. NCBI lineage: Bacteria > Bacillati > Actinomycetota > Actinomycetes > Micrococcales > Microbacteriaceae > Microbacterium > Microbacterium sp. PRC9. The sequence goes on from NZ_JAUZUR010000002.1 coordinate 265,540, forward strand.
AACTGAAGCGCCTCTCGGACGGAACCTGGAGCGTGAAGTACCGCCGCACGATCGGCCGCACGCCGGGCGAGATCCGCGCGAAGTTCGTCTTCGTCGGCGCCGGCGGCTGGGCGCTCAAGCTGCTGCAGCGCTCCGGCATCCCCGAGATCTCCGGCTACGGCGTGTTCCCGATCGGCGGGCAGTTCCTCAAGACCTCGAACCCCGCGGTCGTGGCACAGCACAAGGCGAAGGTGTACTCGCAGGCCTCGGTCGGCGCGCCGCCGATGTCGGTGCCGCATCTCGACACGCGCGTCGTCGACGGCGAGGCCTCGCTCCTGTTCGGCCCGTTCGCGACGTTCAGCCCGAAGTTCCTGAAGACCGGCTCCTGGTTCGACATCGTGGGCCAGGTGCGCCCCGGCAACCTCGGGCCGATGCTCAAGGTCGCGTGGGACAACCCCAGCCTCATCACCTACCTCGTCGGCGAGCTGCTGAAGAACCACAAGAAGAAGGTCGACAGCCTGCGCACCTTCATGCCCACCGCGAAGGACGAGGACTGGGAGATCATCCAGGCCGGCCAGCGCGCGCAGGTCATGAAGAAGGACCCGGAGAAGGGCGGCGTGCTGCAGTTCGGCACCGAGGTCGTGACCGGCGCAGACGGCACGATCGCCGGTCTGCTCGGCGCCTCCCCGGGCGCGTCGACCGCCGTCTCGATCATGCTGGGTCTCTTGAAGACCTGCTTCCCCGACCGCATCGAGGAGTGGGAGCCGCGACTGCGCGAGCTCATCCCGAGCTACGGCGACACGCTCAACGCGCGGCCCGAGGTCGCGCGCGAGTCGCTCGGCGAGACCGCCGAAGCGCTGGCGCTCACCGCCTGATCCGCAGCGCGCCCTCCTGGGCGAGAGGGCCCGCGCGCCCCTAGGGTGGGTGCATGTCGGTGTCACGACGCGGGTGGCGTCGCTGGGGGATCGCCGCCGGGGTGTTCGCCGCGCTCGTCGTCGCGGGCGCGATCACGCTCGGCGTCGCGACGGCCGCCGCGACGCCCGCGGCGATCGGCGCGCGGGGGAGCGAACGCCCTGCTGTCCTGAATGCGATGGCGGCAGCATCCGTCGACGATTTCACGTTCGATTCGTTCCAGGCCGACTACTGGCTCGTCCGCGGCACGGGCGAGCGCAGCCGCCTGCTCACCACCGAGACGATCGTGGCGCGCTTCCCGGACTTCGACCAGAACAAGGGCATGGTGCGGGCGCTGCCGGTCGTCGACAGCGGCATCGACCTCGGCACCGTCGTCTACACCGTGACCGGGGCCGACGGCGCGGCGATCCCGTGGTGGACCGAGCGCGACGGCGACTGGATCTACGTGCTCACCGGAGACGACTCGTACGTGCGCGGTGCGCAGACCTACGTCATCACGTACGAGATGAGCGACGTCGTGCTGCGCTACGACGACACCGCGGCCGACGAGTTCTACTGGGACACCGTCGGCACCGACCATGCGCAGCCGTTCGGCGTGGTGACCGCCGACGTGCATGTGGCGACGGATGCTGCCGCCGGCCTGATCGAGGGGCGCGCGTTCTGCTACACCGGCCCCTACGGATCGACCGAGCGGTGCGCGATCGAGCGCGCGGCGGAGGCGGAGCCGCTGCCGGACGCCGTGCAGGCGTGGGCGCAGGCCGTCGGCGCGCCGGCCACGACCGCCGTGGCGTTCACCGCCGGGGACGAGGGGCTCGGCCCGAACGAGAACGTGACCGTGGCGCTCGGCTTCGAGCAGGGGACTTTCGCGGCGCCGAGCCCGCCCCCGCCGCCGCCGTACCCGTGGTGGCTGTGGATCCTCCCCGGGTTCGCGCTGCTGTCGGGCATCGGCGGTCTGGTGTTCGTGCTCGTGGTGAAAGCCGCCGCGCGTCGGAACCCCGACCGGTCACCGGTGATCGTGCAGTACACGCCGCCCGACGACGAGTCGCTGACGCTGTCGGCCGGGGTGCTCGACGTCCCCGAGCGCGCGCTGGCGGCGAACGTGGTCGATCTCGCGGTGAAGGACGCGGTCGAGATCCGGGCGACGGGCGACCGCGAGGATGCCGACGACTTCGAAGTGGTGTTGCAGGGCAGCGCCGGTCTCGACAGTGACGAGCGGCGCATCGTCGACACGCTGTTCGGCCGCAAGGCCGAACCCGGCGCTGACGTGGATCTCGGCGCGTTCGCGCGCAAGCCCCCGGCGCGCGCTGTGACCTACGTGCGGCGGATCGACGAGTTCACCGTTCAGCGCGGGTACCGCAGCAAGCTGCCGGACTGGATCACGCTGCTGCGCGGCTTCCTCCAGCTGGCCGGGCTGCCGTTGGCGATGCTGCTCATCTTCTTCGCTGACGGCGCGTTCGTGGTGCTCGACCCCCTCGGACAGTGGGGGAACGTCATCTACTTCGCCGCGCTGGGCAGCGCCTTCTTCGCGTTCATTGGTCTGCCGTTCTTCTCGCTCCCGAAGTCGGTGCTCACGGTCGCGGGCGGCATGCACAAGACCTATCTCGAGGGGATCCGCGAGTATCTGCAGCTCGCGGAGGAGGACCGGTTGCGCGCGGCGCAGTCGCCGCGGACCGCCGATCTCGTGTCGTCGGGGCGTCGTCCCTACGGGGAGGTGCCAGACGCCGCTGGCGCATCCGTCGTGAACCTCTATGAACGCCTGCTGCCGTACGCGGTGCTGTTCGGCATGGAGCGCGAGTGGGTGAACGTCATCCGCGCGGCCGGAGCAGACGAGGTCGGCTCGCAGCTTGCGCTGTTCGACGCGGTGACCTCGCACTCGCTGTCCGACGCGTCGTCGTCGATCGGACGGCTCGCGGCCACCCCGGTGTCACGGCCGGGATCGTCGTCGAGCTCGTCCTCGAGCTCGAGCTGGTCGTTCTCGGGCGGATCGTCCGGAGGCGGGTTCTCGGGTGGTGGAGGCGGCGGGGGAGGCTTCGGCGGTCGCTGATCCTCGCCCGGCGCCGGCTCAGGTGCGGCGGGCGCCGGAGCGCCACCGACTACGCTCGATCCGTGGCCAAGCTCTACTTTCGCTACGGGGCGATGAACTCCGGCAAGTCGACGTCGCTCCTGCAGGCCGCGTACAACTACGAGGAGCGAGGGCAGCACGTGCTCCTCGCCAAGCCCGCCATCGACACCAAGGGTGCCGACCAGATCGACAGCCGCCTCGGGGTCAAGCGCACGGTCGACTTCCTGGTGCGTCCCCAGGACGACATCCGCACGCTGTTCGCGGAGCACCGCGCGCGCGTCAAGGCCGAGGCGGCCGACACCCTCGTTCCGGAGTCCGAGGAGCACGAGGTCGATGTCGCGTGCCTGCTCATCGACGAGGCGCAGTTCCTCACCCGGGAGCAGGTCGACGATCTGCTCCGCATCGTCGTCTTCGACGGCGTGCCGGTGCTGGCGTACGGCATCCGCACCGACTTCCAGACCCAGGCGTTCCCGGGGTCCGCGCGGCTGCTCGAGCTCGCCCACAGCCTCGAAGAGCTGAAGACCATCTGCCGCTGCGGTCGCAAGGCGCTGTTCAACGCCCGCCTCGTCGGCGGCCGATTCGTCTTCGACGGCGACCAGGTTGCGATCGACGAGCTCACGGCAGACCGCGTCACGTACGAATCGCTGTGCGCCGAGGACTACCTCCGCGCCTCGGGCGGCCGTCTGGAGTAGGCCGGGCTCAGGCCGTCTCGGGTGCGCGTCCGCGCCGGCGGGGGAGCGGGATTAGCATCGATGTCGTCCGCTGGTACTCGCGGTAGGCCGGGTACTTCGAGGTCGAGATCGATTCGGTGAACACGGTCGACCCGATGAACAGCACCGTCAGCAGGGCGGCGCCGGCGATCGTCCAGTTCAGCCAGCTGCCGCCGTCGGCGACGAGGGCGACGGCGCCGAGCGCGTAGAACGCCCACCACTGCGCTTGCTCGAAGAAGAAGTTCGGGTGGCGGCTGTAGCCGAAGAGCCCGGTCGTGACGAAGCCGGGCTCGAGCGTGCCGCCCGCCGCCTTCTTGGCCTGGTGGAACGCCCACTGCTGCTGATCCGCCACAGTCTCACCGACCAGGAACGCGGCGAACAGCACCGCGAACGCGGCATCCCATCCGGTGAACGGCACGGGATGCTGCCACGCGATGTACGCGGGAAGCGAGATGAGGACGAGCAGCGCGCTCTGGAAGAGCACGATGAAGAAGAAGTTGAACAGCTGGAACTGCCAGCGCGTCATGCGGCCGCGCAGGATCGCCCACCGGTAGTCCTCCATGCCGGTGTAGCCGCCCTTGCGCGCGAAGTTGAAGGTGAGGCGCGCGCCCCACGCCGTGACCAGGAGCGCCATCACGACGAGGCGCGCCGCGTCGACGCCCGCGATCAGCGCGGCGGCGGCGAAGATCCAGACGTAGATCACGGGGACGATCGACCACAGCCTGTCGATCCAGGACGTCTCGTTCGTGACGAGTGAGGTGATCCAGCAGAACGCGGCAGCCACGCCCGCGACGATGAGGACGAGGAGGAGGGGGTCCATAGGGTCAGCGTAGTGGTCCGCGCGGACACGCGGCGTCACGCGGGTTGTATGTGGTCCGACCACACGCTATCTTGGTCAGACCACACCGTGCCCTTCAAAGACGGAGGGCGCCGGATCCGACATCGACGAGGAGATCCGTGGCAGGCACCCCGACTCCGCCCGCGCTCGCGCCCGCACGCGCGTGGCGCGTCGTGCTCGAGAAGATCGAGACCGACCTGCTCGACGGCACCCTCAAGCCCGGTGATCGCCTCGCCCCCGAGCGCGAGCTCGCCGCCACTCTCGGTGTGGGGCGCTCCAGCGTCCGCGAGGCGCTGCGCGTCCTCGAGGTGATGGGGCTCATCCGCACCGGCACCGGGTCGGGGCCGACCTCCGGGGCCATCATCATCGCGACGCCGCAGGGCGGCATGTCGGCGCTGCTGCGGCTGCAGGTCGCCGCGCAGGGCTTCCCGTTCGACGACGTCGTCGCCACGCGGCTCGTGCTCGAGTCGGCCGTCGTCGACGCGCTCGCCGCCGATCCGACGCGCTCGACGGTGCAGGCGCGCGAGGTGCTCGTCGCGATGGACGCCGACGACCTCACCGCCCCCGAGTTCCTCGCGCTCGACGCCCAGCTGCATCTCGCCCTCGCCGAGGCGTCCGGCAACCTCGTCATCGCGGCGATGATGGCGGGCCTGCGCACGGCGATCGAGTCGTACGTGCAAGCGGGTGCGGCGGGCATCGCGCAATGGGATGCCGCGGCCGAACGCCTGCGCCACGAGCATCACGCGATCCTCGACGCCGTCGACGTAGGCGACCCCGCGCTCGCCCGCACCCTCGTCCACGACCACATCGTCGGCTACTACGCAGCGGCGGGTCTCGCCCGCTCGACCGCCGCACGCACGCAGATCTGACCCATCGGAGAGGTATTCATGGTCACCCGGCAGTTCCCCAACCCCAAGGAGCTCCTCGAGCTCATGCAGTTCAAGAAGCCCGAGCTCGACGGCAAGAAGCGCCGCCTCGAGTCCGCGCTCACGATCTACGACCTGCGTGACATCGCCGAGCGCCGCACCCCCAAGGCCGCCTTCGACTACACCGACGGTGCGGCCGAGGGCGAGCTCTCGCTGTCGCGGGCGCGGCAGGCGTTCGAGGACATCGAGTTCCACCCCGACGTGCTGCGCCCCGCCGAGAACGTCGACATGTCGACCGAGATCCTCGGCGGCCCGTCGGCCATGCCGTTCGGCATCGCGCCGACCGGCTTCACGCGCCTCATGCAGACCGAAGGCGAGATCGCCGGTGCCGGTGCGGCCGGTGCCGCCGGCATCCCGTTCACGCTGTCGACGCTCGGCACGACGTCGATCGAGGGTGTGAAGGCCGCGAACCCGAACGGGCGCAACTGGTTCCAGCTGTACGTCATGCGCGACCGCGAGATCTCGTACGCCCTGGCCCGCCGCGCCGCCGAAGCTGGCTTCGACACGCTGCAGTTCACGGTCGACACGCCGGTCGCCGGCGCCCGCCTGCGCGACAAGCGCAACGGGTTCTCGATCCCACCGCAGCTGACGCTCGGAACCATCGTCAACGCGATCCCGCGCCCGTGGTGGTGGTACGACTTCCTCACCACGCCCAAGCTCGAGTTCGCATCGCTCTCGACGACGGGCGGCACGGTCGGCGAGCTGCTCAACTCGGCCATGGACCCGACCATCAGCTACGACGACCTCGCGATCATCCGCGAGATCTGGCCGGGCAAGATCGTGATCAAGGGCGTGCAGAACGTCGCCGACTCGAAGCGCCTCATCGACGCCGGCGTCGACGGCATCATCCTGTCGAATCACGGCGGCCGTCAGCTCGACCGCGCGCCGATCCCGTTCCGACTGCTGCCCGAGGTCGTCCGCGAGGTCGGCAAGGACGCCACGGTCATGGTCGACACCGGCATCATGAACGGCGCCGACATCGTCGCCTCGATCGCACTCGGTGCGAAGTTCACGCTCATCGGCCGCGCGTACCTGTACGGCCTGATGGCCGGCGGACGACAGGGCGTCGACCGCACCATCGCGATCCTGCGCAGCGAGATCGAGCGCACGATGAAGCTCCTCGGCGTCTCGTCCATCGCGGAGCTCGAGCCGCGACACGTCACCCAGCTGCAGCGTCTCGTCCCGGTCGCGGTGCCGGCCCCCGCCGCTGAGGCGGCCGTCGCCGCGGCACCGCGCCCGCGCGCGGCTCGCGCCACGACCGCGTCGAGCAGTGCGAAGTCGGTCCCCACGCCCCCTCCGGGCGACGCCGGCGCGTCGGCCGGAGCCTCCGGGCGCGGGGGCCCCGCTGCAGCATCCCGTCCCGTGAAGGCCCCGGCTGCGAAGAGCACCGGGCCGCGCGCCAAAGCCTGACCTTCCGACGGCTGCTCGCCTGTCACGATGTGCCGCTCACCGCGGCAGGTTGTGGCAGGCGAGCAGTCTTGTCAGCGGGGATCCTCCTCACCTGTCACGACGTGCCGGCACGAGCCGCAGGTTGTGACCGGCGAGCGGATGGCGCGTCAGACGCGGACGGGGAGCGTGGGGATCAGCTGCTCGAGGTAGACCACGGTGTCTTCCCAGCCGTCGACCGCGTGGCAGCGCACGCCCATCGCGAGCACGGGGTAGTCGTTGCCGTCGGGGTCGAGGCGGTCGCCCACGAAGAGCATGTCGTCGAGGGAGATGCCGGTCTGCTCGGCGAGCTGACGCATGCCGTAGGCCTTGTCGATGCCCTGCTCGGTGATGTCGACCGAGGTCGAGCCGCCGGAGCGCACCTCGAGATCGGGCAGCAGCGCCGCGACGGCGGCGCGCAGGCTGTTCTTCTTCTCGCCAGTGGGGTCCCACGCGGTCTTCGCGGGGACGGGGGCCTTCTGGCCGAGCGCCGAGAAGGTGATCTGAGACCCGCGGTCCTCGAGGATGTCGCCCCACGTCTCGGACTCCCAGAGCCCGAGGCGGCGAGCCTCGCCCTCGACGGCGGTGAGCGCGCGGGACTTCTGATCGTCCGTGAGCGAGCGCTTGTAGACCGTGACGACCTCGTCCTCGGTGAGACGGTAGTACTGCGTGCCGCACGTCGGGAGCAGGTGCAGGCGCGCCAGAGTGTCGGCGGAGGCGTCCGGAAGGCGGTCGACGACCTGCGTCGTGAACTGCAGGAGCTGGCCGCCGGAGATGATCGCCACCTCGACGCGCTCGGCCAGCGCGATCAGCAGTTCGCCGATGCGGGGGTCGATCTGGCTCTTCGAAGGAGCGAGCGTGTCGTCGAGATCGAAGGCGACGAGGAGGGGCGGGATGCTGTGGTCCATGACGTCCGTCCTTTCATGCAAGAGGCTCCGCCTTCCGGCGGAGCCTCTCCGTGGTCGGGGTGACAGGATTTGAACCTGCGGCCTCTTCGTCCCGAACGAAGCGCGCTACCAAGCTGCGCCACACCCCGTTTTGCAACCCTCCGAGTCTAACCGATCGTCAGGGGTGCTGCTGACCACGGCCGCCTTGAGCTGACGATCGCGGCGCCGAGGCTGAGGAGAGCGATGGCGATCGCGGCGGGCCCGCGGAGGGAGGCGGCCTCCGCGCCGGTGGCTGCCAGCTCCGGCAGAGGCGCATCGGCCGGGGCTGGAGGCGCTTCGGCGACGGGAGGGGGAGTGGGCGTCGGCGCCGGTGGCGGCGGGGCGATCACGGCGACCTGCGAGGGCTCGCCGAACCGTTCGGTCCAGGCGAAGTCTGCGCCGGTGTGGGCGACGACGGAGGGGATCTGGTCGGCCGCACGCAGGCTCCACACGGCGGTGTAGTACCCCGACTTGGTCATCTCCCACGAGGAGCTGACCGTGTACGCGGCGGCCGGGCCTGTCGCGGGGTCGGTCGTGAGCTGCAGCGTGCCGACGATGGCCTCGTCACCCGGCGCCGTCGACCCAGCGACGGGCTCGGTGTCGGTGCGGTAGACGATGGCGCTCGCGGTCACCGGCAGGTAGGAGCCGTCGTCGGCGCGCGGCCACGAGCCCTCGGTCGCGGTGAAAGTGACCTCATCCACGTACGGACCGCCTGCTGCGTCGCGCGTCGTGACCTGCGTCGAGATGGCCGGGGCGAACGGAGGGATGCGCGGGGCGGCGTCGGCCCCGGACACGTCGAACTGAACATGCCCCACGGGTCCGGCCGTCTCCTGGCCACCCGGCGTCGTGAAGTGTCGCACAGCGGCGGCGAGGCCGGCGTCGAAGCGACCTGTTCCGCTCACGGTGTAGGGACGACCTTCGGCCGGCGGCGAGGTGCGGATGGCGTACGTCGACCCCGATGCCGCGTTCTCGAGCGTCGGCGAGCCCGACTCCGCGAAGACCGCGTTCGTCAGGGTGATCGTGCCCGTCGCTGCGGCGGTCGTGTCGACCCGGACGGTCCCGCTGCGGTGGTCGGCGGCATCCTTCGTGAACACGAGGCTTCCGCTCGCGGTGGAAGGACCCGCCGCAGCACGTATGGCTTCGTCGTAGTACGCCACGGCACGCTCCTGGACGGCGCGGTCGTGCTGCGGGGACAGCGCGGACATCGTCCAGTGGATGGCGCCGGCGAGCGAGTCCCCACGGTAGCCGAAGGCATGCAGCGTCTCTTCGCGGTTCGCGATGGCCTTGACCGCCCACGCCACCGCGGCGGCCTGGACGGGGTCGCCGGTCTGTCCGTACCTCGTCACCAGGAGATTGATTCCGGCGAGCTGCTGCGGCGAGAGACCGGCGGCCGACCCGCTCGTTCCGTGGTCGGCGGTCTGGCCGGTCGGCGCGGGCGCTCCGGGGGTGATGCAGTACGTGTGCACGCCGTCGACCAGCATCGATCCGTGCCACCCGTAGGCGGAGATGGGAACCCACGTTCCGAATCCGCTGCCGCGCTCGGCGGCGTCGGCGCTGGACGGCGCGAGGAAAGTGATCGCGATCACGATCGCGATCACGGCGAGGAACACGGCAGGCGTGCGCAGACGGACAGGAAATCGGATCGGCGCTGCCGCGTCGTCGGTCGCAGAGCCGCTCATTCGGCGTCTCCGCTGACGGGCACGAACGGGAGGTGCCGGCCGAATCCACGGGTTCGTTGATCGTCGCCGTGATCGGCACCGTCCGTCGTGTCGGGGACGAAAGGAGCAGACACGACCCCGATGACCAGCGCGATGAGGAGCGCGAGCAGTCGCAGTCGCACGGGCAGCCCGATGCCGTGAACCATCGTCGCGGCGACGAGCGTGTTCCGGAAGGGGGGATCAGCGGGTCGTGTGGAACGCGGAGCAGCCATGCATCGAGGATCGGCGCCTCGGGCCGGCGGCGGCGGCCGCGGGCGGCGAACTGTGGATGGCCGATCCGCGAGCGCGGTTGGGGAGGAGGCCCGGGGGACGCCGCTACGCGCGCGGAACCAGGGTGAGGAGCGAGGCCTCGGGACGACAGGCGAAGCGCACCGGAGCATAGATCGAGTGGCCGAGTCCTGCGCTCACGTTGAGCGGCACCGAGTGACCGCCGTGCTTCCACGCGCTCAGCCCGCGGGCCTGACGAAGCGGGATGTCACAGTTGGCGACGAGTGCGCCGAAGCCGGGGACGCGGACCTGGCCACCGTGCGTGTGGCCGCCGAAGATCGCGTCGGCCCCCAGATCGACGAAGTCGTCGAGCACACGGCGATAGGGGGCGTGGGTCACGCCGATCGAGAGGTCGGCGGACTGCTCGGCGCGGAGTGTGGACAGCGGCTCGGGAAGCTCCCCGAGACGGTCCCAATGACGGTGCGCGTCGCTCACGCCGAAGGCGGCGATGCGCAGACCGCCGGCATCCAACGATCCGACCTTGTTGTTGAGATCCAGCCAGCCGAGCTCGCGGGTGAGGTAATCGTCCAGCGCGTCGGTATCGAGTGGCTCGGCGGTGTGCTTCACCTTCGACGGACCCGTGAAGTATCGGAACGGGTTGCGAGGAGACGGTGCGGCGTGGTCGTTCGAGCCGTGCACGAAGACGCCAGGGACGCCGCGCAGGGGGTCGTACGCGCGGCGGAGTCCGCGGAGACCGTCGAAGTGGCCCATGTTGTCGCCGGTGTTGACGATCAGGTCGGGCTGGAGGTCCGCGAGCCCCGCGATCCATTCCTGCTTGCGGTGCTGCCAGGGCGCCATGTGCGCGTCCGACAGGTGCAGCACGCGGATGGGCGTAGCTCCTGCGGGAAGCACGGGGACCTCATGGAAGCGGACCGTGAAGAGGTAGCGCTCGATGCCGACGCCCCAGACCACGGCGCCCGCGCCGACCGCCCCCACCGTGCCGAGCACGGTGAGGGCGGTGCGCGTTGCTGAGGACGGCACTAGCCGTTGCCGCCGCCGTTGTTGCCGCCGCGGCCGCCGCCCCCGCCGCAGACCGCTGCGGCGTAGTCGACGGTGATCGACGCGTTGCGGTTCACGACCGAGCCCGCGCCCGGGTTCGTCGCTCCGGCCTTCGTCTGCGCACCGAGGCTGGCATCGGCGGTACAGGTGCCGTCGCCGACGTTGCCGAAGCCCGCGCTGCGCAGCGCCTTCTTCGCATCATCGAGCGAGCGGCCCGACACATCGGGCACGGCGATGCCCTCCCCGTTGCTCGGGTTGATCGTGACGGTGCTGCCGCCTGCGACCTTGCCGGCGCCCGGGTTCTGGGCGGCGACGACGCCCGCCGGCTGATCGGAGTCGACCGGCCCGCCGACCTCGACGGTGAAGCCCGCGTCGGTCAGGATCTTGGTCGCCTCGTCGACCGACTTGCCGACGACGTTCGGGAGGTCGGTGAGGACCTGCTTCGTCAGATCTGCGTCGGGGCTGGCGAACCGGTCGCCGCCGTAGGCAGCGTTCGCCGCACCCTGCACGTCGCGTGTGACCCGGTACCTGATATCAGCGAGGCGGAGACCGTCAGCGGTGTACGTCTTGAAGATGTCTCCGCCGCCCTGGACGTTGCCGGCCCAGGTCGCCGTCGCCACCTTCGTGCTCGACTCGATGAGCCAGGACTGGAGTTCCTCGTGCGTGCCGGTCTTTCCGATGAGCGGAACGTTGTCGCGCGGCTTGCCCTGGGCGCCGGTTCCGCCGTTCATGACACCCTGCAGGGCGTACGCGGCCGTCGCAGCCACCTTAGGGTCGAGCACCTGGCTGCACGTGCGCTGTGGCACGGGCAGGTCGCTGCCTTCGGAGTCTGTGACCCGGTCGATCACCTTCGGCTGGCAGTAGGTGCCGTTGTTGGCGACGGTAGCGTACGCCTCGGCCATTGCGAGGGGTGAGACTGACTCCGTGCCGATGACGGAGTTGAGGGTGTTCATGTCCACCGGTTCGTTTTCGTACGTGTCGATCACGCCCATCTTGGTCGCGACCTTGCCGATGTCGCAGTAGTCGAGCTTCTCTGCCATCGCCAGGTATCCAGTGTTCAGTGACGACGCCGTGAACTGCATCGGCGTGCCCATGCGGCCACGGTCGCCCCCGAAGTTGCCCGTGGGTTTGGTGGCGCCAGTCGCGGAGGTCTGGCCGCAGTAGGTCATCTTCTTGAAGACGCGGAGCGTGCCATTGAGCGTCTCGTTGACCGACTTGCCCTTCTCGAGCCAGTCGAGGAGTGTGAAGAGCTTGAATGTCGACCCGGCGCTGAAGCCCTTCGAGTTGCCGTAAGTCTGATCACCCGCGTAAACCTGCGCGGAATAGTTCCAGTCGTCGGAGTTTGCCGCGTCTTCGCTGAACTGGGTGTTCTGCGCCATCGAGAGCACGCGGCCACTGCCCGCCTCGATGCTCACGGTGGTCGATCCGAATCGTCCGGTGTTGGGAAGGGTGGTTCCCTGTCGCATCTCGATGTACGACGGCGCGTAGGTGGCCATCGCCTGCTCGGCCGGACCCTGCACACGCGGGTCGAGAGTCGTGTAGACGTTGAGCCCGCCGCGCTGGAGCGTGTCGCGGCGCGCGTCGGGGGTTTCGCCGAAGGCGGCGTCGTTGAGGATCACGTACTTGACGTACTGGCAGAAGTACGCCGCGCCGCCCGCATTGGCACAGCCGGTCTTCGGCTCGACGACGTCGGGGCTGATCGGCCACACGGCGGCCTCGACGTACTGCTCGCGTGTGATCTTGCCGTCGTCCAGCATGCGGCTCAGCACGTAGAGCTGGCGCACCTTGGTCGAGGTGTAGCCGTCCGCCGCGGCGAGCTTCTGCTCTTCGGTGATCTCACCGGACGCCACGAGGCTGTCGAGTACACCGAGCTTCGCGCCCTCGTCGATCACGCCGTCGGGGGCCTTGTTGAACGACGTGCCGTCGGAGGCGAAGATCGATCCGCCCGGCCTGTCGATGCGGTAGTTGTTCGGGTTCTGCACCATGCCGGCGAGCGTCGCCGCCTGCGCGACGGTGAGGTTCGCCGCGGTGGTGTTGAAGTAGTGGCGCGCCGCGGCCTCGATGCCGTAGGTGATGCCGCCGAAGTTCGCGATGTTCATGTACCCGAGCAGAATGTCGTTCTTCGAGTACTTCTGCTCGAGCGCGATGGCGTAGCGCATCTCCTGCAGCTTGCGGCTGTAGCCCTCGCTGCCCTCGGCCGTGGTCGCGTCGACCCAGCACTGGCGAAGCGCCTGCTCGCTGGTGAGCTTGACCTTGTCCTGGCCGGTCGCCTCGTCGAGAACGCGATTGCCGTCCTTGTCGGTCTCGTAGACCGTCTCGGCGTTCTGCTCGCACTTCTGGATCAGCACGTTCTTGACGTACTGCTGACTGACTGACGAGCCACCCTGGGTCTCGCCCCCGCCCTGGGCGTTCGACAGGAGCGCGCGTGTCGTTCCGATGAGGTCGATACCGCCGTGCTGGTAGTAGCGCGGGTCCTCGCTGGAGAGGAGCGCGTCGTACATGACCGGGTTGATCTGGTCGAAGTTGACCGGGGTGCGGTCCTGCTCCAGGAACTGGGTCATCAACTGCGGCTGCCCTGTGGCGGGGTCGGTGTAGTAGAAGTTGCTCGGAAGCATGAGCTTGTCGATCTCGAGGACGCTCGGGAGATTGTCGAACATCGTGATCGCGCGCTCGGCCGCGGTGCTCGTGAGCGCGACCGCGGGGGTGACGGTCGCCGCAATGAGGACACCGGCTGCGGCACTGAGGCCGACGAGCCCGGCGAGTCCGCCGAGCACACCGGTGGCCGTGCGTTTGGTATCAGGCATAGGGTTGATCGTAAGGGAGATACCTGGGCGATCCATCAAGGACGCACAGCTGACCGGGGTGTTTCCCAGCCTTCACCAGCCGTCCCTTCCCCCTACTCGAGGAGTCGCGATGACGACGTGGGAGTATCTCACCACGCCCCTTCTGATCCACAACACCGCCGCGATCCTCAACAACTGGGGCAAGCAGGGCTGGGAGCTCGTGCAGGTCGTGCAGGGCCCCGAAGGCGGTCTGGTGGCCTACTTCAAGCGCCCGTCCGGCGGCGGTCAGCAGAACGCGGGACTGGATGCTGCGGCCCAGGCCGCGAAGCAGTTCGAGGAGGCGTGAGCATGAGTGTGAGCGCCCGCCTCGCCGAGCTCGGCATCGACCTTCCCGACGTCGTGCCGCCGGTCGCCGCCTATGTGCCCGCGAAGGCGCACGGCGACCTCGTCTACACCGCCGGCCAGTTGCCGATGATCGCAGGCGCCCTGCCGGCGACCGGCAAGGTCGGCGAGGGCCAGGGCCTCGTGCCCGCCTCCGATGCGAAGGGCTACGCGCGCCAGAGCGCGCTCAATGCGATCGCCGCCGCCGCGGCCGCTGTTGGCGGGGTGGACCGACTCACCGGCGTCCTCAAGGTCACCGGATTCGTGGCATCCGTCCCCGAGTTCACCGGCCAGCCCGGCGTCATCAACGGCGCGAGCGAGCTGCTGGGCGAGGTCTTCGGCGACGCCGGCAAGCACGCCCGTTCGGCCGTCGGCGTGCCGGTGCTGCCGCTGGACGCCCCCGTCGAGGTCGAGGTCGTCTTCTCGTACGCCTGACGGTCTATTCGCTCGTTGAGCGAGCGAAGCGAGTCGAAACGCCCCTGACCTTGCGCAAGGTCAGGGGCGTTTCGACTTCGGGCGCCAGATCGCCCTTCGCTCAACGAGCGGGGGACTTCGCTACTTGACCTGCGCGGAGATCACCGACATCACGGCCGTGTCGGCGAGGGTGGTCGTATCGCCGACCTCTCGGCCCTCGGCGACGTCGCGCAGCAGGCGACGCATGATCTTGCCGGAGCGGGTCTTGGGCAGCTCGCCCACGATGTAGACGTCGCGGGGACGCGCGATCGGGCCGATCTGCTCGCCGACCCACAGGCGCAGGTTCTGCGCCAGCCCGTCGGGGGAGTGCGCGTCGAGGTACGACTGCTTGATGATGACGAACGCGACGACCGCCTGGCCGGTGGTCTCGTCGGAGGCGCCGACGACGGCCGCCTCGGCGACGGCCTCGTTTCCGACCAGGGCCGACTCGATCTCGGTGGTCGACAGGCGGTGACCCGATACGTTCATGACGTCGTCGACACGCCCCAGCAGCCACACGTCGCCGTCGTCGTCGAGGCGCGCGCCGTCGCCCGCGAAGTAGTAGCCCTGCTTCTGGAACTTCTCCCAGTAGGTCTCGACGAAGCGCTCCGGGTCGCCCCAGATGCCGCGGAGCATCGACGGCCACGGGTCCGTGACGACGAGGAGCCCGCCGTTGCCGTTGCCGACGTGCGTGCCGTCCTCGTCGACGACGTCGATCGAGATGCCGGGGAGGGGCACCTGCGCCGAGCCGGGCTTGGTCTCGGTGACGCCCGGCAGCGCCGACACCATGATCGAGCCGGTCTCGGTCTGCCACCACGTGTCGACGATCGGCGCGGTCTTGCCGCCGATGATCTTGCGGTACCACATCCACGCCTCGGGGTTGATGGGCTCGCCCACCGACCCGAGGAGGCGCAGCGATGACAGGTCGAACTGCTTCGGGATCGCACGGCCGAGCTTCATGAACGAGCGGATCGCGGTGGGCGCCGTGTAGAGCACTGTGACCCCGTACTTCTGCACGATCTCCCACCAGCGGCCGGGGTGGGGGGCATCCGGCGTGCCCTCGTAGAGCACCTGCGTCGCACCGTTCGCGAGCGGGCCGTATGTGACGTAGCTGTGCCCGGTGATCCACCCGATGTCGGCGGTGCACCAGTAGACGTCGGTCTCGGGGTGGAGGTCGTGCACGACCTTGTTGGTGAACGCGGACTGCGTGAGGTAGCCGCCGGAGGTGTGGAGGATGCCCTTGGGCTTGCCGGTCGTGCCCGACGTGTAGAGGATGAACAGCGGGTTCTCGGCGGGGAAGGCCTGCGCCTCGTGCTCGGCCGAGGCCTGCGGCACGACCTCGTGCCACCAGAGGTCGCGGCCGTCGTTCCAGTCCACCTCGTTCTCGCCGCGCTTGACGACGAGCACGTGCTCGACGGACTCCTGCACCCCTGCGCCGCGGTCGGCGAGGGCGAGGTCGACGGCGGGCTTCAGCGGCGAGACCTTGCCCTTCCGGTAGCCGCCGTCGGCGGTGATCACGAGTTTCGCGCCGGCATCGTCGATGCGGGAGCGCAGGCTGTCGGCCGAGAACCCGCCGAACACGACGGAGTGGATGGCGCCGATGCGTGCGACCGCGAGCATCGAGGCGACGGCCTCGGGGATCATCGGCAGGTAGATCGCCACGCGGTCCCCCTGGCCGATGCCGAGTCCCTCGAGAACGTTGGCGAGGCGCTTGACCTCGTCGGTGAGCTCGGCGTAGGTGACACGGCGCTCGTCGCCAGGCTCACCCTCCCAGAGCAGCGCCACCCGGTCGCCGTTGCCGGCCTCGA
Source organism: Microbacterium sp. PRC9 (assembly GCF_031844125.1). NCBI lineage: Bacteria > Bacillati > Actinomycetota > Actinomycetes > Micrococcales > Microbacteriaceae > Microbacterium > Microbacterium sp. PRC9. Next base: position 281,727 of record NZ_JAUZUR010000002.1, read on the forward strand.
CGTGACGGTCGAGGCAGTTGTAGGCGACGTTCAGCTCGCCGTCGGCGAACCACTGTGCGAACGGCGGGTTCGACCAGTCGAGCACTTCGGTGAACGGCTTGTGCCAGTGGAGGTCGCGGGCCTGGTCGGCCCAGAAGCCGAGGCGGTCCGCCTTCGCCGCTTCATACAGCTCCGCCGTCGCGATGGCGTTGTCGGCGAACTCGGCGGTGGGCGCGAAGCGCCGATCCTCGTTCAGCAGGTGATCGATCTGGCTGCTGGCTTGCGTGACAGGGGTCTGTTCGCTCATGGGAGCGCGCTCCTTTGCGGGCTGGGTCGAGGCCGAGGGGTGTCGGCGAGTCTGCCAGGAAATGTACCCACCACCGCCGGAACCGACTACCCCCGATAGTAGGTGGCCCCGCATACATCGATCCCGACCGATATATCAGTGAGAATCCTCTCCTTTTCGTTTTGTCAGGACCCCTACCTCGCCTATGCTGACCGTTGGCCGAACATCGATTCTGGCATTGCGGCTCCCGACGTCACCCCCCGAATTCGGGGCCGCGCTTGGCGGCATCCCATTCCCCCCATGGGATGCCGCCTCTCCTCATTGGGAGCGGTCTCTCGATTCGTCGGCTCCTCCCCAACCCGTGGCGTCGCGCGGCTCTCCACGGATGACCGGTTGTGTTCGCCGGGTGGGACACCGCATTCGTAGCGTCGGAGCATGTCCGCACCGTTCGTCGTCCGTCCCCGTTCCAGGGCTGCGGGTGCACCCGCTGCGAAGGACCGATGGGATGCTGCGGCCCGGCCCGTGTCGTCCGCCCCGACGACGTTGGTGGCCACGGCTGAGACAGCGCCACGCGCCGCGGCGCCTGCGCGTTCGCCGGCTCCGCCTGGCGCCGGCGGGGCATGGGTTCCGCGGCGTGCCGGTGCGGCCGAAGTTCCGCGTGGCGAACCGGTGCACGCCTCCAGGCCCCCGCGAGCGCCGGCCGAGCGGCACCCGGTCCTCGCACCCTTCACCGCCTATCTCGACGACCCGGGGGTCACGGACCTCTTCGTCAACGGAGCGGCAGGCCTGTTCGTCGATCGCGGAGCCGGGGTGGAGCCGGCACGCGAGTGGCGCGCCACGGAAGAAGAGGTGCGCGACCTCGCCGTCGCGCTCATCGGTCTGGGCGGGAGGCATATCGACGACGCGTCGCCGTGCGTCGATGTGCGCTTGGAGGACGGCATCCGCGTGCATGCCGTGCTGCCGCCGATCGCCCCCGAGGGCACGGTCCTGTCGATCCGCGTGCCGCGCCTGGGCGTCGCGACGCTCGAGGAGCTCCAGCAGACCGGGATGTTCGACGAGGCAGTCCGCGACCGCCTGCGGGAGTCGATCGCCGGGCGCACGAATCTCCTGGTCTCGGGCGCCGCCGGCGCCGGCAAGACCACGCTGCTCGCGGCGCTTCTCGCGGAGGCGCCTGCGCACGAGCGCATCGTGACGATCGAGGATGTCGCGGAGCTGCGGATCGCGCACCCGCACCATGTGCGCCTCGAGGCGCGTCAGCCCAACATCGAGGGCACCGGCGGAGTCGGGCTCGCTCGTCTGGTGCGTGAGGCCCTGCGGATGCGCCCCGACCGTCTCGTGGTCGGGGAGTGCCGCGGCGACGAGGTGCGGGAGCTGCTGTCGGCGCTGAACACCGGTCATGACGGCGGAGCCGGCACCGTGCACGCGAACGGACTCCACGACGTGCCGGCACGCCTCGAGGCTCTCGGTGCGCCCGCAGGGCTCGACGACCACGCGCTCGCGCGGCAGGCAGCCAGCGCGATCGGACTCGTCGTGCACGTGGAGCGAGACACGGACGGCTCGCGGCGCATCGCCGGAGTCGGTCGCCCCGTCGTCGGCGGCGACGGGCGTCTCGCCATCGAGGAGGAGCGATGGGGAGCGCGGTGATGCAGGTGACGGGTGCGAAGGGCGCACGGGCATCCGCCCCGGCAGCGGCGTCGCCTCGAGCCCTGGTGCTGTCCCGGGTTCGCTCGTCCCCCCGACCCCCCACGTCGTCAGCCGACATCGCGGAGACCGTGCTGCGGCTGGCAGTGCTGCTGCAGGCCGGGGTCGCGCCTGCCCGCGCCTGGGAGCATCTCGCCCGCGCCGGCGACCCGGGGGCCCGGCACGTCGCCTCGGCGGTCGACCGAGGGGTGCCGCTGCCCGAGGCGATCGCCACCGCGGGCACCGGCGCGTGGCGGGAGGTCGGCGTCGCGTGCCAGGTCGCGCTCGTCGTGGGTTCACCGCTCGCCGAGTGCCTGCGCGGACTCGCTGCCGCGCTGCGCGACGCGCAGGAGGCGGCCGACGAGGTGCGGGTCACGCTCGCCGAGCCTGCGGGCACGGCCCGGCTCATGAGCTGGCTTCCGCTCGTCGCCGTGGGGTTGGGTGCGGCGCTCGGCTTCGACACCTTCGGCACCCTGTTCGCGAACCCTCTGGGGCTGGCATGCCTCGGCGCCGGTGCGGTGCTCATCCTCGCCGCGCACCGATGGACGAAGCGGCTCGTGCGCATTGCCGCGAGCCCGGACCGCGCGCCCGGTCTCGACGCCGAGCTGATGGCGATCGCGCTGAGCGGCGGGGTGTCCATCGACCGCGCGCGGGCGGTCGTCCGGGACGCACGTCGAGCCGGAACCATGGAGGAGAGCACCGATCCGGGCGGCGAGTCCGGGGCCGCCGCGGCGAACCCGGAAGGAGACGCGCCGGGCGCATCCGATGACGTCGACGCCGTGCTCGCGCTCTCGCGGACCGCAGGCGTGCCCGCCGTCGAGCTGCTGCGGGCTTCCGCCGCGCACGCCCGGCATCGCGCCCGTGTCGAGGCCCGGCTTCGTGCCGCGCGGCTCTCCTCGCGGCTGCTCATCCCACTGGGCGTGTGCACACTGCCCGCATTCCTCCTCCTCGGGGTCGCGCCCATGCTGCTCAGCGTCATGTCGACGATGTCGGTCTCGCTGTGACGGCCCCTCCTCGCGACCGCGACGCCGCGCCGCGTCTTCGCGCCCAGACCGTGCCCGCACCCACGAATCCATCGAACGGAGAACCCATGTCCCTGTCCCGAACCGACCTCGTCGTGCCCCGTCTCACGCGTCGCCGCGCCGAACGCCTGTTCGCACCGCGCGACGTCGACCGCACGTGGGAGGACGAGACTGGCGCCGCGACCGCCGAGTACGCCATCGCGACGATGGCAGCGGTCGCCTTCGCCGGCCTGCTCGTCGTCATCATGCGGTCGGATGAGGTGCGCACCATCCTCACCGACCTCGTGCGACGCGCGCTCACGGTGGCGTGATGCGGCCGCGGCTGGGCGACGATCGCGGTGCGGTCGTCGCCGAGTTCGCGGTCGCGCTCCCCGCCGTCGCGCTCGTCCTGCTCGTCGGGGTCGGGATCCTCGCGGGCGCGTCGCGGCAGGTGCGGCTTCAGGACGCGGTGGCGGATGCCGCGCGCCTGAGCGCCCGCGGCGAGTCCGAGCAGCGCGTGCGCGACGCCGTCGCGACGACGGTGGCGGAGGCATCCGTCGACATCACCGCTCAGGGGGATCTCGTGTGCGTGGCGGCATCCGCTCCGGCGCTGTTCGGAGTGCGGGTGACGGCGGCTGGATGTGCGTTGGCAGGCGGCCTGTGAACGCGCCGGACGGCGCCCTCGCGCCGCCGGCGCGCGGGCCGGGCTGATGGCGGGGACGACAGCGGCGGTCGGGATCGTCGGTGCGGCAGCCATCCTCGCGGCGGCGCTCGCCGGTGCCGGCGCTGCGGCGGTCGCGAGTCAGCGACTGGCTTCAGCGGCCGACGCCGGTGCGCTCGCCGCGGCGGACGCGGCCTCCGGCGCGGTGCCCGGCGTCCCCTGCGAGCGTGCGGCCGAGGTCGCGGGCACGTTCGGCGGCGCCATCGAGGCCTGCGAGCTCGACGAGCTGATCGCGACGGTGACCGTCTCGATGCGCCTCGGGCCGGTCACCGCGCAGGCCTCCGCACGAGCTGGGCCGCCTCCCTGATCACGTCTCACAGCCCCTGCACCGAGAAGTGGCGTGTATGGTTTGCGTCGAAGAAAGGACGCCCCCGTTGGCAGAAGGCAAGAAGCTCGTCATCGTCGAGTCACCGACGAAGATGAAGTCGATCCAGGGGTACCTCGGCGATGGCTACGAGGTGCTCAGCTCGGTCGGGCACATCCGCGACCTGGCGGACAAGAAGAGCATCCCCGCCGACAAGAAGGAGGCGTACGGGAAGTATTCGATCGACATCGACAACGGCTTCGACCCGTACTACGTCGAGAGCGAGCGCGGCAAGAAGACCGTCGCCGAGCTCAAGCGTGCGCTGAAGGGGGCGGACGAGCTCCTGCTCGCCACCGATGAAGACCGCGAGGGCGAAGCCATCGCGTGGCACCTGCTGCAGACGCTCAAGCCCAAGGTCCCCGTCAAGCGCATGGTCTTCCACGAGATCACCAAGGACGCCATCCAGGCCGCCGTCGGCAACACCCGCGAGCTCGACCTCGCGCTCGTCGACGCGCAGGAGACCCGCCGCATCCTCGACCGCCTCTACGGCTGGGACGTCAGCCCCGTGCTCTGGTACAAGGTGCAGCAGGGCACGTCCGCCGGCCGTGTCCAGTCGGCCGCGACGCGCCTGGTCGTCGACCGCGAGCGCGAGCGCATGGCGTTCGTGTCTGCTTCGTACTGGGACATCGAGGCGCTGGCCGCGCCGAACCGCCCGCAGGGCATCGACGAGTCCTTCTCGACGCGCCTCGCCCGCGTCGACGGTGCGGTGCTCGCCCGCGGCACCGACTTCGACGACCGCGGTGAGCTGAAGAAGGCCGTCCTCGTCCTCGACGAGGCACAGGTGCGCGAACTCGCCGCCGCGATCGAGGCGGCGGCCGAGGCGTCCGTCACCGCCCTCGAGTCCAAGCCCGGAACCCGCAGCCCGAAGCCGCCCTTCACGACCTCGACCCTCCAGCAGGAGGCCGGTCGCAAGCTCTCGATGAGCGCCAAGCACGCCATGGGCGTCGCGCAGCGTCTCTACGAGAAGGGGTACATCACTTATATGCGCACCGACTCGACGGCGCTGTCGACGCAGGCCGTGCAGGCCGCGCGCGAGCAGGCGGTCAAGATGTACGGCGACAAGTCGGTGCCGCCGAACCCCCGCTCGTACCGCAACAACAGCAAGAACGCGCAGGAGGCGCACGAGGCGATCCGCCCGTCGGGCGAGACGTTCCGCACGCCGTCCGAGGTGTCCGGCCAGCTCGATCGCGACGAACTGCGCCTGTACGACCTCATCTGGAAGCGCACGATGGCCAGCCAGATGTCGGACGCGAAGTACGAGACCACCACCGTGACCCTCGAGGTCGCGGCGGCCGGCCGCCGCGCCGAGTTCACGGCATCCGGAACCGTGTACACCTTCAAGGGCTTCCTCGAGGCCTACGAGGAGGGCCGCGACGAGAAGCGCGGCGACAGCGACAAGTCCGACGACCAGTCGCTGCCGGCGATGGCGGTGGGCGACGTGCTCCGCATGCGCGACGTCGAGCCGAAGGGCCACGCCACCAGCCCGAAGCCGCGCTACACCGAGGCGAGCCTCGTCAAGGCGCTCGAGGAGAAGGGCATCGGCCGCCCCTCGACGTTCGCGAGCATCATCGACGTCATCCTCAACCGCGGCTACGTCACCAAGCGCGGCCAGGCGCTCATCCCGAGCTGGCTCGCGTTCAGTGTCGTGCGCCTGCTCGAGCAGCACTTCGCCGACCTCGTCGACTACGACTTCACGGCGGCGCTCGAGGACGACCTCGACGCGATCGCCCGCGGCGAGCAGAAGCGCCAGGACTGGCTGCAGGACTTCTACTTCGGGGGAACCGACCACGTCGGCCTCCGGAACATCGTCGACAACCTCGGAGAGATCGACGCGCGCGCCCTCAACTCGACGCCCATCGGCGACGTCGCGACGCTGCGGTTCGGCAAGTACGGCCCGTACCTGGAGGTGGCCGACGCCGAGAAGCCGGACGCCGAGCCCCGGCGGGTCAACATCCCCGAGGACCTCGCGCCCGACGAGCTCACGCCGGCGCGTGCGCAGGAGCTCATCGACGCCCCGGTCGCGGGTGACCGCGTGCTGGGAGAGAACCCCGCCAACGGCAAGCTCGTCGTCGTGAAGGACGGCCGCTTCGGCCCGTACGTGCAGGAGACCGATCCGCCGGCCGAGGAAGCTGTCGACGAAGAGACCGGCGAAGTCGTCGCCGTCGAGCCGGAACCCGCGCCGAAGAAGCGCGGGGCGAAGAAGGAGGCCGCGCCCAAGCCGCGCACGGCATCGCTCTTCAAGTCGATGTCGGTCGACACGATCGACCTCGACACCGCGCTGAAGCTGCTCGACCTCCCGCGCACCGTCGGCGTCGACCCCGAGACGGAAGCCCCGATCACCGCGCAGAACGGCCGGTACGGTCCGTACCTCAAGAAGGGCACCGACTCGCGCACCCTGCAGAGCGAGCAGCAGATCTTCGACATCACGCTCGAGGAGGCGCTCGCCGTCTACGCGCAGCCGAAGTACGGTGCGCGCGGCGCGTCGTCGGCGCTCAAGGAGTTCGAGGCCGACCCGACGAGCGGCAAGCCGATCAAGCTGAAGGACGGTCGCTTCGGCCCGTACGTCACCGACGGCGAGACGAACGCGACGATCCCGCGCGGTGAGGACGCGATGGAGGTCACGTTCGAGCGCGCGGTGCAGCTGCTCGCCGACAAGCGCGCGAAGGGACCGGCCAAGCGCCCCGCGCGCCGCACGACGACGACGCGCAAGCCCGCGGCGAAGAAGTGACGGGCGGCGGCGACACCCGTCCGGTCCGTGAGTCCGTGGAAGGGCTGTTCGTCACGTTCGAGGGCGGTGACGGCGTCGGCAAGACGACGCAGGCGGCGCTCCTCGACGCGTGGCTGACGAGTGTCGGACGCACGGTCGTGCGCACGCGGGAGCCCGGCGGCACCGAGGTGGGCGTTCTCATCCGCGACATCGTCCTGCACCACCGGGGAGAGGTCGCTCCGCGGGCGGAGGCGCTGCTGTACGCGGCGGACCGGGCGCATCACATCGAGACGCTGGTGCGGCCCGCACTCGAGCGAGGCGAGGTCGTGATCCAGGACCGCTACCTCGACTCGTCGGTCGCGTATCAGGGTGCGGGACGCGTCCTCGGGCGTGACGAGGTCCGAGAGCTCTCCCTGTGGGCGACCGGCGGCCTCCTTCCCGACGTCACGGTGCTGCTCGACCTCGACCCCGCGTCGGCGCGCGAGCGCCTCGACGCCGATGACAAGCCCTTCGACAGACTCGAGTCCGAGAAGGAGCACTTCCACGCTCGCGTGCGAGAGGAGTTTCTCTCCCTCGCCGCCGCCGAGCCGGTCCGCTTCCTCGTGCTCGACGCCGCGCTCCCGCCGGACGAACTCGCCGCCGCCGTGCGCGCACGCGTGGAGCCGCTCCTCGCATGAGGCGAACGCTCGGCGTACGCACAGCCGGTGTCCGGCGGGATGGTTAGGCTGGTCGGCATGGAGCCGGTCGCCGCTGTCGCTGGGGCGTCTCCCGCGACGGACGACCAGGCGTTCCCGTGGGGCGACGTGTGGGGGCAGCCCGATGCCGTCGCGGCGCTGCGGGAAGCAGCATCCGATCCCGCATCGATGACCCACGCATGGCTCATCACCGGTCCTCCCGGCTCCGGCCGGTCGACGCTCGCCCACGCCTTCGCGGCCGCGCTCATCGCCGAGCCGGGTGACGAGCGCACGATGCACCAGGTGCTCGCCGGCACCCACCCCGACCTCGCCGCGCTGCGCACCGAGGGCGTCATCATCTCCATCAAGGACGCGCGCGCCCTCGTCGAGCGCTCGTACTTCGCGCCCTCGCTCGGGCGGTACCGCGTCATCGTCATGGAAGACGCCGATCGCATGGCCGAGCGCACCTCGAACGTGCTGCTCAAGGCGCTCGAAGAGCCACCCGAGCGCACGGTCTGGGTGCTGTGCGCGCCGAGCGACGCCGACCTGCTGCCGACGATCCGCTCCCGCGTGCGCACGCTGCGTCTGCGCGAGCCCGACGTCGCCGACGTCGCCGACCTCATCGTGCGGCGCAGCGGCGTCGACCCTGCGATCGCCGAGCAGTCCGCCCGGCACGCGCAGCGCCACATCGGCATGGCGCAGCGGCTCGCGACGGATGCCGCTGCCCGTGCACGACGCGACGCCACGCTGCGCGGCGTGCTCGCGGTGCGGGGCGTGGGTGACGCAGTAGAGGTCGCCGGCGCGATCGTCGCCGCCGCGACCGACGACGCCAAGGCCCTCACCGCGGAGCGCGACGAGGCGGAGCGCGCAGGGCTGCTGCGCACCCTCGGCATCGCGGAAGGGGCCGCGGTCCCGCCCGCCGTGCGGTCGCAGCTGTCGGCGCTCGAGGACGAGCAGAAGCGCCGCGCCACGCGCAGCCTGCGCGACGGCATCGATCGTGTGCTCACCGACCTCGAGTCGATGTTCCGCGATGTGCTGCTGCTGCAGTTCGGCCGCGACACCGACCTCATCAACCGCGAGCTCGAGCCCGACCTGCGGGCCCTCGCCGCCGCGTGGACGCCCGAGCGCACGCTCACGGTCGTCGACCGCATCGGCGTCACCCGCGAGAACCTCGAACTGAACGCCGCGCCCGCCCTGGCGCTCGAGAGCATGCTCGTCACCGTCGCGAGCGGAAGGATCCCGTGAACCCGACCCGCCCCCGCCGACTTCGTCGCGCGCTTGCCGTCGTCGCCGGCCTGGTCGCAGCATCCGTCATCCTCAGCGGCTGCCTGTCGGCGATGATCCCCGACGCGTCGCCGCGTCCGAGCTCGAGCAAGGCGGCCGACACCGACGGCGTCGCCGAGAACCTGCTGCCGTACTACGAGCAGCCGCTCGACTGGTCCAGCTGCAACGAGACGTTCGACTGCGCGACAGTCACGGCGCCCCTCGACTGGTCCGACCCGACGAAGGGCGACATCGAGCTGTCGATCATCCGCAGCCGTGCCGAAGGCACCGACGACCCGATCGGGTCTCTGCTCACCAATCCCGGCGGACCCGGCGCCAGCGGTGTCGACCTGATCCGCGACTCGGTGTCTTTCGCGGTGAGCGAGCCGGTGCGCCGGCAGTTCGACGTCATCGGCTTCGACCCGCGCGGTGTCGGGGAGTCGACCGCGGTGACCTGCTACGACGCGGCCGACATGGACGCGTACCTGTTCGACATCCCCGAGGGTGCCCGCGGGACGGATGCCTGGGCCGACGAGCTCCTCGCACGGCACAAGAGCTTCGGCGAGGCCTGCGACGAGAACAGCGACGGCATCCTCCCGTACATCACCACTGAGAACTCCGCCCGCGACATGGACCTGCTGCGCGCGGTGCTCGGCGACACGGAGCTGAACTACCTCGGCTACTCGTACGGCACGTTCCTCGGCGCGACGTACGCGAAGCTGTTCCCCGAGAAGGTGGGACGACTCGTGCTCGACGGCGCCGTCGACCCGTCGGTGTCGAACCTCGACGTCAACGTGACCCAGGGCACGGGGTTCGAATCGGCCTTGCGCGCGTACATGGCGGACTGCCTGACCGATAAGGAGTGCCCGTTCCGCGGCACCGTCGACGAGGCGATGGCCGATCTCGGGACGCTGCTCGCGAGCGTCGACCGCGACCCGATCCCGAACGCCGACGGCCGCCTGCTCGGCTCCGATTCACTGATGACCGCGATCGTCGCCGCACTCTACTCGCAGGACAGCTGGGGGTACCTCACGATGGCGCTGACCGACGTGCTCCAGGGCAACGCCGACATCGCGTTCCAGCTGGCGGACTTCTACTACGACCGCGAGGGTGGCACGTACACCGGCAACCAGACCGAGGCGTTCCGCGCGTACAACTGCATGGACTACCCCACGGGTGCCACCGATGAGGACCTGGCGGCGGCCGAGGCGACCCTCGCCGCGAAGGCGCCCACGATCGCGCCCTACTGGTTCGGACCCGACCCCTGCGAGGTGTGGCCGTACCCGCCCACCGGCGTGCGCGAGCGCATCACCGCCGATGGTGCCGCGCCGATCGTCGTGGTCGGCACCACGAACGACCCGGCGACCCCGTACGAGTGGTCGGTGTCGCTGGCCGATCAGCTCTCGTCGGGTGTGCTGGTGACGCGCGTCGGCGAGGGCCACACCGGGTACAACAAGGGAAACTCGTGCGTCGACTCGGCGATCGAGACGTACCTGCTCGAGGGGACGCCCCCGCAGGACGGCCTGCGCTGCGAGTGAACTGACGAACGACAGAAGCGGATGCCGCGACCTCAGGGTCGCGGCATCCGCTTGCTGCTTGCGAGGTCGTGGTCGTCAGCGGCGCAGCACGCGGCGGGCGAGCGCGTTGCCGAGGAACTGCACCAGCTGCACGATCACGATGATCACGAGCACCGCGGCCCAGGTGACCGCCGGGTTGAACTGCTTGAAGCCGTAGACGATCGCGAATTCACCGAGTCCGCCCGCCGCGACGGCGCCCGCGATCGCCGTCATGTCGACGAGGGCGACGACGATGAACGTGTAGCCGAGGATGAGGGGGCCGAGCGCCTCGCGGGGGAGGAGGCGCAGGAGGATCCGCGAGCGGCTCGCCCCCGTGGCACGGGCGGCCTCGATCACGCCGGGACGCACCGTCAGCAGGTTCTGCTCGACGATGCGGCTGATCGCGAAGAGCGACGCGATGGTGATCGCGAAGATGCCGAACTCGGGACCGATGCCCGGGATGCCGAGGCTGCGGGCGATCGGCTGCACGGCCGCGAGCAGGATCACGAACGGGATCGGCCGGAAGAAGTTCACGATGACGTTGATCGTGCCGAACAGGAACCGGTTGGGGAACAGGCTGCCCGGCCTCGTCGCGTACAGCGCGAGTCCGACGAAGAGTCCCGCGATGCCGCCGAAGACGAGGCTCAGCGACACCACGTACAGCGTCTCGGCCGTCGCGGCCCAGAGCTCGGGAAGAAGGTCGATGAGCCTATCCACGAACGTCCTCCTCGATGAGCGGCGCGAACGCCGAGGCCGCGTCGATGGCCTGCTGCACGGCATCCGCCTCTCCGGTCAGTGCCAGAGTCAGATGCCCGAAGACGCGCCCGCCGATGTCGTTGATCCCGCCGTGCACGAGTTCGAAGCGCACGCCGCGCGACGACAGCGCCGCGAAGACGTCGGCCTGCGTGACGTCGCCGTCGCGGATCGTGAACGTCACGATGCGCCCCGGGTGGCGGTCGTGCAGCGTGCGCAGCTGGTCGCCGACCGGGACGTCCTCGATGATGCTCGCGACGAAGCGGCGCGTCGCCGCGTGCTGCGGCGACGAGAGCACGTCGAACACGGCGCCGCTCTCGATGATTGCGCCGTCCTCCATCACGACGACGCGATCGGCGAGGGTGCGGATGACGTCCATCTCGTGGGTGATCACGAGGACGGTCACACCGAGGTCCCGGTTGATGCGCTTCAGGAGCGCGAGCACTTCCTGCGTGGTGTCCGGGTCGAGAGCGCTCGTCGCCTCGTCGGCGAGCAGGATGCGCGGGTTCGTCGCGAGGGCGCGGGCGATGCCGACGCGCTGCTTCTGCCCGCCGGAGAGCTGCTCGGGGTAGTTCTTCGCCTTGTCGGCGAGGCCGACGAAGCGCAGCAGCTCGTCGACGCGCGCCGCGATCTCGGCGCGCGGGCGGCGCGCGACCTCGAGCGGGTAGGCGATGTTCTTCGCGACCGTGCGGGAGTCGAAGAGGTTGAACTGCTGGAAGATCATGCCGATGTCGCCGCGCAGCTCGCGCAGTTCGCGCTCGCGCAGGTGCGTGATGTCACGGCCGTCGATCTCGACGGTGCCGGAGGTCGGCGTCTCGAGCGCGTTCACGAGCCGCAGCACGGTGCTCTTGCCGGCACCGGAGTAGCCGATGATGCCGCACACCTCGCCGGCCGCGATGTCGAGCGAGATGTCGTCGACGGCGACGACAGGCGCGCCGTCTGTGGATGCCGGCGGGAAGGTCTTGGTCACGCCGGTGAGGCGGATCAGGGTCATGAATGCTCCTCGGCGGAACGCGCGTGTGCGGCCCGCGCGCACGAGGTGCACGCGGACCGCACAGGCGAGTGCCGCGAAATGGCGGCTGTTACGAGTTGGCGCGGATGTCGTCCTCGACGTCGGTGAGCGACGTCACGAGCTCGTCCACCGGGGTCTTCACGAGGACGGCGGTGCCGCCCGACGCCTCGACGACGCCATCGAGGACGTCCTGCGTGTTCTGGTAGATCTCGACGAGCTTGAGGTACGTCGGGTTGTCGGCGTCCTCGGCCTTCGCCGCGAAGATGTTGATGTACGGGAACGCGCTCGGGTCGGTCGGGTCGTCCGTGGCGATGGCGTCCTCGGGGGCGAGGTCGGCGTCCGCGAGGAAGTCGTTGTTCACGATCGCCGCCGCCACGTCGGGAAGCGACGTCGCGGTGAAGGCGGCGTCGAGCGCTTCGACCTTGACCTTCGACTCGGGCAGCACGTCGGCGACGGTCGAGAAGACCGAGCCGCCGTCCTTCAGCTCGATGAGGCCGGCTGACTGGAGAACGAGGAGGCCGCGCGCCTGGTTCGACTCGTCGTTGGGAACGGCGACCGTCGACCCCTCGGGGATGTCGTCGGTCGACTCGTACTGCGACGAGTACAGGCCGAGCGGGTAGATCGCCGTGGCGCCGATCGGCTGGAGGTCGTCGTCGCTCTGCACGTTGTAGGTCGCGAGGTAGATGATGTGCTGGAACTGGTTCAGGTCCAGCTCGCCCGCCGAGAGGGCGGGGTTCGGCTGCGTGTACTCGCTGAAGTTGACGAGCTCCACCTCGATGCCCTCGTCCGCGGCGGCCTCCTTGTAGGTCTCCCAGTACGGGTCGCCGGAGTCGACGACGCCGATGCGGACGACCTCGTTCTCGTCGGAGGCGCCGGCGGCGGCATCCGTTCCGGTACCGGCGCAGCCGGCGAGGAGAAGGGCGAGAGGAAGCGCGAGTGCTGCTGCGGCGGTGAGCTTCTTGGACGTGGACATGTGAGTGCTCCTGTGGATCGAGGCCCGTCTCGGGCTTGTGACCGCGCGCACGATCCACGGACCGCGCACGCTTCGTCGCGGACCGCCTTCGAACCTACGTGGGGGTGATGCGCCATCTCGAACCGGGGCGTAACACGTCGACACCGAGTCCGTCCGGAAGTGGGATCGAGTCCGGAACGGATGCCTCGGCCGCCGTGGTTCGCGAGCACCCGCGAGACCCTGTAAGATCGTTGCTTGTGCGTCGCGCAAGCGAGGCCCGCCACCTTAGCTCAGTCGGCAGAGCGAATCACTCGTAATGATTAGGTCAAGGGTTCGATTCCCTTAGGTGGCTCCACAGATCCCCTTCGACGGGAATCCCTCCTTGCGGCGTGCGAAGCGCGGCGTCGGACGACTCGATCGTACGGAGACTTCGTCGCCGCGTATCAGCCTCTGACGCCCCGACCGATGCAGAGGGGGCTGCCGCCCCCATGCGGCAGCATCACGCGATGCGCGCGAGGTCGGGCGAGGTCACCTCGTCGGCGAGGTCGCCCGTGCGCACGAAGCGCTCGACTTCCGCGACGACATGATGGCCGAGCCGACGCAGCTCGTTGCCGATCGAGCCCGCGATGTGAGGCGTCAGCGTGGCGCCCGGCAGAGAGAACAGCGGATGCCCCGGCGGCAGCGGCTCGGGGTCCGTGACGTCGAGCACCGCCCGCAGGCGATCGGTCGCGAGCTCGGCGACGAGGGCATCGGTGTCGACGAGCGACCCTCGCGCGGTGTTGATCAGTGTCGCGCCGTCGGCCATGAGCGCGAGTTCGTCGCGGCCGATCATGCGGAAGGTCTCCGGGAGCGCCGGCGCGTGGATGGTGACCACCTGCGAGCGCGTGAGCAGCTCGGGAAGGCTCACGAGCTCCGCGCCGAGGGCGGATGCACTCGCGGCGTCGAGCGAGGGATCGAAGACGACGCACCGGATGTCGAAGGGCTGCAGCAGCTCGATCACGCGCCGGCCGATACGGGACGCGCCCACCACGCCCACTGTGATGCCGAAGGCACCCACCCCGCCGCGCGGGCGGGCCGCGATCATGTCGTGGGTCCGGGTGAAGTCGCGCGCCGAGCGGAGCACATCTCCGGCGCTCAGCAGGATCGTCGCGAGGGTGTACTCCGCGACCGGGACCGCGTTCGCACCGGCGGCACTGGAGACAGGCACCTCATCCTCCTTCTCGTCGTGATCCTTCTCCTGTTCGGCGCGGCGCGCCTGCCCGCTCTGGCGAAGGGAGTCGGACAGTCGGTGAGGATCCTCAAGACCGAGACGCGCACCGAGACCGCTCTCTCGGAGGAAGGCGGCAAGGAGTCGTCATGGCGGTGAGACGTGGTGCCGAAGCCGGCCGGGTGATCCGTTAGGCTGGGCTCAGAACCGGAGACGGCCGCGCACAGCGGCCGTTTTCCGTATCCGAAGGACGGTGATGCGGTGTCTCAGGCGATCGACGCCCTCGCCGAGATCTTCTCGTGGATCGGGTTCGGCGTCGGCGCACTCCTCGCAGGTGTCGCACTCATCATGTATCTCCTCGACGGCACGTGGCTGCCGGTGCGCGCGGTCGTCGAGACCGGTCCGAACGGCCGGCTCGTGCGCTGGTTCGACGAGGACGGCGGCGTCGGCGAGGCACACCTCACTCACGAGCAGGACCACCACATCGGCGACGCCGACATGGCCGACATCTTCGTGCGCCGCGGATCGCGGAACCGTATGCGGCTGACCCACGGTTCCCCCGCGGTGCGGGCGGTCACACGACTCGCGATCGGGATGCTGGCGCTCGGCGTGGTGGCCCTGGTGACGTCGCTCGTCATGCTGTTCGTGCGCGGCTGATCCGCCGTTCCCGTCTGCGGCCGGGGTTCACGCGACGGCGAGCATGCCCCCGGCGGTCAGCGCGAGGCCGAGGCCGATCCACTGCACCGCGGCGACGCGCTCGCGCAGCACGATGGCCGCGAGCAGGATCGTGCCGGCGGGATACAGCGCGGTGAGCGCCGACACGACGGCCAGGTCGCCCGTGCGCAGCGCGAACAGGGCCAGGGCGTTGGCCGCGGCATCCGCGATCCCGCACGCGATCGCCAGCCACCACGCCTGACGCGTCGAGGCGACGATGCGCCCGACGCCCGTGGCCGCGTGCTCGAGGTCGGCGTGCCCACTCGGCGTCGCGCCCAGGGGGAGCCCGGCGACGGGGAGGACCGAGCGGGCACGCTCGCCGCGGCGCAGGGCGGCGAGGGCCAGCACGCCGACGATGGCACCCGTCACGACGGCGCTCGTCGCGCGGCTCGTCACGAGCGGTACAAGGCCGCTGTCGTCCGAGGTCTGATCGAGCACGATGAGGAATGCGCCGATGGCGAGGCCAGCGCCGACCGCCATCGCCAGGCCGCGGGCGCTCGGCCGGACGATCTTCTCGCCGGGGATGAAACCCACCAGCACGACGGCGACGAGTGCCACGCCGAGCCCGGCGTACCCGGTGGGTGCGAGCGCGTCGCCGTTCACGAGCAGCCCCCACAGCATCGGGGCGATGGCCGACACGACCGCGGTCAGCGGCGACAGGATGCTCATCGGCCCGATCGCGAGACACGCGTACAGGAGCGCGATCGCGACGACGCTGAAGATGCCGCCGAGCACCCCCCACGCCACGTCGGGTGCCGACCACACGCCGCCGAACAGTGGCTGGGCGACGAGCAGGGCCACGAGACCGGAGAGCGCGGCGACCGCCGTCACCACGATCGAGCGCAGGCGCCGGGCCGCGAGGCCGCCCAGGAAGTCCGCTGAGCCGTAGACGACGGCGCCCACGAGGGCGATGGCGGCGGAGATCATCGCGACCCAGCATAGGAGCGCGGCGAACGACATCGATCCGGCGACCTGATGTCAAGTGTCGAACTGATGCCAATTCGCTAGATAAGCTAGCGATATGACTTCGGCTCACCACGCGAACCGTCGCCCCTCGGGCTGGCTGCGGATCGGGATCCCCGCTCTCCTCGTGCTCATCTGGCTGACCGTGGGATCCATCGGCGGCCCGTACTTCGGCAAGGTCGACGAGGTGTCGAGCAACGACCGCTCGTCGTTCCTCCCCGAGAGCGCGGACGCGACGCAGGTGAACGAGCGGCTTGCCGGGTTCCTCGGCGGCGAGAGCATTCCCGCGGTGGTCGTGGTCACGGGCGACGGTGAGCTCTCGGACGACGACATCGCCGACGTGCAGGCGCTCACCGACGACATCGCCGAGGTCGAGGGGGTGCAGGAGGACGTGTCGCCGCCGATCCCGTCGGAGGACGGCGAGGCAGTGCAGATCTTCGTTCCCATCGACGCCTCGGGTGAAGTGGGGCCGACCGTCGAAGAGATCCGCTCGCTCGTGGCCGAGGACCTGCCGGCCGGGCTCGAGGGCTGGGTCACCGGTCCTGCCGGCTTCACCGCCGATCTCGTCGAGGGCTTCCTGGGGATCGACGGGCTCTTGCTCGGCGTCGCGCTGATCGCGGTGTTCCTGATCCTCGTGATCGTCTACCGCTCGCCGCTGCTGCCGGTGCTGGTGCTCCTGACGTCGGTGTTCGCGCTGTGCGTGGCGCTGCTGACGGTGTGGTGGCTCGCGTACGCCGGCATCGTCGTGCTCAACGGGCAGGTGCAGGGCATCCTGTTCATCCTCGTGATCGGCGCGGCGACCGACTACGCCCTCCTGTACGTCGCCCGGTTCCGCGAATCCATCGCGACCGGCATGTCGAAATGGGATGCCACGCTCTCGGCGTGGCGCGGAGCCTTCGAGCCGATCCTCGCCTCGGGCGGCACGGTGATCGCCGGCCTGCTGTGCCTGCTGCTCTCGGACCTCGCGACCAACCGTGCGCTCGGACCGATCGCGTCCATCGGGATCGCGTTCTCGATGCTGTCGGCGCTGACCTTCCTGCCGGCGCTCCTGGCGCTGTTCGGGCGATCGGCCTTCTGGCCCTTCATCCCGAAGAAGCCGATCGCGATGATCCCCGACGACCTCACGCAGCCGGTCAAGGGCCTCTGGCCGCGCCAGGCGCGGTTCGTCGCCCGTCACGCGCGCGTCGTGTGGATCGCCTGCACGATCGTGCTGCTCGCGGGCGCCGTCGGCATCACGCAGCTCAAGGCCGACGGTGTGCCGACGAGCGATCTCGTGCTGGGCTCCTCCGAGGCGCGCGACGGCCAGGAGGTTCTCGCCGAGCACTTCCCTGCAGGCTCCGGCTCGCCGGTGTACGTGATCGTGCCCGAAGAGGACCTCGCCGACGCGGTCGGCGTCGTCGAGGCATCGGACGGGATCGAGTCCGTGTCGGTCGCCTCGGACGACTCCCCGACGGGGCAGGCAGAGGTCACGGTCGAGGACGGCGAGCCGGTGTTCACCGCAGTGGGCCCGCCCGGCACACCCGCGCCCACGCCGACGGTGTCCGAGGGCGACGTGCTCGTGATCGGAACGCTGACGGACGCTGCCGACTCCGTCGCCGCGGAGGACACCGTCCGTGACCTCCGCGCCGACCTCGACGAGACGCTCGGCGCCGGCACCGCGGTCGTCGGCGGCGAGACGGCCACCGACATCGACACCAACGACACATCGACGCGCGACCGCACGGTGATCATCCCGGTGATCCTCGCGGTGATCCTCGTCATCCTGATGCTGCTGCTGCGCTCGATCCTGGCGCCCGTGCTGCTCATCGGCACCGTCATCCTCTCGTTCGCGACGGCGCTCGGCGTCAGCGCGCTGGTCTTCAACGAGGTGTTCGGCTTCCCGGGGGCGGATCCCGCCGTGCCGCTGTACGGCTTCGTGTTCCTCGTGGCGCTCGGCGTGGACTACAACATCTTCCTGATGTCGCGGGTGCGTGAGGAGTCGCTCGTCCACGGGACGAGACCCGGCATCCTCCGCGGCCTCGTCGCCACCGGCGGGGTGATCACCTCGGCGGGACTGGTCCTCGCGGCGACCTTCGCGGCGCTCGGTGTGATCCCGATCCTGTTCCTCGCGCAGATCGCGTTCATCGTCGCGTTCGGAGTGCTGCTCGACACGTTCATCGTGCGGTCGCTCCTGGTGCCGGCGCTCTCGTACGACATCGGCAAGGCGATCTGGTGGCCGTCGAAGCTGTGGCGGCGGGACATCGGCGGTTCGACAGGCTCAGGGACCGGCGCGAGCGTCGCCGAGCCCGAGAAGCCGGTCGCTGGGTCTGCCGACGCGCTGCCTGCCGAGATCGACCCCGAGCTCGTGGCGGGCGACGGGCACCCGCTCACGCGCGAGGAGTACAGGCGTACGCTCGAACCATGAGCAAGGCGCTGTTCATCGTCGACGTCCAGAACGACTTCACCGAGGGTGGTGCGCTGGGCGTCGAGGGCGGGGACGCTGTGGCGCAGCGCATCTCGGAGTTCCTCGTCACCCATGCCGAGGAGTACGCCGTGATCGTCGCCTCGCGCGATTGGCACCACGCCGAAGGTGACAACGGCGGGCACTTCCACCCGGAGCCGGACTTCGTCGACACGTGGCCGGTCCATTGCGTCAGCGGTACCGAGGGCGCGGAGTACGACCCCGGCCTCGACACGTCGGCGGTGACCCACCACGTCAAGAAGGGGCAGGGCAAGCCCGCGTACTCACTGTTCGAGGGCACGACCGATGACGGCGTGACCGTCGCGCACCTCCTCGAGGAGCACGGCGTGGTCGACGTCGACATCACCGGCATCGCCACCGACTACTGCGTGCGGGCCTCGGCGCTCGACGCCATCGAGCATGGCCGTCACGTCCGCGTCCTCACCGACCTCATCGCCGGCGTCGCGGCGGAATCCAGCGATGCGGCCCTCGCCGAGCTCGCGCACGCCGGCGCCGAACTGCGGCCGTCAGGGCTCGAGGGCGGTGACTGAGCCCGGGGCGCCGACCGCCGAGGGCGTCCGCGCGGCGCTCGAGGACGCAGCATCCGCCGACGAACGCGCCAAGATCGAGCGGCGCATGACCGACGCGCGCACCGAGGTGATCGGCGTGCGCATGGGGACCGTGTTCGACATCGCGAAGGCGAACTCGCGGATGCCGCTCACCGAGGTCGACCGGCTGCTCGACTCCGACGCATATGAGATGCGCATGGTGGCGGTGTCGATCCTCGACTTCCAGGCGCGAATGAAGGGCGTCGACCGCGCGGCACTCTACGAACTGTGGATGCGGCGTCTCGATCGCATCGACACCTGGGACTACATCGACCGGTCCGCGCCGCGCGTCGTGGGGCTCTACCTGCTCGACCACCCGCGCGACGTGCTGTTCGAGCTCGCCCGCTCCGACGACCGCTGGCATCGGCGCACGGCGATCACCGCCGCCTTCTCGATCATCCGCGCCCGGGACCTCGACGACCCGCTCGCGCTGTGCGAGATCCTCGCGGACGATCCGGAGCACCTGGTGCAGACGAACGTGGGCGTCGCTCTGCGCGAGATCGGCCGGGTCGACCCCGGCCGGCTGGAGGAGTTCCTCGCGCGGCGAGGCGACGACCTCAGCGCGCACGCGCGACGCACCGCCCGCACCGCGCTCATCTGAGGCGGGCGACCCGCTACTCTCGGGCTCGTGACCGAGATCCGCCCCCTCGCCCCTGCCGACCGCGACGCCTGGCTCCCGCTCTGGCGCGGCTACATCGAGTTCTACGAGTCCGAGGTGTCGGACGAGCAGACCGCGCTGACGTGGAACCGCCTCCTCGACCCGCAGTTCCCGATCCACGGGGCAGTCGCGACCGACGACGGGCGCGCTATCGGCTTCGTCCACTGGCTCACGCACGCGGCCACGTGGTCGGCGGCGCCCTACGTGTACCTCGAGGACCTCTTCGTCGCCCCCGGCACGCGCGGCAGCGGCGTGGGTCGCGCCCTCATCGCCCACGTGACCGAGTGGGCGCGCGCGCACGACGCGGCGAAGGTGTACTGGCTCACGCAGGAGACCAACACCACCGCGCGGGCCCTCTACGACCGTGTCGCGACGCACACCGGCTTCGTGCACTACGAGATCGGGCTCGGCCGATGAGCGCCTCGGCCCCGACGGAGCGGAGCATCGGCGACCTCGTCGCGACACTGCTCCTGATCGGGTTCTCGGTCGGCGCCGCGGTGGTGCTCTTCTTCGTCTCGCTCGTGTGGGCCATCGGCAACCACGACAACACGGTGGCGATCGTGCTGGGCGGCTACCTGCCGCTGGCCCTCGCCGTGATCGGCGCCGTCGCGGGCATCGTCGCGCTGTCGCGAAAGCATCGCGCGTTCTGGTACCCGTTGATCGCCCTCGTGCTCAGCATCGCCGCCTGGGTCGTCGCCGCCTCGATCGCCCGCTGACCAGGCGCCACCACCCCGTCGCTCATCTCGCCGCGCGCCGCTCCCGCCGGGCCAGGAAGATCACGAAGCCCAGCGCGACCAGGGCGGTGAGGCAGAGCAGGCTGAGCCCGATCGTGTAGCTGTGGGCCTCGGCGTTGTAGGTCGCGCCCATCACGAGCGGCGGGAAGTAGCCGCCGAGCCCGCCCGCGGCACCCACGATTCCGGTGACGGTGCCGACTCGTTCGGCCGGTGCGCGCTGCGCCACCCACGTGAACACCGCGCCGGTGCCGAGTCCGAGGAAGAGCGCCATCAGGACGAACGAGGCTCCCGCAGCGAGCTCGGGCGGCGGCTGCAGCGCGATCACCACCGCCATCACGGCCGCGCCGCTGAGCGAGATGCTGAGCACGGTCGCCGGCCCGATGCGGTCCGACAGCCAGCCGCCGACCGGTCGTGCGATGACCGCGGCGATCGCGAAGCCCGCGGTGCGGGCGCCGGCGTCGGCGAGGTCGTACCCGTAGACCTCCTTGAGGTAGGTCGGGAGGTACGTCGAGAAGGCGACGAAGCCGCCGAAGGTCACGGCGTACAGGAACGCCATCTGCCACGTGACGGCGAGCTTCGACGCCGCCTTGAGCTTGGGCATGACGGGGGCGGTGTTCGGCTTCCACAGCGGCGAATCCCGCATGAAGAGCCAGACGATGACCGCGACCACGAGCAGCGCGCCCGCGATGATGAGGTGCGTGGCGACGTAGCCGAACCACGCCACCATGCGGGGCGTGAAGAACGACGACAGCGCGGTGCCCCCCATGCCGGCGCCGAAGAGGCCGGTGGCGAAGCCGCGCTTGGCGGGCTCGTACCAGGCGTTCACGAAGGGGATGCCGATCGCGAAGGTCGTGCCGGCGATGCCGAGCAGGAACCCGAAGGCGATCATGAGCGCGTAGGACCCCCACACGCCGGCGAGGGCCACCAGTACCACGGGCACGGCAGACGCCGCCGTCAGGACCGTGAACATCAGGCGCCCGCCGAAGCGATCGGTGAACGCACCGGTGAGGATGCGGCCGAGCGATCCGACCAGCACCGGCGTAGCGATGAGCAGCGACGCCTCCGTCGAGGTCAGCCCCATCTCAGCCGTGTACTGCACCGCGAGCGGTGCGACCAGGTTCCACGCCCAGAACGTGATGGTGAAGGCCAGCAGTGCCAGCAGGAGGTTCTTCGTGCGGCCGGGCAGTTCCTGGGTCCCGGTCGCGGCCGTGGCCGCAGCATCCGTCGTCATCGTCGTGTGCCTCCCGTCTTGCCTGTGGTGGTCGCCTTGCGGTCGGGGGTGCGGTCGGTGGTGCCCACGGGCGCCCAGCCGCGGCGGATCCCGCGCGCCGTCGTCGGCCGCCCGTCGCGCGAGCGGTAGATGATGTACGGGCGGAACAGGTAGTGCACCGGCGCGGTGAACGCATGCACGAGCCGGGTGAACGGCCAGATCATGAACAGCACCATGCCGATCACGGTGTGGATCTGGTAGTCGAGCGACGCCTCGCTCATCGCGGCGATGTTCGGCTGGAAGACGAACAGCGACCGGAACCACGGCGAGACCGTGTCGCGGTAGGTGAGCTCCTGGTGGGGCCCGATGACCCCCAGCACCGTGGTCGCGAGGCCCGCGACGATGGCGGCCACCAGCACGACGTACATGGTCTTGTCGTTCTTCGTCGTGGCCATGAACACCGGTCCGGTGGTGCGGCGGCGGTAGATCAGGATGCCGACGCCGACGAGCGTCGCGATCCCCGCCACGGTGCCGAGACCCAGCGCGGCGAGGTGGTACATCTCATCCGAGATGCCGAAGAAGTCGGTCCACGCCTTGGGGATCACGAGGCCGATGACGTGGCCGATGATCACGACGAGGATGCCGAAGTGGAACAGCGGCGAGCCGATGCGCAGCAGCCGCGACTCGTAGAGCTGCGACGAGCGCGTGGTCCAGCCGAACTGGTCGTAGCGGTAGCGCCAGATCGTGCCGCCGACGAGCACCGCGACCATGATGTAGGGGAGGATTCCCCACAGGAACAGGTCCATCAGCGCCTCCCGACCGGCTCGAGCGGCAGCAGCCGTGGGTCGTGGGCGTCGAGGCCGACGGACTCGCGCGGCGGTCCGGCGGCTGCCATCGCCATCGCCTGCTGGCGGTCGGCGGGGGAGCGGCCGGGAAGCGTGTCGCACACCGCCGCGACGACGCCGGCGTACGGCGAGCCGCGCTCGGCGAGGGCGAGGCGGATGAGCTCGAGACTGGGCCGGTACTCCTGCAGCAGCGCCGCGCCCTCGCCCGGCGCGTGCCGTGCGAACTCGAGCACGAGCGGCAGGAAATCGGGCAGCTCGCCCGTGCCGTCGATCGTGAGCCCGGACTCGCGGTACCGCCGCTTCAGATCGGCGAGCACCGCGCCGCGCCGGCGCGTGTCGCCATCGGTCCAGTAGCTCAGGTACAGCGCGTGGCGCCGTGACATGTCGAACGTGTCGACGTACACGGTCTGCACCTCGGAGGCCGGCGTCTTCTCCCACCACTCGAGGAGAGGGGCGAAGGATGCTGCCGCCCGAGGCGCCGCCTCCGACACGGCGCGGCCGATCAGGGCGGCAGAGCCGAGCACGCCGTCATCCGGGTAGCTCAGGCACAGCGACGCTGCCTGGTAGACCACCCGGACGTTCACGACGAGCCCCCTGCCGAGGCATCCGGAGCCGCATCCTTCGGCGGGAAGAGACCGGGCGGTGCGCCGTTGCCGTCCCAGTTGAGGAGGTTGACGCGGCCGCGCAGCGACTCCCCGCCGGCGGCGGCGTCAGAGGTCTGGCGCTCCTTGAGGGCGTGGAAGGTCTCGACCGCGACGGGGACGGGCCGGCCGCTGGCCTCGCCGAACATGCCCGACTCGTTGCCGTACGGGCCGCCGTCGAAGTCGAGCGAGCAGCCGAGTTCTTCGAGCTCGTGCGCGCGCTCGTAGTGGGCGGTCGGGATGACATAGCGGTCCTCGTACTTGGCGATCGCGAGCAGCCGGTACATCGCGTAGATGGACTCGCCGGTCATGCCGACGGCCTCGGGGATCGACTCGTCGCGCTCGCGCTCGAGCGTGATGTCGCGCAGGTACGAGCGCATCGCGGCGAGGCGCCACAGCACGCCGGTGATGATGTCGGTGTCGCCCGCGGTGAAGAGCTCGGCGAGGTACTCGACGGGGATCCGCAGCGCCTCGATCGCGCCGAAGAGGGTGCCGGCGGCCTCCGAGTCGTGTCCCTGGTCGCGCAGCAGGTCGACGATCGGCGACAGCGGCGGGATGTACCAGACCATCGGCATGGTGCGGTACTCGGGGTGCAGCGGCAGCGCCACCCGGTACGTCTTCGCCAGGGCGTAGACGGGCGAGCGGCGCGCGGCATCCATCCAGTCGTCGGGGATGTCGCCCTGTGCGCGCACCGCCGCGATCACCTCGGGGTCGTTCGGGTCGAGCATGAGGTCGAGCTGCGCCTCGTACAGGTCCTTCTCATCGGGCGTCGATGCCGCCTCGGTGACGCGGTCGGCGTCGTAGAGGAAGAGGCCGAGGTAGCGCAGGCGCCCGACGCACGTCTCGGAGCAGACGGTGGGGATGCCGACCTCGAGGCGCGGATAGCACAGCGTGCATTTCTCGGCCTTGCCGGTCTTGTGGTTGAAGTAGATCTTCTTGTACGGGCAGCCGGTGATGCACTGGCGCCAGCCGCGGCAGCGGTCCTGGTCGACGAGCACGATGCCGTCCTCGGCCCGCTTGTAGATCGCGCCCGACGGGCACGACGCCATGCACGACGGGTTGAGGCAGTGCTCGCAGATCCGCGGCAGGTAGAACATGAACGTCTTCTCGAACTGCAGCTTGATCTTGTCTTCCGACTCGCGCCGCACGCGCTCGACGATCGGGTCGAGATGGCCCATCTCGCTCGCGCCGCCGAGGTCGTCGTCCCAGTTCGCCGACCACGTGATCTTCGTGTCCTCGCCGGTGATGAGCGACTTCGGCCGGGCGACTGGGAAGTCGTCGCCGAGGGGCGCGTCGATGAGCGTCTCGTAGTCGTAGGTCCAGGGCTCGTAGTAGTCCTCGAGCTTCGGCTGCACCGGCGACGAGAAGATCGAGAACAGGCGCTTCGCGCGGCTGCCCGTGCGCAGCGACAGTCGCCCGCGCTTGTTGAGCGTCCACCCGCCGCGCCACTGCTCCTGGTCCTCGTAGCGGCGCGGGTAGCCTTGGCCCGGCCGGGTCTCGACGTTGTTGAACCAGACGTATTCGGTGCCGGCCCGGTTCGTCCACGCCTGCTTGCATGTGACCGAGCAGGTGTGGCACCCGATGCACTTGTCGAGGTTCATGACCATGCCCATCTGGGCCATCACGCGCATCAGAACACCACCTCCTGCGAGCGACGGCGCACCGTCGCCACCATGTCGCGTTGATTGCCGGTCGGCCCCAGATAGTTGAACGTGTACGACAGCTGCGCGTACCCGCCGATGAGGTGCGTCGGTTTGACGAGCAGCCTCGTGACGGAGTTGTGGATGCCTCCGCGCCGGCCGGTCGCCTCGGACTTCGGCACGTCGATCGTGCGCTCCTGCGCGTGGTGCACGTAGACGACGCCGGTGGGCATGCGATGCGACACGATCGCCCGCGCCACGAGCACGCCGTTCGAGTTCACGCACTCGACCCAGTCGTTGTCGGCGGCGCCGATGGCCGCGGCGTCCGCCGGACTCATCCAGACCGTGGGGCCGCCGCGCGACAGCGACAGCATGAAGAGGTTGTCCTGGTACTCGGAGTGGATCGACCACTTCGAGTGGGGCGTGAGGTAGCGCACCACCACCTGCTGCTCGCCGTTCGGGCCGAGCTTGGGCTCGCCGAACAGGCGGTGCATATCGAGCGGCGGGCGGTAGATCGGCAGGGCCTCGCCGAGGTCGCGCATCCACGCGTGGTCGAGGTAGAAGTGCATGCGCCCGGTGAGGGTGTGGAAGGGCTTGAGCCGCTCGATGTTGACGGTGAACGGCGCGTACCGGCGCCCGCCCGTCTCGGAGCCGGACCACTCCGGCGACGTGATCACCGGCACCGGCGCCGCCTGCGTCATCGCGAACGTGATGCGCTTCTCCTCGGAACCCTCGGCGAGATCGGCGAGCGGCTTGCCCACGCGCTTCTCGAGGGTGCGGAAGCCCTGCGACGCGAGTTCGCCGTTCGTCGTGCCCGAGAAAGCCAGGATCGCCTCGGCCATCTTGACGTCGGTGTCCATCGCGGGCCTGCCATCGGCTGCGCCCCCGAGCATGACGCCGTTCTTCTGGGCGAGCCGCTCGACCTCGTGCGCCACGTCGTAGGTCACGTTCTTGATCGTGAACCCGAGCTGGTCGGCGAGAGGCCCGACGGCGGCGAGCTTGTCGGCGATCGCGGTGTAGTCGCGCTCCACGACCGTGAACTGCGGCATGGTCTTGCCCGGGATGCCGGCGGTGTCGCCGCGCGCCCAGTCCCGCACCTCGCCGCCGGGCTGCGACGTCTCGCCCGGGGTGTCGTGCTGCATGGGCACCGAGACGAGGTCTTTCCGCGTCCCCAGGTGGGTGCGCGCCTGCGCCGAGAATTCGACGGCGATCGCATGGAACAGGTCGAAGTCGCTCTTCGCCTCCCACGGCGGGTCGATCGCCGGGGTGAAGGCGTGCACGAACGGGTGCATGTCGGTCGACGACAGGTCGTGCTTCTCGTACCAGGTCGCGGCCGGGAAGACGACGTCCGACAGCAGCGTCGTCGAGGTCATGCGGAAGTCGGCCGACACGAGCAGGTCGAGCTTGCCCTCGGGGATCTCGTCGTGCCACTTCACGTCGTTCGGGCGCACGCTCGCCTCGTCCGTCGCCATCACGTTGTTGTGCGTGCCGAGCAGGTACTTGAGGAAGTACTCGTTGCCCTTCGCGCTCGATCCCATGAGGTTCGACCGCCACAGCGTGAGCAGGCGCGGCCAGTTCTCCGGCGCGTCGACGTCGGCGATCGCGGGCTGCAGCTCGCCGGACGAGAGCTGCGAGGCGACGAAGGATGCGGCATCCGCCGCCTCTCCGTTCGCCACCGCCGCGTCGGCCCGGTCGGCGAGGTCGAGCGGGTTGACGTCGAACTGGGGGTAGAACGGCATCCAGCCGAGGCGCGCGGACTGGGCGATCGTGTCAGCGGTGTGCATGCCGGCGAGGTTGCCCTCGGCGAGCGGCGACGCCAGTGCGTCGGCGGAGTAACCGTCGAAGCGCCACTGGTCGGTGTGCATGTACCAGTACGCGGTGCCGATCATCGTCCGCGGCGGGCGGCTCCAGTCGAGGGCGTTCGCCAGCGACAGCCAGCCGGTGATCGGGCGGCACTTCTCCTGCCCGACGTAGTGCGCCCAGCCGCCGCCGTTGCGCCCCATCGACCCGGTGAGGATCAGGAGCGCCAGGATGGCCCGGTACGTCGCATCGCCGTGGAACCACTGACAGATGCCGGCGCCCATGATGATCATCGAGCGGCCGTTCGACTCGATGGCGTTGGCCGCGAACTCGCGTGCGATGCGCGTGCACGCCTGCGCCGGCACGCCGGTGATCTCCTCCTGCCACGCGGGCGTGTACGGCGACTCGGCGTCGTCGAGCCCGGTCGGCCAGTCGCCGGGCAGCCCATCACGGGGGACGCCGTACTGGGCGAGCATCAGGTCGAGGACGGTCGTCACCAGGATGCCGCCCACCCGCGTCGCCGGGACGCCTCGGTGCAGCACGGCTCCCTCGCCGTCGGCGGAGTCGAAGCGGGGGAGCAGCACTTCCACGGCCTCAGGAGTTCCCGCTGCGTCGGGGAGGTCGGCGATGGACAGCGCCGGTTCCACGCCCTCGAGGTCGAGGTTCCAGCGACCCTCGCCGGACGCGGCGTACCGGAAGCCCATCGAGCCGTTGGGCACGCGCGCAGTGCCGGTCGCGGCATCCAGCACCACCGTCTTCCACTCGTCTTCGGGGGTGCCGCCGCCGAGGTCTTTCGAAGTGACGAACGTGCCGGGAACATACGCGCCGTCGCGCTCGGTGAGCCGCACGAGGTGGGGGAGGTCGGTGTACTGGCGCGCGAAGTCGGCGAAGAACGGCACGCGGCGGTCGACGTAGTTCTCCTTGAGCACCACGTGGCCCATCGCCATCGCGAGTGCCGCGTCGGTGCCGGCCTGGCACGGCAGCCATTCGTCGGCGAACTTCGTATTGTCGGCGTAGTCAGGGCTGACCGTGACCACCTTCGTGCCGCGGTAGCGCACCTCGGCCATCCAATGCGCGTCGGGCGTGCGGGTGACCGGCACGTTCGAGCCCCACATCATCAGGTACGTGGCGTCCCACCAGTCACCGGACTCGGGAACATCGGTCTGATCGCCGAACACCTGCGGGCTCGCGACCGGGAGGTCGGCGTACCAGTCGTAGAACGACGTCATCACGCCGCCGACGAGCTGCGTGAAGCGCGTGCCGATGCAGTGCGACACCATCGACATCGCCGGGATCGGCGAGAAGCCCGCCACCCGGTCGGGGCCGTACTCCTTGATCGTGTGCACGTACCCGGCGGCGACGAGCTCGACCGCCTCGCGCCATGACGCGCGCACGAGACCCCCCTTGCCGCGCGCCTGCTGGTAGCGGCGGCGCGTCTCGGGGTTCTTCGTGATCTCGCCGAAAGCGAGCACCGGGTCACCGGTGCGGGCCTTCGCCGCGCGGTATTCCTCGAGCAGCACGCCCCGGATGTACGGGTAGCGCACGCGGGTGGGGGAGTAGGTGTACCACGAAAAAGCAGCCCCGCGGGGACACCCGCGGGGCTCGTACTCGGGACGGTCGGGGCCGACGCTCGGATAGTCGGTCTCCTGGGCCTCCCACGTGATGATGCCGTCCTTGACGTACACCTTCCACGAACAGGAGCCCGTACAGTTCACGCCGTGCGTCGACCGGACGACCTTGTCGTGGCTCCACCGATCGCGGTAGAACGCGTCGCCCTCGCGCCCGCCTTCGAGGAAGGCGGCACGATGATCGGCGGTTTCGTCCCACCTCGTGAAGAACCGCCCTGCGCGCAGCAAGGCGTCGGAAGCCGGACCGTCCACACCGATCTGGGGCGTCATGACTCGGACCCTAGCGAAACGTCCGGATGTTGCACCAGGGGGGCGCGCCGGAGAACCGACGGCTGGACGGCCGCTCGATCGAGTGGAAGTGGTGCCCCCACAGGGACTCGAACCCTGGACCCACGGATTAACCTGCTGCACTGGGCTTTCCCCAGCCACCGTCTCCGGCTTGCAGTCTGGACTATATCTTCACCTTCGGCCGGACCGGTCAGGTGCGCCGCGTGTAGTCTCTGAGGTTCCCTTGCGGTTACCTGCTGATTACCCAATCCCTCGGATTGTCACTGCCGTCTCCGGCGAGTACCTCGGGCTCTCAGGGCGTCCCAGCATATAGCGGCGGTCATCCGACGCATTTCTGCGCCGGCGCTCCATTTTGTTCTGTTGAAGTCCGTTGCTCTAACCAACTGAGCTATAGGGGCCTGTCCACCCTAGCAATCCGAGAGCGATGCTCGGAGCGTCGGTGCCCGGCTCTACGATCGGCGCTGCTGATGTTCGATCCACGCGAGGAGGCCGACCAACGTGCTGAAACGCTGCGGGACGTGCCGTGAGTTCAAGCCCCTCACGGAGTTCAACCGGAAGTCCGCGCGTGCCGATGGTCTGCAGGAGGTCTGCCGACACTGCAATCGCGAGTCTTCCCGCGCCTACTACGCCCGCAATCGCGAGCGGCATGTGCAGGTCATCGTGGAACGCACGGCGATGCGTCGCGCGGCGGCGAAAGCCTTCCTCGCCGTATATCTCCGCGAGCACCCGTGCGTCGACTGCGGGATCGGTGACTTGCGCGTGCTCGATTTCGATCATCGACCCGGCGACGGGAAACGCAAGGACGTCATGGCAATGGTGCGGGAAGGCTTCAGCATCGCCAAGCTCGAAGAGGAGATCGCCAAGTGCGATGTCCGGTGTCGCAACTGCCACGCGATCGTGACGCTCGAGCGGGGCGGCGTGAACTGGCGGTCTGAGGCGATGCGCCGAGCGATGGACCGATAGCTCGGTCAGCGGTTCCCGTTGCCGTTTCCGTTCCCGCTGTTGCTGCCGGGGCCGCTGCCGTTCCCGTTCCCATTGCCGTTGCCGTTGTTGTTGCCGGGTCCGCTGTTGTCGCTCCCGCCTCCACCGGTGTCCGCCGGCGGCGCCTCGTCGGGAGTGACCTCCTCGGCGGGCGCGTTCACCGGTGCTTCCTCGACCGGAGCGTCCTCCGTCGGTGCCGGGGAAACCTGCTCGACGGGGGAAGTCGGCGCGGGCTCGGGTTCCGCACCCCAACTGTTCGCCAGCCAGAGCGTTCCGAGAGCGATCGCGATCGCAAGGAGCGCCGCGAGCACTGCGCCGATCAGCAGCGTCCGACGCGAGGGACGACGCTCGTCGTCCGGCACAGTGGGGAGGACCGGTGCCGGTGCGGCAGCATCCGTCTCCTCGGCAATCCTCAGACCGGCCACCGACATACGGGCATCGCGGCGCAGCGCTCCGGGCGCGACGGGAGGCGATGCGGGTGCCGGCGGGGGAAAGACCTGAGTGGGGCCCGTGGCGATCGTGGCGATCGGCGCGGTCGACGGGTCGGCGTTCTCGCGGGCGATGGTGTTCTCCATCGCTGCCAGGCGCGACGCCGTGGCGACGATCTCGAGCGCCGTCGGCCGGTCGTCGGGGCGGATCGCGGTCATCCCGCGCAGCAGACCCTGCCATGCCGGATGGAGGGACTCCGGGATCCTCGGCGCCGCCGACAGTCGCGCCATGACCGTGCCGATGCCCTCGGCCTCCCCGAACGGGCGTTCGCCCGTCAGCGCCTCGATGAGCAGCAGACCGAAGGCATAGATGTCGGCGGGTGGCGCCGGCGCGACACCTCGAGCCTGCTCCGGCGCGACGTACGCCATCGTGCCCACGATGACGCCCGGGGTGGTCACCCGGGCCGAGTCCATCAGGTAGGCGATGCCGAAATCGGCCAGCTTCGCGCGCCACTCCCACCCGGGCCGCGGCGAGGACCACAGGAGCACGTTGGAAGGCTTGATGTCGCGGTGCACGACCCCGTGGTCGTGTGCCACGTGGAGCCCTTCCGCGATGTCGATCGCGATCGAGGCGACCACGCGGGGATCGACGGGTCCTCGTGCGATCAGGTCGCGCAGCGTGATGCCGTCGACGAGTTCCATGACCAGATAGCTGCTCTCATCCGTGCCGACCCGGGCATCGAACACGGTGACGAGCGAATGATGGCTGAGGGAGGCGAGCAGCGTCGTCTCGGACAGGGCGCGCTCGACGGAGCCGATGGCGTCGGTCGGCTCACGGAACACCTTCACGGCGACGGCACGCTGCAGATGGGTGTCGTCGGCGCGATACACGCGCGCCATGCCGCCCTCTCCGATGCGTTCCCGCAGCAGGTAGCGCCCGTCCAAGAGCTCGCCGGTGGCGATCTCTCCGGACGCGAGCAGGTCAGTCACATGTCCTCCCACCCGTTGCGCGCACCCCTCCGGCGCCGCATCGGGCCTTGTTCCACGGTACGGACTGCCCTCCTCGCCGACTGAGGGGTTGACGAGGCTCCCCCCGACGTGCAAGCGCGTGCAGCGCGGCCGCCGGCGCACCTCGCAGGCGCCGGCGGCCGCGCCGCCCCCACATGGCCGGCGTGACGCCGGCGTTCGGTCACTGAGCCGGAGGCATCAGGACCGCGTCGATGAGGTACACGGTGGCGTTGGCGGTCTGCACGCCGCCGCAGATCACGTTGGCGTCATTGACCTTCCACATGTCGCCCTCGCCCGTGACCTCGAGGTCGGACCCCTGCACCGTGGTGTGGGTGCCCGCGATGTCGGCCGGCTCGATCCGGCCCGGAACCACGTGGTAGGTGAGGATCGACGTCAGCGTCGCGCTGTCGGTCTTCAGCGACTCGATGGTGGCGGGGTCGATCATCGCGAAGGCGTCGTCCACCGGCGCGAACACCGTGAACTCGTCTCCGTTCAGCGTGTCGACGAGGTTCACGTCGGGATTGAGCTGCCCGCTCACGGCGGCGGTCAGCGTCGTCAGCATCGGATTGTTGGATGCCGCGACCGCGACCGGATCCGCCGACATGCCTTCGATCGATCCGTCTCCGTCCGGCACGGCTTCGGCGTACGCCGCGCAGCCGGGGCCGACGAGGTCGGCGGCGGGATCGGCCGTCATCGGCTCCTCGCTGGCCTCCATCGAGGGTGTCGACGTCGAAGGTTCGGTCGTGGATTCTGCGGTCGATCCGCCCATCGAACAGGCGGACAGCGCGAAGGTCGCGGCGACGGCGAGCATCAGTCCTGCCGACACGCGCTTCCGGGTGATGCGAGACATCTTTTCCTCCTCTGTGCGGTCCTCGGACCGCGGTCTGCGTGTCCCCGGTGCGGGGAGTGTGCCGCGAAAGCGGCTACACGGACTGTTCGGAGGGGTCGTCGCATCGGATTGCAGATCGGGTGAAACGGATGCTGCCGCCCGGGGTCGCAGCATCCGTCTCGGGTCCCCGCAATCCGAACGCGGGGCCGGCGCGAACAACCCATGACGCATGACGTATCGCCCGAGACCAGGGCGGAGAGCAAGGCGGTCACCGCCGCGCTCTCGACGTCGGGGTGCCGCCGGGCGTGGAAGTGTACTCGTTCACCTCCGGGCGAGGCCACGGCGGGTCGGAGGGAAGCGCGTAAGGCATGCTGGAACACATGGTGATCGACGGGATCGACGTGCCGGAGGACGGCACGGAGCCCGTCGATCGCGTCGCACAGCTCCTCGTACGCGCCGCGGGCGGCGACCAGGCGGCGTTCGCCCGCCTCTACGATCTGCTGTCTCCCCGGGTGTTCGGTCTGATCCTTCGCGTGCTGGTCGACCGTGCACAGAGCGAGGAGGTGCTGCAGGAGGTCTTCCTCGAGGTGTGGCAATCCGCTGCGCGATTCGCTCCGAACAGAGGTCAGGGAAGATCGTGGGTGCTGACGATCGCGCATCGCCGAGCCGTCGACCGCGTGAGGTCGTCGCAGGCGAGCACGGATCGCGACGTGCGCGCGGGATTCCGAGACCTCGACGTCGCCCACGACGGGGTCGCGGAGCAGGTCGAGCTCCGCATCGAGGGGCAGAAGGTGGCGGTGGCGCTGTCGGGGCTTCCCGATGCCCAGCGGGAGGCGCTGACCCTCGCGTATTACGGGGGTTACAGTCAGAGCGAGATCGCGGCCCTGGTGGGGGCGCCACTGGGGACGATCAAGACGAGGATGCGGGACGGCCTGTCGCGCCTCCGGGCCGAGATGGGGGTGACGGCGTGATGGACGAGCAGGAGTTCGCCGAGCTCGCCGCAGGCGCTGCGCTGAACGCGCTGTCGCCCGCCGACCGCGCGGCCTTCGAGGCGGTGCGCCGCGAGCACCCCGAATGGGAGCACTGGATCGAGACGGATGCCGCCACCGCCGTGGCGCTCGCCGATACCGTCTCGGACGCCGTGCCTCCGCTGACGCTGCGCTCTACGCTGCTCTCGCGGATCGCGACGACTCCGCAGCTGCCCGCGATGGACGCGGCGGTGGCCGCGACTGCCGAGCCCGTGGATCGGTGGACGCCCGCCCCGCCACCCGCACCGGAACGGCACCGAGACGAACCGCCGGTCGAGCCGCCCCCGCCGACGGCGGTGATCCAGGCGGTCTCGCGACGTCGCTGGACGCGGGGCATCCTGGCGCTCGCCGCCTCCATGGTGCTGCTCGTCGCGCTCGGCCTCGGGGCCGTGCAGATCAACGAGTACATGAACCGGCCGCCGGAGGTCGTGGCGCTGCAGCAGATCGAGGACGCCCCTGACGCCCGGTCGGCGACGGTCGAGGTCGCGGACGGCGGGACGTCCACGGCGCACTGGTCGGAGTCGGTGGGCAAAGTCGTCCTGGTGTCGCATGGACTGCCGCAGATCGCGGACGACGAGAGCTTCGAGCTCTGGTTCGTGCGCGACGGCGGCGCGGTGCCCGCGGGGGTGTTCGAGCCGACCGACGGGACGACGACCGCGCTGCTCGAGGGCGCGATGGAACCCGGCGACGTGATCGCGGTGACGATCGAGCCCCAGGGCGGCTCGCCGACGGGGGAGCCGTCGTCCGATCCGATCGTGACGATCCCGACGGCCTGACGTCGGCCACGTACGCCCGGTCGCCGAGCACGTCGAAGCGCACCGGGACGCCTCCGATCCGGGTAGCGTGAGGCCGTGGCATCCGTCCCCCAGAGAACACAGACGGCACAGTCGACCCAGACCCTCGCGCACCTGCGCCGCGCGCGCGATCTCATGGATCGCGACTACGCGCAGCCGCTCGATGTGCCCACGATGGCGACGAGGGCGCTCATGTCCCCCGCGCACTTCTCGCGCGAGTTCAAGGCCGCGTACGGTGAGACGCCTTATGCGTACCTGATGACCCGGCGCATCGAGCGCGCCATGGCCCTGCTCCGCGAAGGCATGTCGGTGACGGATGCCTGCACCGCCGTCGGCGCGACCTCGCTCGGCTCGTTCAGTTCGACGTTCACCGAGATCGTGGGCGAGACGCCGAGCTCGTACCGGTCACGCCCGCACGACGCCGCCGAGGCGATGCCGCTCTGCGTCGCGAAGATCCTCACGCGCCCGACCCGCTACGCCTGAATCGGAACCGAGCAGGATCGGAGAAGCGCGCGGGGCGCCGCCGCCGTAGCGTGGCAGCCATGACGAACATCGCCCTGGCGTACAGCCCCATCACCGTCGACGACGTCGACGCCGCCATCCCCTTCTACCGCGACGGACTCGGCCTCGAGGTCGTGAACGACGTCGCCTACGACGGCCACCGCTGGGTGAGCTTCGGGTTCCCCGGCCAGCCCGGCCTGTCGCTCGTGGTCTCCGACCCGACCGCGGGCCGCTCGCCCGAAGACGGCGACGCGCTGCAGCGCCTCGTCGTGAAGGGCTCCGGCCCCGGACCCTACGTGTTCACCACGTCCGACCTCGACGCCACCTTCGAGAAGCTGCGCGCCTTCGGCGCCGAGGTGCTTCAGGAGCCCAAGGAGCAGGGCTGGGGTCCGCGCGACGCCGCCTTCCGCGACCCGGCGGGCAACCACATCCGCCTCAACCAGGTCTGAGACGGCGCGCGACGTGTGCCTGCCGTGGGTCGCCGCGATGCAGCGCGAGCCCGTGCTCGCGGCGGCGAGTAGCCTGGACGGAATGAGCGACTCGTCCAGGGAGTTCCACAAGCCCGTCCGCCGACCGGCCGAACTCTTCGACCGGGTGTTTCCCGCCGAGGACCCGGCCGAGGTCTCCCGCGTCGCGCACACGACCGCCCATGCCCTGCTCGCACGCGTGAGGGCCGACCCCGACGGCACCGTCGTCGACCGGCTCGTCGCCTTCACCGACGAGCACGGCATCGACGACCTCGCCGAGCTGTGGTCTCGGTCGCCCGCGAAGACGCTTCCCGGCGCCCTGTGGCGGCTGTACCTCGTGCAGCTCATGATCCACGACGACCCGCGCACGGCCGCGCTCCTCTACGAGCGCGGCCGTGCCGAGCTCCGCTCTGCCGACGACGTGGTGGCCGGCGCTCCGTCCCCGGCAGGGCCGGAGGAACTCGTCTCCCTCGTCGACACCATCCTGCGAGGGCTCTTCGAGGGGGACTTCGCCGTGGCGCTCGACAGGGCGGCCGCGTTCTGCCGGGTGCAGGCCGCCGGCGCGACCCACGTCGCCGATGACTACGAAGCGACCGAGCCCGACCGCGCGTCGGCGTTCACCACCCGCGCCCTGCGTCTGTCGGACTACGCCGCCGACCTCACCGCCTGCGCGGCCCTCTGGCGCCGCGACGCCCTGACCTGACCTGACCCGGCTCGGCCCGCCCACCGCCTGGCTGCGCGTGGGCCCCTGCGCGCAGCATCGGATCCGCAGGTACGGACGCGCTGGATGAAACGCCGGCCGAGAGTCACCGCGAAGCGGCGTGTTTCGGGGCATGTCCGCATGTGCGGATCCGATTCTGGGCCGGTGTTCGGGCTGGTGCCGTGTCGTTCCGCGCGCCGGGCTTCCTCCCCAGACCGGATGACGATCGGCATATCCACAGATTGAAGGTGAGCAGCGCGCAGCCGAATGCCGAGGGGCTGAGCATCAGGGAATGTGCACTGTCGACGCGCCTGCCGTGATGTCATTTCGTGAGTTGAGCGCGAAGGGTTACACGCCCCGCCGCATCCGCGCCGAAGTAGCCGGCGGTTCATGGCGCGTGCTCCGTCGGGGTGTCTATGCGCGCTCGGGCGCGTGCAACGCAGTGGCTGAAGCCGCCACTCACGGTGGCTCGCTCGCATGCGTGACGGCGGCGCGGCACCTCGGGCTGTGGGTCCTGGACACGGACCAGCGGACCCACGTATGGCTCCGTGCCCACGGGCGTTCGTATGCGCACGCGGACTGCACCTGCGCGCCACATTGGGATGACGGCACGACCTCCGAGACCTTCGGGCTGCCGACGGTGGCTCGCGTGTTGAGGCAGATCTTGCTGTGCCGCGGGATCGAAGAGTTCTTCGTGACCCTCGAGTCGGCTCGCCGGCTCGGTCAGCTGACGGCTGCGGGGCTCCGGTGGCTGCGCAAGCGTGTCGGACCTGCGGGCCGCGATGCGATCGACTACTCGCGCAGTGACGCCGACAGCGGGTTGGAGTCACTGTTGCGGTGGCGGCTTCGACCGCACGGCCTCACCGTGACCACGCAGGTCTCCATCGTCTCGGTCGGGCGGGTCGACTTCGTCATCGGGGAACGCCTCATCGTCGAGGTGGACGGGGCGCCGAATCACGAGGGAGAGTCTCATCGGCATCGAGATCTGCTCCGCGACGCGAACGCCGCCGCATGGGGATACTCGTCACTCAGGTTCGACTACACGATGGTCGTGCATGACTGGCCGACGGTGGAGTTGGCCATCCTCGCGCATATCGACCGAGGCTTGCACCTTCGATAGGTCGCCGAGGCCGGGGATGGGGCTCGTCGTGCGGTGCGCACAGAATCGGATCCGCAGCCGCGGACCGCGTGGGGGACACGCCGGCGGATGCGCCGATCAACCGGCGTGTTACCGCGAGCGTCCGCACCCGCGGATCCGCGGGTGCGGACGGGAGTCCGATGCCATCAGGGCGTCCTCGGTGGGGGCGCCGAACCGGCGCGGGCCCGCCCGGGCCGGAACGTGCCGGCTGTGGAGCGCCAGGGGGCCGATGCGCTTCGCGGGAGAGAAGCTCGTCCTCGAAGAGCGGGTGCGGACTGCCCGGGCATGAAAGTGCCGGGCCGCAGAACGCCTCTCGGCGCGGCGCCGCTCGAAGCGGCAAATTTTGGAGCCCGGGGTTACTGCGGCCCGGCCGATCCAGTGTAACCGAGTCCGCGGTCGCGGCATTCCCGAACGCCTAAGCTCGGGGCATGGCCCTGCGTTTCGCGCTGGTGATCGAGCCCGCGGCATCCGATGATCCTCGTCCCGATTTCGCCGACTCGTTCCGCGTGATCGACCCGTCCGCCCCGGCGCTCAGCGTCGGCGAGCTGAGCACGCAGCGCGGCGACGGCATCTTCGAGTCGATCGGCGTCGTGGACGGTCACGCGCAGGAGACCCAGGCGCACCTCGAACGACTCGCGCACTCCGCGCAGATCTGCGAACTCCCCGCCCCGAACCTCGAGCAATGGCGCCAGGCCGTCGCCGTCGCCGCACAGCACTCGCCGAGGGAGGGGGAGGGCGTCATCAAGCTCATCCTGAGCCGCGGCGTCGAGCACGGTCCGGCGCCCACAGCCTGGGTGACCGCGACGGCCGCCGCCGACAACTCGATCGCCCGCGAGAGGGGCATCCGGGTCGTCACGATGGACCGCGGCTACGGCATCGACACCCCCGCCCGGGCGCCGTGGCTCCTCCTGGGCGCCAAGACCCTGTCGTACGCCGTGAACATGGCCGCCATCCGCGAGGCGAAGCGGCGCGGCGCCGACGATGCCGTGTTCGTCACGTCCGACGGCTTCGTGCTCGAGGCGCCCACGGCGTCGCTCATCCTCCGCCTTGACGGGCGCTTCGTCACCCCGGCGCCCAACGGCGGCATCCTGCATGGGACGACGCAGCTGAGCCTGTTCGCCCACCTCGAAGCGCAGGGGCATGAGACGGGCTACGAGGTGCTTCCGACCAGCGCGCTCGGCGAAGCGGATGCTGCGTGGCTGGTGTCCAGCGTGCGGCTCGCAGCGCCGATCACGGCGATCGACGGCATCGAGGTCCCGCTGGACGCCGAGCTGACCGCGTCCTTCAACCGGTATCTGCTGAGTCCACGCGACTGAGCGCTGAGCTCACCTCGTCACGCCCGACATGTCGCGCCGCGCGCGGGCGATCATGCCGCGCGCGAGCAGCGCGAGAGCGGCGCGCACGGGCAGCGACGCGAGGCGTCCGCCGGCGCCTTTGAAGCGCATCGCGGCAACCACGCGCACGAGCGAATTCTGCTCGTCGACACCCACCCCGACGCGCACGTCGAGGCGACGGGCGTTCACGGCGACGAGCGCTTCGTCGCCCTCGACACGGCTCACGCGGAGGCGGTCGCAGCGCGCGGGGCGGCGGCGCAGGGCGGCGAGACCGGCCAGCGCGAGCGCGATCCAGCGGGGGAGGGCCGACGTCGACAGCAGGTTGCGCGCCCACGCCGACGGATCGGCTGAGGCGTGGGCGGGCAGCACGTCGACCCACACCTGGGTGTAGTCGGGATCCGCGATGTCGACCAGGGCGAGCGACCAGAAGGCGGGTTCTCTCATGCGAAGCTCCTCCGCGACCATACGCCGACGTATGGCCCTGCGGAGAAAACTATACGGTACCGTACGGACATGGCAAGGTTCACCCGGGCGGACTGGGTCGACGCGGCGTACCGGCGTTTCAGCGACGACGGGATCCGCGCGGTCGCCGTCGAGCCGACGGCGCGGGAGCTCGGCACGACGAAAGGGTCGTTCTACTGGCACTTCGCCGACCGGCAGGCGCTCGTCGATGCGGTGCTCGAGACGTGGCGCGACCGCGAGACCGAGGCGCTGATCGCCGAGGTCGAGACGATCTCCGATCCGCAATCACGCCTCTCCGCGCTGCTCGAGATCATCGCGCACCGCACGGGCGAGCGTTCGGGCGAGCGGACGCTCTACGCCGACGCCGCCGCGGCGGACGTGCGCGGCATCGTCGAAGCCGTCACCGAGCGGCGCGTGTCGTACCTGACCGGTCTGCTCGAGGCATCCGGCGTTCCTGGTCACGAAGCCCGGCGGCGCGCGGTCATCGTCGTCTCGGCGGTGATCGGCTATCAGCAGCTCATGTCGAGCGGGTGGGATGCTGCGGCGGATCCGCGTCCGCTGGTCGAGACGCTCTTCGCTCTGGCAACCGCCCCCGCATGACGACGAAGCCCCTCGCCATGCGGCGAAGGGCTTCGTTCGTGGAGTCGGACGGGCTTATCCGAAGCGGCCCGAGACGTAGTCCTCGGTCGCCTGGACCGAAGGCGTGGTGAAGATCGTCTTGGTCTCGTCGTACTCGATGAGCTTGCCCGGCTTCCCGGTGCCGGCGATGTTGAAGAACGCCGTCTTGTCGCTCACGCGCGAGGCCTGCTGCATGTTGTGCGTGACGATGACGACCGTGTAGTCGTTCTTCAGCTCGCCGATCAGCTCTTCGATGGCGTAGGTCGAGATCGGGTCGAGCGCCGAGCACGGCTCGTCCATGAGGATGACCTCCGGCGAGACCGCGATCGCGCGGGCGATGCACAGACGCTGCTGCTGGCCGCCCGACAGGCCCGAGCCCGGCTTGTCGAGACGGTCCTTGACCTCGTTCCAGAGGTTGGCGCCCTGGAGCGACTTCTCGACGAGCGCCTCGGAGTCGGACTTCGACATCTTCTTGTTGTTGAGCTTCACGCCCGCGAGCACGTTCTCCTTGATGGACATCGTGGGGAACGGGTTGGGGCGCTGGAACACCATGCCGACCTGACGGCGCACGAGCACCGGGTCGACGTTGGCGCCGTACAGGTTGTCGCCGTCGAGCAGCACCTCACCCTCGACGCGGGCGCCGGGGATCACTTCGTGCATGCGGTTCAGGGTGCGCAGGAACGTCGACTTGCCGCAGCCCGAGGGCCCGATGAAAGCGGTGACGCTGCGCGGCTCGATGTCGAGCGAGACGCCCTCGACGGCCAGGAAGTCGCTGTAGTAGACGTTGAGGTCGTTGACTTCGATGCTCTTGGACATGGTTCCTGTCGATTTCTTTCGGGTCAGAATGCTCAGCGGCCGAGCTTCGGCGAGAAGACCTTCGCGACGATGCGCGCGATGAGGTTGAGGAGCATCACGAGGACGATGAGGATGAACGCGGCGGCCCATGCGCGGTCGATGTAGGCCTGCGCCGGGATGCCCTGATTCATGTACTGCGAGTACGCGAACACGGGGAGCGTCATCATGCGGCCCTCGAAGAGGTTGTAGTTCATCGAGGTCGCGACGCCGGCCGTCAGCAGCAGCGGCGCGGTCTCGCCGATGACGCGCGAGATCGAGAGCATGACGCCCGTCGTGATGCCGGCGATCGAGGTGGGCAGCACGACCTTCGAGATCGTGCGCCACTTCGGCACGCCGAGCGCGTACGACGCCTCGCGCAGCTCGTTCGGGACCAGTCGCAGCATCTCCTCGGTCGAGCGGACGACGACCGGGATCATCAGCACCGACAGGGCGATGGAGCCCATGATGCCCATGCGGACGCCGGGACCGAAGATCAGCGCGAAGACCGCGTAGGCGAACAGACCGGCGACGATCGACGGGATACCCGTCATGACGTCGACGAGGAAGGTGATGCCGCGGCTCAGACGCCCGCCACGCCCGTACTCGACGAGGTAGATGGCGGTGAAGATGCCGATCGGGATCGAGATCACGGCCGCCGCGAGCGTGATGAGCACCGTGCCGACGATCGCGTGCAGCGCACCGCCGCCTTCGCCGACCACGTTGCGCATGGACGACGTGAAGAACTCGGCCGACAGGCCCGCGACGCCGTTGACGACGACGGTGATGGCCACAGAAACGAGGGGGACCATCGCGATGAGGAACGCGATCGTGACCACGCCGGTCACGAGGCGGTCGACGCCCTTGCGGCGGCCCTCGACCAGCGACGAGATGATCGTGATGAGCGCCAGGTACAGCAGGCCCGCCACGACGGCCCAGCCGGCCAGATTGAAGCCCTCGCCGGATCCCATCGCGATGATCGCGAACAGCATGGCACTCGCCACGAGGCTGCCGACGAGGATGGCCCACGGCGCCCAGACGGGCAGGTGGCCGCTGGTCAGGCGGGGCGTCTCGCGCACCGGTGCAGCAGCCTTCGGAGGCTGAGGAGGAGCGGTCGTCACGGTCATGTCAGTTCGCTCCCGAGAATTCCTTGCGCCGGCTGACGATCCATCGGGCGATGGCGTTGACGGCGAAGGTGACGATGAAGAGGATGAGGCCCGTCGCGATGAGGACGTTGATGTTGAGGCCGTACGCCTCGGGGAACGTCAGCGCGATGTTGGCGGGGATCGTGCCCGGGTTCTCCGAGGTGAAGAGCTGGAAGGTGATGACATTTGCCACCGAGAGCACCATGGCGACCGCCATCGTCTCTCCGAGTGCACGGCCGAGGCCGAGCATGGAGGCCGACACGATGCCGCTGCGGCCGAAGGGGAACACCGCCATGCGGACCATCTCCCAGCGCGTCGCACCGAGGGCGAGGGCGGCCTCCTCGTGGAGGACCGGCGTCTGCAGGAAGATCTCGCGGCAGATGGCCGTGATGATCGGCACCACCATGACCGCGAGGACGATCGCGGCGGTGAAGATGGTGCGGCCCGTGCTCGAGACGGTGCCGCTGAAGAGGGGGAACCACCCCATGTTCGCGTTGAGCCAGGCGTAGACCGGCTGGAC
The DNA here is from genome assembly GCF_031844125.1 of Microbacterium sp. PRC9. Taxonomy (NCBI): domain Bacteria; kingdom Bacillati; phylum Actinomycetota; class Actinomycetes; order Micrococcales; family Microbacteriaceae; genus Microbacterium; species Microbacterium sp. PRC9. The sequence goes on from NZ_JAUZUR010000002.1 coordinate 322,835, forward strand.
GGCGGGGGCGAGCACCAGGATGCCCCAGAGGCCGAACACGACGGAGGGGACCGCCGCGAGCAGGTCGACGATGTAGCCGAGGCCCTGCGCGAGGCGGCGCGGTGCGTAGTGCGAGATGAAGAGGGCGACCGCCACCGCGAGGGGGACGGCCATCAGCAGGGCCAGGAACGACGCCCACACGGTGCCGAACGCGAGCGGCCAGACGTACTCCCAGAAGTTGCCGGTCAGGATGCTGGCGGTCTCGCTGGTCGCGGTGAGACCTGGGATCGACTGGATGATGAGGAAGATCGCGACGGCGGCGAGCGTGACGAGGATCATCACACCGGCGCCGAGCGCGGTTCCCGAGAACCAGCGGTCGCCTGGCCGCTGCTTGACCTTGCCCGCGGCGGGGGCGGTCGTCGTGGTCATGGTGTCCTTCTGGATTCGGGTGCTCTCAGGGTGATACCCGGCCCGGTCGTTCGACCGGGCCGGGTATCGGGGGCTTACTCGACGACGATCAGCTCGATCGCCGCGTTGACCTGCTCGCGCAGGGCGTCCGAGATCGGCGCGTTGCCGGCGGCGGCAGCAGCCGCGTCCTGGCCCTCCGCGCTCGCGACGTACTCGAGGTAGCCCTTGACGATCGGGGCGACCGCCGCGTCGGCGTACTCCTGGCACGCGATCATGTAGCTGACCAGGACGATCGGGTAGACGCCGGCCTCCTCCGAGGTGCGCTGCAGCTCGATCGCGAGGTCGCCCTCGCCACGACCCTCCTCGAGGGGCGACGCGTCGACGATCGCCGCGGCGGCCTCGGGCGAGTACTCGACGAACTCGTCGCCGACCTGGATGGCCGCGGTCGACAGGCCCTCCTCGGCGGCGCGCGACGCGTCGGCGTAGCCGATGGTGCCGTTGCCGCCGGCGACGGCCGAGACGACTCCCGAGGTGCCCTGCGCGGCCTCGCCGCTGGAGAGCGGCCACACGCCGTCAGGCTCGGAGGTCCACACGTCGCCGGCGGTCTGGAAGAGGTAGTCGGTGAAGTTCTCGGTGGTGCCCGAGTCGTCGGCGCGGTGCACCGGCGTCACGGCCAGGTCGGGAAGCGTCGCGTCAGGGTTGAGCGCGGCGATCGCCGGGTCGTTCCAGTTGGTGATCGTGCCGGCGAACAGGCCCGCAGCGGTCGCGGCGTCGAGGTTGAGCGAGTCCACGCCCTCGACGTTGAAGATGATCGCGATCGGCGAGATGTAGGTCGGGAGCTCGATGATGCCCGAGCCGTCGACGCAAGAGTCGAACGGGCCGGCCTCGATCTCCTCGACCTTGAACGCGCGGTCCGAGCCTGCGAACGGGAAGGCGCCCGCCTGGAACGACTCGCGGCCCGCGCCGGAGCCGGACGGGTCGTAGTTGATGGTGACGTCGGGGTTCGCCGTCTGGAAGCCGGCGGTCCAGGCCTGGACCGCGACCTCCTGCGACGACGCGCCGCCGCCCGAGATCTCGCCGGAGAGGTCCGACGCGGCCGTGGTCTCGTCGGTGGTGCCGCCGGGGGTCTCGTTCGAGGCGCAGCCGGCGAGAGCGAGAGCCGCGACTGCGGCGACAGCGCCCACCTGGGCGATGCGAGAGATCTTCACTGTGTGAATCCTTCACGTGTCAGGGAAACAGGCCGAAACGGCCTTCGGGTTCGAACCCGGTGCGGGGTTCGTTCTGAAACGTAGGCTCGGACTCTTAAGAGACTGCGCTGTGCGGGTGAACGGAAGGTGAACGGGATGCCGACATCCATGCATCGGCATTGACACGCAGAGGCGCGCCCCCGCGGAATTCCGCGACGCGAAGCTCCGGCCGTTCACCGGCGCCCGCTAAGGTTCCTCGCATGAGCAAGACCACCAGAGCACAGCGCCAGGCCCTCGACGCGATCGACGATGCGGAGTCCGCCGCGAAGAAGGCCCGCCGGGTCGCCAAGACCCTCCCGGCGAAGAGCGCGAGGCAGCTGCGCGAGGTCGCGGCCGAGACCGTCGACGAGGTCGACGTGTCGAAGAAGGCCATCCGCAAGAACCCGCGCAAGGTGGCGAAGAAGGCGCACCGCGCCGAGGATCGCGTCCGCAAGGCCACCCGCGCCGCGGTCGTGAAGGCCGAGAAGAAGGCGCGCCTGCGGGCGGAGGCCGAGCGCGCCGCCGCCGAGGCGGCGAAGGCGGCCGAAGAGGCGAAGTCGCGCGCCGCACAGGCCAAGGCGCTGAAGAAGGCGGCCGCGAAGGCCGAGCGCGTGGCCGCCAAGGCTGAGCAGGAGGCGCTCGAGGCCGACCGTGTCCTCGAGGCGGAGCTCACCTCCGGTGAGGCGGAGACGGATGCTGCCGCCACCGCGGCGCCGGAGCCCACGACCGCAGTGGCCGTGGTCGCGGTTGCTCCCGCAGACGAGGCACCCGCTGCCGCCCCGAAGGCACCCGCTGCCGCTCCGAAGGCACCCGCGAAGCGCTCCACGACCCGCACTCGCGCCCCGCGTGCGCAGAAGCCCGCGAGCACGCCGACCGCTGCCGCCGCAGCATCCGACTCCTCCGAGCTCGACACGCTCACCGTCGCGCAGCTGCGCGAGCGCGCCCGTGCAGCGGGCCGCGCCGGCTACTCGCGGCTCACCAAGGCCGAGCTGATCACCCTGCTGTCCTGACGTGAGCTCGATCGATTCGCCCCCGGCCGTGCCGGCACCGCTGGATCGCATCGACGCGGCACCGGAGCCGCGCACGCTGCTCGACATCCTCCGCGCCACCGTGCAGCGCACGCCGGAGGCCTCCGCTCTCGACGACGGCTCGGGAGCGCTCAGTTATCGCGAGCTCATGGCGCGGGTGGCTCGCACCGCCGCGCTGCTGCATGAGGCGGGCGTCCGCCGAGGCGACCGGGTCGGGGTGCGGATGCCCTCCGGCTCCAAGGAGCTGTACATCTCGATCCTCGGCGTGATCGCCGCCGGAGCGGCCTACGTCCCGGTGGATGCCGACGACTCCGACGAGCGGGCCCGGCTCGTGTTCGGGGAGGCGCACGTCCACGGCGTGATCGGCGAGGGCGGCGCCTACGTGCCTGCCGGCGCGGCCGGCGAGGAGCCCGCCGCCCTGTTCGGGGGCGCCGCGCCGCATCCGAGCACGCACGCGATCGTCACGGTGCCGCCGCCGACGATCGACGACGACGCCTGGATCATCTTCACCTCGGGGTCGACGGGGGTGCCGAAGGGGGTCGCGGTCTCCCACCGCTCCGCCGCCGCGTTCGTCGACGCCGAGGCGCGTCTCTTCCTCCAGGACGCACCGCTCGGCCCGGGCGACCGCGTCCTGGCTGGGCTCTCCGTCGCCTTCGACGCCTCGTGCGAGGAGATGTGGCTCGCGTGGCGCCACGGCGCGTGCCTCGTGCCCGCGCCGCGCTCGCTGGTGCGCTCGGGCGAGGACCTGGCGCCCTGGCTCATCAGGCAGGCGATCACGGTGGTCTCGACCGTGCCGACGCTCGCCGCGATGTGGCCGGCCGACGCGATCGAGAACGTGCGCCTGCTCATCTTCGGCGGCGAGGCCTGCCCGCCGGAGCTCGTCGCGCGGCTCGTCGCCGACGGCCGCGAAGTCTGGAATACGTACGGCCCGACCGAGGCCACCGTGGTCGCGTGCGCGGCGCTCCTCGACGGAGAAGGCCCGGTGCGCATCGGTCTCCCGCTCGACGGCTGGGCGCTGGCCGTCGTCGACGGTGACGACCGTCAGGTCGAGCCGGGTGGCGTGGGCGAGCTCATCATCGGCGGAGTGGGGCTCGCCCGGTACCTCGACCCGGTCAAGGACCTCGAGAAGTACGCACCCATGCCGACGCTCGGGTGGGAGCGGGCGTACCGCTCGGGCGACCTCGTGCGCTACGAGCCGGAGGGCCTCCTCTTCCAGGGTCGTGCCGACGACCAGGTCAAGGTCGGCGGCCGGCGCATCGAGCTCGGCGAGGTCGAGAACGCGCTGCAGGAGCTTGCGGGGGTGACGGCCGCGAGCGCCGCCGTGCGCACGAGCGATGCGGGCGTCCCGGTGCTCGTGGGATACCTCGTCGTCGACGGTGAGCTCGACCGCGCCGCTGCGCGCGGCCACCTCGCCGAGCGCCTCGCCGCCGGCGTCATGCCGCTGCTCGCCATCGTGCCCGACCTGCCGGTGCGCACCTCCGGCAAGGTCGACCGTGCCGCCCTGCCGTGGCCGCTGCCCGACCTCGACATCCCCCGCGCCGACCTGAGCCCCGACGAGGCATGGCTGGCCGACCAGTGGCAGGCGGTGCTCGGCCTTGCGGTCCCGGATCGCAAAGCCGACTTCTTCGACCTCGGCGGCGGTTCGCTCGCCGCGGCGCAGCTGGTCTCCCGGATCCGTGGGCGTGTCCCCGACTTCTCCGTCGCCGACATCTACGACGTGCCGCGCCTCGGGGCGATGGCCAAGGCGCTGCAGCCGTTCCTCTTGCGAGAAGAGGCGGGGGATTTCCGGATGCCGGAGCCCACGCCCCGTGCCACGCAGTGGGTGCAGTCGCTCCTGGGCGCGCCGCTGTTCATCCTCTCGGGTGTCCGCTGGCTCCTCTACCTGCTGACGGCCGGGGCGATCCTCCAGCTGTTCCCCGGATTCGAGGCGCTGCCCGCGGCGCCGTGGTGGCTGCTCATCATCGGCCTCGTGCTCTTCGCCACGCCGTTCGGCCGCATGGCGATCGCCGCAGCATCCGCTCGCCTTCTCCTGGCGGGACTGCGTCCCGGGGACTATCCGCGCGGCGGCTCGGTGCACCTGAGACTGTGGCTCGCCGAGCAGATCTCGGATCAGGTCGACGCCGTGGGGCTGGCCGGCGCGCCCTGGGTCTCGTACTACGCGCGCGCCCTCGGCGCCCGCATCGGCACGGACGTCGACATGCACACGCTGCCGCCGATCACCGGGATGCTGAAGGTCGGCGATCGCGCCTCGATCGAGCCGGAGGTCGACCTCAGCGGCTACTGGATCGACGGCGACCTCGTGCGCATCGGCGAGGTGCGCATCGGCGCCGACGCGACCGTGGGCACGCGCAGCACCCTCGCGCCCGGCACGCGGATCGGCCAGCGCGCCGAGATCGCGCCGGGATCCGCCGTCTTCGGCCGCGTGCGCGCGAACCAATCCTGGGCCGGCTCGCCGGCCGTGCGCGTCGGCGGCACGAGCGAGGGCTGGCCCACCGAGCGTCCTCGGGCCGCGCGCCGGTGGCTGTGGGCGTACGCGGTGTCGGCCGTGGCCTTGGGGCTCCTCCCCCTCGTGAGCTTCGCCGTCGGGGCCGTGGTCCTCGCGTTGGGCATGCGCGGCGCTCCCGACCTCGGCAGCGCCCTCGGCGCGGCGCTCGTGTGGCTCGTGCCCGCGGTGCTCGTGACAGGGGTCGTCTATGCCGGCGCTGTCGTGCTGGGCGTCCGCCTCGCCTCGATCGGGCTCCATGAGGGCACGCACGCCGTGCGCAGCCGCGTCGGGTGGCAGGCCTGGACCACCGAGCGCCTGCTCGACTCCGCGCGGACGGTCCTCTTCCCGCTCTACTCGAGCCTGTTCACCCCGGTCTGGCTGCGCCTGCTCGGGGCGCGGGTCGGACACGACGTCGAGGCATCCACCGTCCTCCTCATCCCGGCGATGACCCGCATCGAAGACGGTGCGTTCCTCGCCGACGACACGATGGTCGCGTCCTACGAGATGCGCGGCGGATGGCTGCGGCTCGGTGAGGTGCGCATCGGCAAGCGTGCGTTCCTCGGCAACTCCGGCATGGCCTCGCCCGGCCACACGGTGCCGAAGGACGGCCTCGTCGCCGTGCTGTCGGCGGCGCCCGTGAAGGCGAAGGCCGGCTCGTCGTGGCTCGGCTCGCCCGCGACGCGCCTGCGCCGCCAGCCGAACGAGAGCGACGCGAGCCGCACCTACAACCCTCCGGCCTCGCTGCGGGTCGCGAGGTCGCTGTGGGAGATCTGCCGGTTCATCCCCGTCGTCGTCACGTGCGGCCTCGGCCTGCTCGTGCTGTTCGCGCTCGCCGCGCTCGTCGACACCGTCGGCCCCTGGATCACGCTCCTGCTGTCGGGCTTCGTGCTCCTCGGCGCGGGCGCGGTCGCCGCAGGCATCTCGACAGCGGCGAAGTGGCTGTTCGTCGGCCCGATCCATGCGGGGGAGCAGCCGCTGTGGTCGAGCTTCGTGTGGCGCACCGAGGTGTCGGACACCTTCACCGAGATGCTCGCCGCGCCGTGGTTCGCGCGCGCCGCCGCCGGCACGCCCGCGCTCGCCGTGTGGCTGCGCAGCCTCGGCGCCCGCATCGGGCGCGGCGTGTGGTGCGAGAGCTACTGGCTGCCCGAGCCCGACCTCGTGACGCTGGGGGAGGCATCCACGGTGAACCGCGGGTGCGTCGTGCAGACGCACCTGTTCCATGATCGAATCATGAGCATGGACACCGTCGAACTCGAACCCGGTGCGACGCTCGGACCGCACAGTGTGATCCTTCCGGCCGCCTCGATCGGGGCCCACGCGACCGTCGGCCCCGCGTCGCTCGTGATGCGCGGCGAGAGCGTGCCCGTCGGCTCCCGCTGGAGCGGCAACCCGATCGGACCGTGGCGCGCGGTCAAGGTGCGCGCGTACCAGTCGACGTCGTGACCGGCCCCGATCCGTACACGCCGCAGAGCGGCGACGCGTCGTTCGACGTCGTCTCGTACGACCTCGACCTGCGTTATCGCGTCCACACGAACCGCCTCGAGGGCACCGCGCTCATCAACGCGGTCGCGACCCAGCGGACCCGCTCGGTGCGGCTCGATCTGATCGGCCTGCGTGCGTCGCGGGTGCGGGTGGACGGCGACGCACGGACGAAGTTCACTCAGGATGCTGCGGGCCTGCGCATCACGCCGCCCCAAGCGCTGGAGGTGGGCGAGGAGTTCTCCATCGAGGTGCGCTACGCCGGTGCGCCGCGGCCCCGGCGCTCGCGGTGGGGCACGATCGGGTGGGAGGAGCTGGAGGACGGCGTGCTGGTCGCGTCGCAGCCGGTCGGCGCGCCGACCTGGTTCCCCTGCAACGACCGCCCCGACGACCGTGCGAAGTTCCGCATGGCGATCGCGACCGATCCGGAGTACACGGTCGCGGCGACCGGGGTCCCGCAGCCGCCTGCCCGCATCGGCGGGCTCACCCGCTGGGAGTTCGTGTCGGAGGTGCCGACGGCGACCTACCTTGCGGCCGTCCACATCGGCCCGTACCGCGAGAGCGCGATCGGACCCGTGCGGCTGATGGCGCCGGCGCCGCTCGTCACCGCCGCCCGGCGATGGTTCTCCGACGTGCCGCGCATCCTCGACTGCTTCGAGGAGGCGTTCGGGCCGTACCCGCAGGAAGGCTGCACGGTCGTCGTCACCGCAGACCCCCTCGAGATCCCGCTCGAGGCGCAGGGACTCGTCGTGTTCGGCGCGAACCACTTCGAACCCGAGGCCGCACGCCTGGTGCCCCACGAGATCGCCCACCAGTGGTTCGGCAACAGCGTGGGCGTCGAGCGGTGGCGCGACATCTGGCTCAACGAGGGATTCGCGTGCTACGCCGAGTGGCTGTGGTCGGAGGCCTCCGGTGGCGACGACATCGCGACGCTCGCCGACCGGCACCACGCGCGTCTCCGGGCGCTGCCGCAGGACCTCGTCATCTCGGACCCCGGCCCCGCGCTCATGTTCGACGACCGCGTCTACAAGCGCGGCGCGCTCACGCTGGAGGCGCTGCGCCGCACGGTCGGGGCGGAGGTGTTCGCCGACCTGCTGCACACATGGGTGCGCGAGCACCGGCACGCGCTCGCCACCACCGAGGCGTTCCGCGACTGCGTCGCCCGCATCGCGGGCCCGGCGGCGGCCGAGCTCCTCGCCGCATGGCTCGACTCCGCGCCCCTCCCGCCGCTGCCGCCCCGCCCGCCGGCACCCGCGGTGCGACGGTGGCTCAGACTCCCGGGCTCCCGGGACTGAGGATCGCGACGCTCACGAGGATGCCCGGCGGCCCGGCCGTGTCCCATCCCGTGTAGGCCGCTCCGTCGGGGACGGTCGCCGTCCAGCCGTCCGCGGCCTGGGCCACGACAACCGTCGAGGGCTCCACGCGGAGTCCCCGGCCGTCGGCCTTCAGCGCGGCCTCGACGCGGATCCACTCCCGCGCGCTCGCCTCGCCGTCGCCGAGCACGCCGGACATGCCGGCCGCGTCGCGGCGCGCGTCGTGCTCAGGCTCGGCGTCGATGCCGAGGGCCGCAGCATCTCGTGCCGCAGCCACGGCCGCGATCGCATACCCGCCCGCGTACGTGACCCCTGCCAGGAACGGGGCGTGCGAGACGGCCACCGGGCCGTGCGGTCCGCCGCAGCGGGGGCACGGATTGCTCAGTTCGGCGCCGGCGGGCAGCATCGCCCGCAACAGTCGCCACGCGTGCTCGCGCCGTGGCTCACCGGGCGGCACCTCGACCCACGCGATGTCGACGATCGACCTCGCGGGCGCCATCACACCTTCGGCTCGTGTGTCTCGATCGTCACGATGCCGGAGCCCGGGTTCTCGACCGACAGGTGCACGACGGAGAACGCGGCGGGCTCGAGGGCCGAGGCGCTGCCGAGGTACGACCCCCGGAGGGTGCCGGTCGCGAGGGCGAGCTCGCTGAGGATGTCGGGGAGCACCGGCCCGTGACTGCACAGCACGGCGGGCTTGCGCGAGCGCACGCGCTCGCCGATCACCGTGCGGGCGTCGGACTTGCCGTCCTCCCAGGCGTCCTGGCTGATCAGCTTGGTGGTGTCGATCTCACGCCCGATGGCCGCCGAGAGCGGTGCGACGGTCTTGACGCATCGGGCAGCGGGGCTCGACACGATCCTGCGAACGCCGAACGCGACCAGGGGACCTACGATCGAGGCCGCCTGCTTGCGGCCGCGGGCAGCGAGCGGCCGCGCGGCATCCTTCCCGTCCCATTCCTCGCGCCCGAGCGCCTTGGCGTGCCGGAGGGCGACGATCGGGAACGTGCGCAGCACGCGCTCGTCGACGAGCCGCAGGAAATGCTCCATGATCTCGGCGTCGACGGGGTAGCTGAGCCGCTTCAGCGCCTTCTTCGGCGAGACCCATTCGATCGCCGCGATCTCTTTGTTCGGGACGAAGGCGGACGCGCGGATGGCGGCATCCGTCGCCTCGGCCGCCCAGTAATGGACGATCTTGGTGCGCTTGCTCGGCAGCCGGTAGCGCGACACACCGACGGGCACGCCGAGGGCGACACGGATGCCGGTCTCTTCGTGGATCTCGCGCACCGCGGTCTCGGCGAGCATCTCGCCGGGGTCGACCTTGCCCTTGGGCAGCGTGACGTCGCGGTACTTCGTGCGGTGGATCAGGAGCACCCGGAGCTTGTCGTCGACGACACGCCAGACGACGCCCCCGGCCGCGTAGACGGCCGTCTCGGTCATCGCACCGCGCGTGCACGCCGGCGGCGCTGCACGTTGGTCATGGTCCGGTCCTGGAGATCGAGGAGCGGCTTTCCCTCCTCGCTCTGGTTGTGCCGCACCCACTCGCCGTCGGGACCGAGGTGCCACGAGCTCGTCGTATCGCTCATCGAGAGCGTGAAGAGGTCGTTGATCTCCTTGACGTGCGCCGGCGCCGACACGCGGACGAGCGCCTCGACTCGGCGGTCGAGGTTGCGGTGCATCATGTCGGCGCTGCCGATGTACACGATGGGGTCGCCGTCGTTGTGGAAGACGAAGATGCGCGAGTGCTCCAGGTAGCGGCCGAGGATCGAGCGCACCGTGATGTTCTCGCTCATCCCTGCGACGCCCGGCTTCAGCGAGCAGATGCCGCGGACGCACACCTCCACCTTCACGCCGGCCTGGCTCGCCCGGTAGAGGGAGTCGATGATCTGCTCGTCGACCATCGAGTTGACCTTGATGCGGATGCCGGCGGGCTTGCCGGCCAGCGCGTTGCGCCGCTCCTTGTCGATGAGCCGCAGGAGGCCCTTGCGCAGGTGCAGCGGTGCGACGAGCAGGCGTTTGAACTTCTTCTCGATCGCGTAGCCGCTCAGCTCGTTGAACAGACGTGTGAGATCGCGACCGACCTGGTCGTCGGCGGTGAAGAGGCCGAAGTCCTCGTAGATGCGGCTCGTCTTGGGGTTGTAGTTGCCCGTGCCGACGTGGCTGTAGCTGCGCAGCACCCCGTTCTCCTCGCGGATGACGAGAGCGAGCTTGCAGTGGGTCTTGAGGCCGACCAGCCCGTAGACGACGTGGACACCGGCCTTCTCGAGCTTGCGCGCCCACACGATGTTGTTCGCCTCGTCGAAGCGGGCCTTGATCTCGACGAGTGCGAGCACCTGCTTGCCGGCCTCGGCGGCGTCGATCAGCGCCTCGACGATGGGGCTGTCGCCCGACGTCCGGTACAGGGTCTGCTTGATCGCGAGCACGTGCGGGTCCTTCGCCGCCTGCTCGAGGAACGCCTGCACGCTCGTCGCGAACGACTCGTAGGGGTGGTGCACGAGCACGTCGCCCTTGCGGATCGAGGCGAAGATGTCGGGTCGCTCGTTGTTGTCGCCCGGCTGGAACGCCAGCGCGGTCGTCGGCAGATGGGGCTTGAAGCGCAGGTCGGGACGGTCTATGCGCAGGTCGAACAGGCCGCGCAGATCCAGCGGACCGGGGAGGCGGTAGACCTCCTGCTCGGTGATGTCGAGCTCCTTGAGGAGGAGGTCGAGCGTCACGTCGTCCATGTCGTCGGTGATCTCGAGGCGGATCGGCGGGCCGAAGCGGCGGCGCAGCAGCTCGGCCTCGAGCGCCTGGATGAGGTTCTCGGTCTCGTCCTCCTCGATCACGACGTCCTCGTTGCGCGTGAGGCGGAAGGCGTGGTGGTCGAGCACCTCCATCCCGGGGAAGAGGTCGTCGAGGTGGCTCGAGATGAGGTCCTCGAGCGGCAGGTAGCGCACGGCGCCTTCGACGGGCGGCAGCTCCACGAAGCGCGGGAGCATCGGCGGCACCTTGAGGCGCGCGAACTCCTGACGCCCGGTGCGGGCGCTGCGGATCCGGATCGCGAGGTTGAGCGACAACCCCGAGATGTACGGGAACGGGTGGGCCGGGTCGACCGCGAGCGGCATGAGGACCGGGAACACCTGCGCCTGGAAGTAGTCGTAGAGGGCCTCGCGCTCGGACCGGTCGAGCGACTCGTACGAGACGACCTCGAGCCCGGCATCCGCCATCGCGGGCTTCACGAGGGACGTCCATGCCTCGGCGTGGCGCAGCTGCAGCCGGTGCGCCTCGGCCGAGATGTCGGCGAGCACGTCCGCGGGGGAACGCCCCACGTTCGTGGGGAGGGCGAGGCCCGTGACGATGCGCCGCTTGAGGCCGGCCACGCGCACCATGAAGAACTCGTCGAGGTTGCTGGCGAAGATCGCCAGGAAGTTCGCCCGCTCCAGCGTCGGCAGGTGGGGATCCTCCGCGAGCTCCAGCACGCGCTGGTTGAACGCGAGCCAGCTCAGCTCGCGATCCAGGTAGCGGTGGTCGGGAAGCTGCGAGTCGAAGACCTCGGAAAGGTCGAAGTCGTCGTCGTCCGCATCGCCCAGGCCGGCGTCGAGCACCTCGGGTTCGATCATCCCTTCATCATTGCAGGGTGACGTGACGAGAGTGTGAACGAAGTCCCGGGCCCGTGGACAGGTTCGCGCCGCCCGGTCAGGCGTCTGTGCGCTCGCGGGGGGCGGGTTCGGGCTCGTCCTCGTAGACGTTGAACCGGTAGCCCACGTTGCGCACGGTGCCGATCAGCTGCTCCATGTCGCCGAGCTTGGCGCGCAGACGTCGCACGTGCACGTCGACCGTGCGGGTGCCGCCGAAGTAGTCGTAGCCCCACACCTCGCTCAGCAGCTGCTCGCGGGTGAAGACGCGCGAGGGGTGCGTCGCGAAGAAGTGGAGGAGCTGGAACTCCTTGTACGTGAGGTCGAGCGGACGACCGTGCACCTTGGCCGAGTACGACGACTCGTCGATCGTGATCCCCGAGGTCTGGATGCGCGTCGAGACCTGCTCGGCCGACTGACGGCCGACGGCGAGGCGGATGCGGGCGTCCACCTCGGCGGGACCTGCGGTGAAGAGGATGACGTCGTCGACGCCCCAGTCGGGGGAGACGGCGGTCAGGCCGCCTTCGGTCACGATCAGCAGGAGAGGGGCGTCCAGGCCCGTCGTGTTGAGGATCTTGCACAGCGACTTGGCGCCGACGAGGTCGACGCGGGCGTCGACGAAGATGATGTCGGCGCTGGGCGCGTTGACGAGCTGGGCGGGCTCAGCGGGGATCAGGCGCACGCGGTGGCTCAGCAGTTCGAGCGAGGGCAGGACGGGGCCGCCTCCGTGTGTGGAACTGAGAACCAGGAGCTGTGCCAATGGATCGCCTTCCCGGCGCAGGGGGGTGCGCCGCGAACCCCAGTGTAGGGCGTGGGGGAGGAGCGTTCGGCCCGCATGTCCTTCGCGGACACGCCCATCACCCGAGCCGCAGCGCGTGCGCCGCGTGGATTGTTGCGCGATGATGGGACGCGTGGCCGTGCCTGAACTCGCCCCTCGTCGCACATTCGGCGGCATCGTCGCCGTGTGGGTGCTCGCGGCCGTGATCGCGATCGTCGTCGGCATCTTCGCCACGCCGGACTGGCGTGCGGCGTGGCTGGGCGTCGGATTGGGCGGATGCCTCATCGCGGGGTTCGCGATCCAGCTCTGGTCGGGCCGGTCCCAGGGGTTCACCGAGCGCGTCGCGGCGAGCGTCCTCGGCGCCGCCCTCGTGATGGGCGTCATCAGCCTGGGGTTCGGACTTGCCGCTCTCGTTCCCGGCTAGACTCCCTCGTATGGATACCGTCGCGCTCGAACTGTTCTTCGTGGGCCTGCTCGGTCTGGCGTCTCTGGCGATCGTCTTCGTCTCCGCCGTCGTCGTCAAGAACCTCTACCGCGGCCAGCGCTGACGGGTCCGGTCGTGCTCGACATCCCGACCGACCTTCCGGCGGAGCTCGTCCCGCTGTCCTGGCTCATCGGAGTGTGGGAGGGCACCGGCGTCATCGACTACGGTGACCACGCCTACACCGGCGAGTTCACGCACCGCGTGAGCTTCAGCCACGACGGCGGCGACTATCTCAACTACTCCGCCGACGCATGGCTGCATGATGCGCAAGACCCCGAGAAGCGCACGCGCCTCGTGGCAGAGCTCGGCTACTGGCGTCTCGCACTCACGGCGACCGACGCCGACGCCGGCCCTGGCCTCCTTCCCGCGCTCGCCGCGCCGGTCGTCCGCACCGCCGACGACATCGAGCAGCTGCGCAACGCCGACGGCGGGTTCGACCTCGAGGCGGCCCTCGTGCACGCCGACGGCGTGAGCGAGCTCTACCTCGGCCAGATCAAGGGTCCGCGCATCGACATCGCGACCGACGCCGTCGTGCGGCCCGCCGGCGCGAAGTCGTACGCGGCCGCGACCCGCATGTACGGGCTCGTCGACGGCCACCTGCTGTGGGCATGGGACATCGCCGCCCTCGGCTTCGAGCTCGGCGCGCACGCGTCGGCACGACTCGCGCGGGCCGAGTGATGACCGGCCCGTTCTCCGCTGTTCCCGGCGCCGTCGTCGACGACACCGGGCTGCAGCACGTCGGCAGCCCGCTCGTCGAGCAGCGTCGGCTCGCCGCCGGAGCCGCGCTCGCGCCCCGCGCCGACCGCGCCGTCATCGCCGTCCCCGGTGAGGACCGCTTGACCTGGCTCGACTCGCTGTCGTCGCAGGCGCTGACCCGCCTCGCCCCCGGCGTGGGCACCGAGCTCTTGATCCTCGACCCGCAAGGACACGTCGAGCACGCGGCATCCGTCGTCGACGACGGAGAGACCACCTGGCTCATCGCCGATCGCGCCGACGTCGAGGGACTGTACGACTGGCTCCGCAAGATGCGGTTCCGTCTGCGCGTCGACCCGCGCATCGCCGACGACGAGTACGCCGTGATCGGCGGCACCGCCGCAGCGCTCGAGCGCATCTCGCCGGCGGCGCCGGCAGGGCTGCCCCTCGTGTGGCGCGACCCGTGGCCGTCGGTCACCCCGGGCGGTCACGCCTACGCGCCGGTCGAGCCGCACCCCGGCGCCGATCGCGATTGGGCCGAGGCGATCGTGACCCGCGACGAGGAGACGCGGATCGCGGATGCCGCGGCCCGTGGCGAGGTCGAGCTCGCAGGCCTGACCGCAGTCGATGCGCTGCGCGTCGCGGCATGGCGACCGCGCTGGACGACGGACGTCGACGAGCGCGCCCTGCCGCACGAGCTGGACTGGCTGCGCACCGCGGTGCACCTCGACAAGGGCTGCTACCGCGGGCAGGAGACCATCGCCAAGGTGCACAACCTCGGGCACCCGCCGCGGCGTCTCGTCGCGCTGCAGCTGGACGGCTCTGGCAGCGTGCTGCCCGAGCACGGCGCGGCCGTGCGGCTCGGCGACGACGCCGTCGGCATCGTGACGTCGGCGGCGCTGCACTACGAGGAAGGGCCGATCGCGCTCGCGGTCGTGCGGCGCACCACGCCCGTCGACGCCCCGCTGACGGTGGACACCGCCGACGGCCCGGTCGCCGCGGCGCAGGAAGTGGTCGTTCCGCCGGACGCCGGCGCCACAGCGAACGTGCCTCGGATCACCCGGCTGTCGCGCCGCGCGGCGGCCCAGTAAGGGACTCGGCGGTGAGCGGCGACGGCGAGACCGCCGCGATCACCCAGGTCGTCCCCACGGGCTGGCGCGCCCGGCTCGATCTGCGCCCGCAGCTGTCGCGCGTGCGCGGGTCGGCGCTGGCCATCGTGCAGATCACGGTCGCCGCGGCCGCGGCGTGGGCCTTCGCGCACTACGTCGTGGGGCATCCGGCGCCGCTGCTCGCCGCGACGGTCACCATCACCAGTCTCGGCCTGGTGCGCGACGCCCGCCCGCGGCGCGTGCTCGAGACGGTGGTCGGGATGCTCGTCGGCATCCTCGTCGCGGAGGGCTTCGTCGTGCTCGTCGGACCCGGCTGGTGGCAGCTCGCGCTCGCCCTCGGGGTGACGCTGCTGGTCGCCCGCTTCCTCTCGCCCTATCCGCCGTTCGCGATCATGGCGGGCGTGCAGGCGTGCATCGTGATGTCCCTGCCGGCGACGGAGCCGTTCTCCCGGCTCATCGACGGCGCGGTGGGCGGCGTCGCCGCCCTGGCCGTGACCGCGCTCATCCCGCGCAACCCCCGCAGGGAGGAGGCGCGCGACGGGCACGCGGTCTTCGCGGCCGCGGACGCCGCGGCGCGCACCATCGTGCAGGCGCTGCGGCGGGGCGATGCGCTCCGGGCCGCCCGCGGCCTCGAGAAGGCGCGGGCGATCGCCCCGCGCATCGACGAGTGGCGGGCCTCACTGGATTCCGGACTCGCCGTCGCCGGGTTCTCACCGTGGCTGCGCCCGCAGCGGGCCGAGCTGCGCCGGCACCACGCGGTGCTGCAGGCGATGGACTTCGCCACCCGCAACCTCCGGGTCGTCGCCCGGCGGGCGGTGTACCTCTGCGATGACGGTCGGCGACGTCCGGTGCCCGCCGAGGTGCTCGCCGAGCTCATGCGCGCCGCGGAGCTGGTGGGCGAGAGCCTCGACGACATCGCGCTGCAGCCGGCAGCACGTGAGGCGGTGCGCGCGGTCGCCGTGCGCCTCGACCCGGCGCAGATCCTCCCCGACGGTTCGCAGGGCGAGCAGAACCTCATCACCGCGATGCGGCCGTTCGCGGTCGACCTCCTCACCGCGACCGGCATGTCCTCCACCGAGGCGCGTGCGGTGCTGCCCCGCGTGTGACGGACCGCGCGCCGCGGCTCAGCGCGGGGCCACGGCATCCCACGGCACGGTGACCTCGCCGAGGCGCCACCGCGACCGCTCGAGGACCGGCCAGCCGCCGTCGACCAGCGCCGACAGCGCCGTGCGCCAGCGATGCACCGGGCCGAAGGGGGACACGCTCGCCGCGCGCTCCCACTCCGCGTCGAGGGCCGCGAGGAACGCGTGCACGGGCTCGCCGGGGACGTTGCGGTGGATGAGGGCCTTCGGGAGCCGCTCCGCGGCGATGGACGGATGCTGCAGCCCGGCCAGCCGCAGCGACACCGTCAGCGTGCGCGGCACGGCGTCGGGGCCGAGCGCGACCCAGGTCGCGATGCGGCCGATCTCGTCGCACGTGCCCTCGACGAGGAGTCCGTCCCGCGCGAGGCGCGCGCACATCGTCGCCCACGCTGCCGCGACCTCCGACTCGTCGTACTGCCGCAGCACGTTGAACGCCCGCACGACGGCCGGGCGTCGTCCGCCGGGGACGGGCACCTCGAAGCCGCCGCGCCCGAAGGACACGTGCGCGTCGGGGGCGAACGACGTGCCGCCCGCGCGCACCTGCTCGAGCTGGGCGCGCGCCCGCGCGACGCGCGCGGGGTCGATCTCCAGTCCCAGGACCTCGACGTCCGCCCGGGCACGGACGAGGCGCGCGTACAGCTCCAGCGCCGTCACGCCGCTCGCGCCGTAACCCAGGTCGACCACGAGCGGATCGGCGGCGCGGCGCAGCGCGGGATGCCGCGCGATCCAGCGGTCCACGCGTCGCAGCCGATTGGTGCCGGTGGTGCCGCGCGTGATCTGCCCGACCGGTCCCCGCGCCATGCCTCCATGATGCCAGCCGCACCCGTCACAGCAGCGGGAGGCGGCACGCGGCGCGGATATCATGGGGCGCATGACCGCGCCCTACACGCTGATCCTCCTCCGACACGGCCAGAGCGAGTGGAACAAGACCAACCAGTTCACGGGCTGGGTCGACGTCCGCCTCACCGACCAGGGCAAGGCCGAAGCCCAGCGCGGCGGCGAGCTGCTCGCCGAGTCCGGCATCCTTCCCGACGTGCTGCACACCTCCGTGCTCAGCCGCGCCATCCAGACCGCCGACATCGCCCTCGACGCCGCAGACCGCCTCTGGATCCCCGTCAAGCGCTCGTGGCGCCTCAACGAGCGCCACTACGGCGCTCTGCAGGGCAAGGACAAGGCGCAGACCCTCGAAGAGTTCGGCAACGACCAGTTCATGCTGTGGCGTCGCTCCTTCGACGTCCCGCCGCCGCCTCTGGCCGCCGACGACCAGTACAGCCAGGTGGGCGACCCGCGCTACGTGGGCATCGACGGCGAGGTGCCCGACACCGAGTCGCTCAAGATCGTCATCGACCGCATGCTGCCGTACTGGCACAGCGACATCGTTCCCGACCTCAAGGCCGGCAAGACGGTGCTCGTGACGGCGCACGGCAACTCCCTGCGCGGCCTCGTGAAGCACCTCGACGGCATCAGCGACGCCGACATCGCCGAGCTCAACATCCCCACGGGCATCCCGCTGGTGTACCGCCTCGACGAGAACCTCGAGCCCCTCGGACCGGGCGAGTACCTCGACCCCGAGGCCGCGGCCGCCGGCGCTGCCGCAGTCGCGAACCAGGGCAAGGCCTGATCTCAGAGACCGACGGAAGAGCGGATGCCTCCCCACGAGGCATCCGCTCTTCCTTTTCTTCGCCTTCGCAGCGGCAGCCCCCCAGCTGCAGGCCGCGTGACGGGCTCTAGAGGGACGGGGCGACGACGTCGATCGTGTCGGTGCTCGACGTCCAGTCCCCGGTCGACAGGTAGGCGACCTTCTTCGCGACCGAGACCGCGTGGTCGCCGAAGCGCTCGTGGTAGCGGCTGGCCAGTGTGGCATCGACGGTGGCGGACGGATCGCCCTGCCAGCTGTCGCTCAGCACCTTCTCGAACACCGAGACGTGCAGCTCGTCGAGCTTGTCGTCGGCGTTGCGGATCTCGTCGATGAGGTCGCCGTCCTGCGTGCGCAGCAGCTCGGTGAGCTGGCGTGCCGCCTCGACGTCGAGTTCGCCCATCTTGAGGAACGTGGACTTGAGGCCCTTGGGGATGGCCCGCTCGGGGAAGCGCATGCGGGTGAGCTGGGCGATGTGCTCGGCGATGTCGCCCATGCGCTCGAGCGACGCGCTCATTCGCAGCGCGCTGACGACGATGCGCAGGTCGCGGGCGACCGGCTGCTGGCGGGCGAGGATCTCGATGGCGAGCTCGTCGAGCTCGACGGCCTTCTCGTCGATGACCGCGTCGGCCTCGATGACCTCCTCCGCGAGCGCGACGTCGCTCGTTCCGAACGCCCGCGTCGCCTTGTCGATGGCGATCGTGACGAGCTCGGCGATCTCGACGAGACGCCCCTGCACGTCCTCGAGGGACTGGTGGAAGACTTCGCGCATTCCGACGCACCTTTCATGGATGGGGGAGCTTTCGCCCGCGCCCCGGCCGATTGTCGTCAGCGAAGGTTAACGGACGGTGCCCCCGTGGTGAACAGTACCGGGCGCGGGTGCCCGGGTCCCCGTCGCGGTCCATTGTCCCGCGCGACGTGCCCCTACGCTGGAGGCATGGACACGACGCAGCTCGCGCTGCTCGCCCTCCTCGCGGGGATCATCATCGGCGGTTCGATCTCCGCCGTCGTCGTCGCGTCGATGCGGGCGCGTGACCGCGCGCATGCCGAGGGTTCGATCGAGATCCCCGACGGCGTGCGCGGCGTCCTTCATGGCATGGACGATGCCGCCGTCGTGGTGGACGCGTCGTTCACCGTGCTGGCCGCGTCCGCTCCGGCCGCGGCGTTCGAGCTGCTCGAAGGCGGCACGCTCCCCACCGACGAGCTGCGGACCCTCGCGCGCCGCGTGCGGACCACCGACGCCGAGGTCACCGAGGCGAGCGCGACGGAGACGATGCGGCTGCGCCGTGGCGCCCCGCCGGCCGAGCCTCGCCTCGTGGCCGTGCGCGCGTCGCGCATCTCGCCCCGGCTCACCCTCCTCGTGCTGCGCGACATCTCAGAGCGCGAACGCGTCGAGGAGATGCGTCGCGACTTCGTGGCGAACACGAGCCACGAGCTCAAGACACCCGTCGGCGCGGTGAGCCTGCTCGCCGAGGCGATCGAGTCGGCGGCAGACGATCCGCCGCAG
This sequence comes from Microbacterium sp. PRC9, assembly GCF_031844125.1. Classification (NCBI taxonomy): domain Bacteria; kingdom Bacillati; phylum Actinomycetota; class Actinomycetes; order Micrococcales; family Microbacteriaceae; genus Microbacterium; species Microbacterium sp. PRC9. The sequence continues at coordinate 341,713 of NZ_JAUZUR010000002.1, forward strand.
GTGCGGATCTTCGCGACGCGGCTGCAGGCGGAGGCCAACCGGCTGGCGCTGCTGACCTCGCGCATCATGAACCTGTCCCGGCTGCAGGCTGCGGACGAGCTGACGCAGCAGGACGTCTCCATCGATGAGGTCGTGGCGTCGGCCCTCGACGCGCACGCGATCCAGGCGGACTCCGCCGGCGTCGAGGTGATGCGCGGCGGCGCGCGCGGTCTCTACGTGCATGGCGATGCACAGGTGCTGAGCGAGGCGGTCGGCAACCTCATCGCCAACGCCATCGCGTACTCGCCGCGGGGCTCGAGCGTCGGCGTCGGCATCAAGGCCGTCGACCGCGTCGTCGAGATCGCCGTGACGGACCGCGGCATCGGCATCGCCGAGGGCGAGCAGGACCGCGTCTTCGAGCGCTTCTACCGGTCCGATCCCGCGCGCGCCCGCCGCACCGGCGGCAGCGGGCTCGGCCTCTCCATCGTCAAGCACGCGGTGCAGCGGCACGGCGGCGAGGTGCGCCTGTGGTCGCGCCCGGGCCGTGGGTCCACGTTCACGATCCGCCTGCCCCAGATCGACGCGCCCGACCTCGAACCGGTGCCCAAGCGCGGGCGCAAGAAGAAGCGGCCCGCCGCTGAGGTGACCGCCGCCGAGGCTGCGTCAGTCGACGCGGAGGTGGCGCCTGCCGCCGTCGCGGCAGCGCCTGCCGCCGCTCCGGCCGCGAAGAGCGCTCCGGTCGCGAAGAGCGCTCCGGCCGCGCCCGCGGTGAAGCGGGCCGCTTCCGCCCGCGCGGCCAAGCCTGCGGCACCTGCCCGCGCGGCCACGTCCGCTGCGCCCCAGACTCCCGTCGGTCCTGCCGGCGGTCACAATGCCGCATCCGTCGCGAATGGAGACCCCGCATGACCCGCGTCCTGATCGTCGAGGACGAGCCAGACCTCGCCGACCCGCTCGCCTACCTCCTTCGTCGCGAAGGCTACGAGGTCGAGATCGCCGAAGACGGCCCGACTGCGCTGACCGCGTTCCGCGAGCGCGGCGCCGACATCGTGCTCCTCGACCTCATGCTGCCCGGAATGCCGGGCACCGAGGTGTGCCGCCAGATCCGGGTCAACTCGGCCGTGCCGATCATCATGCTGACCGCCAAGGACTCCGAGGTCGACATCGTGGTGGGCCTCGAGCTCGGCGCCGACGACTACGTCACCAAGCCGTACTCCGCCCGCGAGCTGCTCGCCCGTATGCGCGCCGTGCTGCGACGGTTCTCGCAGATCGACGCCGACCTCGAGGACCGCGTGCTCGAAGGCGGTCGCGTCGTGCTCGACATCGACCGTCACACCGTCGCCGTCGAGGGCGGCGAGATCAACATGCCGCTCAAGGAATTCGAGCTGCTCGAGGTGCTCATGCGCAACGCGGGCCGCGTGCTCACGCGGGGCCAGCTCATCGACCGCGTGTGGGGAAGCGACTACTTCGGCGACACGAAGACCCTGGATGTGCACATCAAGCGGATCCGCTCCCGCATCGAGAAGAACCCCGGCTCGCCGGAGATGCTGGTGACCGTGCGCGGCCTCGGCTACCGCTTCGAGGGCTGAGGCACCGCAGACGAAAGAGGGCGCCCCGGGTGGGGCGCCCTCTTTCGTCTGCGCGAGCGTCGCTCAGGGAGCGAGCGGTGCGAGGTAGTCGAGAGTCCCGTCCAGCACGGGCACCGAGACGAGCGCGCCCTCGGAGTCGCCGGACTGGAAGAACGTGGTGATGTCGGTGCCGGGAAGGGCGTCGAGGTCCTCGACGAGCAGCGGCTCGTCCTCCTCGGAGCCGAGGCTCACGGTCGTGTTCGCGGGCACCCGCACGGTGAGCGTCGGGCCGCCCTCGCCGAACTCGATGTTGAGGGTCTGCGAGTCCTCGGTCTGGTTGATCAGGGCGGCGACGAAGTTGCCCTCGGACCCGTCCTCATTGGCGACGATCTGGGCGTTGCGCACTTCGACGGGCCCGGCCTCGTGGACGTTCGTGCCCTCCGCCGCGGAATACGGGATCGTGGTCGCCTGCGGCGAGATCATGCTGCAGCCGGTCGTCGTGAGGACGAGTGCGCCCCCGATGGCCAGCGACGCGATGAGGCGGCGGTTCACGGATCCTCCATAAGACGGCTGACGGTTCTCCAGCATTCTAGGGGCTCGCGATGCACCGCGCGGAGCACCGCCTCGGCCGGAGGGCGGAGAACCTTAGCGTATTTCGCCTGTGGTATCCTGGAGGTTGCCGAAAGGACATAACTCCATGCTTTTTGAGGTTGGCGAGACGGTCGTCTACCCCCACCACGGGGCGGCTACGATCATCGAGGTCAAAGACCGGATCATCAAGGGCGAGACGAAGAAGTACCTGAAGCTCAACGTCACGCAGGGTGATCTCATCATCGAAGTCCCCGCAGAGAACGTCGACCTGGTCGGCGTCCGAGACGTCATCGGCAAGGAGGGCCTCGACAAGGTCTTCGAGGTGTTGCGCGCTCCGTTCACGGAGGAGCCGACCAACTGGTCGCGCCGCTACAAGGCGAACCTCGAGAAGCTCGCCTCCGGTGACGTCATCAAGGTCAGTGAGGTCGTGCGAGACCTCTGGCGCCGCGATCAGGACCGCGGCCTGTCGGCCGGAGAGAAGCGCATGCTCGCCAAGGCGAAGCAGATTCTGATCTCCGAGCTGGCCCTGGCGGAGAAGACCGACGAGGAGAAGGCGAGCGTTCTCCTCGACGAGGTCCTCGCGAGCTGAGACTCCTGGAACGGCGCCCCGATGGGGCGCCGTTCTGCTGTGCGCACCCGATTCCGGCCGGCCGGACGCGCACGGCGCCGCCCGCCGATCGCGATAGCGTGAACGGGTGAGCATCACTCCCGTGCCGCGCGTCGGCGTCATCGTCGTGGCCGCCGGATCCGGCACCCGACTGGGCGCCGGAGCGCCGAAAGCGTTCGTCGGCATCGACGGGAGCAGCATCCTGCGTCACGCCCTCGAGGGCGTCTTCGCCGCCCCGCTCGCGCAGGTCGTGATCGTCGCCCCCGCCGGGCGCGAGGGCGACGCGCTGAGCGAGGCACTGGCCACCGCGGGGGACCGGCGCGAGCTGGTGTCGGTGGTCGCGGGCGGCGACACCCGCCAGGCCTCCGTGGCCGCCGGTCTCGCAGCCCTGTGGGCCGACGTCGAGGTCGTGCTGGTCCACGACGCGGCACGCGCCCTCACCCCGGCCGAGGTCTTCGAGCGCGTCATCACCGCGATCGGCGGCGGCGCGGTCGGCGCGATCCCCGTGCTCCCGGTCATCGACACGATCAAGCGCGTCGCGGGTGACGAGATCGTCGCCGCGGTCGACCGCGCCGAGCTCGCCGCGGCGCAGACGCCGCAGGCCTTCCGGCGAGACGTGCTCGACGCGGCATACGCGGCCGCCACGACGGAGTTCACCGACGACGCCGCTCTGGTCGCCGAGGCCGGGCATGCCGTCGCGGCCGTGCCGGGGCATCCGCTCGCCTTCAAGATCACCACCGCGGCGGACCTCGATCGCGCGCGCCACCTGATCGCCGGGCCCGCACCGCACGCCGCGGCACACCTCGGCGGTGCGCCGGCGCTTCCGCGCGTCGGCGTCGGCACGGATGTGCACGCGTTCGGCGGCGAGGGGACGCTGTGGCTCGCGGGACTCGAGTGGCCGGGTGAAGCGCCGCTGTCAGGGCACTCCGACGGCGACGCCGTCGCGCACGCGATCGTCGACGCCCTGCTGGCGGCCGCGGGCCTCGGTGACATCGGCACGCACTTCGGCACCGATCATCCCGAGTACGCCGGCGCGCACGCGGGCGCGTTCCTGACGCGCACCGTTGCGCTCCTCGGGGAAGCGGGCTGGCGCGTCGGCAACGTCTCGGTGCAGGTGCAGGCGAACCGGCCGCGATTCTCCGCACGCCGCGCCGAGGCCGAGCGCGCCCTGTCGGCCGCACTCGGCGGCGCGCCCGTGTCGGTCTCTGCGACGACGACCGACGGTCTCGGGTTCACCGGGCAGGGCGAGGGGGTCTCCGCGTTCGCCGTCGCCCTCGTCGTCCCGGCCTGATCGCTCCGCGGTCGCCGGGCGTCAGAGCGTGCGCGTCATGAACACCGAGAACGGGTCGAGCGCGTAGTCCTCGAAGGGACCGCAGACGACGAAGCCCTCGCTCTCGTAGAGGCGCTGAGCGGCGGCGAAGTCCTCGGTGGTCCCCGTCTCGAGCCACAGACTCGACATGCCGCGCCGGCGGGCGTCGTCGACGATGTGGCGCAGCAGCGCGCGGCCGACGCCGGTGCCGCGGAACCTGTCATCCGTGCGCATCGACTTGATCTCGCCGCGGTCGGCGTCGAGCGCCTTCAGCGCGCCGACGCCCGCGAGCTCGCCGTCGGTCCACGCCGTCCAGACCGAGAGGGACGGATGCCGCAGCGCATCGATGCCGAGCGCATGCACGCTCTCGGGGGGAGAGGTGTCGTGCATCCCCGCCAGGTGCAGGGCGATGAGGCGCCGGGTGGCGTCGCCGCTCAGGTCGTCGGTGCGGATCTCGATGGTGCGCTGCATGTCGCGCCCAGTGTGCCACGCGCCGGTTTCGGCCGTGTTTCCCGTCGTCGGCCCGGCTTCACGCCTCGACGGCGTAGGGAGCGGGGTCGCGCGGCGACCGGGATCCCCACGCCAGGAGGGCGAGCCCGGCGGCGAGCACCACGAGCCCCACGATCGCGAGTGCCGACAGCCGCTCGCCGAGCACGACGATGCCGAGCACGCTCGCGGTCAGGGGCTCGCCGAGCGTCAGCGTCGCGGCGGTGGCCGCAGTGAGGCCGCTCAGGCCCCACGTGAACAGCACGTACGCGATGGAGATGGTCGCGAGGCCCAGCCACAGGGCCATCACCACACCTGACGTCGTGCCGAGCCACGAGAGGTCGACGAAGGGGAGCGCGAAGGCGCAGATGATCGCCGAGCTGGCGCCCATGGCGCCGACGACCGTGAAGGGATCCCAGCCATCGTCGAGCAGGCGCCGCTGCGCGTTGGCGATGACCGCGAACGAGGCGCCCGCGCCGATGGATCCGAGCAGTCCCAGGGGATCCGTGCCGCCGGCCGCTCCGGCCTCGCCGCCGAAGCCGAGCAGCACGACGCCGATCGTCGCGAGCGCCGTCGCGCCCATCCACGTCGGTGTCGGCATCCGTCGCGTCAGCGCCCACTCCAGAAGGCCGGCGAGGATCGGGGCCGAACCGAGGGCGACGACCGTGCCCACCGCGACGCCGTTGCGTGCGGTGCCGAGGAAGAACAGGGGCTGGTACAGCGCCAGGCACGCGCCTGTCAGCACCATGAGCAGGACGGGCCGGACGCCCCAGCGGGGCCGCACCGCATCCGCCGGCAGACGTCGGGAGTGCCGCGCGGCGAGCGAGAACGCGATGATCGCGAGTCCGGTGCCGCCGATCACCATGCGCATGACACCGATCGACAGGGGAGTGGTGCCTGCGGGACCGAGCGCCTGCGAGGTGCCGGTCGTGCCGAACAGGAGCGCGGCGGCGAGGACGGCGAGCACATGCACCTCCCGTTTATATCCGAATCGGCGCCCTCCGCCGGAATTCCCCCCCCAGGCTCACTCACTCAGGGTCGGTGGGGTACCCGCCGGTAGGCTGGTGCGGTGACGGTTCAGCTGTACGACACCAAGGCGCAGACCCTGCGCGATTTCGTGCCCCTCGACCCCGGAAACGTCACCATCTACGTCTGCGGTCCGACGGTGCAGTCCGGGCCGCACATCGGGCATCTGCGCGGCGCGCTGAGCTTCGACATCCTGCGCCGCTGGCTCACCCACCGCTACGGCCGTGTCACCTTCGTCCGCAACGTCACCGACATCGACGACAAGGTGCTCGCGAACGCGTCGGACGGCGAGCCGTGGTGGGCGCTCGCGTACCGCATGGAGCTCGAGTTCACGCGCGCGTACACCGCGATCGGCATTCTCCCGCCGACCTACGAGCCGCGCGCGACGGCATCGATCCCGCAGATGCAGGAGCTCATCCAGCGTCTCATCGAGGCCGGGCACGCCTACGCCGCGGCGGCGGACACGGATGCTGCGGGCGACGTCTACTTCGACGTCCGGTCGTGGGTGGACTACGGGTCGCTCACGAACCAGTCGATCGACGCGATGGAGCCGGCGGCCGACGCCGATCCGCGGGGCAAGCGCGACCCGCGCGACTTCGCCCTCTGGAAGGGCGCCAAGGCCGACGAACCGGCATCGGCGACCTGGGGCTCGCCCTGGGGACCCGGGAGGCCCGGCTGGCACATCGAGTGCTCCGCGATGGCGCGCCGCTACCTCGGCCCCGAGTTCGACATCCACGGCGGCGGGCTCGACCTGCGCTTCCCCCACCACGAGAACGAGCTCGCGCAGTCGACGGCGGCCGGCGACGGCTTCGCGCGGTACTGGGTGCACAACGGCCTCGTGACGGTCGGCGCGCAGAAGATGTCGAAGTCGCTGTTCAACTTCGTCCTCGCAGACGACCTGCTGCGCGAGCGCGACCCGCTCGTGGTGCGCTACGCGCTCGCGGCGGCGCACTACCGGTCGAGCCTCGACATCACGACCTCGACGTTCGACGAGGCCGAGGCGGCGCTCGAGCGCATCCGCACCTTCCTCGAGCGCGCACTGCGCACGCTGCGGGGAACCGAGGACGTGCGAGTGGATGCTGCGGTCCCGGCCGCGTTCGCGACGGCCCTCGATGACGACCTCGGTGTGCCCCAGGCGCTCGCCGTGCTGCACGAGACGGTGCGTGACGGCAACTCCGCGCTGGATGCGGGTGACCGCGACGCGGCGCTCCGCGCGTTCGCCGACGTCGCCGTGATGGCGGGCGTGCTCGGCATCGACCCCCTCGACCCGCACTGGCGGTCGACGAACGCCTCGGCCGAGGCATCCGCTCTCGACGCCCTTGTCGAGACGATGATCGCCCAGCGCGCCGACGCGCGCGCGGCGAAGGACTGGGCGGCCGCCGACCGCATCCGCGACGCGATCGCGGCGGCCGGCATCGCCCTCGAAGACGGTCCCGACGGGACGCATTGGAGTGTCGCCGACGCTCCTCGTCCGGCGGAGAGCAACTGACGGGCTGCGGCCCGCACGAAGGAGAACTGATGGCAAAGCCAGGACGCCCCGGCGCCAGCAAGGGCAACAAGAAGGGCCCCACCAAGGGCACCGGCGGCAAGAACAAGCGGTCCCTCGAGGGCCGCGGGCCGACCCCCAAGGCCGAGGACCGCGCATGGCACCCGGCCGGCAAGCGCAAGGCCGCCGCTGAGCGGTACGCCGCTGCGGGCGGCACGGGCAGGCCCGGGCAGTCCGCGCCGCGGTCGTCGCGCCCCGCGAAGAAGGACGACGACACCGAGACGGTGACCGGCCGCAACTCCGTGCTCGAGGCGCTGCGCGCGAAGATCCCCGCCACCGCGTTCTACATCGCACAGCGCGTGGAGATGGACGACCGGGTCAAGGAGATGCTCGCGATCGCCACGCACCGCGACATCCCGGTGCTCGAGGTCACCCGCCCCGAGCTCGACCGCATGGCGGGCTTCGACGGCGTGCACCAAGGCGTCGCGCTCAAGGTGCCGCCGTACGAGTACGCCCACCCGCAGGATCTGCTCGAGAAGGTGATCGACGCGGGGCAGACGCCGCTGTTCGTCGCGCTCGACGGCATCACCGACCCGCGCAACCTCGGCGCGATCCTTCGCTCGACCGCGGCCTTCGGCGGGCAGGCGGTCATCGTCCCGCAGCGCCGCTCGGCCAGCGTCAACTCGGCCGCGTGGAAGACGAGCGCCGGCGCCGCGGCTCGTGTGCCGGTCGCCCTCGCCGCGAACCTCACCGCGATGCTCAAGGACTTCAAGAAGCAGGGCGTGTTCGTGCTCGGCCTCGACGGCGGAGGAGACGTCTCCCTTCCGGCCCTCGAGCTCGCCGACCGGCCGGTCGTGATCGTGGTGGGTTCCGAGGGCAAGGGCCTCTCGCGCCTGGTCACGGAGACCTGCGACCAGATCGTGTCGATCCCGATCTCGTCGAGCACCGAGTCGCTCAACGCCGGGATCGCGGCATCCGTCGCGCTGTACCAGGTCTCGACGCTCCGGGGCTCCACTCCCGCCTGAGTCCGCGTGTGACGCGCGCGGGAAGAACCGCACGCAGCGCACGTTCCCCTCTGCAGAGCCGGCGATGGCCGGCACACCACTCGTCGAAAGGCAGCACATGGCACGCATCGCCGTCATCGGAGGCTCGGGATACGCCGGCCGTCACATCGTCGCCGAGGCGGTGAGCCGGGGCCACAGCGTCCTCTCGATCGCGCGCCGCATCCCCGCCGAGCGCCACGCGGGGGCGATCTACATCGAGGGCTCGCTGACGGACGTCCCCGACCTGCTCGCGCAGATCGAGGGCGTCGATGTGGTCGTGTCGGCGGTCGCGCCGCGCGGCGACATGCAGGGGCTCGTGCGCCCGAACATCGCGGCCCTCGCCTCCCTCCTGCCCGAGGGCGTTCGCCTCGGCGTGATCGGCGGCGCCGGCGGCAGCCTCGTCACCGCGGGCGGCGAGCGGGTGGTCGACCTTCCCTCGTTCTCCGAGGACTACAAGGCGGAGGCGCTCGAGGCGATCGGCATCCTCGACGATCTCAAGGAGGGGCCGGAGTCGGTGGACTGGTTCTACATCCACCCGGCGGGCGGCTTCGGCGCGTACAACCCGGGGGAGCGGACCGGTGAGTACCGCACCGGCGGTGACGTCATCGTCACCGACGCCGAGGGCGAGTCGTACATCTCGGGCGAGGATCTCGCCGTCGCGATCGTCGACGAGATCGAGCACCCGCAGCACCCCCGCAAGCGGTTCACCGTCGGGTACTGACAGCGGCAATCGCGAAAGGGTGCATCTCCGCCGGCGGAGATGCACCCTTTCGTCGTCGGGCGAGGCGACGGGCTCAGACCAGGTCGCGCCAGTCGATGTCGTCCTCGTCGTCGTCGATCACCGGGTTGGACGATGTGATGACGGACAGCGACATGGTCTCGGTGGGCGGACCCATGAGGGTCGCCTCGTCGCGGCGGTGGCGCAGCACGTTGTCGATGTAGCTCGTCAGTGACTCGGCGAGCGGCACCGACTTGCCCTTGGCCTGGGACAGGTACCAGCGGTGCTCGAGCAGCTGGTGGAACACTTCGGCGGGCTCGAGCTTCGAGCGCAGGTCCCAGGGGATCGCCTTGACGACCGGCTCGAACACCCGGGTGAGCCACTCGTGGGCGACCATCTCCTCGTCGTCGCCGAGGCGTGAGATCCGCACGCGGAACTCGTCGAGGTCGTTGAGCAGGCGCCGGGCCTGGTTCTCCTCGACGTCGAGGCCGGTCAGACGCAGCAGACGCCGCTGGTGGTGGCCGGCGTCGACGACCTTCGGCTGGATCGACACGCGGGTGCCGTCGGTCGTGGCCTGGATCGACATCTCGCCGATGTCGAATCCGAGGTCGTTCAGCCGCTGCACGCGCTCCGTGAGCCGGTACGCCTCGTCGGCCCGGAACGTCTCCTCGTCGGTGAGTGCGGCCCACAGCGAGTGATACGCCGACACGATGCCGTCGGCGATCGCGATCGCGTCGACGCCGCCCTCGAGGCGCCCACCGGCCTCGAGGTCCATGATCTCGCCGGCGATGTTCGTGCGGGCGACGTCGAGGTCGTGCGCGCGCTGGCCCGGGGTCAGGCCGCTCTCGTGCAGCTCGCCGGTCTCGGCGTCGACGAGGTACGCGGCGAACGCGCCCGCGTCGCGGCGGAACAGCGTGTTCGACAGCGACACGTCGCCCCAGAAGAAGCCGACGTTGTGGAGGCGGACCAGCAGCAGCGCGAGCGCATCGACGAGGCGCGTCGCGGTGTCGGGGCGCAGCACCTGCGTGAACAGGGCGCGGTAGGGGAGCGAGAACTTCAGGTGCGCCGTCACCAGAGCCGCGGGAAGCGGCTCGCCCGCGGCATCCTTTCGTCCCGCGATCACGGCGACGCGCTCGACGCACGGCACGTCCAGGCGGGCGAGGTTGCCGAGCATGTCGTACTCGCGCTGCGCCATGGCCTGGGTGGTCTCCTTGATGGCGACCACCCGGCCCGAGAGGTTGGCGAACCGCACCAGGTGGCGCGAGATGCCCTTGGGCAGGAACACGATGTGGCTCGACGGCCAGTCTCCGAGCGGGGTCGACCACGGCAGCGTCAGCAGCCCCGGATCGACGCTCGAGGCGGTGATGCTCAGGGCGTCAGGCACATACCCTCCTGGAAAAGTGCGACGGCGCGGGGGGAAGAAGCTCCCACCCGCGCCGTCGCGAACGAATCAGCGGTTACGCCGCGGCGATCGCCTTGTCGGTGAGGCGCTCGCCCGACTCGATGTCGAACACGTGGACGTGTCCGGGGACCGGAGCCAGCGTGACCTTGTCGCCCGCGATCGGGTGACGGCGGCCGTCGACGCGCGCGACGATGTCGGTGCGCTTGCCGGCGACGTCGGCGTGACCGTAGAGGTAGCCGTCGGCGCCGAGCTCCTCGACGAGGTCGACCGTGACCGTGAGGCCCTTGCCGTCCTCGGGCGCGACCTGGATGTCCTCGGGACGCACACCGATGGTGACCTCGGTGCCGTGCGCCTTGCCGAGCGTGTCGGCCTCGACGCCCACGACCTTGTCGCCGAACTGCACGCCGCCCTCGGCGATGTGCGCCGGGAACAGGTTCATGGCGGGCGAGCCGATGAAGCCGGCGACGAACACGTTGTTCGGCTTCTCGTACAGGTCGCGCGGGGTGCCGACCTGCTGGAGGAGGCCGTCCTTGAGGACCGCGATGCGGTCGCCCATGGTGAGCGCCTCGGTCTGGTCGTGCGTCACGTAGACCGTGGTGACGCCGAGGCGGCGCTGCAGCGACGCGATCTGCGTACGGGTCTGGACGCGGAGCTTCGCGTCGAGGTTCGACAGCGGCTCGTCCATGAGGAACACCTGGGGCTGGCGGACGATCGCGCGGCCCATGGCGACGCGCTGACGCTGACCACCCGAGAGGGCCTTCGGCTTGCGGGTCAGGTACTCCTCGAGGTCGAGGAGCTTCGCAGCCTCGAGCACGCGAGCGGCACGCTCCTCCTTGCCGACGCCGGCGATCTTGAGCGCGAAGCCCATGTTCTCGGCGACGGTCATGTGCGGGTACAGCGCGTAGTTCTGGAAGACCATCGCGATGTCGCGGTCCTTCGGGGGGACGTCGGTGACGTCGCGGTCGCCGATCAGGATGCGGCCCGAGTTGACCTCTTCGAGGCCGGCCAGCATGCGCAGCGACGTGGACTTGCCGCAGCCCGACGGGCCGACGAGAACCAGGAACTCGCCATCGGCGACCTCGAGGTTGAGCTTGTCCACAGCGGGGCGAGTGCCCCCGGGGTACAGACGAGTTGCGTTGTCAAACGTGACGGACGCCATGTTCTCTTCTCCTTCACCGGCAGGTACGTGCCGGACGATCCGTAGTGAGGAATGAGCGGGGGCTTACCCGCACGCCCGCCATCGGGCGCAAGGAACAGTATGACACGGCGCGCGCGGAGCTTGCGTCTGGGCATTTCCCAGGGTGGCTGACTAGCATCGTGGACGGCCGCTTTCCCGCCTGGCCAGTGCGAATCCATGGTCACGCCGGATCGCCGCCCCCCTTCCGCCCCGAGAGGTTCCATGTCGAGCGACGAGTCACAGAACGCCGCGCCCAGCGAGCGCCGCGACGCCGTGCGCGAGAAGGCGCAGCAGGTGAAGGCGCGCCAGTCGCGAGCGCGTCTGATCCGACGGACGTCGCTGATCGCCGTCGCCCTCGCGTTCGTGGCCGTCATCGCCGTCGTGGTGACGTGGACCGTCTCGTCGAGCGCATCGAAGCCGACCATGAGCCCCGCCAAGGGCGTGGACGGCGGCTTCGTCGTCACCGACGTCACCGGAGCGGGCGTCGCCGACGACTCCAGCGCCGGCGGCCTCGTCGAGGGCGAGGCGAGCACGACGCCCGAGACCGAGCCGACTCCCACCGCGACCCCGACGGACGCGCCGGCGGTCGACATCCGCGTGTACGTCGACTACCTCTCGACGGGGTCGCGCGATTTCCAGCTCGCGAACATGAAGCAGCTCTCGCAGTGGATCGATGACGGCGCCGCCACCCTGACCTACTACCCGGTGGCCATGCTCACCGCGAAGTCGAACGGCACGAAGTACTCGCTGCGCGCCGCCGGCGCCGCGGCCTGCGTCGCCCAGAACTCGCCGGATTACTTCTTCGCGTTCAACGACGCCCTGCTGCGCCAGCAGCCGGAGGTCGACTCCGACGGCCTCAGCGACGACGAGCTCGCGACGCTCGCACAGGCGACCGGGCTCGACGGCGGCAAGGTCGTCCGCGCATGCATCGAGGAGCAGTCCTACGCGTCGTGGGCGAAGTCGGCGACCGAGCAGGCGCTGAAGGAGCTCCCCGGCACGGACGGCGTCGCCCTCACCGGCACTCCGATGGTGCTGGTCAACGGCACGCAGTACGTGGGCAAGCTCGACGACCCCAAGGAGTTCGCGCAGTTCGTGCTGACGGTCGCGAGCGACGCGTACTACAAGGCGACGCCGACCCCCACGCCCACCCCGACGGCTCCATGACCGGGTGCTCGCGCGGGCGCCGCTAGACTGGGCGCTCTGCCGACTTGGCGCAATTGGTAGCGCACCGTACTTGTAATACGGGGGTTACGGGTTCAAGTCCCGTAGTCGGCTCCAGTTTCCGGCGACTCGTCGCCGCGGGTCCGCGCCCCGTGGCCGGTTCCGGTCCCGCGGGCAGGAGAGGATGGATCGGGTGACCGCACGCCGCCTGCCCGTATGGATCGGGCTCGGCGGCGCCGCACTCATCGGCATCCTCACCGCCGTGCAGGCGCGCATCAACGGCCAGCTCGGCGTCCGCATCGGCGACGGGTTCGCCGCCGCCGTGATCTCGTTCGGCTCGGGGCTGATCGTCCTCGTCGTGCTGTCGGCCGCCCTGCCGCAGGGGCGGCGCGGATTCGGCGCCTTGGTGACGGGGCTGCGCGAGCGGAGGATCCCGATCTGGATGCTGTGCGGCGGCGTCGCCGGCGCGCTCTCGGTCGCCACGCAATCGCTGGCGGTGGGCATCATCGGCGTGGCCCTGTTCACCGTGGGGGTCGTCGCCGGGCAGACGGTGAGCGGGCTGCTGCTGGACCGCGCCGGCGTCGGGCCGGCCGGTGTCGTCGCGGTGACGCCGGCGCGCCTCGTCGGCGGCGCGCTCGCGGTGCTGGCCGCGGCGGTGTCGCTCGCCGGAGGCGTGCACGCGCCGTTGGTGCTCCTGGTGCTGCCGTTCCTCGTCGGCGCGGGGATCGCGTGGCAGTCTGCGGTCAACGGCCGGCTGCGGCAGCGCGTCGGCACGCCGCTGACGGCGACCCTCGTCAACTTCATCGGCGGCACGGCGGTCCTCGGCGTCGCCGAGCTCATCCACACCGCGATCGCGGGGCCCCCGACCTCGTTCCCGGCGGATCCGTGGCTGTACCTCGGCGGGGTCATCGGCGTGACCTACATCTTCCTCGCGGCGGCCCTCGTGCCGTACACCGGTGTCCTGCTGCTCGGCCTCGGCACCGTCGTCGGGCAGGTCGTGACCTCGGTCCTCATCGACGCGCTCTGGCCGACGGCGGCCGCGCCGACGGTCGGCGCCTCCCTCCTCATGTCGACGCTGGCGATCCTGTCGGTGGTCGTGGCCGCCGTGCCGTGGAGACGGATGCCGCGCCGCGGCCACTGACGCCGCGCACGTCGTCGCCTCACCCCGCGCCGCGCCGCGGGGTGGCATGCTGAGACCGTGCCGAAGGGGTCGCAGCCGCACCGCACCCTCCCGTCGCGCGCCGATGACGGCGCACGACCGCCCGATCGTGCGGTGCCCGCGCTGACGCCCGAGGAGCTCCTCGGCATCGATCGACTCCTCGCGCCCACCGACCGGCTCCTCGCGGACGCCTACCCGGGCGACGACGACACGCGCCAGCCCGTGCACACCGTCTACGTCGCCGCCGATCGATACGCGCCGGCACTGCCTCGAGAGTGGGGCGCCGCGGCACGCGATGCCGTCGAGGCTCACGGCGGCATGGAGGTCGTCGCCCTCGACCTGGGAGTGCCGGAGGGGTTCGCCGCCGAGGTCGCGACGCTCGTCACGGCGAAGCTCGCGTCCGAGCCGATCGAGGACCTGCGCCTCGACCTCGAAGACGGGTACGGCGACCGGGACGACGAGACCGAGGACGCCGACGTCCGCCGCGCCGCGGAGCTGCTGCTCGAGGCGATCGCCGGCGGCGAGGCGCCGCCCTTCTTCGGGATCCGCATCAAGGGTCTCGAGCGGGCCACGCGGGGACGCGGCATCCGTTCTCTCGATCTGTTCCTGGCGACTCTGCTCGCCGCCGGCGATCTGCCGGACGGCCTCCGGCTGACCCTGCCGAAGGTGACCGCCGTCGCTCAGGTCGAGGCGATGGTGCGGCTCTGCGACCGCCTCGAGCAGCACCACGGCCTCGCAGCCGGGCGCCTGCGATTCGAGGTGCAGGTCGAGACCCCGCAGATCGTGCTCGCCGCGGACGGGACCTCGCCGCTGGCCGCGGCCATCCACGCGGCGCAAGGCCGGGTGAGCGGGCTGCACTACGGCACGTACGACTACAGCGCCGCCCTCGGCATCGCCCCGGCATGCCAATCGATGGATCACCCGGCGGCCGACCACGCCAAGAACGTGATGCAGGTCGCCGCGGCGCAGACCGGGGTGCGGCTGTCGGACGGGTCGACGAACATCCTCCCGGTCGGCGATGCGGACGCCGTGCGCGCGGCCTGGCGCCTGAGCGCACGGCTCACCCGCCGTTCGCTCGAGCGGGGCTTCTTCCAGGGCTGGGACCTGCACCCCGCGCAGCTCGTCCCGCGGTTCGTCGCCAACGCCCTCTTCTACCGGGAGGGCTTCGGGCCGGCCGTCGCGCGCCTGCGCGCCTACGTCGACCGGGTCGAGGGCGCGATCCTCGACGAACCGGCGACCGCCCGCGCGCTGGCGGCGTTCGTGTCCCGCGGCGTCGCCTGCGGGGCCATCACCGAGGACGAGCTGACGGATGCCGCGGGCCTCGATCTCGCCGCACTCGCCGCGCTCGCGCATCCGCCGCACACCACGACCGAGGGGCACGCATGAGCTACTACTCGCCGCAGGGGGGCCTGCCGCCGCAGACCGCTCTCCTCACCGATCGCGCCGTGGTGAAGCCCGCGTACACCTTCATCCCGAAGGGCGTGCTGCGCGACATCGTCACCAGCAACCTCCCGGGGTTCAGGAACACGCGGTCGTGGATCCTGGCGCGGCCCGTCGCGGGTTCGGCGACGACGTTCGCGCAGCTGATCGTCGAGATCGCACCCGGCGGGGGAGCCGACAGGCCCGAGCCCGAGAGCGGGGTCGAGGGCGTCGTGTTCGTCACCGCAGGCGCGCTCACGCTCGTCCTCGAGGGGGAGCGGCATGTGCTCGACCCGGGCGGCTACGCGTTCCTCGCGCCGGGTGCGGCGTGGTCGCTGTCCAACGAGGGTGAGGAGCCGGCGACCTTCCACTGGATCCGCAAGGCCTACGAGCCGGTCGAGCCGGTCCCGGTGCCCGCGTCGTTCATCGCGCGCGACCAGGACGTCGAGCCGCGCGCCATGCCCGACACCGACGGCGCATGGGCGACGACCCGCTTCGTCGATCCCGACGATCTCTCGCACGACATGCACGTCAACATCGTCACGTTCCGGCCCGGTGGCACGATCCCGTTCGCCGAGACCCACGTCATGGAGCACGGGCTCTACGTCCTGCAGGGCAAGGCGGTGTACCGGCTCAACGACGACTGGGTCGAGTGCGAGGCCGGCGATTACATGCTGCTCAGGGCCTTCTGTCCCCAGGCCTGCTACGCCGGCGGCCCCGAGCCCTTCCGGTACCTGCTGTACAAGGACGTCAACCGCCAGATCCGGCTCACCTGACAGCGGGGATCCATGAGCGAACGGATGCTGCCGCACGATCTGGTCGTGCGCGGCCGGCGCGTGCTCACCGACGGCGGATTCCGGTCGTGCGAGGTCGCGGTCGCGGACGGACTCATCGTCGCGATCGAGCCGCTCGGCACCGGATTGCGTGGACAGGACGAGGTCGAGCTGCAGGACGACGAGGCGCTGCTGCCGGGCCTCGTCGACACGCACGTGCACGTCGACGAGCCGGGGCGCACCGAGTGGGAGGGGTTTGCCTCGGCCACGAAGGCCGCGGCGGCCGGCGGCGTCACCACGATCATCGACATGCCCCTCAACAGCATCCCGCCCACCGTCTCGGTGGAGGCCCTGGAGGTCAAGCGCCTGACCGCGCGCGACCAGGTGTTCGTCGACGTCGGGTTCTGGGGCGGCGCGATCCCCGGCAACACGCGGGAGCTGCGGCCTCTGCATGAGGCCGGGGTGTTCGGGTTCAAGTGCTTCCTGCTGCCCTCGGGCGTGGACGAGTTCCCTCCGCTCGATGCCGCGGAGATGGAGCGAGACATGACAGAACTCGCCGGGTTCGGCGGCCTGCTCATCGTGCACGCGGAGGACGCGGCGACGATCGAGCACGCCCCGCACGCGAACGGGGCCCGTTACGACCGATTCCTCGCGTCGCGCCCGCACTCCGCCGAGGACGTAGCGATCGCCGAGGTCATCGACCGCGCCCGCCGCACCGGAGCCCGCGCACACATCCTGCACCTGTCATCCTCGGACGCGCTCCCTCTCATCGCTGCCGCCAAGCGCGACGGCGTGCGCCTCACCGTCGAGACGTGCCCGCACTATCTGACCCTGACCGCGGAGGACGTGACGGACGGGGCGACCGCCTTCAAGTGCTGTCCGCCGATCCGCGAGGCGGCCAACCGCGACCGGCTCTGGGAGGGGCTCGTCGACGGGACGATCGACAGCATCGTCAGCGACCATTCACCCGCCACGCTCGAGCTCAAAGCCCCGGGCGACGGCGACTTCGCCGTCGCCTGGGGCGGCGTCGCGTCACTGCAACTGGGGCTGCCCGTCGTGTGGACCGAGGCCCGCCGGCGACGCATCCCGCTCGAGAAGGTGGTGGAATGGATGTCGGCGCGTCCGGCGGCCCTGGCGGGCCTCGCCCGCAAGGGCAGGATCGCGCTCGGCTTCGACGCCGACCTGTCGGTGTTCGCACCCGACGACGGGTTCGTCGTCGACGTCGCCCGCCTGCACCACAAGAATCCCGTCTCGCCGTACGACGGCCACGCCCTGTCGGGCGTCGTGCGCGAGACCTTCCTGCGGGGCGAGCATGTCGACTTCGCCGAGCCCCGCGGTCGCCTGCTGCGTCGCGACGCGGCCTGAGCGCCGACACCGGCCGCTCCGGCCGGGTGAGACGTGACGATACGGAAGAAGAGCGAGATGTCGGCAGATCCCTATGGCAGCGGTGCAGAAGTCCTCGAGGCGGAGGACGACCTGCGGTCGCTGATCACCGCGCGTCCTGCGCGGCACCGCGCCGTGGACCCGGCGATCGCGCGCTCGTGGCTGCTCGTCCCGGGCACCCGCCCCGACTCGTTCGACGACATGGCGGCGTCGCGCGCCGACGCGGTCGTGCTCGACATCGAGGACGCGGTCGACCCGAGCAACAAGCCGCAGGCCCGGCAGGACGTCGCCGACTGGCTCCGTGGCGGCGGTCGCGCCTGGGTGCGCGTCAACGACGCGCTGAGCCCGTTCTGGGCAGACGACCTCGCGACCCTTGCGGGCCTCCCCGGCCTCCTGGGCATCATGCTCGCCAAGACCGAGTCGGCCGACCAGGTGACGAGCTCGTTCGACCGCCTCGGCGGCACCGTGCCCGTCGTGGCCCTCGTCGAGTCGGCTCTGGGCATGGAGGACGCCGCGCACATCGCGCGCGCCCGCGGCGCCTTCCGCCTCGCGTTCGGCAGCGGCGACTTCCGCCGCGACACCGGCATGAGCGCGGACGCCGAGGCGATGGCGTACCCGCGGGCGCGCCTGGTCGTCGCCAGCCGCGTGGGCAACCTGCCCGGGCCGATCGACGGTCCGACGGTGGGCAACAGTATGCCGACGCTGCGCGAGCACTCCGCGATCACGGTGTCGATGGGCATGACCGGCAAGCTCTGCCTCGCGGCCGAGCAGGCTCCCGTCATCAACGAGGTCATCTGCCCCACGCCGAGCGAGGTGCTGTGGGCACTGGACTTCCTCGCCGACTTCGAAGGCCGCGGTCGTGTGATCCGCGACGGCAGCGACTTGCCCAGGCTCGGCCGGGCGCAGAAGATCGAGAAGCTGGCTCTCGCGTTCGGGGTGCACCCGACCTCGTGACCGGCGACGCCGAGCGACGAACCATCGAAGGGACCGACGACATGGCCGACATCCGCCTGAACGAGGGCGACGCGAACCCCGGGTTCGCGCTGCCCGACTCCACCGGCACGATGGTGCGTCCGGAGGACTTCGCCGGCCGCCGCCTCGTCGTCTACTTCTACCCGGCCGCGTTCACGCCCGGCTGCACGACCGAGGCGTGCGACTTCCGCGACAACCTCGCCTCGCTGCAGGCGGCGGGGGTCGCCGTCGTCGGGGTCTCGCCCGACTCGGTCGAAAGGCTCGCGGAGTGGGCCGAGGCCGAGCAGCTGCAGTTCCCGCTCCTCTCCGACGAGGACCACGCCGTCGCCGAGGCGTGGGGCGCATGGGGGACCAAGGTCGTCAACGGTGAGGAGCGCGTCGGCCTCATCCGATCGACGTTCGTGCTGGATGCCGATGGCACGGTGCAGTCCGCCGAGTACCGGGTCGATCCCCACGGCCACGTGGACCGCCTCCGCGCCCAGCTGGCCGCCTGAGCCCACCCCCACCCAGGCCCGCCGCAGCGATGGAGCTGGACGCGTTCAACCGCCTCGACGCCGAAGCCGCGCGAGCCGTGGTGCGCCCGTGCGTCGACATCGACCGGTGGGTCGATGCCGTCGTCACAGGGCGGCCCTATGCGACGACGGCGGAGCTCCTCGCGGCGGCCCGCACGAGCGCCCCGCGGTGGACGCCGGCCGAGATCGACGGGGCCCTCGCCCGCCACCCCCGCATCGGCGAGCGTGCGAGCGGAGGCGGAGCCGAGGCATCCCTCTCGCGATCCGAGCAGGCGGGGATCGGGGAGCCGACCGCCGACGTGGCCGCCGCGCTCGCCGCCGGCAACCGCGCCTACGAGGAAAAGTTCTCGCGGGTCTTCCTCATCCGGGCGGCCGGGCGCCGTGCCGACGAGATCCTCGATGCGCTGAGCGACCGGCTGGCCCACACTGAGGAGGAGGAGATCCCGGTCGTGGCGGAGCAGCTGCGGCAGATCGCCGTCCTCCGACTCGAAGGGATCATCGGTTCATGAGCCAGATCACGACGCACGTGCTGGATGCTGCGCTCGGAGGCCCTGCGCGCGGCGTCGGCGTCGTGCTGACCGCGGCCGACGGGGCCGAGATCGCGTCCGGCGTGACCGACGAGGCCGGCCGGATCTCGGATCTCGGACCGGAGCGCCTCGACGCCGGCACGTACCGGCTCACGTTCGCGACCGGCGACTTCTTCGCCGCGACGGGGCGTGCGACGCTCTACCCGGTCGTGTCGATCGACTTCGCGGTCGCCGACTCCGCGCAGCACTACCACGTGCCCTTGCTGCTCAGCCCGTTCGCGTACTCGACCTATCGGGGGAACTGACATGTCCGAGCCCACGATCGTCCTCGGCGCGAATCAGTACGGCAAGGCCGAGGTGCGGCTCGTCCGGGTCGACCGGGACGGTCGGCGGCACACGATCACCGACCTCGACGTGACGTCGCAGCTGCGCGGCGACTTCACCGCCGCCCACATCGCGGGGGACAACGCGCGCATCGTCGCCACCGAGACGCAGAAGAACACGGTGTTCGCCTTCGCCCGCGACGGCGTCGGCACGCCCGAGGAGTTCCTGCTCCGGCTGGGACGCCATTTCACCGGGGAGTTCGACGGGGTCACCGGCGGACGCTGGGAGGCCGAGCAGTACACCTGGACCCGCATCCCCGTCGACGGCGAGGGGCACGACCACTCGTTCGTGCGAGGCGGCACCGAGACCCGTACGGCCGTGGTCACGTTCGCCGGAGCCGAGGCGACCGTCATCTCGGGGCTGCGCGACCTCGCGGTGCTGAAGTCCGCCGGGTCGGAGTTCCACGGTTTCGTGCGCGACCGGTACACGACCCTCGCCGAGACCGACGACCGCATCCTCGCGACGTCGGTCACCGCGAGGTGGCGCTACAACCGCCTCGACGTCGGGTTCGACGAGTCGTTCGCCGAGGTGCGCCGGCTGCTGCTCGAGGCGTTCGCCGGGACGCACTCGCTCGCGCTCCAGCACACCCTGTACGAGATGGGCCGGCGGGTGCTCGAGGCCCGCACCGAGATCGACGAGATCCGCTTCTCGATGCCGAACCTGCACCACATCGCGGTGGATCTGACGCCGTTCGGGCTCGACAACCCCAACGAGGTCTTCTATGCCGCCGACCGCCCGTACGGGCTGATCGAGGCGGCGGTGCTCCGCGACGGCGTGCCGGGGAACCACCCCGCATGGCACGGGATCGCCGGCTTCTGCTGACTCCGGATCCACGCGCGCGCCACGGTCGTGGCGCCGTGTCAGCCCTTCGGCATGCGGCTCACGAAGCGGGTGGCGTCGACGCCCTTGCGGCGGGTCGGACGCGAGCGCTTGGGCTTCCCGCCGACGTACAGCCAGCCGAGGAGCTCCTCGCTCTTCTTGAGGCCGTGGGCCTTCGCGACGACCTTCGACCGGGTGTGCTCTCCGGCGGTCCGCCAGAAGACGCCCCAGCCGGCCTCGTCGAGCACCAGGCTCAGGACGTGCGCGACGCCGGAGGCGACAGCCTCCTGCTCCCACCGCGGCACCTTGTGCGTCTTGCTGTAGCTCGCCACCACCGCGATGATCAGCGGCGCGCGCATCGGCTTCGACGACGAGCCCTTGTGGCCCTCGGCCTTGTTGAGCGCCTTGCCCAGACGCTGTCGATCGGCGCCGCGCAGCTCGATGAGCCGCCACGGGTGCAGTGACTTGTGGTCGGCGACGCGCCCGGCAGCGGCGACGAAGTCGAGGAGCTCCTCGTGCGAGGGCGCCTCATCCGTCACCTTCGACCACGACCGCCGTGCGAGCGCGGCGTCGAGCGCGCCGGACATCACGCCGCGCCCTCGCCGGGCGTGAACTGCAGCGAGATCGAGTTCATGCAGTAGCGGTCGCCGGTCGGGGTGCCGAATCCGTCGGGGAACACATGGCCCAGGTGCGAGCCGCAGTTCGCGCAGCGCACCTCGGTGCGCACCATGCCGTGGCTGTTGTCCTCGATGAGCTCGACCGCCTCGGGGCGGATGGACTCGTAGAAGCTCGGCCAGCCGCAGTGCGAGTCGAACTTCGTGCCGCTCTGGAACAGCTCGGCGCCGCAGGCCGCGCACGTGTAGAGGCCGGCGCGGCTCTCGTCGAGCAGCTCCCCGGTCCAGGGCCGCTCGGTGCCCGCCTCGCGCAGCACGGCGTACTGATCGGCGGTCAGGTCTGCGCGCCACTGGGCGTCGCTCTTGTCGACGGCGTAGGTCATCGTTCCTCCTCGGCCGCGCACAACGGCCACCCTCCATTCAACCCCAGCGACCGATGGGGTGGGGCGGCTCCGCGCCGCCCCTGCGCCGTGAAACCCCACCGGGCGGACGAGACCTCGGGGTTCCCCCACGGTCTCGTCCCGGGCTGTCGTCTCACGGAGGACACGATGCGACAGGACAGCGTGGGGGAGGATGAGGGCATGGGCGGGGCGGACGCGGACGAGCAGGCGGCGGTCGTCGAGCGGTACGCGCGCTTCGCGCACGACGAGGCTCCCGGCCGGTCGGCGCTGTACGCCGAGTGGGCGGGCGGCGTCGCCTCCGATCCGGACGTCGTGGCCATCCTCGCGCGCATTCCCGCCACGCGACGGCAGCCGCCACTCGTGTTCGCGGTGACCCGCATGCTCGGCGCGCCCGAGAGCGCGTTCCCGGCGTGGGCGGCGTGGCTCGTCGAGCACGGCGACGAGGTCGTGGCCGAGGCATCCGTCCGCCGTCTGCAGACCAACGAGCCGCAGCGGTGCGCGGCCCTCCTCCCGGCCCTCGCGACGATCGACGGGCCGATCGCGCTGCTCGAAGTCGGCGCGAGCGGCGGGCTGTGCCTGTACCCCGACCGCTATTCGTACCGCTACCGGGGGAGCGGTGGCGTCCTCGCGCTCGATCCCGACGCCGGGCCCTCGGGTGTGGTGCTGGAGTGCGACGTCACCGGCGAACCGCCGCTGCGGCTGCCGCGGGTCGTGTGGCGCGCCGGGATCGACCTCGAGCCGCTCGACGCCTCCGACGAGGGCGACCGGCGATTCCTCACGAGCCTGGTGTGGCCGGGGGAGAGCGGAAGAACGGAGCGGATCGCCGCCGCCCTCGACATCGCCGCCACGGACCCGCCGCATGTGATCGCCGGCGACGCCTCCGACCCGGAGGTGCTGCGCGCGGCCGCCGCGCTCGCGCCCGCCGGCGCGACGCTCGTCGTCACGACGCCGGGGGTCCTGCCGCACATCCCGCGTGCCGGACGCGAACGCCTCCTCGACGCCGTGCGCACCCTCGACGCCGTCTGGATCACGATCGACCCGCCCGCGCTGCACGACCGGTGGCAGCCTCCCGTCGACGCCGCGTCCTGGGACGGCTTCGTGCTCGGCCGCGACGGCGAAGCGCTCGCCGCGGTCGACCCGCTCGGCTCGTTCGTGCATTGGCGCGCGTGGCGCACGGGGCCAACGGATGCTGCGGGCTAGCGTGGACGCGTGCCTCTGACCGACCGCGACCGCGCCATCCTCGACTTCGAGGCCGAGTGGCGCCGGCACGCGGGGGCCAAGGAGGAGGCGATCCGCTCCGACCTCGGCCTGTCGCCGGCGCGGTACTACCAGCTGCTCGGCCGCCTCATCGACACGACCGGCGCGCAGGAGCACGACCCCATGCTCGTCAAGCGGCTCCGCCGGCTGCGCGAGGCGCGCCTGCACGAGCGCGCCGGCCGCGCCGCCGACGCGCGCTGACCCGCCGCTGCGCGCCACGCGGACCGTCGCAGACCGGACGCCCGGCCTCCGGCGGGTAACATCGACGGGTGCCGACCACCAGCTTCCCCCGGGATCGTTTCGACGATGTGCCGGAGACGGATCGCGTCGGCGCCCACCGGGCCGAGAACCCGCGCATGCGCGGATGGGTCGTCCTGCTGTGGGCCGCGCTGGCCACCGTCGTGCTCATCGTCGTGGGCATCTTCGGCACGCTGCTGGCGTCCGGACGCATCGAGCTGATCCCCACTCCCACCCCGACCGTCGAGCCGGTCCCCGAGGTCACGCCGGTCGTCGACGTGAACTACGACGTCATGATCCTCAACGCGACCCCCGAGCAAGGGCTCGCGACGCAGATGAAGGACGTCGTCGTCGGTGCGGGCTGGGCGGATGACAAGGTGACCGCGGGCGAGGCGGGGTCGCAGGACTTCCCGACGACCACCGTGTTCTACGTCGACCCCGCTGACGAAGCCGCGGCAGCAGGTCTCGCCGGCGTCATCGGAGGCGCCGAGATCGAGCAGAGCGAGGCGTACCCCGCGACCACGGAGGGCGTGCCGCAGCTCACCGTCGTGATCGGTCTCGACCGCACCGCTGCGGGGCAGACCCCGGCCCCTACGCCCTGACCCGTCGAGTGCGTGTTTCGCGCCGGTAAACACTTGTGTGCCTGCATGTCAACAAGTGACGAAACGCGCGGATGCCGCGATTTCGCCTGCATACGATGAAGCCCTGCACCGCCGGCAACAGGAGAAACGCATGACCCAGGGCACCGTCAAATGGTTCAACGCCGAGAAGGGATTCGGCTTCATCACCGTCGCCGACGGCCAGGACGTCTTCGTCCACTACTCGAACATCGACATGTCGGGCTTCCGCGTTCTGGAGGAGGGGCAGACCGTGGAGTTCACGGTCGGCTCCGGCCAGAAGGGGCCGCAGGCCGAGTCCGTGCGCGTCGTCTGACGCCCGGCTCAGCGCCCGACGCTGAACCGACACCGGAGACGGGATGCCGAGAGGCGTCCCGTCTCCTTGCGTTTCAGCATCCGTCCCCGCGGCTTGCACTCGATAGGGTCGAGTGCCAGAATGATTTAGCACTCGTCTTCATTGAGTGCTAATACCCAAAGCCAACGTTCCGGAGGGACGACACACACATGGCAAAGATCATCGCTTTCGACGAGGAGGCCCGTCGCGGCCTCGAGCGCGGCCTCAACATCCTGGCCGACGCCGTCAAGGTGACGCTCGGCCCGCGCGGTCGCAACGTCGTGCTCGAGAAGAAGTGGGGCGCCCCCACGATCACGAACGACGGTGTCTCCATCGCCAAGGAGATCGAGCTGGACGACCCGTACGAGAAGATCGGCGCGGAGCTCGTCAAGGAGGTCGCCAAGAAGACCGACGACGTCGCAGGTGACGGCACCACGACCGCCACGGTCCTCGCCCAGGCGCTCGTCCGCGAGGGCCTGCGCAACGTCGCGGCCGGCGCCGACCCCATCTCGCTCAAGAAGGGCATCGAGAAGGCTGTCGCGGCCATCACCGCTGAGCTGCTCGAGTCGGCCAAGGAGGTCGAGTCCAAGGACCAGATCGCCGCGACCGCGTCCATCTCGGCCGCTGACCCGGAGATCGGCCAGCTCATCGCCGAGGCGATCGACAAGGTCGGCAAGGAAGGCGTCGTCACCGTCGAGGAGTCGCAGACCTTCGGCACCGAGCTCGAGCTCACCGAGGGCATGCGCTTCGACAAGGGTTACATCAACCCCTACTTCGTCACGGACCCGGAGCGCCAGGAGGCGGTCTTCGAGGACCCGTACATCCTCATCGCGAACCAGAAGATCTCGAACATCAAGGACCTTCTGCCCGTCGTCGACAAGGTGATCCAGGACGGCAAGGAGCTCGTCATCATCGCCGAGGACGTCGAGGGTGAGGCTCTCGCGACCCTCGTGCTCAACAAGATCCGCGGCATCTTCAAGTCGGTCGCCGTCAAGGCTCCCGGCTTCGGCGACCGTCGCAAGGCGCAGCTGCAGGACATCGCGATCCTCACCGGCGGCCAGGTCATCACCGAGGAGGTCGGTCTCAAGCTCGAGAACGCCACCCTCGACCTGCTCGGCCGTGCGCGCAAGGTCATCGTCACCAAGGACGAGACCACGATCGTCGAGGGTGCCGGCGAGGCGGGCCAGATCGAGGGTCGCGTGACCCAGATCCGCCGCGAGATCGACAACACCGACAGCGACTACGACCGCGAGAAGCTCCAGGAGCGCCTCGCCAAGCTCGCCGGCGGCGTGGCCGTCATCAAGGCGGGCGCAGCCACCGAGGTCGAGCTCAAGGAGCGCAAGCACCGCATCGAGGACGCCGTCCGCAACGCGAAGGCTGCCGTCGAGGAGGGCATCGTCGCCGGTGGTGGCGTCGCGCTCATCCAGTCGGGCCGCAAGGCTCTCGACTCGCTCGAGCTCACCGGTGACGAGGCGACCGGTGCCAACATCGTGCGCGTCGCGATCGAGGCTCCGCTCAAGCAGATCGCCCTCAACGCGGGTCTCGAGCCCGGTGTCGTGGCGAACAAGGTGTCGGAGCTCCCGCTCGGCCACGGCCTCAACGCCGCGACGGGCGAGTACGGTGACCTGTTCGCACAGGGCATCATCGACCCCGCCAAGGTGACCCGTTCGGCGCTGCAGAACGCCGCGTCGATCGCCGGCCTGTTCCTCACGACCGAGGCCGTCGTCGCCGACAAGCCCGAGAAGGCCGCCGCTCCCGTCGGCGACCCGACCGGTGGCATGGACTTCTGATCCAGAGTTCCACGACCGCGTAACGCGTTCACAGAACGGCCCCTCCTCGCGGAGGGGCCGTTCTGCGTTCCGGTGGGGGTCAGCGGAACAGGCTCGTGGTGGCGAGCTCGGTGTCGGCGTACTGGCGGCCGGCCGCCGCGAGCGCGGCGTTGATGCTCGTCAGCGACTCCTCGACCTGACGCTGCGTGGCGCGCCACTGCTCGACCACTCCGGCGAAGGCGGCCGAGGCCGATCCGGTCCACGACGACTGCAGCTGCGTGAGTTGCGCGAGCATCGCGTTCGACTCCGCCTGCAGCCGGTCGATCGTGCCGCGCACCGTGGCGGTCGAGGTGAGGATGCTGTCGCTGTCGACGGTGAAGACGGCCATTCGGGGCTCCTGATCAACGTGCGGCGGCCGGATGCCGAACCGCGGTGAAGCCACGTTAGGCGTCCCGCGAGGCGGGGCAGAGGCATCCGTCGTCAGCTGTGCACGATGCGTCGCGGGCCGCGGCTGGGGAGGAGACGCTCATTCTGAAGCGTCGGTGAGCCTCGCCATGGGCTGGGTCGCGAGATCGACGTGCTCGGCCGCGTCGCGGGCGTCGGCGAGCGGGAACGCCACGCGGAACGTCGCACCGCCGCCCGGCGTGTCGAAGACTCCGACCGAACCGTGCAGCGCCTCGACGATCGAGGCGACGATCGACAGGCCCAGACCGGACCCGCCGGTCTCGCGCGTGCGGGACGTGTCGGCGCGCCAGAAGCGCTGGAAGATCTTGTCCTTGATCTGGTCGGGCACGCCCTCGCCGTGGTCGATCACCTCGATCCACCCCATGCGGTCGCGCACGTCGACGCCGATGCGCAGCTCGACGGGGGACTCGTCCGACGAGTACCGCCGGGCGTTCCCCAGCAGGTTCGTCACGACCTGACGGATGCGATTCTCGTCGCCGAGCACCACCGGCAGGAGTCCGTCGGCGGACGGCTCCGGTTCGGCGTCGGGAAGGATGGTCGGCAGCGCCGCGCTCGCCGCGGCGCCCGCCGCGGGCACCGGTTTCGGGCGGCGGCGCAGCAGCGACAGCGTCGCACCTGCGCGCGACATGGCGGACGGCCCGCCGGCACGGCGCTTCGTCTCGGGCGGGACGGATGCCTCGTCCTCGGGCGGCAGCGCGGGCTCGCCGATCGTGGTGTCGATGACGGTGACCGGACGCATCGGCGAGGCGGCGCGCACGTCGAGGGCGGCGTCCCGGGCGATGGGGCGCAGGTCGACGGGGCCGATCACGACGTCGCGGCGCTCGTCGAGCCGGGCGAGTGCGAGCAGGTCCTCGACGAGGACGCCCATGCGGATCGCCTCCTTCTCGATGCGCTCCATCGACTGGGCGACGTCTTCGTCGCCGCGGATTGCCCCCATGCGGTACAGCTCGGCGTAGCCGCGCACCGTGACCAGCGGGGTGCGCAGCTCGTGGCTCGCGTCGCCGACGAACCGTCGCATCTGCCGCACTGTCGAGTCGCGCTGCGAGAGCGCGGCGTCGACGCGGTCGAGCATCGCGTTGATCGCGGTCTTGAGGCGGCCGACCTCGGTCGTCGTCGGCTCTATGTCGGTCATGCGCAGGCTGAAGTCGCCGCCCGCGATGGCGTCGGCGGTCGACTCGACCTGGCCGAGGCTGCGGAAGGTCAGGGTGACGAGGAAGCGCGTCGCCACCGCACCGGCGATGAGGACCACGAGCGCGAGGATCGAGTAGATGCCGATGTACTGCGCGATCGTGCGGTTGACCGAGCCCAACGGGAGCGCGACCAGCTGCGGGTAGAGGATGCCGGTGTCCTCGGACTGCTGGATCGACACGGTCGACAGGAACTCGACTTCGCCGTCGCTCGACGTGAGCGGTTCGATCTTGCCGTCGTCCGTGACCGCGGTCTCGGGCGTCAGCGTGCTGGGCACGTCCGGAGACGGACCGCCCCGCCCGCCGACGAGGGCGAGGAGGTTGTCCTCCGGTTGCTTCGGCTCGTAGACGGCGACGAAGTAGTCCGAGCCCGTGTTGTCCTTCTCCTCCACGACCAGCAGGCCGTCCACCGAGGAGAACTCGAGCAGCGGGGCCGCCGCCTCGCTGCCTCCGAGTGTGAGGAGCTGGGCCTCGACGCCGTCGATCAGCGAATTGCGGAGGAAGAGCGCGGTGCCGACGCCGGCGGCGATGAGTCCGATCCCGAGGAGCGCGACGGTGACCCCGGTGACCTTCGCGCGCAGACTCGTGCCGCGCCACCACCGGGTGATCGCGTCGGGCTTGTGCGCCAGATCGTCCCCCTCGCTCGCTGCCGCGCCGGGCGGCGCTTCCAGGCTAAGCGGTCTTGCCGGCCTTCAGCATGTAGCCGAAGCCGCGCTTGGTCTGGATGAGCGGCTCGGACGAGTGCGGGTCGATCTTGCGGCGCAGGTACGAGATGTAGCTCTCGACGATGCCGGCGTCACCGTTGAAGTCGTACTCCCAGACGTGGTCGAGGATCTGGGCCTTCGACAGCACGCGGTTGGGGTTGAGCATGAGGTAGCGCAGCAGCTTGAACTCGGTGGGACTGAGGTCGATGGACGCGTCGCCCACCTGCACGTCGTGGGTGTCCTGGTCCATCGTGATCTCGCCGGCGCGGATCACGGACTCCTCGTCGGCCTGCATCGTGCGGCGCAGGATCGCCTGGATGCGGGCGACGATCTCGTCGAGGCTGAAGGGCTTGGTGACGTAGTCGTCGCCTCCGGCGTTGAGGCCGGTGATCTTGTCTTCGGTCTCATCCTTGGCAGTGAGGAAGAGGATCGGCGCGGTGTAGCCGGCGCCGCGGAGGCGCTTGGTGACGCTGAACCCGTTCATGTCGGGCAGCATCACGTCGAGGATGATGAGATCGGGCTCCTCCTCGAGCACCGCCGAGATCGTCTGGGCGCCGTTCGAGACGGCCCGTACCTGGAATCCGGCGAATCGCAGGCTCGTGATCAGCAGGTCGCGGATGTTCGGTTCGTCGTCCACGACGAGGATGCGCGGTGCGGTCATGCCCTCATTATGTCGGCGGAACCCATGCGGCGTCTGGATATCCGGCGACGCGGCCGAGAATCCGTCAGCCGGCGCTCTGCCGGATCTCGACGCAGCAACGGCCCGCCGCGGGTACCAGTGCAGGCGTCCGTTGATCGCCGGTGGCGGTCGCGAGGCCCCGGACGAGCTCGAGGTTCGCTCCGCAGATGAGGGCGGTGTGCCGGGTCGCGAGGGCGTGGAAGGGGCAGTTCTCGAGGACGAGATCGGCGGCGGATGCTGCGTCCTCTGAGCCATCCGCAGAGACTGTGCCTTTCGCGCGCGGCGCGTAGCCGCACAGGGTGAGCGCCGCCTCGAGGTCGGCGCATCCGGCGCCGATCGCAGCGCCTGCGGCGAATGCCTCGGCGTCGAGCGCATCGCGCACCGGCACACCTCGTTCGTCGGCCTCCGCGGCCGCGGCGGCGAGCAGCTCCCCGGCGAGCTCGTAGTGGCGTTCCGGGACGGTGGCGGCGAGCTCGGCGTCGGCGGCGCGGTAGAGCTTCGCCGGGCGCCCCGCGCCCGGGCCCGTGCGACCCGAACGCCGCTCGTACGACACCGTCAGGAGGCCGGCCTCCGCCAGTCGATCGAGGTTCACCGCCGCCGTGCTCCGCGGCATGCCCAACGCGGCCGCGGCCTCGTCGCGGCCGATCGGACGCTCGGTCGCGAGCCGGTACAGCTCGCGACGCTGCGGATCGGCGAGTGCCGCGACCGCCTCGGCGCGGTTGGGGGTGAGGATGCTCACGGCGTGAGTCTACCTCTAAAACCAGGAATCTTGACAAAAGAATCGGAGAGTTCTACCGTCGGGATCAGACGAGCCGACCGTGCTCAACACGAAGGAGTGGGGATGATGTCGACTCCGGCGCACGCGACGGCGCTGCACGCCCTGCCCGACGAGGCTCCGATCGATCGCGACGCGGCGATGATCGCCGTCGGCGATCTGCTCGCGGCGCTGGGCTTCGATCCGGACGAGGGCGACCTGGCCGAGACGCCGCGGCGCGTCGCCGACGCGTTCATCGAGATGACCA
This sequence comes from Microbacterium sp. PRC9, assembly GCF_031844125.1. Classification (NCBI taxonomy): domain Bacteria; kingdom Bacillati; phylum Actinomycetota; class Actinomycetes; order Micrococcales; family Microbacteriaceae; genus Microbacterium; species Microbacterium sp. PRC9. The sequence continues at coordinate 371,497 of NZ_JAUZUR010000002.1, forward strand.
CGCCCGAGCCGTTCGAGATGACCACGTTCGCGAACGAGGATGCGTACGACGAGCCGGTCGTCGTACGCGGCATCCCGTTCGTGTCGCTCTGCCGGCACCATCTGCTGCCGTTCCGCGGCACCGCCACGGTGGGCTACGTGCCCGGCGATCGCCTGGTAGGCCTCTCGAAGCTCGCGCGCGTCGTCGCGCACCACGCACGCGGGCTTCAGGTGCAGGAGTCGCTGACGGTGCAGATCGCGCGCACGCTCGAGACCGCACTGGACCCGCGCGGGGTCGGCGTCGTCGTCGAGGCGGAGCACCTGTGCATGTCCGCGCGCGGAGTCCGGACGGACACCGCCCTCACCACGACCACGGCGTTCCGCGGCGCGCTCGCCGCCGACCCGGCGCTGCAGGCACGATTCATCGGAGCGCGCCCCGTCTGACGCGTCGACACGGGCGAGAGGAGTCGTCATGAGCCACATGCTGATCATCGGGGGAGGCCTTGCCGGCGGAACGGCCGCCGAGGCGCTGCGCAACGAGGGGTTCGACGGCGACATCACCGTCGTCACCGCCGAGGCGCATCCGCCGTACCAGCGCCCTCCGCTGTCGAAGGGGTATCTCGCGGGGACCGAGGACCTGGATGCCGTCGTCCTGCATCCCGCCGAGTGGTACGAGGAGCGCGGGATCCGCCTGATCACCGCCGTCGCGGTCACCTCCCTCGAGCCCGCCGCGCACGCGGTGGAACTCGAGGACGGTGAGCGGCTGACATACGATGCCGTTCTGCTCGCGACGGGCGCGACACCGCGGATGATCCCGCTGCCCGGCCACGACCTGCCCGGGGTCATGACGCTGCGGCGTCTGGACGACTCCGACGAGCTCAGGGCGCAGCTGCGCGACGGCGGCAAGCGACTCGTGGTGATCGGCGCGGGCTGGATCGGCATGGAGGTCGCAGCGACGGCGCGCGGATTCGGCAACGAGGTCGCGATCCTCGAGCGCGACGCGGTGCCGCTTGCGATGGCGCTCGGCGCCGAGATGGGGGAGGTCTTCCGCACGCTCCACCTCGAGCACGGTGTCGACCTGCGCACGTCGGTCGACGTGGATCGCATCGTCGGCGACGGGCGTGCCGAAGGTGTCGTCGTCGACGGCGAGACCCTTCCCGCAGACCTCGTGCTCGTCGGAGTCGGTGCCTCCCCGAACACGGTGCTCGCCGAGGAGGCGGGGCTCGACATCCTGAACGGGGTCCTGACCGACGAGGCGCTGCGCACCAGCGCGGCCGACGTGTACGCCGCGGGAGACATCGCCAACGCCTTCCACCCCGTGCTGCAGCGGCATCTGCGCAGCGAGCACTGGGCGAATGCGCTGAACGCCGGCAAGGTCGCGGCGCGGTCGATGCTCGGGCAGCCGGCATCCTTGGACGACATCCCGTACTTCTACACGGACCAGTACGACCTCGGCATGGAGCTGTCGGGGTACGCGCCCCTGATGACGGATGCCGAGATCGTGGTGCGCGGCGATCTCGACGCGCGCGAGTTCATCGCCTTCTGGGTGGATGACGGCCGTATCGTCGCGGGCATGAACGTCAACGTGTGGGACGTGAACGACAAGGTGCAGGACCTCATCCGCTCCGGCGCGAGGGTCGCCCCCGACCGGCTGCGTGACCCCGAGGTTCCGCTGGAGGACCTGATCCCGTGACACTCGCGCCCGACACCGCCTCGGCCCTGCTCGCTCCGGTGCTCGACCTGCCGGGCGGTGCGCTCGACCTGTCGCGGCACATCGCGGTGATGGCGATCGTGAATCGCACGCCGGACTCCTTCTACGACCGCGGAGCGACGTTCGCGCTCGATGCCGCGGTGTCGGCGGGCGTCGCCGCCGTGGAGGCCGGCGCCGAGATCGTGGACGTCGGAGGCGTGAAGTTCGCGCCCGGCCCGCCGGTGCCGGTCGACGAGGAGATCGCTCGCGTCGTTCCCGTCGTGCGCGAGCTGGCGCCGATCGCACGCGTGAGCGTCGACACGTTCCACCCCGAGGTCGCGCGGGCGGTGATCGACGCCGGCGCCGCGATCATCAACGACACGACCGGACTGCATGATCCGGCGATGGCCGATGTGGTCGCGACGGGCGGCGCCGGGGTGGTGATCGCCCACAGTCTCGCTGCGCCGCGCACGCAGCATCCGCTCCCGCACTACGACGACGTGATCGGCGACATCGCCGAGTTCCTCGTCGCACGCCGCGAGCTGGCGAGAGAGCGCGGCGTCCCTGATTCGCGCATCGTGCTCGATCCGGGCCACGACCTCAACAAGAACACGCGGCAGACCCTCGAGCTCACCCGGCGCCTGGGCGAGCTCGCCGGGCTCGGCGCGCCGCTCCTCGTGGCGCTGTCGAACAAGGACTTCGTCGGCGAAGCCCTCGATCGGGAGAAGGGCGACCGCCTTCCCGGGTCCCTGGCCGCGGCCGTGTTCTGCGCGCTGAGCGGCGCGCGCATCGTGCGTGCCCACAACGTGCCGGAGACCGTCGACGCGATGCGCATGGTGGAAGCGATCCTCGGCTGGCGCCGGCCGGCATACGAGCTGCACAACACCCGACCCGAGGGGAACGACTGATGCCCGCCCGCTCAGAGCTCTTCGACGCCTATGCACTCCACGGCCGCGACGGCACGCGTGTGCGCATGAACTTCGTCTCGAGTGCCGACGGCGCGGTCACCCTCGGCGGTCGCAGCGGCGCGCTCGGCGGCGGCACCGACCGCGAGCTCATGCAGGTGCTGCGCGCGATGGCCGACGTCGTGCTCGTCGGTGCCGGCACCGTGCGTGCCGAAGGCTACGGCGGGCTGAAGGTCGATCACGACGACGTCGAGTGGCGCCGTGCCCGCAGGCTCGACGACCAGCCCGCGCTCGCCGTGGTGAGCGGCGGCCTGCATCTCGATCCGGGCGATACGGTCTTCACGGAGGCGGTGCGGCGCCCGGTGATCGTGACGACGGATGCTGCCGCCGCCGCGGACGGCGAGCGCTTCGAGTCGGTGGCATCGGTGATGGCGTGCGGGGAGGCCGGCGTCGATCTCGCCGCGATGCTGGACGCGTTCGCGCGTCGCGGCTGGACGCAGGTGCTGTGCGAGGGCGGTCCGCACCTCTTCGGCGCGCTGCTGGATGCCGACCTCGTCGACGAGGTGTGCGTCACGCTCGCGCCGCGGTTCGTCGGCGGACGGGCCGGGCGCATCGTGCAGGCCGCCGCCGAGGCGGACCGGCGGTTCACCCTCGAGAGCGTCGTGACCGACGACGAGGGTTTCGTCTTTCTGCGCTACGCGCACGACTGATTTCCCGTTTTACTACCTACCTAGTGCCGAGGGCACTATAAGCGTAGTATGACGCTCACTCCGGAGGAGAGGGGAGTCATCATGAGCCTCACGGAATCGCGCGAAGAGCTGCGCCTTCAGCTGCGACGTGAACTGCACGCCACGGAAGAGGCCGTCTTCGACGCGCTCGTGAATCCCGAGAAGCAGAAGGTCTGGCTGTCGCCGCCGGGTGCCGGTGCCGTCCAGACGACCGTCGACCTGCGCGTCGGCGGTGCCTGGGAGGCGCGCTTCCATCCGGATCACCTGACCGCCGTGCACGACGTGCAGACGTACCTCGTGATCGATCGCCCGCATCGCCTCGTCACCGATCTGGTCTCCGAGTCGGCGAGGGGCGGACAGCCGATGCCGGCACTGCACTCGCGGGTGGACATCACGCTCGAGCCCACGGTGTGGGGCACGCTCATGACGGTCGAGCAGACCGGCTTCCCGAGCGTCGACGTGCGCGACTTCTTCGAGGCCGTCGTGTGGCCGGGCGGGTTCGACCGCATCGAGTCGTTCCTCACCGGGCGCTGAAGGCCGGCACCGGCGATCAGTCCAGGGCCGCGCGGACCGCGCGCTCGATGACGGGCCGGATCTCGGCATCCGGGTCCACGGTCACACGATGCAGCACCAGCCCATCGCCCGCCGCCATGAGCGTGCGGACGGACTCATCGGGCGAGCGAGCCCCGATCCGCGCCAGAAGCGCGGTGGTCCACTCGACGAAGATCCGTCGCTGGGTGAGAAGCGGTTCCAGCAGGTCGGGGTCGCCGGCGCCCTCGAGGAAGAGCGCATAGCGGGCTCTCGTGCGCGAAGCGCGTGGTCCGGTCTGAAATGCGATCATGCTGCTGAGCGCCTCGACGAACTGCTCGCGCGTCTCGACCGGAGGCGCTTCGGCCGCCGCGAACTCGGCCCGCTCGGTTTCGGCGAGCCAGGCCACGACGCCGGCGACGAGCGCGTCCCGGGTGCGGAACCAGTTCGAGGTCGATCCCTTCGGCAGGCCGGCGCGCTCGTCGACCCTGGCGTGGGTGAGCGCCCGGATGCCCTGCTCGCCCACGAGCTCGAGCGCGGCTTCGAGCGCGCGATCGCGGGTGGATGCCATGTCCACGACACTAGGCGGAACAACTCCTACTCCAAAAGTAGTAACACTCGGCGTCGCCTCCTCGTTCCGGTTTCGTGAAGTTCGCCGATCGCCCCTGTCGCATCCGCAGGGCCTGTATTAGGTTTCTCGTGATCGCGCCCACGAGGACGCGTGCATCTCGGCGGGCAGAGCCGCTCGCCAGAAAACGGGAGGGTTCTGTGCACATGCGCAAGACATCGACGGCCCGGCTTGCGGGAGGCGCGGTCATCGCCGCCACCGCGGTCGCGCTCGCCCTGGTCGGATCGGGAACCGCGTCGGCGGCCCCGCCGAAGGGGCCCAACAACGGCGGCAACACGCCGAACGGCCCGACGCTCGACATCCAGTTGCTGTCGTTCAACGACTTCCACGGCAATCTGGAGCCGCCCACCGGTTCCAGCGGCCGCCTCAACCTTCCGGGGGGTGGCACGACCGACAGTCTCACTCCTCCCGGAGTCGGCGGTGTCGAATACCTGGCGACCCACCTCGCGCAGGCGCGCGAGGGTCACCGGTACTCGCTCACCGTCGCGGCCGGCGACCTGATCGGCGCATCCCCCCTGCTGTCTGGCGCCTTCCACGACGAGCCGTCCATCGAGGCGCTGAACGCGCTCCACCTCGACGTCTCGGCTGTCGGCAACCACGAGTTCGACGAGGGCTATGTCGAGCTGCAGCGCATGGCGGACGGCGGATGCCTCGACGACGGCGACGGCGAGAACAACCAGAACTCGTGCCCGACCGGCAGCTTCGCCGGCGCCGACTTCGACTACCTCGCCGCGAACGTCGTCTACGAAGGCACGAACGACACGATCCTGCCCGCCTACTCGATCGAGAACATCAAGGGCGCCAAGATCGGCTTCATCGGCATGACGCTCGAGGACACCCCCGAGATCGTGACCGCCTCCGGGATCGCGGGCCTCGACTTCAAGGACGAGGTCGAGACGGCGAACGCGCTCGTCCCCGTGCTCAAGGCGAAGGGCGTGAACGCGATCGTGGTGCTGATCCACCAGGGCGGCACACCTCCGTCGAGCGCGGCGTACAACGCGGCGTGCGGCAACGGTGCCGAGATCGCGGCCGACAGCCCGATCATCCCGATCGCGCAGAACCTCGACCCCGCGATCGACCTCATCGTCTCGGGGCACACCCACCAGCCGTACGTCTGCAACATCCCTGACCCCGCGGGCAACGACCGCCTGGTCACGTCGGCGTCCTCGTTCGGCCGGCTGTACACCGAGACCAACCTGACGTACGACAAGCGGACCCAGGACATCGTGCGCACGTCGATCACGAGCGCGAACATGCTGGTGACGCGCAACGTGCCCAAGGATCCGACGGAGACGGCGCTGATCGCCAAGTACCAGGCGCTCGTGGCGCCGATCGCGAGCAAGGTGGTCGGCCAGATCTCGACGACCGTGACGAGGACGGCCAACGTGGCCGGCGAGTCTCCGCTGGGTGATCTGATCGCCGACGCGCAGCTGGCCGATCCGAGCGTCATCGGACCTTACTCCGCCCCCGTCATCGCGCTGATGAACCCGGGCGGGATCCGGGCGGATCTGCCGTTCTCGTCGCCGACGTCGCCGTACGGCGAGCCGGATGGCTCGATCACCTTCGCGGAGGCGTTCACGGTCCAGCCGTTCAACAACTACCTGGTCTCGCTCGACCTCACCGGCGCGCAGATCAAGGAGATCCTGAACGAGCAGTGGACGGCCCCGAACACGGGATCCAACAGGAAGATCCTCCAGGTGAGCGAGGGCTTCTCGTACACCTACTCGGGCACCACGCTCGGGACGGTCACGCTCAACGGGCAGCCGCTCGTCGACACGACGACCTACCGCGTCGTGACGAACAACTTCCTCGCCGGCGGCGGGGATGGCTTCCCGACGTTCCTCGAGGCGGGGAACGTGTACTACGGCGGGCTCGACATCGACGCGTTCTCCGCGTACCTGACGGCGAACAGCCCGTACACGCCGGGACCGCTCGACCGCATCATCGGGGCTCCGTAACCCCGACCACAGGGGAGCCCGGCGCTGACTCAGCGCCGGGCTCTCCTCATGTGCCGGTCAGGCCGCGAGCGAGTGCGCGTCGAGGATCGTGTACGCGTAGCCCTGCTCGGCGAGGAAGCGCTGGCGGTTCTGCGCGAAGTCCTGGTCGACGGTGTCGCGCGCGATGAGCGTGTAGAAGCTCGCGGTGTGGTTGGACTGCTTCGGCCGCAGCAGGCGTCCGAGGCGCTGGGCCTCCTCCTGTCGCGAGCCGAACGACCCCGACACCTGGATGGCGACGGATGCCTCGGGCAGGTCGATCGAGAAGTTCGCGACCTTCGACACCACCAGCACGGAGATCTCGCCGACGCGGAACGCCTGGTACAGCTCTTCCCGTTCGTCGATCGGGGTCTGCCCGGTGATCTTCGGCGCGTTGAGCGCTTCGGCGAGGACGTCGATCTGGTCGAGGTACTGGCCGATGATCAGGATGCGCTCGCCCTCGTGCCGCGCGACCAGGTCGCGGACGACCCCGATCTTCGCGGGTGCGGTCGCGGCGAGGCGGTAGCGCTCATCATCGGCCGCCGCCGCGTACTCGAGGCGGTCGCCGGCGGGCAGGTCGACGCGCACCTCGTAGCAGACGGCCGGCGAGATGAAGCCCTGGGCCTCGATCTCCTTCCACGGAGCGTCGAACCGCTTGGGGCCGATGAGGCTGAACACGTCGCCCTCGCGGCCGTCCTCGCGCACGAGGGTGGCGGTGAGGCCGAGGCGCCGCCGCGCCTGCAGGTCGGCCGTCAGCTTGAAGACGGGCGCGGGGAGGAGGTGGACCTCGTCGTACACGATGAGGCCCCAGTCGAGGGCGTCGAGCAGGGCGAGGTGGGCGTACTCTCCCTTCCGCTTCGCGGTGAGGATCTGGTACGTCGCGATCGTGACCGGCTTGATCTCCTTGGTCTGGCCGGAGTACTCGCCGATCTCCTCGGGGGTGAGCGACGTGCGCTTGAGGAGCTCGTCGCGCCACTGGCGGGCGCTGACGGTGTTGGTCACGAGGATGAGCGTCGTGGTCTTGGTGTCGGCCATCGCGGCGGCGCCGACGAGCGTCTTTCCTGCGCCACAGGGGAGCACGACGACACCGGACCCGCCCTGCGTGAAGATGTCGACGGCCTGTCGCTGGTACGGCCGCAGGTGCCACCCGTCCTCAGCGAGGTCGATCGGGTGCGGGGTTCCCGGCGTGTAGCCGGCGAGGTCCTCGGCGGGCCAGCCGATCTTCAGCAGCTCCTGCTTGATCTGGCCACGCGCCCACGCGTCGATGACGTACGTGTCGGGGGAGGGGTGCCCGAGCAGCAGCGGCTGGATGCGCTTGTTCTTCGACACCTCGGCGAGGACCGCAGCATCCGTGGATCTGAGGACCAACTCGCCGTCGCCGCCCTCATCGACGCTGTTGCGCTCGATGACGAGGCGGCCGTACCGGCCCACGGTCTCGGCGATGTCGATCGACACCGACGGGGGCACGGGGAAGCGCGACCAGCGGTCGAGGGTCGCCAGCATGTCGTCGGCGTCGTGGCCGGCGGCGCGTGCGTTCCACAGCCCGAGCCGCGTGATGCGGTAGGTGTGGATGTGCTCGGGCGCGCGCTCGAGCTCGGCGAAGATCGCGAGTTCGTGCCGCGCGCTCTCGGCATCGGGGTGCGCGACCTCGAGGAGCACGGTGCGGTCGCTCTGGACGATGAGGGGGCCGTCAGCCATAACGGACCAGTCTACCGGGGCGGACGGTGGTCGGATGCTGCACGCTCAGGCCGCGTGGACGCTCACGATGCTCGACACGGGGAGCGTCCGTTCGATGTCGGCGGCGCGGTCGCGGCCGCGCAGGCGTCCGCCGCCGAGGCCGGCCGCCTCGAGGGTGAAGGAGCGCTCGGAGCCGTCGGGCATGCGCACGACCACCACGATCTCGGCGCGGGCGCGCACCGCCTGCTCCAGTTCGCGTTCGAGCCACCCGGAATCGCCCTGGGTGCCGTGCCCGCCGCGGAGCGTGGCGATGAGGCGCGCGTACGTCTCCTGCGGAGTCCCGGCCGGCGTGGACGCGGTCGCCGTGGTGCGCCGGTGGAGCGACTCGGGAACCCCGCGCGCGTCGAGGGCGACGACGGGGTAACGGGCATCGGCGAGGGTCCAGTAGACGGCGTCGCGCGCGACGCGGGACGAGAGCGCGTCGTCGCCCTCGAGCACGAGCAGCCCCAAGGGCCGCAGCGCCTGGTCGACGGTGATCGCGTCGAGCAGGCCCGCGTCGAGGCTCTCGACGCGGGTGCGCCCGGTGGCGCCGTCGGCGCGCACCCGCACCAGGCCGTGCCGGCTGGCCGTGCTCTCGATGAGGTAGGCCAGCGGCTGCGGGATGCCGGTGAGCGACAGGCCCGCGAGGAAGTCGCGCATCGACTCTGCCGTCTCGCCCTCGGTCATGCCGGCGCCGATCGACTCCGCGGTGAAGCGGTACGTCGACGCCTGTGCACGCGACTCCCGCAGCGCGATCGACCGCAAGCGCAGATCGAGGGCGGGCGCGAGGGGACCCGGCGCGATCGCGGTGAGGTCGGCCTGCAGGTAGACCCGGTCGATCTCGGTGGGGAGGTACGGCGCCATGGTGGCGGCATCCGCTCGCTCGCCCGCCCGAAGGGCAGCCGTCCAGGGGAACTCGGCAGGGGAGCGGTCCGAGGGGAACAGCCCCCAGCGCACGCCGATGCGGTGCAGCCGCTCCGCCCGGGCCGGCCACTCGTGGTCGAGCGGGTACATGCCGAGCCATGCATCCGGTGTCAGGAAGCCGTGCGATGAGGTGCGCAGCCCCCGCGGAAGGCTGGTGCGGAAGCCCTCGGCGATCGCCTCCCAGCGATCCGCGGTCGCGGCCTTCAGCCAGCGTTCGCCGGCTTCGGTGACGGTCCACTCGCGTTCGTACGCCGTCGCAAGGCCGGAAGCCGCCGCCGAGGCGAGCAGATCTTCGAGGTCGTCGGCGGACTCGAGGGCGCCGGCATCCAACAGCCGGCGCCGGTCCACGGCGCTCACCGGTCCCGCGCCGGTGCGCGCGAGCGGCGTATGCGAGCACAGGAGGAGGACGTCGGCGAGCGAGCCCGCGGTGGTGAACGCGCGCTCCGCGGCGGCGGCCGCGGCGCGCGCGTCGGCGGGGCCCGGCGCGAGGGGCGCCGGCGTGGGGGTGAAGGCGTGCGGTGCGGCTGCGGCGGCGGCCGCCACGCGTTCCGAGACGGCGGCGTAGGGCGAGCCGTCGGCATCGGTGAGGGCGAGCCGCGCGGGTTCGCCGTCGACGCCAGCTTCGCCGAGGTCGAGGGCGAGAAGGTCGTGGCGGTCGAGGCGGGTCAGCGCCCGGTCGACGGACGCGGGGTCGAGGAGGCCCTCGGCGGCATCGAAGAAGTCGTGCCAGGCCGCCTGCGGCGAAACCCCGCGCGCGGCGAGCGTCGTGGCGAGCGCGGCGTCACCGAGCTCGGCGAGCCGCGTCGCGAGGGCGCGCGCGTCGGAGGCCAACCGGGTCAGCCCCCTCGATTCGCCCGGGCCCTCCGCACGAAGCTCATGATGAGGACTGCGAGCAGCAGCGCGAACGCGACGATGGGGGCGATGTACACCAGCACTCCGACGATCGGCCAGATGCCTGTACTCATGTCGGCCCCGGAGGCCGACGCGATCATGATCGCGAAGAAGCTCACGATCGAGAGCACGAGCAGGCCCAGCGACATGAAGGCCAGGACGCGGTCGATGCGGCGGACGGGGACGTCGCCGGAGGAGTTCGTGCTCATCCGCACCAGCCTACTCGCTGACGTCCGCGCCGCGGTCCGACGGGACGCCTCTGAGATCGCTCGGGATGGATGCTTCACCGTGGGGTCTGGGCGGACGTCATGCCGTTAGGCTGGGAGGCGGGGTTGTACGACCCCGCTTTCGTCATGCTCTTTATCGCCCGCGACGCGTCGCGGGCGCCGATCCAGCGAGGTCTCGATGCCCACCGGCAAGGTCAGGTTCTACGACGAGGAGAAGGGTTTCGGCTTCATCTCCTCCGAAGACGGTCAGGACGTCTTCCTGCACGCCACTGCCCTTCCGCCCGGCACGCCCGCGCCCAAGGCGGGGACCCGCCTCGAGTACGGCATCGCCGACGGCAAGCGCGGGCCGCAGGCCCTGTCGGTGCGCGTCCTCGAGGCTCCGGTGAGCCTCGCCAAGCGCTCCCGCAAGCCCGCCGACGACATGGCGATCATCATCGAGGACCTCGTGAAGCTCCTGGACGGCATCGGCGGAGACCTCCGCCACGGCCGTTACCCGAGCGGCGCGCACGCCAAGAAGGTCGCCGCGGTCCTGCGCAAGGTCGCCGATGAACTCGACGCCTGACCCGACGGACCCCGTCGTCGACGTCGTCCTCGACGCCGACCCGGCTTCGGACGAAGCGGTGACGGATGCTGCACCCGCCGTCGCGGATGAAGCACCGGCCGGCGAGGTCGAGTCTGTCGAGGTCGAGGCCATCGACGGTGCGCCGGCCGACGACGCGGCGGAGACCGCTGAAGTCGTCGAGGCGGTCGAGGTCGTCGTGCCCGTCGACCCCGACCCGCAGCTGCTGGCCGCGCACGACCTGGCGCTCGCCGCGCTCCGCGAGATCACGCCCGAGGCCACGATCGGCGACCCCGCGGGCTACCGCGTCGAAGCCGACGGCGTCGTCTCGCTGCGCTTCGCGAATCGCCTCGCGGGCTACCCCGGCTGGTTCTGGACCGTCAGCCTCGCGCGCGTGGACGACGCCGATCCCACCGTGCTCGAGGTCGAGCTGCTCCCCGGCGACGGTGCGCTGCTGGCTCCGGACTGGGTGCCGTGGGCCGTGCGCCTCGCCGACTACCACGCCGCCCAGGCCGCGCTTGCGGAGGCCGCGCACGCGGACGACGACGAGGACGACGACCACGAGGAGCTCGAAGACATCGACGACCTCGACGCGTCCGACTTCGACGAGGACGGCTCGCCCATCCTCCACGCCGGCGACGTCGACGGGGTCGACATCGACGAGCTCGCCGAGGCCTCGGCCCAGGGTGAGGATGACGCGGACGAGGACGACGAGTCGGACGAGTCGGACGACGACTTCGACGATGACTCGGACGTCGATGGCTCGGGCCATGACGATTTCGACGACGATGAGTCGGATGACGAGGACGACTTCGACGAAGACGGCTTCGACGACGACGAGTCCGACGAGGATTTCGACCCCGAAGGCGCCTGACCTCCTCCGGACACGACGAAAGGGTGGATTCCCGCCGCCCGCAGCCGGGGCAAGCTGGGTGTTCCGGTGCGTGCGGCCAGGTCGTGCGTAGACTCACAGGCGCCGGCGAAGACCTATCCGATCCGCCGACGAAGAAGGGGGCGCCGACCGATGACGGCACAGCGTCGGCAGCCGCGTTCGCGGCCCGAGACACTCGCCCGCAGGCGTGACATCCTCGACGCCGCGGTCGAGATCTTCGGCAGCAAGGGATTCGCGGGGGGCACGCTGCAGGACATCGCCGACCAGGTGGGCATGACCCACGCGGGGATCCTGCATCACTTCGGCTCGAAGGACCAACTGCTCATCGAAGTCCTCCAGCACCGCGACGAGACCGACGTGGCTGATTTGGAGGAACAGCACATCCCCGACGGGATGCCCCTGTTCCGTCACCTCGTTCGCACGGCGTTCGTCAACGAGCATCGTGCGGGGATCGTCCAGGCGTACGCGGTGCTCTCGGCCGAGTCCGTCACCGACGACCACCCGGGCCGCGACTTCTTCGAGAAGCGCTACCGGACGCTGCGGTCCGAGGTCGCCCACGCGTTCGAAGTCGTGTGCGCCGAGCGTGGCATCACGGCCCCCGACACCATCGCGGACGCGTCGACGAGCATCCTCGCCGTCATGGACGGCCTGCAGGTGCAGTGGCTGCTCGACCCGACCGCGGTCGAGCTCGCGCGCGCGTCGGAGTTCGCCATCGAGGCGATCGTGTCGGCCGTGCTGTCGCCGACCCCGTCACCGCTTGCGGACGGGGTCGACGAACAAGCTCAGCCCAGTCGCTCGACCGTGTAGTCGATGCAGCGGATGAGCTGACGCACGTCGTCCGGGTCGATCGACACGAACGTCGCGATGCGCAGCTGGTTGCGTCCGAGCTTGCGGTACGGCTCGGTGTCGACGATGCCGTTGGCGCGGAGGCTCTTCGCCACGGCCGCAGCATCCACCGACTCGTCGAAGTCGATCGTGACGACCACCGGGGAGCGGTCGGCCGCATCGGCGACGAAGGGAGTCGCGAAAGCGGATGCCTCGGCCCAGTCGTAGAGCGCCTGCGACGACTCGCGCGTGCGGGCGTCGGCCCACTGGAGGCCGCCCGACGAGAGGATCCAGTCGAGCTGCTTGTCGAGGAGGAACAGCGTCGCGAGCGCGGGGGTGTTGAGGGTCTGGTTGAGTCGCGAGTTGTCGAGCGCGTTCTTGAGGCTCAGGAACTCGGGGATGTAGCGGCCTGACGCCGCGATGCGCTCGATGCGCTCGATCGCGGCCGGCGACACCAGAGCGAACCACAGGCCGCCGTCCGAGCCGAGGTTCTTCTGCGGGGCGAAGTAGTAGACGTCGGCCTGGTGCACCGAGAAGTCGATGCCGCCCGCCGCGCTGGTCGCGTCGATGACGGTGAGCGCGCCCTCGTCGCCGTTCACGCGCGAGATCGAGGTCGACACGCCGGTCGAGGTCTCGTTGTGCGGCCACGCGTACACATCGATGCCGTCGACGGCCTCGGCGACGGTGCTCGTGCCCGCGTCGACCGTGCGGACGTCGGGGGCGTCGAGCCAGGGTGTCTTCGCGGCAGCGGCGAACTTGCCGCCGAACTCGCCGAACACGAGGTTCTGGCTGCGCTTCTCGATGAGGCCGAAGGCTGCAGCATCCCAGAACGCCGTCGACCCTCCGTTGCCGAGGATGACCTCATACCCGTGCGGCAGGCGGAACAGCTGGCTCAGCTCGGCGCGCACCTGGCCGACGAGCTCCTTGACCGGGGCCTGGCGGTGGGAGGTGCCCAAGAGCGCCGACCCGGGGCCCGCGAGCGCTTCGATGTGCGCGGGCGCGATCTTCGACGGGCCGCAGCCGAAGCGTCCGTCGGCGGGCAGGATCTCACGGGGCAGGAGGACGTGTGCCATGCGTCGATTCTAGAGAGGCCCGCACCGCCGCCCCGCCCGCGTGACAGGTCGTGACGCTCCGGCGTGCTGGCGGCGCAGCATCCGTCCTCCTCTTCGACAGGTCAACCGGGCATGCGCAGGATGCGATCCGGGGATCGGCTCATGCAGAACCCCGGTTGACCTGTCGAGCCTCCTCCACAGGGGAGGGGACGGATGCTGCGCACGCGAGTTGTTCTGATCGTGCCCGGTACGGCGGTGTGGGGCGTGGCGGAGCCGTGAGCATGCAGGGATGGCGGATCTCATGGTGGAGCTGCACGCACGTGGCGGCGTCGCGCTCAGAGCGGCGCTCATGAAGGCAGGGGTCAGCGGCTACACGATCGAGTGCGCGATGGCCGCGGGCCTCGTGACCAGGCCGCGGCGGGGATGGGTGGCAGTTCCGGACGCTGATCCCCACCTCATGGCGGCGGCGCGGGCGGGCGTGGTGCTCACGTGCATCACGCGGGCGAAGCGCTTAGGGCTGTGGGTCCTCGCCGAGGACGGCCCGCACGTCGGTGCGCCACCGAGCGCGTCGAGGCTGAAGCTGCAGAACCAGAAGGCGACCGTGCACTGGGCTCGGCCGGTCGAGCCGCGCGCGCCGGGAACGCTGGAGGACAGCATCCTGAACACGCTGCTCATTGTCGCGCGGTGTCAGCCGCATGAGAGCGCGCTCGCCGTGTGGGAGTCCGCGCTCAACCTTCAACTCGTCGACAAGGCCGAACTCGCCCGCCTGCCTTTGGCGGAATCCGTTCGAGGACTCCTCGAGGAGGCGACCCCCTTCGCGGACTCGGGGCTGGAGACGATCTTCCGCACGCGGCTGCGTTGGCTCCGGCTTCCTCTCCGATCGCAGATCTGGATTCACGGGCATCGGGCGGACTTCCTCATCGGCGACCGGCTGGTCGTGCAGATCGACGGTGGGCACCACGTCGGGATGCAGCGCGCCGAGGATGTCGCGCACGATGCCGCTCTCATGCTGCTCGGCTACCGCGTGATTCGGGTGACGTACGTGCAGGTGATCGAGCGCTGGCACGAGGTGCAGGACCTGATCATGCGGGCTGTGGCCCAGGGACTGCATCGCGCTCATTGATGTCGCGCGCCGCGGGCGAGGTCTCCTCCGTCTTCCCTTCAACAGGTCAACCGGGTCTTTGCAGGGCCATCCAGTGCCGGATGGTCCTGTGAAAGCCTGGTTGACCTGTTGGGGCCTGGCGCACCACGGGGCGGGGATGGGCGTGGGTATGGGCGTGGGCATGGGCATCGGCATCGGCGCGGGGATGGGCACGGGCACGGGCACGGGCACGGGCGCGGGTACGGCAGGAGCGCAGACGCACGCGGGCGCGAGTGCAGTGGCGCTGGGTCGAGCTGCAGCGGCAGGCGAAGGCAGGCCTCGGCGTCGGGAGCAGAGGATAGGCTGTCCTCAGCCCCTTGAGACACCTGAGGACACCGCGATGACCGATCTGATCGACACCACTGAGATGTACCTGCGCACGATCCTCGAGCTCGAGGAAGAGAACATCGTGCCGCTGCGGGCGCGCATCTCGGAGCGCCTCGGGCACTCGGGCCCGACGGTGTCGCAGACGATCGGCCGCATGGAGCGCGACGGACTCGTCGTCGTCTCCGAGGACCGCACCCTCGAGCTGACCGACGCCGGGCGGCAGAAGGCCGTCGACGTCATGCGCAAGCACCGGCTCGCCGAGCGCCTGCTGTCCGATGTCATCGGGCTGGACTGGGCCTACGTGCACGAAGAGGCTTGCCGCTGGGAGCACGTGATGAGCGAGCAGGTCGAGCGTCGCCTCGTCGAGCTGCTGGGCCACCCGACCGAGTCCCCGTACGGCAACCCGATCCCCGGTCTCGACCAGCTCGGCGACGTGCCGACCAACGGCTTCGAGCAGGGCGTCGTGGGTCTCGTGCGCCGCCTCAATGACGCCGGCGAGCCCATCACCGGCACCGTCCGCCGGCTGGCAGAGCCCGCGCAGGTCGACCCCGAACTGCTGCAGCAGCTGAAGGGCGCCGGTGTCGTGCCGGGTGCCGTCGGTGACTATCGCTACAACGAGGGCTACGTGCTCGTGCAGATGCAGGGCAGCGACGAGGGCCTGGAGCTCCCGGTCGAGATCGCGTCGCACATCTTCCTCGTCGACGACGTCCGCTGAGGTGGGCGCAGTCCACTGAATGGGACGATCCTGACCGCCTTTCCGGGCCTCGAACGCTGCGCCACGACGCCGGATGCCGCATTCCGCGGGCGTCGATGATGCACTGTGCGGAGATTGCCAGGCGCGGAGCGTGACATAACCGTGACCTTCGGGTAGCCTCGAAAAGTCCAACAGGCGAGAAGCCCGCCGTCCGGACCCCGCGTGGATTGCCTCACCGGCTCGTCGTCCACATGTGGTGAAGCCCGCACATCGTGCCCCGACACCGAGTGCTGACGAGCCAGGCGCCCTGGCGCAGAGGCGCCGGAGGACAAGTTTGGCTGAAGAGATCGAGTCGCACGCGAACGTGCCCGAGCACGCCGCGGCGGACCAGAACCGTCGTGCGCGCATTCGGAAGAACCCGGTGCGACGATCCCGCGACGTCGCGCCTGCGAAGCCGGCCGCGGCCAAGGCGCAAGCCCGCCCCGCCGCGTCGTCCAAGAAGGGGCGAGTCGTCAAGCCGCTGCGCAGCCTCGTCGTGCTGACTATGGTGGGCGGTCTCGTCGCCACGGTCGCGATCCCGGCGTTCGCCGCCGGGGCCACCGCCGTGGCCGAGGACTCCAAGACGATCCAGCAGATGGCCGTCGACAACGCGCAGACGTTCGTCGCCGCCTCCGACGCGAACGCCAGTGAGCTGTCGCGCGAGAGCTACGCGGCCACCACCGCGGAAGAGATCGAGAAGAAGAAGGCCGAAGAGGCCGCCGCGGAGCGTGCGCGCCAGGTCGCGGCCGCTGCCGCCTCGGCGGCGAAGTCGCGCGGCACCACGGTCCCCACGAACATCGCCCTCACGTCGCCGGGCACCGGCGAGGTGCGCTGGCCCCTCCTCAACTTCACCAAGGGCCGCGGCCTCTGGGACTCCGGTTACCACCAGGGCGTCGACCTGCTCACCTCGTGCGGTACGCCGATCTACGCGGCAGCGGCGGGCGTGGTCAAGGTCTCGCAGGAGAGCTACGGCGGCTACGGCGTCGGTATCTCGATCGACCACGTGATCGGCGGCCAGCAGGTCAACACGCTCTACGGCCACATGACGTACGGCAGCCGCCAGGTGTCGGTCGGCCAGAGCGTCTCGGCGGGCCAGCTCATCGGCCTCGTCGGCAGCACCGGCAGCTCGACCGCGTGCCACGTGCACTTCGAAGTCCACATCAACGGCTCGGTCGTCGACCCGTGGGCATGGCTGCAGGCCAACGCGGGCTGATCACAGACCTTCTGCAATCACATCAGAGAACGGATGCCTCGAGCCGAGGCATCCGTTCTCTTCTTCGTTACCCGACACGCCATCCGCCGTTCAGTCGCCGCGCGCCCCGGGCGTGTCGCGGTGGGTTACCCTGGGACTCGACGCTGAGAGAGCGGAGGGAGCCGATGGGCTGCACACCACGCATCCGAACCATGGATGCGCTTGGACGCCTCGTCCTTCGGCATTGCACGAGCGGATGCCGCGGCATTGCCGTGGCGCCAGGGCGCTGTCTGTAAGACAGCGCCTTTTTTCATGCCCCTGCGCCCTTGATCGTCGCGCAAGTCGAATAACCGAGAAGCCGTCCCGGCCATTCGAGAGGATGATCAATGCGCACTCTGGTGCTGAACGCGGGCTACGAGCCCCTCGCGGTCGTGTCGTTCAAGCGGGCGCTCGTGCTCGTGATGAACGAGAAGGCCACCGTGGTGGAACACACCGAGACCGATCCGGTGTGGGGCACCCGACGATCGTACGAACGCCCGGCCGTGATCATCCTCACCCGCTACGTGCGGGTGCCGGGCGGTCGCCACGTGCCGGTGACCCGTCGGGGCGTGCTCCGTCGCGACAATCACCACTGCGCGTACTGCGGGAAGGCGGCGTCGACGATCGACCACGTGCTGCCGCGCTCGCGCGGCGGCGCCGATTCGTGGGAGAACCTCGTCGCGTGCTGCCTGCGCTGCAACAACATCAAGAGCGATCGCACGCCGCAGGAGATGCACTGGGAGCTGCGGTTCACGCCGCGCCCGCCCCGGGGCGGGCAGTGGACCGTGCGCGGCACCGAGCGCACCGATCCGCGGTGGGAGCCGTACCTCGCCCTCGCGGCGTGATCGCCTGCCGCGTCAGGAGAGCGTGAGGCCCGCGACTTCGAGGGCGAGCAGCGTCGCGGTCACGAAAGCGAGCCCGGTGTAGACGAGGTCCTCGAACCAGTCGAACAGCCCGGGTTTGCGCGCGGGCATCATCTTCGGGTTGTAGTAGAAGATCGACACCAGGATCACGAGCACGGAGAAGACGAGCCCGATCCAGGCTGCGAAGGGCACGCCGACGAAGAGCAGCACGATCACGATGGCGGCGAGCACGTACAGCCACAGCCCCTGGACGAGGGCCCGCATCGAGTCGTACTGAGATGTGCCCGCTTTGGCGGTCGCCCGCCAGAACTCGTAGATCAGCGACAGCGCGAACGACACGATCAGCACCCACGCCGACACTGATTCGAGCAGGCTGGGGTGAACGGCACCGTCCATGGGCTGGGCTCCTCGCAGGTCTCGTGGAGCGAGCCCACGGTCGGCCTCACGCTAGCGGGTCGGAGGCCGTGACGGGAAGGTGTGTCCGTCGATGCGGGTGCGTCAGCTCCCGTCGAGGATGCGCAGCCAGCGGGTGAGGATCGGCTCGAGGGACGCAGCATCCGTCGTCCCGAGCTCGTCGAGGATGCGGCGCTCGTTCGCGAGGTGGGCGGCGATGGCGTGATCGATGAGGTCCCGCCCCTCGGGCGTGAGTCGCACCAGGCGCTTTCGGGCATCGGATGCCTCGGCCCGCCGCTCGACGAGCCCTCGCGCTTCGAGGCGGTCGACCCGCTTGGTGAGGCCGCCTGTGGTGACGAGGGTGTGGTCGGCGAGCTCGCCGGCGGCGCGCTCGAACGGCGCACCGGCGCGGCGGAGCGTGGCCAGCACGTCGAACTCGCCCTCGCTGAGTCCGAACTCGCTGTAGACCGCGACGAGGCGCTCCGTGAGTTCGAGCGCGACGAGGTGCAGGCGCCCGATCACGCCCTGCGGCGACGGGTCGAGGTCGGGGCGCTCGCGGCGCCACTCCCGCTGGATCTCACCGACGCGGTCGAGTGGTTCGTCGTGAGGGGAGCGGTCGGCGGCGGCCATGCGACCCATCTTATCTTCCCGGTAAGATAAAGTATCTTCCATGGAAGATAAGCGATGGATGTGGATCCTCGTGACGGCGATCGCCCCGATCGCGTGGGGGAGCGGGTATGTCGTCACGCACAGCCTGCTGCCGGCGGAATCCCCGCTGTGGGGTGGTGTGCTGCGGGCGCTTCCGGCCGGGCTCATCGTGCTGCTGCTCGCGCGCCGACTCCCGCGCGGATCGTGGTGGTGGCGCTCGCTCGTGCTCGGCACCTTGAATGTCGGCGGCTTCTTCGTGCTCGTGTACGTCGCCGGACAGCGGCTGCCGTCGAGTCTGGCCGCGACGCTGATGTCGGCATCCGCCGCGTGCATGCTGCTGTTCGCGTGGCTGCTGCTGCGTCGCCGACCGCGGCTCGCCGCCGTCGTGGGCGCGACCGTGGGTCTCGTCGGCGTGGGGGTGATGCTGGGCTTCGACGCGGAAGGCGCCGATCCCTGGGGCGTCGCCGCGTCGCTCGGTGCGATGGTCGCCTCGTCGATCGGGTTCGTGCTCACGGCGCGATGGGGCTCCGACATTCCCGCGCTGCCGATGACGGCGTGGCAGCTCGTCGCCGGCTCGATCGTGCTGCTGCCGGCCGCGGTGCTCGTCGAGGGTGCGCCGCCGACGCTCACTGTGCCGTCGGCGCTCGGCTTCGCGTATCTCACGCTCGTCGCGACCGCGCTCGCGTACGTCGCGTGGTTCGCGGGGCTGCGACGCCTGTCTCCGGGGGTGGTCGGCGTGGTCGGACTCCTCAATCCGGTCACCGGCGTCGTGCTGGGGGTGGCGGTCGCGGGGGAGGCGTTCGGGGTGCCGCAGGCTGTCGGGGTCGGTCTCGTGCTCGTCGGGATCGTGCTGGGTGCGGCGCCTGCCCGGCGGGCTTCGCGTGTGGGTCCGGCGCGACTGGTCTTGCAGTCTCGAACATAACTGTCGGAACCTGGTACTACGCTCGTTCCCAGCGGTTGAAGGACTAGAACATCCGTTCTAGAATGTGGGAATGAGGGCGATCGTGCAACTCACGGCACAGTACGTGCACGAGACCGTCGGCCAGACGCCGACGGGCACCCCACCCACTGCCCTCGGTGCGGTGGGCACACCGCCCGCGGGCACGTCCTCTTCCGGCACCGTCGCGCAGCTGCGCGCCCAGGTCGAGCGGGTGCAGGGCCGCCGACTCGACGCGCCGGTGCTGCCGGTGCATCCCGCGCTCGCCTCGCTGCTTCCCGGGGGCGGTCTTCGCCCGGGGTCTGCATACTCCCTGCCGCGTTCGACGTCGGTGCTGCTGGCGCTGCTGGCTCAGCCGTCGCAGGCCGGGTCGTGGTGCGCGGTGTTGGGCATGCCGCGGCTCGGCGCCGAGGCGGCCGAAGGGCTCGGGGTCGACCTGTCGCGGCTCGTGCTCATCCCCGACCCGGGCGCGCGCTGGCTCGCGGTGACCTCGACCGTCGCCGAGGTGGTGCCGGTGGTCGCGGTACGTCCGTCGGGGCGGGCGGCCGACGGCGAGATCGCCCGTCTGGCGGCGCGGCTGCGCGATCGCGGTGCGGTCCTGCTCGTGCAGGGGCCCTGGCCGCAGGCCGAGGCCGTGATCGAGGTGGGCGAGCCGGCGTGGGAGGGCGTCGGCCGCGGGCACGGGTACCTCGCGGGCCGGGCGGTGACGCTGATGTCGTCCAGTCGGCGCTGGCCGCGTTCGCGACGGGCGCGCGTGATGCTCCCGGATGCTGCGGGGCACGTCTCCGCCGCGCCCGAGCGCATGCGCCCCGTCGAGACGCTGCCCTCGGCCGGGTCCGCGGACTCCTTCCCGCAGCCGATCAGGGCGGTGGGGTGACATGACCACGGGTGCGCCGGTGCGGAGTCTCGTGCTGTGGTTCCCCGACTGGCCGGTCACGGCTCTCGAGCGGGAAGCTGGTACGGCCGCGGCTGCCGAGGACGCGGTCGGACCGCGGCCGGGTACTCGCACGGATGCGGCGCAGGAGGAGTTCGAGGCGAAGCCCCCGGTCGCCGTCGTGGAGCGCAACCTCGTGGTCGCGTGCTCGGCGTCCGCGCGTGCGGAGGGCGTGCGCCGCGGGCAGCGCCGGCGCGATGCCCAGGCGCGGTGTCCCGGGCTGACGCTGGTCACCGCGGACGCCGCCCGCGATCACCGCGCATTCGCCCCGGTCGTGTCGCTGATCGAAGAGAGGGCGCCCGGCGTGCAGCTGGTGCGTCCGGGGCTGTGCGCGCTGCGCGCGCGGGGTCCGGCGCGGTACTACGGCGGCGAGGTCGAGGCCGCCCGCATGCTGATCGGCACCCTCCACGAGTCAGGGCTCGACGGGGTGCGGGTGGGCATCGCCGACGGGCCGTTCACTGCGGAGCAGGCGGCGCGCGGCGGCACGAACGCCGCAGATCCGGTCTTCGTCGTGCCCGCCGGTGGTGCGGCAGGCTTCCTCGCCCCGCTGCCGGTGTCGGTGCTCGACGCCTCCGCGCTGCTCGGCGCCGGCGCGGCGGGGGCGAAGGAGGCGACGGACCTCGTCGGCCTGCTCGCCCGGCTCGGCGTGCAGACCCTCGGCGGGTTCGCCGAGATGCCGACCGATCGCGTGCGCGAGCGGTTCGGCGAGCGGGGCGTCCGGCTTCACGCGCTCGCCGCAGGGCACGACTCGCGACCGGTTCAGCCGCGCACACCGCCGCCCGAGCTGCAGCGGGAGATCGCGTTCGAGCCGCCCCTCGAGATCGCCGATCAGGTGGCGTTCGCCATGCGCGTCACCGCCGACGACTTCGTCGCGGGTCTCGGCGCCGTCGACCTCGTCTGCACCGAACTGCGGGTCGAACTCGTCGGAGACCGGGGGGAGCGCAGCGAGAGGGTGTGGCTGCATCCCGGATCCTTCGACGCCGCGGCGGTCATCGACCGCGTGCGCTGGCAGCTCGCGGAGGACGTCGGGACGGGCGACGCGGCCGGAGGCGGGCTGCGCAGCGGGGTGACGCTCGTGCGGATCTCGCCGGAAGCGGTGGATGCGGCATCCCATCACGCTCCGGCGTTGTTCGGCGGCGGACCCGAGGAGCGGGTGCACCACGCGCTGTCGCGTGTGCAGGCGATGCTCGGGCACCGCGGCGTGCTGACCCCCGCGATCGGCGGCGGGAGGTGGCTGGCCGAGCGCCAGGTGCTCGTGCCCTGGGGAGACAAGGACGAACGCGACCGGAAGGCGATCGGCGCCGGGGGTCTCGCGGCGCAGCGCGCGCGACCTTGGCCGGGGAGCCTGCCCGACCCGCTGCCCACGACGGTGTTCGCCGACCCGGTGCCGGTCGACGTGCGGGCGCTCGGCGGCGAGCTGGTCGACGTCGACGAGCGGGGGAACGTCTCGGCCGTGCCTGCGCTCTTCATCGAAAGCGGTCGCCGTCGCGCGATCGAGGCGTGGGCGGGACCCTGGCCGGTGGTGGAGCGCGGATGGGATGCCGCGCGCTCGCGCCGTGCGCACCGGTTCCAGGTCGTCGACGCCGACGGGTCCGCGTGGCTGCTGGTGTGCGACGGCGACGCCTGGACGGCGGAGGCCACCTATGACTGACGCCTGCCACCGGTCGTTGAGCGAGCGAGGAACGAGCGAGACGAAACGCCCCGGATCGAGGAACGACGTCGGAGCGTCGCGCTTCGTCTCGCACGCTCGCTCAACGACCGGAACCAGGGGCGCCTGATGGGCTTCAACAACCCGGGCGTGCCATGGTCCGAGATGGAGCGCGTACTGAGCGGCCGTCGCAGACCCGACGCGCCACCGGTCGGCGCGGACGGCGGCGACAGCCCCGCGTGGTCGCACAAGCGCGGGCCGTACGTCGCGCCCGAGATCGAGCGTCCGGCCGATGCGATCCCGTACGCCGAGCTGCACGCGCACTCGTCGTACTCGTTCCTCGACGGGGCCTCCTCGCCCGAGGAGCTCGCCGAGGAGGCGGAGCGTCTGGGGCTGCATGCCCTCGCGGTCACCGACCACGACGGGTTCTACGGCATCGTCCGGTTCGCGGAGGCTGCGGAGTCGCTGCAGCTCAAGACCGTGTTCGGCGCCGAGCTGTCGCTCGAGCTGCCGAAGCCGCAGAACGGCGAGGCCGATCCGGTCGGCGCGCACCTGCTGGTGCTCGCCCGTGGTGAGCAGGGGTACCACCGGCTGGCGGGTGCGATCACGCACGCGCAGCTGCAGGGGGCGGAGAAGGGCCGGCCGGTCTACGACCTCGAGGAGCTCGCCGCGCAGGCGGCGGGGGAGTGGGCGGTGCTCACCGGGTGCCGCAAGGGCGCCGTGCGCCGCGGGCTCGCCGAGAGTCCCGACGCGGCAGCCGGCGAGCTCGACCGCCTCGTGACGCTGTTCGGGAAGGACAACGTGCACGTCGAGCTCATCGACCACGGCAACCCGCTCGACACCCGTGACAACGACGTGCTCGTCGGGCTCGCGCGGGAGCGGGGCCTCCCGATCCTTGCGACCAACAACGTCCACTACGCCGTGCCGAAGCGGCAGCTGCTCGCCGCGGCGGTCGCCGCCGTGCGCGCGAACCGCGGTCTCGACGAGCTCGACGGCTGGCTGCCCGCGCACGCCGGTGCCCATCTGCGGTCGGGGGCCGAGATGGCGGAGCGCTTCGTGCGATTTCCCGACGCTGTCGCCCGCACCGTGACGCTCGCCGACGAGCTCGCCTTCCCGCTGCGCAAGGCCAAGCCCGCGCTCCCGAAGCAGAAGGTGCCCGAAGGGCACACGCCGATGTCGTGGCTGCGGCACCTGGTGTGGGAGGCGGTGCCGCGCAAGTACCCCGACCTGACGGAGGAGAACCGGGCGCGCATCGAGAAGGAGCTCGGGGTCATCGAGATGAAGGACTTCCCGGGCTACTTCCTGATCGTCCACGGCATCGTGCAGTTCGCGCGGAGCCAGGGCATCCTCTGTCAGGGGCGCGGGTCCGCCGCCAACAGCGCCATCTGCTACCTGCTCGACATCACCGCCGTCGACGCGATCGCGTACGACCTGCCGTTCGAGCGGTTCCTGTCGAGCCTGCGTGAGGAGGAGCCCGACATCGACGTCGACTTCGACTCCGACCGTCGGGAAGAGGTCATCCAGTGGGTGTACCGGGAGTACGGGCGCGACCGCGCGGCGCAGGTCGCGAACGTCATCCAGTACCGCCCCAAGAACGCCGTGCGCGACATGGCCAAGGCGCTGGGGCATTCACCGGGGCAGCAGGACGCCTGGTCGAAGCAGATCGAGGGATGGGGAGCCCTCCTCGAGACCGGCGCCGGCCACGACATCCCCGATCAGGTGCTGGAGTTCGCGTCCGAGCTGCTCAAGGCGCCGCGGCACCTCGGCATCCACTCCGGCGGAATGGTGCTCACCGACCGCCCGGTGGGCGAGGTCGTGCCGATCGAGCACGCGCGCATGGAGAACCGCACGGTGATCCAGTGGGACAAGGACGACGCGGCATGGATGGGTCTCGTGAAGTTCGACCTGCTGGGCCTCGGGATGCTGGCCGCCCTGCAGTACTGCTTCGACATGATCCGCGTCTCGACGGGGGAGGACTGGGAGCTGTCGACGATCCCGAAGGAGGAGAAGGCGGTCTACGACATGCTGTGCCGCGCCGACTCGATCGGGGTGTTCCAGGTCGAGTCGCGCGCGCAGATGGGGCTTCTCCCGCGCCTGCAGCCGCGCCGGTTCTACGACCTCGTGATCGAGATCGCGCTCATCCGCCCCGGCCCCATCCAGGGCGGCGCGGTGCACCCGTTCGTCAAGCGCAAGCTCGGACAGGAGAAGGTGACCTACCCGCACCCCAAGCTCGTGCCGGTGCTCGAGCGCACGCTCGGCATCCCGGTGTTCCAGGAGCAGCTCATGCAGATGGGCATGGCCGTCGGCGGGCTCACCGGCGAGGACGCCGACCTGTTGCGCCGCGCCATGGGCTCTAAGCGCGGGATCGAGCGCATCGACTCGCTGAAGAAGAAGCTGTATGCCGGCATGGCCGAGAACGACCTCGTGGGCGAGGAGGCCGACGCGATCTACGCCAAGATCCAGGCGTTCGCGAACTTCGGCTTCGCGGAATCGCACTCCCTGTCGTTCGCGCTGCTCGTGTACGCCAGCTCGTGGATCAAGCTGCACTATCCGGCCGCGTTCCTCGCGGGGCTGCTGCGGGCGCAGCCGATGGGCTTCTACTCACCGGCGACCCTCGTGGGGGACGCGCGCCACCACGGCGTCGAGGTGCGCCGTCCCGACCTGCACCTCTCGGGCAGCGAGGCGGTGCTCGAACCCTCCTCCCGGTGGTTGAGCGAGCGAGGAACGGGGTCGTTGCGCCCCGAACCCGGCGAAGACATCTCATCGCGACCGACCGGCCTCGACTCGTGCGCCGAGCGGAAGCAGCCGCCGGTCGGGCTCTTCGACCTCGACGCGCCCGACGAGTCCGCAGCGCACCGCCGCGACGGGAGGTTCGCGGTGCGGCTGGGCCTGGCCGGAGTGAAGGGGATCGGGGCGACGGTCGCGCAGCGCATCGTCACCGCGCGCGAGACGGGCGGGCTGTTCCGCGATCTCCGCGATCTCGTGCGGCGCACCAGCATCACCGCGGTGCAGGTCGAGGCGCTCGCCACAGCGGGCGCGTTCGAATGCCTCGGTCTCAGTCGTCGAGAGGCGATCTGGCTCGCCGGGTCGGCCGCGCAGGACCGCCCCGAGTTCCTGCCGGACTCGCTCATCGCGGTGCAGCCGCCGCTGTTCGCCGACCCCACCAGCTACGAGCGCCTCGCCGCCGACTTGTGGGCGACGGGCATCTCGACCGACGACCATCCGATCACCCACTACCGCTCCGGGCTCGATGCGCGGGGTGTCCTGACTTCCCGCGAGCTGCGCAGTCACGAGGTCGGCCGCCGCGTCGAGGTCGCGGGGCTCGTGACCCACCGGCAACGGCCGGCGACAGCATCCGGGATCACGTTCCTGAATCTCGAGGACGAGCACGGCCTCGTCAACATCGTGTGCTCGCTCGGCGTCTGGAACCGCTACCGCCGCATCGTGCGCGACTCCCCGGCGCTCATCGCGCGCGGCATTCTCGAGCGCTCGTCCGAGGGCGTGACGAACCTCATCGCCGATGCCTTCGAGGATCTCCGCGTCGGCGTGCAGCACCGCGCGAGGGACTTCCGCTGACGGATGCCGCCACGCCGGCATTCTCCATTCGGCAGTGGATGATCGAGTGAGTCGGTCAGATCTCGTCGTCCCAGTCGTCGTGCGAAGGGGGGAGATCGATCACCGCGACCGGGCGCAGGCGTCGCTGGATCGAGTTCAGGCGGGCGACAGCGCCATCGTCGACGAGTTCGTCGTCGTCGCTGTCGGCATCGCGCGCGACCATCTGGCTCGCCGGGCCGATGAGCACCGTCACCTCGCCCACGGATCCGTCCAACTCCCTGATCGGAACCGTCACTGCCTCCGCCTCACCGGCTTCGGCCAGCGCCTGGCCGCAGCCGAGGAGGGCGCCCGCGATGTCGTCCCCCGTCACGAATTCGCTTCCCGCGTAGATGACCCTCTTCACGAGGCCTTTCTACCTCGCGCACCCGCGTTCGCCCTCGGGGTTGCAGCCCGCGGCCGAACGGGGTAGACCCTGCGGCCTACTCGACGAGCTTCCCGACGACCGACACCTCGCGCATGAGCGCCCTGATGTCGGCAGGGATGGGCGGGATCTGTTCCCGCACGACGCCGGTCGAGGGGGACCACACCAGGTTGACCTGCAGCTCGGGATCGATGTCGGGGTAGTCGCTCCGGTTGTGGCAGCCGCGCGTCTCTCGGCGCTCGAGCGCGGCTTCGAGCGTCGCGCGGGCTGCGAGCGCCGCCGACTTCAGGTCGAACGCGTGCGCGAGGTCGTGGTAGCCCGCGATATCGGGGTGAACCCCGATATCGGCCATCCGCGCCTCGATCGCGTCGAGCTCCGCGAGGCCGGTGAGCAGCCCTTGTTCGTCGCGCACCACTCCCGCGTGCTCGGTCATGGTGTCGCGGATCGCCCGCTGGAGCGCCCGGACGTTCTCGGTTCCGGATGCGGCGAGCAGATCGTCGATCTCCGCGCGAGCGGTCGCTACCGCCGCGGCCGAGCGCGTCTGGGCGGGCAGCGCCGCGGAGTACGCAGCGGCCGCCTGTCCGACGATGCGGCCGAACACCAGGAGCTCGATCAGTGAGTTGCCGCCGAGGCGGTTGGCGCCGTGGAGTCCCGAGGACGCCTCGCCGATCGCGTAGAGGCCGGGGACATCGGTGGAGTGGTCCGACGATCGCACCCAGACGCCGCCCATCGAGTAGTGCGCCGTCGGCGCGATCTCGATCGGCTCCTTGGTGATGTCGAGCATCTGCAGCTCGAGCATCGTCTGGTAGACGCGGGGGAGGCGGGTCATGATCGTCTCACGCGGGAGGTGGGAGACATCCAGCCAGACGCCCCCGTTCGGCGTGCCACGGCCCTCCTTGATCTCGGTGTAGCACGCGAGGGCGACGCGGTCGCGCGTGGACAGCTCGAGGCGCTCGGGGTCGTACTTGTGCATGAACCGCTCGCCGAGACCGTTGCGCAGGATGCCGCCCTCGCCGCGAGCCGCCTCCGAGATGAGCGTCCCGGCCGCGTTCTCGGGCTCGATGATGCCGCTGGGGTGGAACTGCACGAGCTCGGGGTCGCGAAGGCGGCCGCCCGCCTCGACCGCGAGGCGGAAGGAGTCGCCGGTGTTCTCATCGCGTCGCGACGACGTGCGCCGCCAGATGCGGTTGTGCCCGCCTGCGGCGAGGATCACCGCGTCGGCGTGGATCAGATAGCGCGTGCCGTCCTCGATGTCGAACCCGTATGCGCCGAAGACCGCGCCGTCGTCGTTCACGAGGATGCGCGTCACATACACGGTGTCGAGGACGGGCACCTGCAGCTGTGCGGCGCGGTTGATCAGCGTGCGCTGGATCTCGAGGCCGGTGTAGTCGCCGGCGAACGCGGTGCGACGGTAGGTGTGCGCACCGAAGAATCGCTGTGAGATGCGGCCGTCGTCCTCGCGGGCGAACGGCATGCCGTACCGTTCGAGGTCTTCGATGCCGCGGGCGGCGCCCGACGTGACGATCTCGACGGTGTGCGGGTTGGCGAGGAGGTAACTCTCCTTCAGCGTGTCGGCGGCATGCTGCTGCCAGCTGTCGTCGGCATCCATGGTGCCGAGCGCAGCGTTGATGCCGCCGGCGGCAAGGGAGGTGTGGGCGTCCGACTTCGGTCGCTTGCCCAGGGCGACCACGTCGACGCCGGATTCGGCGAGCTCGATGGCCGCGCGAAGACCGGAACCTCCGGTGCCGATCACGAGGACGGTGGTGGAAAGCTGGCGCTCTGCAGGGATCACGTCAGACACGCTAGGCAGTTCTCTTCGATCACTCCAATGCATATTCATGGTCATATCCATAGCGATAAGCTATATACATGAATCTTGAGCAGCTCCGCGCGTTCGTCACGGTTGCTCAGCTCGGCAACTTCACGCGCGCGGCCGAGCAGCTGCACCTCGCGCAGCCGTCGCTCAGTCGTCAGATCTCGACGCTCGAGCAGAGCCTGGGCGCCGAGCTGTTCCACCGTGCACGAGCGGGCAGCACGCTGACGGTCGCGGGGGAGTCCCTGCTGCCCCTCGCGCGGCGGATGCTGGCGGACGCGGCATCCGTCCGCCGTGAACTCGACGAGCTGGCCGGCCTCCAGCGCGGGCGGGTGCGCCTGGGCGCGACCCCGACTCTGTGCATCAGCCTGGTCGCCGAGGTGCTGAGCGCGTTCCACGCCGCGCATCCCGGGATCGAGCTGCACATCACCGAGAGCGGTTCGCGCGGTCTGCTGGATCACCTCGCCGGCGGTGAGCTGGACCTCGCGTTGATCACGACGTCGGGTCCGGCATCCCCGGAGCGATTCAGCGTCGCGCCGCTTCTCGTCGAGGAGCTGGTCGTCATCTCGTCGGCCGGCGCACCACCGCTCACCGCGCGAGAGAGCATCGGTCTCGGCGCGATGGCCGGTCTGCCGCAGGTGGCGTTCAGCTCGACGTACGACCTTCGGGCGACGACCGACGCGGCGTTCGCGGCCGCGGGGCTGTCCCCGTACACGGTGATCGAGGGCGCGGAGATGGACGCCGTGCTGCGCTTCGTCGAGCGGGGGATCGGTGTCGCGATCGTGCCCGCGATGGTGCTCATCGAGCGCTCGGGGCTCCGGTCGGTGCGCCTTTCCGATCCGACGCTGACGCGCACCATCAGCATCGCCCGCGTCGCCGACATCTCGCCGACGGCGGCCGTCGAGGTGATGGAGCAGACGATCGTCCGCACCGCCGCCGCGCTCGCCGCGGGACCCCAGGCCACGATGCGGCTCGCCTAGCCGCAGGACGTGAACGTCAGGCGGTGGGGGAGTCGTCGGCGTGCACGCAGCCGGGCGGCTCGGAGTTGCCGCTGAGGGTGAAGTCCTCGCACGTGAGGAACCGGCTCTGGTTGAGACCCAGGACGAACGATGCGACGGCGATGGCGGCGACGATGGCGAAGATGCTGAGCCGGACTCGCGGCGAGTAGTCGGCGATCACGTCAGGCCACACGGTGCGCACGACCACCCACAGCGTGAACGGGATCCCGACGAGTCCGACGACGACCGCGAGCACATCGAACAGGTTGCCCCAGAGATCGTCCGCAGCGGGGGCGCTCGTGAACGACAACACGAGCCACAGCGAAGGGATGACGAGTGCGATGGCGCGGCCGACCTTCACCCGTGGCCGCGCCGGCTGGATCAGCACCACGACGAAGCCGGCCGTCGCGACCACCCACACCGTCAGAAGCTGGTCGAAGAACGGGGTGTGCCACGCCCCGAGCGTGAACGCCGGCCACCAGATCGCGCCACTCATCCCGATGAGGACGATACCGATGCCGCGATA
Source organism: Microbacterium sp. PRC9 (assembly GCF_031844125.1). Lineage (NCBI taxonomy): Bacteria > Bacillati > Actinomycetota > Actinomycetes > Micrococcales > Microbacteriaceae > Microbacterium > Microbacterium sp. PRC9. The sequence continues at coordinate 401,181 of NZ_JAUZUR010000002.1, forward strand.
GCGGGACGGCCTGTTCCGTGCGGCGTCGGGCGCGGGTGTCGCTGTCATCCCGGTCCTCTCCGGCGTGGGTCCGTGTGACGTGCACAGTAGTGCATCCGGGGGGAACGGCGGCGGACCGCGGGCGTGAACGCACGATGCGAAATGGGGTCGCCCGATCCTGTTCCCCGCAGCGCGTACGCGATATGGTGAGGCGACGGGCGGCTCGCCGTGATCCTGGGAACCGATCACAGCGCGGGCGTCCGGACTGGGGATCTCTGGGGCTGGGCCGCTGATTTCCCCTGCGCTCCCCCCGCGCAAGGACGGTCCCTCGGACGTTGCAGCTAGAGCCTGTAGCGTCCGAGGGACCTCAGCCTGTCCCGCGCGCGTCGCGCGCCCTTTGGGGGAGGGCTCGGCACTGGGGATACCTGTGCGACACGGCCGAAAGGTGCGGAACCCGGCCTGCAGCCACCCTAGCGCGTCACCTCGGAGGCTCCCCGAGCCACACGCAGGACTCTGCGTGATAGGGCGAGCGTCAGCGGAACTCGCCGTCGGCGGACTGGATGATCTGCCGCATGACGTCGATAGAGATCTGCTCGCGCGCGCCGTCGGCCCACTCGTGGACCATGTATGTGATCCCCAGGCTGTCGAGGTAGTCGGCGGTCTTCTCGAGCCGAGGAACGACCTGGATGTGGTCGTTGCCGAACAGCCCTGCCGCATAGACGGGCTCGCCGGCGCGGATCGCACGTCGCAGCTCTCCGGTGGAGCGTCCCGTGATGCGGTACAGCGACTTCAGCACCTCACTGCCGAAGTCGGGGGTTCCGTCGATGGTGAGTGAAAGTGCGTTCTCGGGCGTCGTCACCCGTCCATCACAACACGTCGAATCGCGACCGCGGTGCGTCGGTCGTCGCCGTGATCCGGCGACAGCGCACCACATCGCGACCGTGCTCTGGCGGCCCGCGCCGGAGGTCGCCCACGGCGCTGCCCGCGCGTGTGGGAGCCACAGATCGGATACCCGACACGTCGGCGGGCGTCAAGACGCCGTTTCGAACGGCGCCCGGTGCGAGAATTGCCGACGGGGAGCAGGGGTCGGGGGGACCGACCAGCATCGAAGCGAGAAGCCGTGGCTGTGAGAAGTGAGATATCGAGAGCGCTGACGCATGCGCTCGAGCGCTCGGAGATCACCGCATGGTTCCAGCCGCAGATCGACCTGGTGAGCAATCGGGTGGTCGCCGTCGAGGCGCTCTGCCGGTGGAATCATGCGGAGTGGGGGCTCGTGGGACCCAACGAGTTCATCCCGGTCGCCGAAGAAGACGGGATGATCGCGGAGATCGGCCGCTTCATGGCTACGCAGGCGATCGCCGTGATGGCCAAATGGGGCATCGACGTCTCGGTCAATGTGTCACCCGCACAGCTGCAGGATTCGGTCTTCGCCACGTGGCTCGGGCAGCTCGTCGAGAGGATCAGCCGTCCCGCGCGGCGACTCACGCTCGAGATCACCGAGGGGCGCCAGATCGGCAACGTGTCGGCGGTCGTCGCGCGGCTCGATGGGCTGCGAGCGTTGGGGCTGGGCATCGCGATCGATGACTACGGCGCCGGCCAAGCATCCCTCACGCAGCTGAAGCGGCTTCACGCCACCGAGCTGAAGATCGACCGCGCTCTCGTGATCGACGATTCCCCGTCGGCCGAACGCACGATGGGTGCCGCGATCGCGGTCGCCCACGAGGCCGGCATCCGCGTCGTCGCGGAGGGCATCGAGACTCCGCAGCAACTCGAGAAGGTCAAGACGATGGGATGCGATCGCGGCCAGGGCTACCTGTTCGCACGCCCCATGCCGCGGGCCGAGATGGCGGCGCTCTTGGCGGGGTAGTCAGATTCGGAGCGTGTCGGGCGTGACGCAAGCCTTGGACCCGCCGGGGCGTTTGCGAGGGGGCCGGTGACCGCGGGCCCGGGGCTGATCAGGCCGGGAGTTGGTCGCCGTGGCCTCCGGGGGGTTGCGACGGAATGACGTTCGGTTTCGCGTTTCGCGCCCGCTCGAAGGCGCGGCTGTGGGTGTCGGCGGAGGGCACGTAGGGGAGCCAGTGCATGCTGGTGACTCTCGCCCACTTCTTGTCCCGCGCAGCGCGCTGCTGGTCGGGCGTCGGATCGTTGGGTGGGTGATGTCTGTCCATCATCGGACCTTACGCCTGTCACATGTGTGCCTTCCCAGGTGCACGACCACCAAGCCGCACTCCGGATCGGCGGCGCAATCTCCTCATCCGACCGGGGATCCGCCGAGCGCGGTCTCAATGAACCCGAGTTGCCGATGCTCGGCGTCGCAGCACCGCCGTCGCGCCGGCGGCGCGTGTACGCTCGCAGGAAGGGCACCGAGACCCCGCGCCTGGTCATTCTGAGATGAACGGTGGCGCACGTGATGCCCACGACTCCCGACGATCAGCCGGGCGATGCCTTCGCGATCGCCGCGGCCGCACTCACCGCCGGCGACGACGATCTGTGCTCCCCCCTGCGTGCCGCTGTCTCAATGCCCGGTGCCGTGGTGTCTACGCTCGGCTCGCCGTTGGGCTCCGAAACGGTGTGCGCCAGCACGAAGCTCGGCGCACGGATCGACGAGATCCAGATCGACCTCGGCGAGGGGCCGTCTTGGGAAGCCCTGCGCACAAGGCTCCCCGTCACGGCATCCGACCTCCAGGTCGACGGCGGGGCGCTCTGGCCCGGCACGTGGGCCGCCCTGCGAGAGCTCGACGTGGGAGCGCTCTTCGCCTTCCCCCTGTTCGTCAGCACGCTCGGAATCGGATCCATCGCTCTCTATTCGCCGACCGCCCGCGAATTGTCCGACGCGGACATCGAGCGGATGAGCCGCCTGGCCGCCATCGTGTCCGGCACTCTGCTCCGAAGGGCGCTGAGCCGACTCGACAGGCCGAACGACGGCGGCGAGGACGAGCCGTACTCCCGCCGTGAGGTGCACCAGGCCACCGGAATGGTCGCAGCGAGGAACAGGATCGGCGTGGACGATGCCCTCCTGATCCTGCGCGGCCACGCGTACGCCGCGGGGCGTTCGGTGCGCGATGTCGCGGCGGATGTCATCGCACGGCGGCTCGACCTGAGCCTGTGACCCCAAGGCTTAGGATGACGGCATGACGGCGCTCACCCGCGAGCATCAGCTGCTGGGAACCTTCGTCACGCTGGCGGACTCCCTGGTCGACGACTTCGACGTCGTCGATGTGCTCCAGCGACTCGTCGACGACTGCATTTCGCTCTTCGACGCGTCGGCTGCCGGCATCCTGCTCCTGAGTCCTTCGAAGCGGCTCGAGGTGATCGCCTCCACAAGCGAGCGAAGCGAACTCGTCGAGCTGATGCAGTTGCGCGTCGGTGCCGGCCCCTGTGTAGAGGCTGCAACGGCGGGTGAGGTCGTCTCTGTCGACGACATCGACCAGATCGCCCATCGCTGGCCTGCGTTCGCCGCCGATGCGCGCGCCTCCGGTTTCTCGTCGATCCATGCGATTCCGCTGCGGCTGCGCGACTCGACACTGGGATCGCTGAACCTCTTCCGGGATGAGGCCGGGGCGCTGAACACGGCCGATGCCGCCGCCGCGCAGGCGCTGGCGGATATCGCCACCATCAGCATTCTGCAGCAGCGGTTGGTCGAGGAGTCCGAGCTCGCACAGGCTCAGCTTCAGCGCGCGCTGGACAGCCGTGTGGTGATCGAGCAGGCCAAGGGATACCTCGCCCAGATGCTGGGCATCGACATGGATGAGGCGTTCGCGAGGATTCGGAGCCACGCTCGCTCCACGCAGACGCGTATCGGCGTCGTCGCGCGCGATGTCATCGCCGGGCGTCTGTCGCTCTGACTCGGTGTCCGGTGCGGAGAGCTAGACGGCCTGCCGTTGCTGGAGCAATGGACACTCGAAGGGATCGCGCTCGCCGAGTCCGACCTTGTTGATGTAGCGGACGACGATTCCGTAAGACTGCCAGAGGCCGGTCTCGGTGTACGGCACGCCGTGTTCCACGCAGAATGCGCGAATCATCCCCGACGCCTGGCGGAGGTGCGGTCGGGGCATCGACGGGAACAGGTGATGCTCGATCTGGTAGTTGAGCCCTCCCATGATGGTGTCGAGCAGCCGGCTGCCATGGATGTTGCGGCTCATCAGCACCTGGCGGTGGAGGAAGTCGACCTTCACATCAGCCGGCACGAGCGGCATCCCCTTGTGATTCGGGGCGAATGCCATCCCCATGTATACGCCGAACAGCCCCAGCTGGACGCCGAGGAAGGCGAATGCGATCCCCGGAGACAGCACGACGAAGACGAGCGCGACGAAACCGATGATCCGCACCGCGAGGAAGGCGATCTCGATCGGACGGCGTCGCAGCTGCTCACGTGAGAAGACGCGCCGCACGCTCGATGCGTGCAGAGAGAGCCCTTCGAGCAGCAGGATCGGGAAGAACAGCACCCCCTGATGTGCGATCAGCCAGCGCAGCGGCCCGCTTCGGCTCGCGCGTCGGCGGTCCGCCTGTTCCGGGGTGAACGCGATGACCGGGAGCTCGATATCGGGGTCGCTGCCGATCTTGTTGGGGTTGGCATGATGCCGCGTGTGCTTGTGCTGCCACCATCCGTAGCTCATCCCCACGAGAAGGTTTCCGAGGAGCATGCTGGTCCAGTCGTTCCACCGACCGGAGCGGAAGATCTGGCGATGCGCGGCGTCATGGCCGAGCATCGCGACCTGGGTGAGCACGACGGCGAGGACCGCGCCGGTGACCAGCTGCCACCACGAGTCGCCGACGAGGACGAAGACGGTGAGCACGCTCGCGATCACGACCGGCGCCGCGATGAGCTTGGTCCAGTAGTACCCGTAGCGGCGCCGCATGAGGCCGCTCCCGGTCACCCGCTGTGAAAGCTCGGTGTAGAGATTCGGCGCCTTCGGCGTCGTGGATCGCACGCTCGAGGCGATCGACCCGGCAGCGGTGACGGCCATCTTGTGCTCCTGTCAGAGGAAGCGCACGGAGCGTGCGCCAATGACAGGGTCCGGGCCATCTGGTCTCAGGCTACGCCTGTTATCAGGTGTGCGTGTCTGCATGCAGGAAACACGGAGGCTGTCTCCTCAACCCGCAGTCAGGCTAGGGAACCAAGTGCGCGAGCAGCTCGTCGACCTCCATCGAGCACACGCCGATGCGCGAGTCCCCGATGCCGATCGGGATCCAGATCACGTCGTCCACGATGAGCCCGCCGCACGAGTACACGACGTTCGGCACGTAACCGTCGCGGCGGTCGTCGACCGGCTGCAGGATCGGGGTCGCCGTTCGCCCGAGAACGATCGTCGGGTCGTCGAGGTCGAGGAGCAACGCTCCCAGAGAGTATCTGCGCATCGGGCCGACGCCGTGAACGAGCACGATCCAGCCGTGTGGCGTCTCGAGCGGCGGGCCGCAGTTGCCGGTCTGAACGATCTCCCAGGCCTCCGCCGGTGAGTGGACGATCCCGGCCTGGTTCCAGATCACGCCGTCGTGGGATTCCGCCAGCGAGATGTTCTCGCCTCCGGTGCGGCTCAGTGCGAGATACCTGCCGTTCACGGGCCGAGGGAACAGTGCCATCCCCTTGTCCTGAGCGGCATCGCCGGTCAGTCGATGGATGTCGAACTCGCGCAGATCCGACGTGATGATCAGACGTGGTGCGATGTTGCGACCGTCGTACGCCGTGTAGGTCCCGCGGTAGTGGGTGGTACCGGCGAGGTCGGTGAACCGTACGAATCGCGCGTCCTCCATTCCGTGGCGTTCCTCCGCCGCCACCGGGGTGAGCACACGCTGGCTGAGAGAGGTCTCGGGGGAGAACACGGCGCGGTAGACGGAGTTCGTCAGCTCGCGCAGCGCCTCGATGTGCCGAGCGCTGTCTGCGCGTCGCGACAGCGCACCCGGCAGCCCGGTCACCGACGCCTCGACGTCCGACGCGGTGAACCGGTCGGGAAGTCCCTGCAGCACGTTGTGCGAGATCTCATTGACGATCCCCTCCTCTTCGAGCGCTGCGCGGAAGTGGACGATGCTCCAGTCCCCTTCGTCGATCCGCGCCCGCCACAGCGGATGCGTGCGTTCCACGAAGGTCCACCGCCGGCCGGGACCGATGATGGCCTCGGCGAACTCGATGCAGGAGCGGTGACCTTCCCCGATGGAGCGGAGAGCGACAGCGACGCGATGCTGCCCGGGCGCCAATCCTGTCTGGTCAGGATGCTCGATCGCGCTGGGGTTGCACAGCGCTGCCCCTTCGACGGCGTACTCCGCCGTGAAACTCGCGCCGAGCACCAGACGACGCGCGACGCTGATGTCGACCGGATCGGCCAGACGAGAGCTCACCACGTCGGCGTTCTCCAGGAAGAGAGAGCGGACATCGGGATGCCGCGAGCCGAAGTCGCGGGTCAGCTCGGCCGCGAGCTCGTCGGCCCGATCGGCGGGGATCGCCATGACGCGCGCGATGATCTCGCCCGCGCGCGAATGCTCGGCGGACCATTCTTCGCCCGGCAGGAACAACTGGGCGATCACGCGGTCCGGCTGCGCGCTCAGTTCCGCCGTGTGGATGCGTGCCGTCATGTCGCGGTCAGCACACGGTGTCGGAGTGCTTGCTGGTACGTGCTCAGGGCGGCCAGGGTCGATTCGGCGCCACGGTTCTCGTTTCTGCCGTCGCGTTCGAGTCCGTCGAAGCCGGCGCCGGTCTGGTCGTCGAACATGACGGTCCCGCTGTCGTTGAGACCGGTGAACCACTGCCAGGCGAGCGAGATCGGGGGGAGCCACACCGGGTCGCCGGTGACGGCGTACGCCGTGGCGCACGCGTCCGCGAGTGCCGCGAGCTCCAGTGGCTGCTGGTCGAACGACGGCTCCTTCTCGCCAGGTCCGCGCCCTGCCGTCCCCGTCACGGAGAATCGCTCGTCCGATGTCTCCACGGAGAGGAGGAACTCGAGCATCCGCAGACCCTTTGCCGAGGCATCCGCATCCTCCACAGCATTCCCTGCGGCGATCAGCGCTTCTGCGATGGAGGCGTTCCCGTAGGAGAGGCGGCGCTCCGGCCACACCCAGGTCGGATCCGGCAGTGCGGGCATCGCCGCGATGTACTCCCGGAGCAGCGTCCGGGCGATGTGGTCGTCCGCACGCACGCGCACGATCTCAGCGGCGCCGAGCGCCGCAAAGGCCAGAGTCCGCAGACTCGTCGACCGCTCGCGCGCGGCGATGCGGAAGGTGCGCAGCGCGCGAGCGCGGGTCCACGGGTCGCCCCGCCGCGCGGCGATCGTGCCGAGTGCCCACAGAAGCCGGCCCCACCAGTCGCCCATCGCCGGGTCGTCGGACCATTCGCCGTCGGCGCTCATCCGATTGTGCGCGAGCCCGTCTGCGCGCACCGCCGACTCCAGGAAGCGCAGATAGATCGCGCCCAGCTTCCGGAGTTCGACGGTCTGCTGCCGCTCGCGCGCGACCACGATCAGCGCCCGCGCCACGTCGTCGACACAGTATCCGTGTTCGCGGCGCGGCGTGGCGAGCAGAGCGTGTTCGAAGATGCCGTTGTGATCCGTCAGCGCGCGCAGGTGTTCGTACGGCGGAGAGGGGTCCATCATGCCGCCCTGTCGGCGGCGAGCCTCGCCGTGACTGCGCGGTAGCGGTCGGCGACCGCGGACCACGTCGTCTCGTTCGCCTCGCGGAGCGCGGCTTCGCGCATGCGATCGGCGACGGACGTGCCGGTGATGATCTCGCGCAGCGCCTGCGCCGTGGCGTCCGGGTTCTGGTGCGGGACGACGATCCCGGCCCCGGTCGACAGCAGCTCCACCGCGTGGGGGAACGCCGTGGCGACGACGGGGACGCCGGCCGCCACCGCTTCGGCGAGGACGCCGGAGGTCGCCTGGTCGACGGAGTCGTACGGCAGGAGGACGACGTCCGCCGACGCGATGAGCGCGGCGAGCTGCGGCGGTTCGAGATAGCGTCCGTCCATGCGAACGGAGGACTCGATGCCGAGGTCGCCGGCGAGACCGGCGAGCATGGTGCGGTAGCTCTCCCCGGCATGCGCGAGCACCTTGGGGTGCGTCTGCCCGGCGACGATGTACTCGACGTTCGGAGTGAGGTCCGCGAGCTGCGCCATGGCGCGGATGCCCCATTCGATGCCCTTGCCGGGCGAGAGGAGGCCCCACGTGACGACGCGGCGGCCATTGTGCGGCTTCGTGTCGCGGAGAGCCACGTGCTGCACGCCGTGCGGCACGACGTGAACGCGAGCGAGATCGACTGCGTAGATCGCGGCGAGGTTGTCGCGGGCATGGGTCGTCATCACGACGACCACGGACGCGAGTCGACACACTTCGGTGAGGACCTCCCGCTGATGCGGAGTAGGCGCCACGAGAACGGTGTGGAGCACGACGATCGCGGGGATGCTCAGCGCGGCGAGCACGTCGAGAACCTGGTCTCCGTCGCGTCCGCCGTAGATCCCGTATTCGTGCTGCACGATCGCGACATCGCACGCATCGAGCGCCATGGTCGCGCGCAAGGTGCTGAGGCTGTCGCCGGCGATCAGATCGGTGCGCACGCGCGACCGCGCACGGGGATCGGGCCGACCGCGATCCTCGGGCTGATCGAGCGCGCGTACGACGGTGCCTTCGTCGTCGTGACCGACGAGAGCATCGGAGAGCGACTTGGTGAATGTGGCCAGCCCGCAGCGAGTCGGCGGAAAGGTGCTGAGGAATCCGTAGTGGGTCACGGTGACGCTCTCTGATGATGCCCGTGCGGATTCGCTCCGGACGATGGCGAGACGTCTGCCGGCGGCATCCCTCGTGGAACCGCGCCTTCATCGCCGTGGTCCGGTCCACGTCCGGGTACGAGCCGGACGCTGTGGTTGCACGCTACACGTCCGGCCTGGACGTCGTCACAGGATCAGCGAGCCAGCACGGTCTCGTAGACGCTCAGGTACTGGTCGACCATCCGCTCCACGCCGAATCGCGCGACGGCGCGATCGTGGACGCGACGCCGGTCCAGCGCCACGACGGCGGGGAGCGCCGCGACCGCCTCGTCGATCGAGGCCACGGTGCTGCCGGTCACACCCTCGTCGATCACCTCCGACATCGAGCCGCGGCGGAACGCGAGAGCCGGAGTGCCGCACATCATCGATTCGACCACCGAGAGCCCGAATGGCTCGTCGAAGTCGATCGGGTGCAGCAGCGCGACGGCGTGGGCGAGGACACGAGCGCGTTCCTCTGCGCCCACGGCGCCGAGGAAGACGACGCGTTCCCCGTCGATGTGGGGCTCCACTTGGTCGTGGAAGTAGTCGGCGTCCTGGACGAGGCCGCAGATGACCAGCCGGCGACCGGCGCGCCGCGCGATCTCGATCGCCGTCGCGGTGCCCTTGTCGGGGTGGATGCGTCCGAACGACACCAGGTAGTCGTCCGGCTCGGATACGTACGGGAGTTCCTCGGGATCGATCCCGTGGTAGATCGTGGCGAGGTACTCCAGGCCGGGGGAGCGATCTGCGTCGGAGATCGAGACGTACGTCGAAGCCGAGGCGAGGTAGGCGGGCAGGATCGCGGGACCGGAGAAGCCGTGGATCGTCGTGATCATCGGCGCGCCCCATTGGGCGGTGAAGGCGAGCGGCAGCCAGTCGAGCTGGTTGTGCACGAGATCGTATTCGCTCGACCGTTCCAGTGCGTGTGCGACGTGGAGCGCCTCCCACACCCGGCCGTCCATCGTCGGATCCTCCGCGTAGCCGTGCGGCGCGACGGCATCGAGGTCGCCGCCCGTGATCGAGTCGGCGGTCGCGAACAGGGTCACGTCCACCCCGCGGCGCACCAGCCCTTCGGTGAGCAGGCTCGTCACGCGCTCCCACGGTCCATAACTGATCGGCGGCGTCCGCCAGGCGATGGGACCGAGCATCGCGACCTTCACTCGAGCACTCGTCGGTTCGTCGCGGTCGCAGGCACGTCACTGCCGTTCGTCGGTGGCTGTGCGCTCATGGTCGGACGTTACGCCCCCATCCTGGACGGTTCACAGCGCGGGTCGGCTCGCGCGCTCACTGCCGGCTCCGCGAGTACTCCGGTCTGCTCGCGCCAGGGCCCCACTCGCGACCGCCGCGTGGGACGATGAGGCATGGAACAGTCATCACGCGCCCGATCGTGCGCCGTGGGAGATCTCGACGACTTCGACATCAACCACCGCGTTTCGTTCGCGCGTCCTCCGAACCACGGCAGTTCGCGACCTCGTGTGAGCGGTCGTCTCAAACGCATCCGCGGCGTGGACTATCTGATCGGCAACATGCGCCGCCCAGGCATCGAACTCGTGGTCGCCTTTCCGCGACAGCTCGGCGGCGAGGTCGCGGACGTGTTCGGTCCGCTGCCCCTGACATATCTGATCGAGGTAGGGCAGCCGATGCAGGACCTTCGGCAACCGTTCACACACTGAACGGCATGCCGAGATTGCTCGCACCGACGTCGCGATCCTGACGGCGAGCGCACACTGCCCCGGGAGGAGGTCCGGGATCCCCGCCAGGGTGGACGTGTCGAACGCGGCCGCGCTCACTCGCTGTGCTCCGCCCGCCTCGTGGGAGAATCGATCGGCGCGCACCGCATTCGTCCGGGGCCCGCGAAGTGAAGGGGGTCGTGATGTCGACGGTGTCTCCGGCACTCGGCCGGCGTGAGCGCAACAAGCAAGACAAGCTCGACCGCATCGTCCGCGCCGCGAGCACTCTGTTCGCGAGTCACGGCATCGACGAGGTCACGACGCAGCAGATCGCCGAGGCGGCCGACATCGGCGCCGGCACGCTGTTCTTGTACGCCAAGAGCAAGAGTGAGCTGCTGCTCATGGTGCAGAACGCCCACTACGCCACCGCGCTGGAGCGCGGACGCCAGGCCGCGGCATCCACCGATGGTGTCGTCGATGGCATCATCGCGCAGATGGAGCCGATCGTGGCCTGCAATCGGGTGCACGTCGACAATGGACGCATCTACCTGCGGGAGATCCTGTTCGGGGATGCCTCGGAGCCGCACCACGCCGAGGCGCTCGAGATCGTGGAGCAGAACGAGCAGGACATCGCCGGGATTCTGATCGCGCGTGCCGGCGCGACGCAGACCGACGCGCTCGTCCTCGCGCGGGTGATCTCTTCCGCGCTGCTGGTCACGATGGCCGCGGCGGATCGTGCGTGGTCGGTCGCCGAGGTCATGACCGCCGTGCGGACGCAAATCGCAGCAGTTATACGCTGACGGGGCACTCGAGCGTGAGCCCGGATGCCCCGTCGCGTTCGGAACGAGGTCAGGCGGCGGGCGCCGGCGTGAGCTCGGAGTACAGCGCCGCGAGCGGCTCGGACAGCTTCGCTCGCACGCCCCTGGTGAGGTCGTCGGCGAGCACTTCGTACTCGCCCGCTTCAAGACCGGCGAGCACTTGGGCGACGAGGTCCTCCGTGGTCAGCTTGGGGCCGGAGGCGTGCGCCGCCATCGCGGTGTCGACGTACCCCATGTGCACGCCCATGACATGGACGCCGCGCGGTGCGAGCTCGAGGCGGAACGAGTTGGTCGCGGACCACAGCGCAGCCTTGGCCGCCGAGTAGATCCCCCCGAACGCGTACCACGACGCGACCGAGTGCACGTCGATGAGCGCAGCGCCGGGCCGGCCTGCGATCACGGGGGCGAATGCTCGGGCGACGCGCACGGGCCCGAGGAAATTGACGTCGACGTTGGCCGTGAGGGCCGCGTCGTCGATATCGATGAGGCTCGCGGTGGGCGGATTCGCTCCGGCATTGTTGAACACGACGGTCGCGTCGGCGGCGGCGTCGACGGCCGCGGACACCGAGGCGGGATCGGTGACATCCAGCACCAGCGGCACCACCCGCGGGTCATCCCAGCGCTGCGGTACGCGGGCGCTCGCGTAGACCTTGGTCGCACCGCGCGCCAGCGTCTGCGAGACCAGCTCTCGGCCGATCCCGCCATTGGCTCCGGTGACGACAACGACGGCATCCTGCAATGAAGGCATGTGCTTCATCCTTTCGATCGGGTGAGGGGAGGTGGTGTGTGTCTGGCGCAGTCACGCGCCGACGATGACGGCCTTGCCGCGGATCCCACCGCGCTCGAGGCTCGCCAAGGCGGCGGCTGTCTGGTCGAAGGGGAAGGTGGCTCCGACGACCGGTCGCAGCACGCCCTCGTCGACCAGCGCGGCGATCTCGCGCAGCTGTGCGCCGTCGGATCTCATGAAGAGGAACTCGTAGGTCACGCCGAGGGACGCCGCCTGCGTGCGCACCTTGCGGCTGAGTGCCCCCATCACCAGTCTCAGCAGCGGGTTCAGTCCCAGTGTTTTCGCGAAAGCGGGAGTCGGTGGGCCCGCGATGCCGATTGCTTTGCCTCCTGGCCGCAGCACCCGCAACGACTTGGACAGGTTGTCGCCGCCCAGGCTGTCGAGCACGACGTCGTAGCCCGACAGCTCGTCTGCGAAGTCTTGGGTTCGGTAATCGATCACCACGTCGGCGCCGAGTTCGCGCACGAACTCGGCGTTCTTTCCCGACACCGTGGTCGCGACGTGCGCGCCCAGGTGCTTGGCGAGCTGGATGGCGATCGTGCCCACGCCGCCGGCGCCGGCGTGGATGAGCACCTTCTGGCCGGTCGAGACGCTGCCGAGTTCGACGAGCGCCTGCCACGCCGTCAATGCCACAAGAGGCAGGGAGGCCGCCTCGATCTCGGTGATGGTCCGCGGCGCACGTGCGACGTCGGTTTCATCGATCGCGACGCGCTCCGCGAACGTGCCGATCCTCCCGTCGCGTGCACGGGAGTACACAGCGTCGCCCGGCGCGAAGCGGGTGACCTTCTCGCCGACCTGCAGCACGACGCCGGCGACATCGTGACCGAGGACGAGGGGCATCTTGTAGGGCAGGAAGGCCTTGAACTCGCCGATCCGCACCTTCTCGTCCAGCTGGTTGAGTCCCGCCGCGGCGACACGGACGAGGACGTCCGTGTCGCCCACGACGGGTTCGGGCGCATCGACCTCTCGAAGCGGGTGTTTGTAGCGGTCGATGGCGAATGCGCGCATGTTGGTTCTCCTGTGAGCGGCGTGTCTCGGGGTTTCGCGGGCGGGCCATGCGGTCGCCGTCGCCGGGGAAGATCACCCCTGCACCCCGTCGCCGATCCCAAATCCGGGCGTCCACCCGTTCCGGAGTGCACTCAAGTATGAGTGAACTCAGTAAAGATGTCAATTCGTGCTACGTGCGGCCGGCGAGGCGAGTGCAGGGCGCGCGTATGCCTCGCGGTCGGCCGCGGCGCGATCGCGAAAGTCAAGCCGCTTTCTACGCCTTGCTCGAGCCCTTACCGTGAACCGGATGGCGCCCAAAGAACTGTGGCTCGTGCGGCATGGCGAGAGCGTGGCGAACATCGCGGCTACACGAGCGGAGGTCGAAGGCCTCGATGTGATTCCGATCGACACCCGCGACGCCGATGTTCCGCTGTCTCCGACGGGCGAGGAGCAGGCGCTGGCTCTACGGACATGGATGGACGGTCGCCGCGGATCCATCGACAGGTTCTATGCGTCGCCCTACCTGCGGGCCAGACAGACGCTCACCGTCGCATTGGACTCCGTGGAACAGGCGGCACCGCGAATCCTCATCGACGAGCGGCTACGCGATCGCGAGCTCGGCGTGCTGGATCTGCTCACGCGTGCGGGGGTGGCCCGGCTGCAGCCGGCGGAAGCACAGCGACGCCGTCATCTCGGCAAGTTCTATCACCGTCCTCCCGGGGGTGAGTCATGGGCAGACGTCGCCCTGCGGCTGCGGTCGTTCCTCCGCGACCTCGACGCGGATCCTCGTGCCGGGTCGGTCCTGATCGTCGCGCACGACGCCGTCGTCATGGTTCTGCTCTACCTGCTGCTGCCCCTGGACGAGGCTGGACTTCTCCAGTTCGCGGCATCCCGAACCGTACTCAACGCCTCGGTCACCCACCTGACTCGTTCGGGGGACTCATGGCAGCTCGACGCGTTCGCTGATGTGACTCATCTGCACATCGATGGTGCGCCGGTCACCGTGCACCCGGGGAGCCCGGATGTCCAGCCCACGTAGCGATGTCACGGTCGAGCTCCTCCGCGAGTGGGGGCTGCCCGACCCGGGCGATTCGAAGAAGACCCGGGGGCAGGTCGTTGTCGTCGGCGGTTCGATGCGCACGCCGGGTGCGGTCGCCCTGGCAGGCGAGGCGTCGCTGCGCGTCGGCGCCGGCCGACTCGCCCTCATCGTTCCCGAACCAGTGCAGAGCGCCCTCGGCGTCGCTGTGCCTGAGGCAGCTGTGCTGGCGCTGCCGCCCTCCTCCCGAGCTGGCCTTCCCGACGGGCTGCGCGAGCCTCTGGAGACAGCTGATGCCGTGCTGTTCGGTCCCGGATTCGACGATCCCGAGCAGGCACGTGACACGCTCCGAGCTGTCGCAGCATGCCGCATCCGGTGCCTCGTGCTCGATGCCTTCGCCCTCGGCGTGCTCAACCAGGTGCCACGCGAAGAACTGCCCAAGAATCTCGTGCTGACGCCGAACACGGAGGAGGCAGCCATCCTGCTCGGCCGTGATCTCGGCGACGAGCCCATTGCCGGCCTGCTCGAGATCAGCCGACGCTACGACGCAGCCGTGAGCTGCTACGGCGACATCGCCACACCTACCGGGGAATTCTGGAGGATGACGGCAGGAGGGTCGGGCCTGGGCACGTCCGGCAGCGGCGACGTGCTCGCGGGCGCCATCGCCGGCATCGCGGCCCGCGGCGTCCAACCGGCGCGAGCCGCCGTGTGGGGGAGTTGGGCGCATGCACGTGCGGGTGACCGGCTCACCGAGCGGGTCGGGCTCGGATTCCTGGCCCGTGATATCGGAACGGAACTCACCGCAGCGATCAGGGAAGTGGTCGGCTCACGAGCGGTCTGAACGTCAGCCACAGCGGACTTCAAGGCCGGCGCCGCGCCCGGGGTGTGCACCCACCACCCTCCGGTTGAGTTCAGGATGGGCGCGTCTCATAGCGTGGTGTCACTTCCCACGGGGTCCTCGACGTCGTTGACGTAGGAGGGCCATCGTGGGAGACCAGAAGCGCGCATGAGCCCGACACCACCAGCGCCTGGCCCCAGCTGCTGGGATCAAATTCGGAGCTTCCAGAACAGGATGCGCGGGTAATGGGTGGACAGAGCCGCTGGATAGAGATCACATAGGGCGCGCATACAGGTGTGTTAGACTCCCCACAGACTTCATGGACTGCGATAGTCGGGCTGATTGAGTTGCCGTCCGATCGCCTGAACGGGGAGAGTGGTGGCTGGAGCGGACGCGCTTCCTGTGGGTGTGGTGCGCACCGATGAGCGTGGACTGATCGCGCACGCGAACACGTGGTTCATCGAGTGGGTGGGGCAGGCGCTCGACGCGATTGTGGGTCGGCCGATAGCCGACCTCCTCTTGCCAGCCTCGCAAGATCTCATGCCCTCCGCGGTCGGAGCGGGCCCCTGGGTGATGCTGCAGGCAGGCGCCCCAGATCGGGCGGCGATGGTGAGTCGACATCGCGATGGCCGCGGCGAACTGCTGGTGATCTCAGAGGCCTCGGAGCGCTACCGTGCGTTGGCAGATCTGCGTCGCCGCTACGCGCTCGCTGATCGCACCCGAGTGCGGCTCGAGCTGCTGATGGATTCATCGGTAGCTTTCGCGACGGCGGTGAGCGAGATCCGCCTTGCTGAGGTGCTCTCCGACGCATCCGCGCGTGCCTACGGTGCCGCCCAGTCAACCGTGCTGCTCGCCAGGCCCGACGGTGGCAGCGTGGTGGCAGCCGGGCAGTATCCGCTCGCGGGTCGCGTGGCCCCCGAATCGCTGGTACAGCTGGTGACCGCACCACGGCGAGTCGTCAAGGCGGTCGGTGTGGAGCAGGCCGACCAGGAGATGGCTGGGTTGGGTGCCGCCATGCAGGGCGCTGGTGTTCGTGGGTTCATTGCCGCGCCCCTTCATCACGAGGAGATGGACTTCGGTGCCTTCGTGGACTGGTTTCACCACGAGCGCTCGTTCGACGACGAAGCCGCTCCGTTGGCAGAAGCGCTCGCGGGACAAGCCGCCCAGGCGCTCGCCACGCTGCGCCTGCAGCAGCGACTTGCCCATGCGGCCATGCACGACGATGTGACCCGCTTGCCGAACCGGCGATTGCTGGAAGCCGAGGCCTCCAGGCTCGTGGAATCGTCGCGTTGCGCGGCGCTGTTCATCGACCTTGATCGCTTCAAGGAGGTGAACGATCAGCTCGGGCATCAGGCCGGGGACCGCATGCTTCGAGACGCGGCGAACCGGCTGATCGCCGGCGCTCGCGTGGACGACCTGGTCGCCCGCTACGGGGGCGACGAGTTCGTGATCATCTGTCCGGTCACCGGGCCACGAGATGCCGAGGACATCGCCGAACGAGTTCTGCGCGCTCTCAGCGACGACATCGACTGGCCGCCCGCCCTGCCGCCACTCCGAGCCAGCATCGGAGTCGCGATCGCGCCGGCCAGAGGCACCGTCTCCGCCGACCAGCTCATGCGCGACGCCGATCTGGCCATGTACCGAGCCAAGAGCGCGGGTGGAAACCGAGTCGAGCTCACCACGTCGACTCCGCACGGCGACCGCGACTGCTCCACGTAGCAACGTCCCTGGACATCACAACTGGCGAGTCATGGAGGAAAGACCCGCCCGCCTCCGGGGCCCGTCGCCTGACTCGAGATGCACTCACTAGACCAAGGACGGGCTACCTGTGACCGACCATCGGCCGGGCCAGCCCGATCGAATTCGGAACCTTGCCCGTTGAGGAGTCGCTTGCGTGCCTCGTCAGTTTCACAACTGGTCCGTCGCCCCGGCGGCAAGGTCGGAGGCCTGGCGTCGCAAGAACCCCGCGTAGCCCCCGGCGGTGCGTCCGATGAGGCGGCCTGACGTGATGACCTCGGCGTCGTCGCTGGCGGCGACGACAGCGCCGTTGCTCCGGCATCGTGCGATCAGGTCGACGTCCTCGTGTTCGCCGATGGGCGCAAATCCGCCTGCGGCAAGGTACGTGGTGGCTCTCACACCGAGGTTGGCGCCGTGGATGTTGCCGTTCGGTCGGCCGCGGATATGCGTGCGCAGCCAGAGCGACCGCTGAGCGATCGACAAGTCATCGAAGTCCGGCCGCACCGTACCGGCACACACGTCCGCGATGCGGGAGATTGCGCGGAAGTTGGTGAGCCATCCCGGAGGGACGCGGGAGTCGGCGTCGGTGTTCGCGATCCAGAGGCGCCCGACGGGTACCTCTGCGAGTGCGTCGATGGCGTGGGAGACGCCCACCGCACGCGCCGCTCCGACACGCCCCGCGGTCGAGGTGAGACTCGTGAAGCCGAACCGGGATGCGACCTCAGCGGACGCATCCGTGCACGCGTCGAGCACGATGCGCACCTCGGAGCGGATGCCCGCACGCGACGCCGTCTCGACGGCCGCCCTCAACGCGGACAACGACGCGTGGAGTAGCAGTTCTTCGTCGCGGACGGGAACGACGACGACCATGACGTCCGTCTGCTCGCGTCTCATGCGAGCCCTTCCCTTTCGGCGACGGATCTCGCGGGGCGACGCGCGAACACCTCGAGCAAGAAGTCCTTCTCGACGTGCAGACTGACGGTCTCCCACCCTGGGACGGATCGGAGAGCCTCATGCACCTGATCGCCGGTCTGCGGGTACTCCGCGACGGAGTGACGCCAATGGCAGGCAACGACGTGGCCGTCGTCTCCGAGCGAGGCTTCGATCCGGAGAAGCGTGTGCTGCAGGTCGGTCGGTGAGAGGTAGTAGCCGATTTCGGAGAAGATGATGGTGTCGAATCGGCCGGTCGGCCAGTCTTCGGGGACGCGGCCCTGCCGGACCGATACCCGAGCCTCGGGGGCGAGGCGGGCCCGGGCTGTTTCGACAGCGGCGGTCGCGGCATCCATCGCGATCACTTCGCGCGCGCGGGGGGCCAGCTGGGCGGTGAGCAGTCCCGTCGCGCAGCCGATCTCGAACACGTCGCCGAGCTCGCGTGCGGGCAGCGTCGCGAGCAGGAGTGCGCGTTTGCGCTGCTCGTACCACCGCGACTCGAATCCCCACGGGTCGTCGCTGTTGCGACGGTAGAACTCATCGAACCAGTCGGCTTCCATGCTCTGTGCCTGCGCGTCGTCCGGTTCTGCGGTGAGGAAGACCTCGATGTCGCGGTGGAAGTGGTCTTGCATGCCGAGGTGCAGCAGCGCTTCGTCTCCCGGCTGATCCGACAGCGGCGAGATCTGGCTGACGTGGCGGGCGAGGGCGTCCCGTTTCGCGTGCAGTTCGTCGTCTGTGAGAGGGAGGGCGACGACGCGGTCCCAGGGAAGGTCGTCAGGGGTTCCCCAGTGCCAGGCCCACACCGGGTACTCGAGGAAGATGAATCGCCGGTGGCGTGCGATGGTGTTCGTGACTTCCGCGATGATGCGGTGGTCGCGGTGCCGGTCCTGGGACCACGGTGCGGCGACGAGCACACGTCTCGGGTTGGCGGTGCGGTGGACGTCGAAGATCGCGCAGAGTCGCTCCCGCAGGTGGCCCTTGCGTTCGGCGAGGAGTCCGTCGGGAAGACCGAGGAAGTGCACCTCGGCGTCCGGTGCGAGGATCGCGATGGCCCGGGCGACTTCGTTGCGGCGCAGCCGGGCGAGCGTCTCCCGGTCGTGCGTCGGAGAGGCAGGGTGGGAGGCTTCACCGTCGGTGGCGATCACGACCACCACACGCGCCCCGATGCGAGCAGCCCGGTGAAGCAGCCCGCCGGCGCCGAGGGTCTCATCGTCAGGGTGCGCCGCGACGACGACGAGCACCTCGAACTGGGCGTCCAGCGGCCGAAGCGAACGCCCGGCGAACTCGTCGCGCCACGCCGATTCCGGCGTGCCCGCATCGAGGTGACTGAATGCGGCACTCATCTCGATGTCTCGCTTTCGACCGCAAGCCGGCCGAGCCGGGCAGCGTCGCGGAGACCGTGGTGCTGTCGCAGATAGAGGTGAAGATCGGCGACTCGGCGTGCGTACGACAAGTCCGTGGCCAGCTGCGCGGGACCGAGGGCGGCGTCCGCTTCGGCCAGAGTCGTGGTCGCGGCGCCGACCGTGACGGCACGCACACGTTCGGCGAGCAGCCTCGAGTCGACTTTCGCCTGCGTGTCCACGAGCTGCGCGGCCTCGCGCAACGCTGCGCGCGCCGCCCAGAGCGCAGCATCCGCCCGACCGAAGTGCACGAACGCGAGCTGATCGGCGCGCTCCGAAGATGCCGAGGCGAGGAGCGCGTCTCGAACCCCGAGCGCGCCACCCCACCAGCAGGCAGCGACCGACATGGCGCCCCAGGCGAACCCCGGACGTGAGAGATACCACCCGACCTCACCGACCGGGACAGCCGGCGCGCTGTCGAAATCGACGGGGGCACTGACGATATCGGCGAGGCCCCGCGCCACCCACGGTCCGTCATGCGGGCGCACCCCTGGTTCATCCAAAGCGACCGCGAAGAGCCGGCGCTGGTCGCCGACGAAGGCCGTCACCAGGGCGTGGGAAAGATGGGCAGCGAGAGAGCACCACGGTTTCCTGCCGGAGAGGGTCCAGCCTGAAGCGCTCTGGTGCGCGTCCACCCGCAGACCCGGCCCTTCCGCCGCGAAGACGCCCCACGACGAGTCCTCGTCGACCCCGATCGCTGACAGATTCCACGGATCGGCGCCGGATGCGAGGTTCGTGCCCGCCTGCTCGAGGATGCCGAGTGCATCCAGATGCGGCTCGAGCACACGCGCAGCGGCGACATCGCGGAACGCGGTCGCGGCGAGACTATCCCACAGCTCCACCGTGTCGCCGGTGCCGACGGTGGGGAGCGAGTTCCCAATGGCGACGGACCATCCGATGGTGGCGGGAATGTCGTGGCCGAGCGACACCCCCGACTCGGCATCGGCCATAGCGCCAGTGGAGGCAGGCTCGCCCGGGATTCCAGGAGAAAGCAGTGAAGGCTGCTGCGTCCGTCGGGCACTCGTGATCATGATCCGACCTCCAGCGGGCGAGGGGCTGAGGCCCGTCTTGTCACTCGTGCCACGCGGGTTCCTCCTGATCATCGATGACGCTCTGCTCTCGGGCGAGCGTAGGTGGCCATCACGGCGGCGTCGCCGGCCTTGACACCGAGGGGCGCTGCATGCCAGGTTCATCGACCGCGGGGGACCGGGGAACCGCCCTGCCTCACCTGCGGATCGGCCGGGAAAGGGGGCCTAAGCCCCCGACGAGCCGGGGGAGGGGTCGTTGCGCAGCTGCTTGCGGAGGAAGATCTGAGCCGTACCGTCGCCCTGGTCGACCCGCTCCGTTTCGCGATACCCCCGCCTGGTGTAGAGCCGCACGTTGGCGTCGCTGTGCGAACCGGTGAAGAGCTCTGCCTCGCGGCATCCGACCGACCAGCCGCGCTCTTCGACCGCGTCGAGCAGCATCCCGCCGATTCCTTCGCCCTGCTGGTCGGGAGCGATCGCAATCCGCCCGATCAGCAGGAGGTCGCCGTCCGCGACAGCCCGAATGGCGCCGACGATCCGCTGTCGCCTTCCCGCCACGAATCCGAGGTTGTCAGCGAGCTCCGCTTCGAGTTCCTCGAGTGTCTGGGTGAGTGCGGGCATGTCAGGGTCGCGGTAGATCAGCGCCTCCTGGACGAACGCTGCTCGCTGCACGGTGAGCACTTCGCCCGCGTCGTCGGGGTGAATGGGACGGACCATCACCTCGTCCACGTCTCGGACCGGTTTCCCGGATCCCGCATTGCTCCGCAACGCGTCAGGAGCGTCAGTCATGATGACCGCCTTCCATACTCCGGCCACGGGCTGCACGGCATCTCCGACGGCCCGACGCGGAAGCATCATCGAAGCACGCTGGGGAAGGTTGTGGGCGGTGCTTGACAAACGGGCTCGACCCCATGCGCCGGTTGTCACCGGACATCTGGAGGACGGCGACGAGTGCGCCGGGCGCGAGGAAGATGGAGCAACTCCTCGTGGCTCACCTTCAGGACGTCGAACACGCCAGAGCCCGGAACGGATGCCGCCTACCTCGCGGACGGGTGGGTCGCTGTCATCGGCCTCGATCCGGTCTCCTCCGTGAAACTGGACTTCCTCGGCACCCGCGCCGCACTCCACCCGCGGTGAGCGCTGACACCCGACGAGGCGGGCGACGCCGGCGGCATGACGTTCCAGGCTAGTGAAAGGGACACCGCGACGCTGACGGCGCTGCACGGACGAGCCCTCCGGACCGCGGCTTGGTGGGCAGGCGTCGACGGTTCACACCCAGTCCGACTCCCGAGATCGAGATACGAGGGTCGCTGAGCGTTGCGATGGCGGTGGAGAGTCCGACGATCGCGAGCTTCTCGCCTGGGCACCGATGGCCGGTGCGGACCTCGGCTCCGCCGTGCGGAATGAACGCGGTGAGCGCTTCGTAATCGTCGACGCCGCGGAATCGCTCCGGATCGAACCGCTCCGCGCTCTCCCAAGACCGGTCATCCAGGTTCGTGCCGAGGATGTCCAGGACCACTCGGTCGCCCTTGGACAGCGTGACACCGTCCAGCTCGACGTCCTTCAGAGTCCAGCCGGGCAGCATCGGCACGAACGGTGCGGTGCGGCGCACTTCTTGCGCGAACATCGTGGCGGCCGGTCCCCCTTGCAATCGAGTTCGCTCGGACACCTCGGCCGCGATGCGCTCTCTCCACGCAGGGCGATCGTGCAGCTCCTTCGCCGCGAACGCCACGAACCTCGCAACGGCGATCATCGGTCGCATGGTGTTCTGCAGTTCCACCCCCGCGACGCGCGGCGGCAAGAGGTCGCCGTTCTCGTCGCGATGCCAAGCCCACAGGAACAGAGCCGTCTCTGCCCCAGGCGTAAGATCCCCCGCTCGCGTGGCCTCGACCAACTGCTGAGCGTGTCGATCCGACCACCAGCGGTTCACCATCGCCCTCGGAAACGCCGGCGAGTACGGCGCTCCGAATCCGTCGACGATCTGGGCGAGCCGTCGCGCCCACCGGGTCTGCGCATCCCGCGTTCCCGGCAGTGCCGCCCACCGCATGATGGCTCGTCCGAAGGCACCCACCGCAGCGTCGTATGCGCTGCGTCGTCCCCCTTCGAGCCAGTCGCCGAGCTCGCCCTCCCACTCGTGCTCGAGCAACGGCACGAGGCGTTCCACTTGCTCGTCCTCGTATGCGGCCTCGACGAACGTGCTCTTGCGGTGGAAGTGCGCCTCGCCATCGAGACTGTGCACGGAACCGTTGCCGAACAGCGTCTCCTGCACGATGGCCGGCATGGCGCCGTGGCGTGCGATCCGGTCCTGGTCGTAGAAAAGGTTCACCCCCTCCACCCCACGGACGAGCATCGCGTCCCCACCCAGCAGTCGCATGGGTGCGGCGCGCGCTCCACGCGCGACGCGACGCCAGACGTGAGCGCCAAAGCCGTAGCCGCGAAGAAGGACACCGGCCGCGTCATCCACCAGCCTCCCTTGCGTTTCGGCACGTGGCCGGCCTTCGGTGCGCGGGCTGTCGGACTGCGGTTCGGGCTCGGAGATCGCCATGCTTCACCCTCGCAACCGCCACCCAAAATGTGCAGGGGGAAGCGGTAGAGACGCGAGTGTGATAGCTGTCGCTCCACGACGTCCTTGTCAACCCCTGAGCACGGCCGAGCACGGTCCTGCCTAATAGGAGAACAGGATCCGACATCCAGCGAGGAGTACCCCATCGTGCAGATCATCGAGACGATCGACGTGGACGTTCCCGTCCGCACCGCCTATAACCAGTGGACCCAGTTCGAGACCTTCCCGAAGTTCCTCGACGAGGTCGAATCGATCACACAGACCAATGACACTCTGACCCACTGGACAGTGAAGGTGGGCGGCTTCACGCGCGAGTTCGATGCAGCGATCACGGAGCAGCACCCGGATGAGCGGGTCGCATGGACCAGCAAGGGCGGAGACACCGAACACGCCGGAGTGGTCACATTCCACAAGCTCACGGACACGACCAGTCGTGTCACCGTGCAGCTGGACTGGGCGCCCGAGGGCCTGGTCGAGAAACTGGGCGCCCTGGTGGGCGCGGGGGGCCATGCGGTGAAGAAGGATCTGAAGAACTTCAAGGAATTCATCGAGGCGCAGGGCAGCGCGAGCGGTGCGTGGCGCGGCGACGTCGACGCTTAGGCGACGACGCCCTTCAGCGGGCGTGCGATGACCATCCGGATCGGGACGTCCGGCTGGAGTTACGACCACTGGGAGGGCGTGCTCGATCCGGTCGGTCTTGCTTCCGGAGCGCGGCTCTCCACGTACGCGTCCGCGTTCGACACCGTGGAGCTCAACGCGAGTTTCTACCGCTGGCCGCCAGTCGGCGGCTTCCGCAGCTGGCGGCAACGGCTTCCTGACGGTTTCGCGATGTCGGTCAAGGCGCCCCGCGGCCTCACCCACGCGAAGAAGCTCTATTCCCCCGAGGTGTGGGTGCAGCGGATGTCGGAGGGCTGGCATGAGCTCGGCGACAAGCGGGCTGTGGTGCTGGTCCAGCTGCCGCCGACGCTGCCGCGCGACGACGCACGGTTGCGCCACTTCCTCGAACGAGTGCCCGACTGGATGCGGATCGCGGTGGAGCTGCGTCATCCGACCTGGGAGGTGGAGGAAGTGCTCCGGCTGCTCGAGGATCACGGCGCCGCGTACTGCGTGATGAGCGGTGCGGGCCTGTCGTGCATCCTGCGGGCGACGGCCGACTTCGTCTACATCCGGCTGCACGGCCCGCACCATGACCATCTCTACCGTGGCTATTACTCCGACCAGGATCTGCAGTGGTGGGCGGAGCGCATCCGCGAATGGGATCGTTCGGGTCGGGACGTGTTCGCTTACTTCAACAACGACGGAGAGGGTAACGCCGTCCGCAACGCCCTCACCCTCAAACGCTTGCTCGGCGTCTAGAGGTCCGGGTTAGACGCTCGCGGGCCTATGAGGGAAGGCGAGGGATGGAGACCAGCCAGGTGGTGCCGGAGCTTAGGATCGGGCAATGCTCGTATCGCGAATGATCGATGCGAAGTTGACCACCGACTGGAGTCGGAAGTGCCGCCCGGCGAGGCGAATGCTGGGTTCGAGAATCACCAATCTTCGATCACCCCGGCATCGATCATCTCGGCGCGCAGTGCGTCCTCGAAGTCGTCGGCTTGATCACGCAGTTCGTCCTTGTCGAAGCCGTATCGGACGATGGGTCTGATCGTTCTCATCTTCTTGTGCCTCCACGCTGATCCAGCGAATAGATTCTGCTTCTGCGCGTGAGACCGACGATGGGGCTTGACAGCGGCCGGCCCTTCCGCCCCGAGCGCATCGCGTCACGCTCGGCCGTCACGCTGCCCCGGCGACGATGCGATCACCGACACGAAGGCGACCGCCGCCGTCACAGTCGATGACGAGTCCCGCGTTGGAGTTGGCCGCCAGCGCGAGCATCCCCTTCGGCGCGATATTCGTCGGCCTCGCCTTCTGGTCCTGACACCGACTCGAGGGCGCCGCCTTCTTTCGGACCGCCGGGGGATCGGGCGACCACTCACCCTAACGGGGGTGGTCCAGGCGGCTCAGCCGCGGATGGCGAGCTACGGTGGGGATAGAAAGCCGCGCAGGAGGATGCCCGTGGCCGCTACAGGTATGGCTGTCCGATGTTGAGCGCCACGGCCATCGCAGCCATGACTGCGCTCGTCGCCGGCGGCATCACGGCTGGGCTGATCGCGATCCTTCATGTCCTCAAGCCCGAATATGAGCCGTCTTGGCGGATGATCAGCGAGTACTCCGTCGGGCGATACGGGTGGGTCATGCGCCTCGCCTTCGTCACGATGGCCATCAGCCCTGCCGCGACGTGCGTCGCCTTGTGGCCGTTCGGCGGCGCGTGGACGATCGGACTTGCCGCCGTCGCGCTCGGCGCGCTCGGTGCAGCGTTCATCGACGCCGATCCGATCATGACTCCGCGTCCACAGGCCACGCCCGTGGGCAGGGCGCACACGGTCCTGGGCGGTGTGCTGCTGGCCGGCTTTCCGCCCGCGGCGCTGTTCGCGGGGGTTGGGGTGGCGAGCGCGCTCGGATGGGTGCTGGCAGTCGCTTCCGTTGTTCCGTTCGCCGGCCTGGTGTGGTTCCTCGTCGCCGCCGCCCCCGCGCACGGGAGGGGCGGCTCGCCTGGGATCCGAATCGGATGGCCGGACAGGTTCTGCTTTCTCGCCTACCTGGGATGGGTGGTGGTCGCCGCTATCGGTGTTCTGTCCGTCGTGTGATGCAGCAGCGCCGTCGCGAACGCGGGGGCGGCGTCAAGTGCTGCCTCGGCCGACACCTCCGCCGAACCTTCAGTGCCCTGTATGACGACGCACTCGAAGAAGGACTCGCCTCGGGCTTCACCCTCTCCGTCGCGGGGAGGGGATGACCTCGGCGCCACTCGGCCCGTTGTATAGATGGAAATCGAAGCTTCGAAAGCCGGAACGTGACCGGTTGCAATCGCGACGGGCTCGAGGGCTTGAACTACGCGGTCGGCCAGCAGACGGAGGCGGGGCCGCGGGCCATGGGCAGCGTGAACCCGTACGAGACGGCGAATGGCCGGCGCTACTGTGTCCGGCGAATGCCCGGGTCAGGCCTCCTAGCTCCGAAATAAACCCCTGGTCAAGAAGGCAAAGAATGGTGTTGCCCCTGGAGGGACTCGAACACGACTGAGCATAATGCTCAATTCGACCGAAACCTGCATAAACCGCGTAATCACGCGGATCTGGGCAATCGCCGGCGACACCGCGCGACGGTCAAAGACACGTTGTGGGAAACGGTTTGCGGGCAAAATGCGGGCAGAAAACCCCGAAAAATCAGGGCTGATCGACGCCCCGTGGCGCAGGGCATCCCGGCCTCGGGACTCGCTCAGCGACAAGAAGAGTCAAATGAGCACATTGCTAAGTCGAGAACTGCAAGCGGTCGCCATGCTGAGCAATCTGCTCAAACCGCGCCATTGGCCGCTCGCCCCGATCGGGTCTCCCTGCGGTAACACCGACTGGCTGCTCATCGTCCGATCGACGGTCCGCCGGGCTGAGCTAGCCCGCGGTGTGGCGCCGCAGGGTCGAAGGCCTGACCCGGGTTGTATGGGTCGACCGCCGGGGCCCGCCGCGGCTCCTGGATCCGGACTTCCGGCGCCAGGCCCGAGTCGCGCGCGCGACTCATGAGGCGCGTCGCGGTGCTCTGGCTGATCTGCAGGGTGTCGGCGACAAGCTTGAGCGGCGGATAGCTGATTGCCGTGGCGACGCGATAGACAGAGATCGCCGCGTGGAGGGATTCCAAAGGCTCGCGCTCCTCATGCGCCCGCACACGACTGAGAAACTCGCGCACCGGAATGCGGTCGCGTTCGCCGCCATCCTCAGAGCCGACGTCGACGGTGACGACATCGAGAGCGGACCTAGTCATGATCCAGTGCGTTCGCACCTCGCGGAGCACCTGGCTGGTGATGTCGACGCCTTCCGCTTCGCGCTCGAGCGCAGCGAAGGAGACGGCCGTGCGTCTCAGCACGTCATCCCACTCCACGCGGACGGTGATCGTGCCGGGCACGTCCTGCTCACCCGACACGCGTGCGCGCCAGGACTTCGGAAGCGTCACCCCGCTGCCGAGATCTATGCGTTCGTCGCTGAAGTCGTACGTCTCGACGTCTGCCATGGAGCCCACTATTCCAGGTCATCGACGAATCTCGAAGAAGACTGTCGATCTTGGCTCACGCGTGTGGTACTTTGCCACGAAGGGAGACTGACACTGCTGGCTCACAGGAAGGAAGGGCGATGAACCGGTCACAGGATTGCCTGGCTCTGACGATGAAGGATGCCGCGAAGCTCGTCGGCGTCGACTACCGCACGATCAAGCTCGGCATCGAGAGCGGGACCATTCCCACGGTCCAACTCGGCCCGCGCCTGATGATCCCTCGCCTGCCCCTGCTGCGCGCCTTCGGCGTCGACGCCTGAGAGCGGCTCGACGGGCGGTGCGGCCCGACGTCCAAGCAGCCGCCCGGCACGGCGTTATTCCGAAGCGAACGGGGGTGCTACCTCGTCGTGTTGCGCGGGGGCCGACGACTAGGGCATCAACGCCCGGCGTGGCGGCGCCGGCAAGAAGAACCTCCTTGAAATGCAGTATGAGGGCTTTCCGCGCATCCCCGGCCGCAAGAGTAGCGCCAGACGCGCTGACTTAAGGCCGGTTTAGGCGCTATGCGCTCGGGAAGGCGCGGGCGAGTTGCGTGTGAGTAAGCCATCGACGTCGATGCCCTGCGGCGGCGGGTCCGTCATGCGCTGGACCAGCAGGCGCGCTTCGTCGTGCGTCCCCTCCTTCATCATCGCGGCGCTGGCGTATGGCGCGTCCTGTGTATGCGCTGTCGCGGACGCTCATCTCGATCTCGGAATACCGAACCTGTGGCAAAGCGGACCGCCTATCTTCACCAGCCAATGGACTGTGGAATAGCGAACGACCGCCAGAGACTTGCGCCTCACGCGCTTCGCGCTTGCTTGCTCGTCAAGGCCGCCATCACAAGGGACGCTGATCCCGGAGCAACACGGTGCTGATACATCAGGTCGTGAGAGCATACGAAACTCGTTCGTATGTGTCCGCGCCGGCCGACATCGCCCCGATTGCCGTCGACGCCGTTCCGACACTCAAGACGGACGACAATTGCGAACCGCTCAGCGTGGAGGACCGGACAAGTCGTGTTAGCTCGTCATGCACGGTAACGCCGAACACGCCGGGATCATCGGTGTTGACGGTACACACGAGCCCTTCGTTCATCCACCTGCCGATCGGCAGATCCGCGTACGTCGAGTAGCCTCCGATCGCAACGTTCGACGAGGGGCAACACTCGATGACTACGTCCGCATCTCTGATGCGCCGTCCAATGATCGGTCTCAGTGCGTCGTAGGCTTTCTGCGCAAGCTGCGTCGCCTCGGGCAACTCCAGACTCTCGTCACTGCGGCTCACTCTGCCCTGCCTCGAAGTCCGTTGGTCGTGGTAGGCCACGTCGGCCACGAACAAGTCCGCGAGGATCATGGCGTCTGCGAGGCTAGTCGTGGTCAGGCGGCGAGAAGACGCCGTCCGCCACACCACCTCCAGATCGAATGCCCCAACGTCAAGTAGGTCGACGCCCAGCGCTGCGATGTGGAGACGATCGGTGCGGCCCACCGACCAATCAACGAGGTCGCCTATCGAAGCGTCGACCCCGAAGACCGTGGGGGACAGCTGCTCGGCCTGCGCGATAAGCGACCGGCGCAGGTGCCGATGCACATAGTCGCCCTCAAGCCGTCGGACCGCCCAAACGAGGTCTTCCAACACGCCGTGTGCGCTCTGCACGGGCTGGGGTGTCCTTCCAGCGACCCGACGCTCATCGAGCGCGAGCGCATGGCCAATGCGCTTGGGACGGGGTTCCATCTCGAGCACCTCGTCGATGTGACGTAGACCTTGTAGCGGTCTGTCGAAGTGCTCACCTGCATGTACGACGAGATCGAGTACGGGAGCATTCCGCATGGCGCTCACACCCGCATACGAGGAGAAGACCAGGGCAAAGACCCAGTTCGGAGTAGTCGTTTCCCTCCCGGCGACGTCGATTGAACCGATGTACTTGTGCAGCTCCGGGTCGCTCTGCAGAACATCGCTGACGACTTGCACCACTCTCAGGAAACGAGGCAACGGATACCGGAACGCCCATTCATCCGACGACGGGTGCACTCCGACATCGTGCTGCCCGTCGCGCAGAAGGCCAACCGGCATCTGGAAAGCGATCTGATCCCGTCGATCGCGCGCGAACTGTGAGGCGCCCCGCATGTGCGCGCGGAAGGCGTCAACGATCTCGACGCGAACGTCGGAGTCATAAGTCGTGTTCGGGTGAAAGGATTTGCGCATCTCGACTCGGTCTAACCCGTGCGCGCCTGAGATGGCGCGGAGCGCGCGAGAGACTCGCTCGCTTTCCACGTCGATAATCTCGGCCCGGCTAAGCCCGGCATTGGTGAACGACCACCGCAAGCCGGACTGGAGACCGAAACACTGCGCGAATGCGTCGAGCGATGTGCGCAAGTGCGCTCGAAGAGCGTGCGTGGCAAGTCCAACGCATGTCACGATGCCGTCGACGAGGTGCGCGCTTGGCGCCGACGGATCGGCCAAAGCGCTCAGGAGCGCCGCACGCACTCCGGGCGACCCCGCCTCGTTTGGTAGCGTCATCAGGGCTTCCCGGATGCGTTGATGATCTCCATGCGCATCCGAAGGATCGGTCACGTAGCGTTGAAACAGCGACCATACTGTCATTTCGCCATCCCGGGGCGCCGCCGCAGCGGCAGTGTCCCTCTCTTTCGCTGGCACGACCGCCCTGGCGGTTAGGTAGTGCAGAACCACCATGAGCCGACCAAGATCGAATACACTGCCCCTCGCGTCCTCAGTCGGGAACGAAGGCACCACCCACCCAGCACGTGTCAACTTCGCCCGGAGTCCCGAAAGAACTAGGTCGATCGTGTCCAGAGTGCTGGTCGCGCCGCCGGAGTGCACGTGCGCATCTGTGAACCCCGTTTCGCCAGGGTCGCCCATGTCGGCCCATCCATCGATGAGCGCGGTGGCGCCGAGCTTGAGATCCGACCATAGCTCCGTCGGGATCAGCCGCGTGGCCTCACGCTCGCGCTTCTCACTGAGGTCAAGATTCTCAACATCGATTAGTGAGTACGCCGTGCGCAGGCTGGCAAGCCTCGTGCCTTCTCCTACCAGAACGTCTAGTCGGCGCTCGAGATCGGGATCGTAGGTGAGGGCGGACGCGAGCAGGCGCCGCACACGCTCTTTCCACTCAGTGCTCGACGAGGCCACCCCCGCGAGTGAGTCGAGGGTTGCAACCGAGAAGCGAATATATCCGACCGCAACCTCTCGATCGATTTCAGCGGCCGTCATCGACTTGTCGCCGCGTAGCCGCCTCGATCTCGTCGAGCCTACGCATCGCTGCACGATAACGAACATCACGCGACTGGGACAGCGTTCGAGACACCTTGTTTCCGCGGGCGCGATCGGCACGCTCGATCAATTCCGCGAGTTCGGACGAGCCTAGACGCCTGTTCACGTTCGTCAGGTAGTCCCTCAGCCAGAACTCATCGATGGCCGCTTCGGCACGCTTAGTCAAGGCCCGGGTGACGGCTCCTCGGGCGATGTTTGCCCGATGATATCTGGCAGTCAGTTCGGCGCGCCAGTCGACGACCCGGTCAGTCAGCCCAGGCGCAAGAACGAGCGGATGGCACGCAAACAACAGTAAGCGATCAATCCATGACACGTAATCGCGAGCACGCACTGTGCTGCTTGCCAGCTCCCGCTTGTACATCACACCGAGCTGCTCAAGCGTCTGGTCGAGCAATCGCAAGACTTGGCCGTCCCGCGCGGGTGGAGGCGCGTCAGCTACGGAATCAATCATGAGGGACAGATCGTGGGCCGACGCGCGGCGGCCCTGCACTGCCACGATCTGACGCCACCATGCGATCACCGCGAGCGCGCCGAGGTGCATGGACTTGATCTCGGCCTGGCGATGTTCAAGTACCGGCAAGAACGAGTTCCAGCCGTCGTACAGCAGAACGTAATCGAGCAGGCCCTCCCACAACGGGGGCACCAAGAAACGACCATCGGCGCTGGTCTCGTGGTTTCCGATGTCCAGCGCTCCATACTCGCGCACGCCGAGAAGAGGCGCCCGACCCATCGCCGACACCGAGAACGTATCGTGCGCCAGAGACAAGTCCTGAAGCAGCATCATGGCGTTGAATGTGGCGCTATCGACCGACTTTGCTGGCGCCGACTCTCCAGTCTGATGGGTCGCACGAATAGAGCCGCGTGGCGTGAGGAAGAGCTCGAAGTCCACTTGCCCATTGGATACGGGTATGCGCATCCCTGATGTGCCATGGAAGGTCGTCGCCTTGACCCCTCCCCAATCGATCTCAACGCGTCCGCCGTCGTGACTGTCCGTGGGATCGAAACGCACGCCGGCCGCAAGATTGCGCGCTGGCCGCGACCTCGCGGCGCCCAGTCGAAGCCCGTGCGTGACTAGTTGCTCGGCGGCGATCCGTGTTGCGACGGGACCGTGCGGCACGTGGGTTGCGGCTAGCGCGTAATACAGACCCCTAAGTGCGCGAGGATTCGGTGGCAGCATCGCGGCGTATGGCGTGGGCGAGCCACCAGGCCCCATGAAGTAATCGCCCAACGTCTCCGCACCGAACTCAGCCTCGCCCGCTGCGCGTGCGCGCAACACCTCAATCAACGTCTGCGCACCAGGCTCGTCGATCGGACGGAAGTTGAGCCGTTGCGAAAGGGTCAGCTCGGTAATCGATACGGAGTATCTCGGCGGCAGCGCCTTGGCGAGCTGACTCTCAACCGTGGCGTCGAGTCCGTTTGCATCGAGCAGCTCACTGTCGCGATCCCACTTCGCTACGTGGCGATACAGTGCCAAGTACTTCTCAGCTATTGCGCGACGCGCCTCGGCCCTGCTCAATCCGACCACTACGACAATGTTCGGCGCCAGCCCGACGATGCGCAGATCAAGGAGGATGCGCGGCAGGTGCTCGGGAGCGAGATCAGGGTCATCGACCGAGATGATCACATCCGGTCCCACGTTGAGCTCGGCTAGGGCACTGGCGATGAGATCGGTGACCTCCTCCCACTCCGAAAGAAACGACGCGCCGATGCTCGCCGAGCGGGCGAACTCTTCGCTTTGATCGGCAGGGGCGAGCCCCCGTTCGTCATAGGCGCGCGCGCCCACTACGAATGCTTTTCGCAGGAGCCTGTTCAGCACGGCGTACACCGTTGACTCGCCGACACTGATCTGGAGCACCGAGGGAGCGCGTTGCTCGAGCACCCGAATGATCGCGGCGATGGCATGACCTAATACGGAATCAGAGTCAGAGAACAATTCGGGTCGGATCGGCTCAAGCACGATTGCATCGGCCGACAGCGAGCGACGAAGGTCAGACAAGATTGTTGTCTTTCCAGATCCGCGCGGGCCGTCGAGCACGACTACACGAGGGGCGTCATCGACTGAGACTCGCGCCTGACCGCGGATCTCTCTGACGAATTCCAGTGCTTGCCGTAGATGTCCAGCGTGCGGCTCGGGGAGCCCGGTCAAAGCAGGCTCACTCCCCATCCGCACCGCTCGCTTCCTCAACTGCTACGTGCAGCTCGTCAATGACGAAATCGAGCTCTTCTTGCACCACCCGACGGTTGTCCGGCGCGAGCGACAAGAACCGGTCGTCGATCTGCGCCGCGTCGTCAGCCTCAAATAGCCGACCGAACTCCATGACCTGGCGATCATTCATTCGGGCCGCGAGTCGATGTCCGATCCGTAACTGAAGCAACTCAGTGATGCGCTCCGCCAGGCGTGTTCTCTGTCCATCAGGCAGATCTGCGAGTCCCATGCGCGCGAAAGCGCGATCGTCTACGAGTTCCATGAAGTTTTCCCCTTGCCATGCCGCCGTGGGAATCGTAGCGCAGCCCGCGATACATACCGCCATGCATCCTCGATGTCTGTGACGATGCCGCCTCGTCCGCGCTACCAATGCCTCCACGGGTGCCTCGGCGACGTCCCGCCTGCCGAGTTCGAGAACGCGTTTCATGCTGTCCATGCCGACCGCGAACACCTGATCAGAATCAAATGCCCGAACCTCCATCGGACGAGGCCGCCTCGATTCTGGTCTCCGATCGGCCCTCATGGAGATGCTGGAATTTCGCCAGAGGTTCTCGGCGGGGCCGGACTCAGCGTCGCTCGCACCGGTGCGCATGCGGGTCCTTTAAGGCAGCAGGCGAGGAGATCTGCGCACGATGGTTAGGCCCCGCTTCGATCGACTGTGGAGCCCGCCGGGACGCCCTCTTTCTAACGCCCGCCACGCGGGCGCGCCCCTACATCCCCGTCCGGCACCCGCATCGGCAAGCCGACCATCAGCGTGCGCGGCGCGGTTGGGATTGCGCCGTGCACCGTGTCGAGCTCGACCGCAGCGATCACGTGGCGGATCGTAGAACCCATCGCGCCGGCGTGCCCGACCGGCAACGCCTACGACGTGTCACCCACGAAGGCCAGCCCGACACGGTGCGCCGCGGACGCGGCCTGTAGGTGTGGCGCCGTTGGCTCAAATCAACTTGCCCGCAGTCGGATCCAAAGCCAACCGCAGCGTGAGTTCAGGTTGCTGATCATTCATATCTATCGACACCTCGATAGCGAAGCCCGTGTTCAGGATCGCCTGGACATCGGATTGATCCTGCGATCCAACCGTCCCAATGCGCCGAGCACCCTCGAACACCGCGAGCGATCCAGGCGTTTCCCCAGTCGCACTCGCCTCGATGCGCAGTTCACCACGCCCATGCGGATCGCTCACGAGAAGCAGCGGCAACGAAACCGCCCCCGAGTCGAGGAGCACCTTTAGGAGACTCCGCCTCCGTTGACGAGTGAAATCGAGAAGATCCGCTACCTCAGATGCGGTCGCGGCGAACTCGCGCCGCCAATCCTCGACCGATAGCGAGCCGAGCCCGCTTCGGAGGTCGTCGATCCCTATGCTCGCGTCGGCTGGGAGCGATGCGGCGATCAGGTTCGAGATCCGGCGCGAGTGCAGTCCTTCAGACATGAGGCGCAATGCTACTTGGGACTGGACTCCGTAGCGGACGTATCCCGCCAGTTCCGGACACACGCGCGCCTCTGATCCATGCGACTCCAGGAGCGAGTTCGTTAGTTCGACCACTGCCCCGAGAGTCCACGACAGGTAGTGCTCGAACTGGGTGGTCGTGACATTGACCATCTGCTCGATCCGCCATGCGGGGTCTGCTGCTGCGGCAAGGTACCGATCAGCCAGCGCGGGCAGAGAGCCGCCTTCGAGCCACCCCATCAATAGGGTTGCCGGATCAACCTCGATCGGCTGCCCCCTCACGCTCGTACGGAACGCCCATTCAGGCGCCTCGTCGAGTTGCAGCAGTGAGCCCATGGAATCCGCCAGCAGATCTACCGCTCCGGCAGCGGTGTCAATCGGCCCGCCGAAGTCGTCTTGCAGTACAGCGGCGGCAACCTGGCGAGCGAGCGAGTCGATCTTTCGTGCCGAGCCGACTGAAGTCCCGACGCGCGCCCAGCGGCGACGGGCATCTGGATCGGTGCCTTGGTATGCCGAGCGGGTTACCTCTGCGATGGCGAGGTATTGCCGCCGCACGGCGGCCGAGTGGCGCGCCGCCAAGGTCGAGTCGACGACCCTGGCGGGCTCCGCAATGGTCAGATCGTCCAATTGCTCCGCCGTTGCGAGCATCGACCAAACGAACGAGATAAAGTCCGCGGCTGCGCCTTGCGCGGTGAATACTGCGTCGTAGCCAGCGCGCGCAGTCAGCTCGAACTCCGCTACTGCGGCCAACGCGTTGTCGGTGGTGAGCGTTGAGGTGACCTCGAGATCGTCGGCATCCGGGTTCAGGTCAGCGAAGTCTTGTTCGGCGGGCTCAGCAGCCCTGACAAGCACTATCCACCCCTCGGTCTCGCGGCCAGCTCGCCCTGCCCGTCCCATCGCGTTGACGAGACGCGCTCCTTTGAGTCTGCTGTCCTCCGGTTGATTGGGGTATGGAGTGTCATACAACACCACCGTCCGCACGGGCAGGTTCACTCCGTCGGTGAGCGTCGAGGTACAGGTCAAGTACGGCAGAGCGTCGTCCCGAACTGCGCCCTCGAGCGCTTCCAGAACTTCCACGGGCAGACCGGCATGATGAAAGCCAACCCCTTTCCTCAGTGTCGCCACAAGTGGGTGGGCGTCGCCCAACTGACCGCGGACGAAGTCCACAAGCGGTGCAAGCTGCTGCGCATCATCGAGCGACGCAGCAATGCCTTGAGCAAGCTGCTGCGCTTGGAGTTTCGTTGATGCGACCACGAGCACCGATCCCGCGTGGCCCAGCGCAATGATCATCTGACTGGCGATCACGTAGCGCTTTGTGCTTCGTGTCGTGTCGGTTATGACCGGGTTCGGGTACTTCGCGCCGTCCTTCGACTTCCTGACGAGCCTCCACCCGGTGTCACCCTGCGTCGGTATCGACTCCGTGGCCCCAGTCGCCAAGCGAACCCGGATTTCGCCGGATAGGACCGTCGTGTGCCGATAGGGCCAGTCTCTCCCTGCTCCGCCCTTAACGACCGTGCTTTCCCAGTCTGCTTGAGTGTTGAACACTGCATGGAGCCGCCGCGGTCCGCGCCATTCGCTCTGTTGCACCAACGCGGCCTGTTCGGGGCTAAGCCATTGGCTGATGGCACCAGCGTTTCCCAGCGCTGCAGAGATCAGCACAATGCGAAGGTCGCGTTCAGCCGTCAGTAAGTTCAGCGAGGCGATCAGCGACTCCAGGACGAAGCCACGTCCCTGTTCCTTTAGCAACTGAGCTTCATCGAAGATGAACATGCCAAATCGCTCCAACACGGCGCTCGGCTCCTGCCGCAAGAGGTGACTAAGCCGCTCTGGGGTCATCACCTCGACATCAGCCGGTTCTTGCTCTGGGAGCGGGAGATCCAGGGTCTCCCACCAGGTCGGGAAGTCCGGCTTCTCTGCCGCAACGTCCTTCTCGAGGATTCGTACTCGCGCGGACATCGCACGTCGCACCTCACGACCAAGGCTCCGTGTCGGAACGACAAAGCAAACACTCTTGTCGCTGCGAGCGAGCTCCGCAACTGCAATGACCTGGGCGATCAGTGTCTTGCCGCCGCTTGTCGGCACGGCCAGCACCATCCGCCTTACCGCCGGATCAAGTGGAGAGATCGTCCCGGTCAGCAACTCCCGCTGCGGTTCCCAGAAGGTCAGCACCGCGGGTGAGCCGATGGCGAACGCTTGACGAACGGACGCCGGCACCTCGGGCGGGAGGATTCCTGGATTCCAGGGCGAACCGGACTCGGCCTCAGCAGCAAACGCAAGGAGATGCGATGCGACCCATCGCTCATTTAGCGGTGCGCTCTCATCGACGACTACCGCGCGCAGCCGGTCTTGCCCCCGCTCAAAGAGGTCGTAGCTTCCTCGCGTGAGGAACGAGAGCACATCTTCCGATCCCCGCACCAGCAACTCGGTCGGTCCCAAAGCTGTTGTGCGCAAGTCATCCAACTCCGCTTGGCCGGCTAAGTCGGAAAAGTAGCGCCTCCAAGCTGCTAACCAGCGGAACGCGACCTTTGTGTCAAACCCGAGAAATACCAGGCCAGCGCGCAACGCCAGTGCCTCGAGCCCGCCAACCCCTAGCGTTGCGGGGCTCAGGCCGATGTACTCGCCCAGCCGCGTAACGATGGCGGCGGCGTTGGGGTCCCGTCCTCCGCGTCGGTAGCCGATCGCAGCCGCGAACCCGATCGCTAGCCGTTCTTCCAAGTCAATGTCATCTCTTGCCAGCGCGAGGTCGAAGATGTGAGCACTCACGAGAAAGGCCTGGCGCTGCCGAGCGACCGTGTACCGCTCACGTGCCGTGCTCACCGACGCAATGCCGTGCAAGTACCACGCCGTCCTGATGAGCTTTCGGTCGACATTCGTGCGGCGGAGTATCAGCGCAATTTCTGCTTTCGCCATCCGTTCCTGAAGTTGCTCGGCGCTTGGCAGGCGGGTGCGATTCGCGAGAGCGCCCCGAAGGAGCTGCAGATCTAGAGCCCGCTCCACACGATCTCCTGTACTCGGTTAACGAATCCGGGAAAGTCTGGCACCGCGAAAACCAGCGACTCCGTCTGGCCGGTCTCTGTGAACGCCGGAAAGTGCGTACGCAGGGACTTGAATGCACGTCGGCCTGTCGGCGCGTGCTCATCTGATGCGCTGACGGCCACTCCGACGCCAGCCCGAGAACTGCGGTCAAACCAGAGGTCGAGCATCGAATCGTAGAGTTCTGCCAGGTCGCCTGTCGCAGTGAGTGTCGACGGTCCGGCAATCTTTGCCAAATACTCGTGCCCACGAGTCTTCAACTGCTTCCCAGCCCGATTGATGGTCTGGGACACTCGCGCGGAGGAGTCGTGCTTCTTGATCTCCCACAAGCGGAATACGAGGGTCCCCGCATCGCTCTTGTAGACAACGAGGCCGTCCCCACCTGGCTCGAGTGGATCTGCCTTTATTGGCTCAGATGTCACAAATGCGCGACCGTCACGGCAAGTTCGCCTCTCGCCGATGACTCGACTCCACAGAAGCTCTGCCACGTGACCCTGGACGTGATCGGGATTCTTTTGTCGATCAGGAAGCCCAAACCCGATGTTCATGAACGTCCGCAGAGCCTCGAGGCGCGCGCCTTCTTGAGCAACCCCTCCGTCTCGCCGATCTCGCCACCTCATCAGTACGGATGAGGCGCCACACGCCACCACCATTCCGTCATCGGCGATCATCTGAGCCGCTGCTTCCCTGTCGTCGCCGATGAGCCCAATGCCGCCAATCTCGTACTCAACAAGAGATCGTTCGTCGCTGGGTTCGAAGGCCAGCAGGGCGGAGAGTGGGGATTGAGGCATGGCCGTGCGAGGGTGCTCAGGACTCGGATTGGAGGGGACAATGCGGCACTTGTTGATGCTATCCACGGACGCTCTCCTGTGTCGTCGTGAAACACCATCCTTGAGGAGACGCATGGGGGCGATCGTGATCACTCAACTGATGTCAAGCGCAGGGAGGCCATATTCCGAGCTTCTCCACTATCTACGAGTGCCCGGTGGTCGCGCGGGCTCAGGCCGGCACCCGGATGTAGTCGGAGAAGCAGCGTGCGGCTGGACGATCGAGGACCCTCCATCGCAGTAGGTGGGCTCTACATCCCCAGTCCCCGCCCCGCACTCGGCGCCTCGCCAGCCGGACCCGTAGCCATCGCCGCCTCCCGGTTACGCGCCGCGCGCCACACCTCGGCCTGCGCCGCGCGCACAGCATCCTGCATCGTCAACTCCGGAGTGCCGCGCTGCATCGACTCGGCGAGACATTCGCGGGCCGCGGCATCCGTCCGCGCCACAACGACCGCGGCGTTATGCACCCGCCCTCGTGTGAGGCCAACGTAGAGCC
This sequence comes from Microbacterium sp. PRC9, assembly GCF_031844125.1. Taxonomy (NCBI): domain Bacteria; kingdom Bacillati; phylum Actinomycetota; class Actinomycetes; order Micrococcales; family Microbacteriaceae; genus Microbacterium; species Microbacterium sp. PRC9. The sequence goes on from NZ_JAUZUR010000002.1 coordinate 439,083, forward strand.
CCGCGGCATCCACATCGGGCCCGACCACTGACGCGTCGGCGGTGTCGCCCTGCACGCCATGCACGGTGGACGCGTACGCAAGCTGCAGGTGCTCGCGCGCGTACTCGGTGGACACACGCGCCACCTCTCCGCTGTCGCTCACGGAGACAAGAGACAGGTACTCGTCGCGTATGCCGCGCACGATCCACTGCGCGCGATTCTCCACTCCCGTGAGCCGGTCGTTGCGACGAGTCTGGACGGTGTCACCGACGAGGATGCGCTGCTGCGCCATTCCCGACGCGGCGACGCGGACGTCAAGCTCGCCCTGATCGACTCGCCGCTGCTGGATGGCGTCGTTGATCGCATCCGCCTCAGCATTCGTGCCAGATACGAGCGTCACCCGCTTGCCGCGCGCGTGCCAGTCGAAGTACGCGTCGATCATCCGCTCACGCGCCGCGTCGTGATGTTCGACCCGGTCGACGTGGCCGTGTTCGGCAAGCTCGCCCGCAACCACCAGCGCACGCTCGCGATCGCCCGCATCCCGGAGCCGCAGCGTGAGCGCCGCGTAGTCGGGATCGCGGAACCGGTGCACCGTGTCGAGCTCGACCGCAGCGTTCGCGTGCCGGATCGCAGAACCCATCGCACCCGCATGCCCGACCGGCAACGCCTGATGCGTGTCACCCACGAACGCCAGCCCGACACCCTGCCCGATCGCGAGCTCGACCAGGACGTTCGCCGTCTGCAGGTCGACCATGCCGGCTTCGTCGACGACGATCCGATCGCGAGAACGCAACGCGTACTGGGTCGGTCCGCCGTGCACGGCGCCCGTGATTGGATCGAGTTCTCCCACCCGCAGCCTGGTCCACACCTTCGCGCCGGCCTCGTCGGTGCCCCATCGGTAGCCATGGTCCGAAAGCAAGGCATGAATACTGGATGCCGCGGCCCCGACCTCGCGAGACGCCACCGATGCCGCCTTTCGCGTGGGAGCAACAACGAGCATCCGGCGCCGTTGCGACGTGAGCGCCGCGAACGCAGCGCGCAGCATCGTCGTCTTGCCCGCGCCGGCGGGGCCGGTCACCGTCACGAGCCCGTCCGTGCCGGCGATGGCGCACGCGGCAACGCTTTGCGACGCATCCAGCGCCGATAGATCATCGTTCGGTGCGAGCCGGTGCAACTCGCCCGGCAGCAGGGAGCGCCCCGGTTGGGCGAGCACGTCCAAGCGGCCGGCGAGGCGTACCTTGGCGCGTACGGTTTCGGTCGCCATGAACGCCTTGACGTGCGCCGGCGGAATACCCGGGACGAGGCGGTAGACGGAATGCGTGGCGCGCTCCGTGATCTCGGCGATCACGCCGTCCAGCAGGTCGCGCTCCGCAACGACGCCCGTGCGCGAGAGTGCGCGTATTGCGCCGGCGCGGATGTCGAAGATGCTGAACCTCCCGCCGCATGAGGTGGAACGTTCGTCCGCGTCGACGACCGCCTGTGCCGCGAGCAGATCCAGGTCGACGGCATGCGGGTCTGTCGAAGCGACGGGAACGGGCACGCGCGGGGTGGTCAGGTTCGCATCGATTGCGGCGATTTCCTCGCGGGCGCGCGCCTCCCACGACGCCTCGTCGAGATCTGCCGGCTTGTTCGGACGCGACACCGCCCACGCGCGCCGATCGATCTGCTGCAGCACCTCGACGCTCGGCACAGATCCTCCGTGCGCCGCCGACCACTCCGCGATCAGGCGCGCGCGGTTGCCTTCGATTTGCGCCGACCGACGCGAGAAGGGTCGGACGGCGCCCGCGAGTTCGGCGATCTCGCCCGTCTCGCCGAGCGTGTAACCGTGCCGTGCGAGCGCGGCGATCCAGGCGGGATCCGTGCGGGCGGCGAGCTCGCCCTCCGCGTTGACGACGGTGTGCAGTTTCATCGCGACGCGCGAGTCGAGGTTCGACCACTTGCCGTCCGCGCCCAGCACCTTGATGTTCAGCCAGAGGTGACGGTGGATGTGCGGGTCGAGCGCGCGCGAGCGCCGATGCTGCAACTCGACGACCTCGATGCGGGTGATCTCCTCGCGGATGAGTCCTCCGTGCCCGCGCCGCGCGTTGAGCTCGGTCTGCCACGTGAGCAGGATGCGGTCACGCAGCCGGTCCTGGAGCGCCTCGAACTCGACGGCGAGTTCGGGATGCAGCAGCGCGGCGATGCTGTACGACTTCGGGTGGTTGAGCGTTCCGTCGAGCAGCAGATCGGCGTCGGGGCTCAGCCGCTGATGGCCGCGCTCTTCCCCGGTGACCGGGTCGTGTCCGGTGAGCCAGACACGAAGGCCGCCGGCGGTCAGCTCGTCGGAGGTGATGACGCCGTTCTCGACGATGAACCGTGAGACGGTCGAACCGGATGCGCCACTGTACGCTTCGAGCGCGTCAACGCCGGGGGAGTGCTGCCGGTGAGCATCGCACGTGCCCTCGAGCGCGTAGGAGATCGCCTGCCGAACCCCTCTGGATTCGACACCTCGCTTCCATCTTTCGAGGCCTCCGCGCATGCCGTCAGAATAGGACGCGGTTTGCCTATTATCCAGGGATTTTTCCGGCGTGCAGGTACGTGTAGGGGAGTGCTTCTAAACGGTGTCACTCACCCAGGGTGCCTGCGTGCATCGTCCTTCTTGATCGCTCCATTCATCGTCCTTCTTGATCGCTCCGTTGATGAGGCGTTGTTCTTCTCTGAGCGGTGTTGGACCTCTCGATCTCAGTCGTATTTCGCCACGACGTACTTCAGCGGCCAGTCACGCAAGGAATGTCCCGCGTGCGCGCGGGATATCGAACGGCTGGTGCCAGGCAGCACACCGCGTGCGTGCGCGACTAGTCTCCTAAGAACTCGAGCTTGTCGCGTCCGCAGAGCAAGTAGAACTGTGGATCAGCCTGCGCAACGTTCTTGAGCATTTGTGCAGTGCGAGTCGCACCGTATATCGACAGCATGACTGCCACGGCGAGCCCCCCGGCATCGTTGCAGGCGAGCGGCACAGCAGGCTTGGTCTCTGGGGTCGTCTTACGAATCTCTACCGGGTGGGCGTCCTCGTCTTCCGTCAGGGGCGCGAGCCGCGGCCAGCGAAAACCTTGCGACCCAGGTTCCCAGTTCGTGATGTGCTGGACGTGTGCGTAGGGGTGGGAGTTGTCCCCCGAGTCATGGTCTGCAGAGTCGAAACGCCAGCCCCATCCATCTACGCGACCGTCGGGACCTACGGCGCACAGCACAACGCGAATCATGAGTTGAAGGGCACCGCTGTGCTCACGAAGCTGAAAGCTGACGAGGGGCCACATAGTCTGATCGTCGGCGCCGTCCCTGCCGGGAGTCGTAACTGGGTGCGCACTAAAGTAGCCCTCTAGAGGGAACCAAGCTTTCTTGTTGCCGTGGCGACCCCACGCCTTCAGGTCTGACGATGGATCGCCGTTGCCGATCGCCGGAAACAGCGTGCGGAACTCTGCTGCCGCGTCTGACTTCGTCGTGTCACCGAGTCCAGCTTGATACCACGCGCCGACGACAGCTTGCAGCTTGGCTAGCTCCTTCACCTCCGTCTTGCTCACAGAAGCAGCCTGTTCGCGGGCTCATAGCCAATCCCCTCAACTTCCTCCAACCAGCGTTGCTTGAAGTCGCCCGGAAGGTCAGAGGGGAACTGTGTCAGCTCGTCGAGTGCTACGAATCGCGATGTGTCCTCGGCGAACGCTGCCTCAAGCGAGCCAGGTCCCAGGAGTTTCGACCGAATCTGTTCGGCCGCTATCCGACGCGCGATCGCCTCATCGAACACGGGCCGCGTCGCGAAGGGGCGGATCGATTCCTGAACCGCAGGTCCGAGAGCACCAAAGTCATCACCCCAAGTGAGGTTGGCGAAACGGTCGAGCGCCTGAAGGTCGTCGGGCCCCGACATCAGCACCCGCCAGTATCGCTCCGCGAGGTGTGGAGCGTCCAAGAGTACGGTCTGGCTGGGGACTAAGAACCTTTGGACCCATCGACGAACGGCTGAAAGTCCCATGGCGCGGACAAACTGATCGCTGTGGTGCGCTCCGTCCTTCGTATGCGTGTACTTGAAGCCGAGAGCGCTCTCGGCAAAGTTTCGCAGAGTGAGCGACTCCGCGGACTCTGTGAATGGGTCGAGCTGGCTCGGCGTGAGTCTCGACGGTGCAATTCCAAGGGTGTCGAGAACGTTCTCGTCCAGCTCCATCTGGGCGGCCGCTGAGCGCTGAAATGTATCTACAACTTCCGGAATAGATGGGCGGTACCAGGGACGGTAACCGGAATCGGCATCGTCGGGCTGCTGTCCCCATACGACCGGGTCGGATAGCTCCCCCGCGGTGATGTGAAGGTCGGCCACGGCGCCGGCGTTTTGGTTTAGGGTCAGATCGAATACCTTTGAGCGGGCATGGCGGCCCCAGAACATATTCACCACAACGATCGCCGGCGCGTGGGAGTAGCTGCGAAGTTGCCGTGCTACGTCGTCTCCATAGCCATTTCTCAACGTTGAGGAGACCGTCCGTCGATCCTGTGCGCCGAGCCGAGCAAGGTCATCGGGCGCGGGAGACAAGTCGGAGTCTAAGATTACGAGGTCCGCTTCCTCCGCACGACGAGTTCTCGGTCGGTCTGCACCGGAGAGAGGATTCCCGCTTCGGGCTTCGTCTTCGGCGTCAGAGAGCTCTGTCAGCAAAGCGGCCAGCTCTGTGCCAGTGATCGTGTCGACTCGTGCCTCTGGCAGGTACTGCTCTACCGTGTCCTTCCAGCGAGTTGCGCGATCGCTGTTGTCGTCACAAATCAGCACGTTAGAGATCATCGCTAGGCTCTCTCCATTCCAGTTGCAGGGCAGTCTTGAAGTGAGTTGGGGGCGTGACGAAGTTAGCTCGCACACCAATTTCGTCGCTGATCATTCGAACGATCGTCAGCCCCAATCCCATACCGCCCAAACCTGCGGCCTCCTTTTCGGGCGACAGCAGTAGTTCGCGGTGGAATGGCTGCCACAATCGCTCCGAGCCCTCGGCAGGCACTCCCACTCCGTTATCGAGCACTTGGATTCTGGACGTAGTCTTCCCTCGGGTTCCCACGACACTGATGGCGGGTTCAGCTGCGTCCGATAGTGCATTGTAAGAATTCAACAAGACATTCTGCAGAATGGACGTCCATGCAGGGAGCGTCGCGGGAGGAAACATCAGATCGTTGGGAATTCCAGTGACGTCGACTTTGATCCCGCTCGCGAGGGGCTCCAAGTCACGTACGACTTTGCGGACCGTCGAGCGCGCTCGATATCTCTCGACCGTGTCCCGCGATTCCTTACTAAGGAGCGGACCGAATACAGCGCGGATGCCCGCGACGCGTTCTTGCCATACCCGCATACGCTCGACGGCGCTCAGGACTTGGGCTGACTTGCTCTGCGGCAACCCCTGGGCCACCTCGGTGAGATCTTCAGAAAGATCCTGGAGAGCGGCGACCTGTTTGCTGATTTCATGCTCGTATGCGAGTGAAGTGCTTCCAGCCGTCGCGAGCGCTCCCAGAAGGCTTGCATAAGCACTCGAGGACGCCTCGGCCAACCTTGCCGCTTCGGTAGCATCCTGCACCGCGTAGCGCAGTTCCGCGTAGGTGTCGCTGGCGAGCTCGTCCCGCGCCCTCTCAACGGTCGCCGAAAGGATCCCGAGCGCCTCAGTAGGAGTCCGCTGCCTCTTTTCGCGAAGGCGCGTGACGTCGAGCAATTTGATGCGTGCTGTCTCCATGGCGTACAGGTCGAGCCCAGCCCGGACCAGCACTCGGAGCTGTTGATAAGCCGGGTTGTCCGTGAGTCGGTCACGACTTACTTGGATCGACAACGGATCGTTCCCACCTCCGCGGCGAGCAGCCGCCTTGGCTTCCTCGGCAGTGGAGATCTGGACGACGCCATACATGCGCGAATTCGGTGGAAGATCCAGCAGTCCCTTCTTCACTTGAAGAGCTTCTGGCACGAGCCGGCTTCGATCGAGACGGCGGGCGTGGTCACGCTCCGCTTCGAGCCAGTCCTGATCCACTCCGTAGTACGGCAAGCGAAACCCGCCGTCGAACAGATTCACGCCTCCGTACCGCCGGAGGTATTCACGGGCGTCAGTGACGGACACATTCTTGGGTTGACGATTCTGAAGCGAAAAAACGCGGATATCGAAGCGCAGCCGACCGATCGGGGACGACGGTACCAAGTAATGCACGGTGCGTTTCGCGGCACCCTTTACTTCCACGTCGATCCGAAGTATCAGATCTTGCAGCTTCTTGGCCTCAGGTCGTCGAAGAGCCTGGTCATCATCATCCATCGAGGGGAGACGGGGTGGGAGCACACCGTCGGGCGTGGCGAGCCACTTATCGCGCGGCATTAAGCGTCCTGTGATTCTTGCCGACCAGATGTCGAGAATCGCCTCCATCTGATCATTGAAAGACTCATCGATGATCTGAGAATCGCTACGAAGCGAAATCCTCATGCCGGAACCGCTGTCGTCCTCGAATGGGGGCCGAAGCGCCCATATCTCGCGTGCGAGTTTGGTGAAATCCTGGGCGCCCCATACGTCGGCCAGTTCTGAGATCGTCACGACCGTGCCGTGTGCCTTGTCGCCTGGGAAGGTGGGGGCGGTCGCCGGGTTCTCAAGATCGACAGTGACGGATGTGAGTTCACCACGCCGCACCGCTGCGTCCCAGTTTATTTTCGCTTGAATGGGGCGGGCCAGTTCGCTGCTCGACCCATCAGCCTTCACGAGCGCGCGCGACGTCACCTCTGTGGCTCGGCCAAGGATCTGAACCGCTAGACGCCCTACCCCCTTCGAACCAGTCAATCCCCGCTTGAACTTGGGCGACAGAGCCTGTTTTGCCTTGCGGGTCGTTCCGATGCGCATCCACCGCTCAGCGAAGTCCGTCTCCGACATCCCGTGGCCGTTGTCGGCGACGGATATCGACTTCCCGGCGAAGTTGATCTCGACGTCGGTCGCATCGGCGTCGTAGCTGTTCTTGATCAACTCAGCAAGCGCCATGTAGGGGCGCCCGACGAGCCGCTCGCCAAGCTCCCTGAGAAGTGCCGCATCGACGGTGAAGTTGTACGTAGTCAAGGTGGCCCAATCTCGATGCGAATCAGACTATACGGCCGGCTCAAGGCATCCCTACCCTGGCGACGCCAGCATTTCAGGTTTCGATCTCCCGATCAGTCGCTGCCCAGCAAATCACACGCGCTGAGCGACCAGCGCTGCAACCGCCGCGCTAGCTGCCGCGCGGTCGCGCATACGGAAGGCGGCCGTGAGCTGCTCACGTGTCGAATCATCGACATCACTGAACACAGGCAACCTAATCTTTTTCAGGTACTGCCCACTCACCCGCAAATGCCCGTTGGCCATCTTCACCGAGTACGCCTCCACGAAAGCTCCTGCGACATCCGACAAGAGGTATCCACCGAGCGCCTCAAGGTTCCATTCAGTGCTGGTGATGTAGTAAGCACTGTGGAGTGGCCAACGGCCCTCTACATCGAGAACGGGCTCGACGCGATCATGGATGTCTGCCACGACCAGCTTGTCGCCTCGATACGCGTCTGCCGGCGGACGATCGATGGTTCGCCACCACGCATCAGGGTTACGCCTAGCTACGTAACGACGTTCGAGCGCCTGACGATGACTCTCGAAGTGCGCTGCCAGCCCCGGAAACTGACTCAGGTCTGCCAGCGAATTGCCGTCCCAAGGGCTGATGATGTAGCGACCCGACCACTGCACCGAGCCGTCCTTCAAATCTGAAGGACCTATCGCCTTCTTCACGAACCGCGGCTCAACCTCGCCCGGTTCCGTGACCACGTAAACCTTGTCGGCACCCGTGGCCATTCCGACCCCGACCGAGACTCCCACCTCCTCCAAGGAAGGGAACCGGTCCTCAAGGTCTGCGATGAGCCGCAATCTCTCCGGAGGGCCTGAGGGCCAGCTTGCGTTCGAGCGAAACTGCCCCTTCAGAATCGAAGCGCTGAAGGCGGCCTCTGTTCGGTCCGGCTGATCCTTCGAGTTCCACCAATCCATGAGCCGGCGAGCTCCATCTGCATCAAACTGTGAGCTCGCAGTGGCCAGCGCGGTCGACGTGTGCGATGCGCGTTCAATAAGAGTGATGGCTGGGTACGCAGCCACGGGCACATCAAATACATCGGACTCGTGCATTTCGATAACGGCCCGCATCGCGAAGTTCTCGATGATGTGAGAGCGCAAACCGGCGCCATATTGGTTATGCATCCAACGGTCTGCGCAGATGAAACACAGACGCCCGCCAGCGCTTAGGAGGGACAGTCCAGCTTCGAAGAACCCGATGTAGATGTCAGCACGCCCGGACATTGTGGTCCACTTCTGGCGATACTTCACATATTCTTTCGCGGAACTCTCCTCGATGCGGACGTACGGCGGATTACCGACGACCCATCGCACCTTCGGACCGAGCCGACGGAGCAGGAAGTCGCCTTCAATTATCCATTCCTGAGCGAGCTTGTTCGCCGCAGCACCGCCTACCCCGAGTGACGTAAGGGTGTCTACGACCGTCCCCCGTGCAAGATTCGCGACCCGGGGATCCAGTTCGTACGCTCGAATTGCTTTGGAGAGTGATTCTGGCTCACGCCCATGAGTAACCGCCGAATGGATGAGCCGAGGGATGATCACTCGCAGGTAAGCGCCGTCGCCGCAACCTGGCTCGACAATCGTGTCTGCGCCGAGATCCGCGCTTGATTCGTAACCGACGAGGTCGAGCATTAGCTCGACTACCCACTGCTGGGTGTATACGACGCCAGCTCCTCGTTCGGCTAGGGGTCTAGCCATTGGCCGCCACCTCTAACGCGCGAGAGCGCGTTCGCGTTGGGCGCCGAGACCGTACGATCGCAGCAATCCGACCAGCCGCCTCCGCTGGGTCTTCGTGCTCCCAAACCGTCACAACGATCCAGCCTCGTTGGTGCAACTCTGTTTCCATGCGATCGTCGCGCTCCTGATTGCCCCGAAGCTTTGCTTCCCAACGCTCACTGTTCGCCTTCGGGTGCGACTGATGGATGGGGCATACGTGCCAAAAGCAGCCCCGAACATCTACAACGACCTTCGGTCCTTTGAACACAATGTCGGATCGCCAACGCAGATCAGGTTCGGGCCGGATCTGGAGGCGGTAACGGAGGCCCAGATCACTCAAGGCGCGACGCAGATGAACCTCGGGCGTGGTGTTTCTCTGCTTCGTCGCCTGCATGCGCCGACGCACAGCATCAGTCGACGCCCACGACGCGATACCGGACACGTCGGCCCGCATGAAGGACATGTGCCCCTCAAGGTCGCCGAGGAACGAGGATTCGAGCTTGATTCCCGACTCCTCGATACGCGAAAGGAATCCCTTTGTGGCGCGGTAGGACAACGGACGCAAGCCTTCGGGGCGGAGTACCTCATCGAGCGGCAACGCGTCTATCCTCAGTGGCCAGCGGGACGCCGGCACGACGGTGACATCCAGACCCGGCCCCCCAAACGCCGCATTCGGCCAAGGACGCCGCTCATCACGTGCGGATCCGACAACGATGCTCGGTGCATCGCCGTTCGCAGCAGCGATTCGCTCGCCCAGCCACTTTCCGAGACCCACGGTGACGGCGTTGCCGACTAGCTTCCAGCGAGCACTTGGTTCACCGATTGCTTCTGCCGGGGTTGTCCATCCGCGCGTGAATCCCTGTAGCTCTTCGGCGTCCTCGACGGAAGGCAACACGATACGCTCGCCCAGATTCGCCAATGGCCGCCAGACTGCTGGTGCCGAAGGCGCCCCGACCGTCGATCCGCCTTTGAGGGTGGGCAGTGCGCCCCTAACCAACCCAACTCCGCGACGCCCCTCAGTCCAGTAGAAGCCAGACGCTCGGGCATCAGCGGGCTCGACGAACTCCGCATCAAGATTCGTATCATCGCCCAGTAGCGCACCGGCGGCTGCCCCTGGCGTCCTGGCGGCAAGGATCACTACTCTGTTGCGCCGCTGCGCTACTCCGAACGCGCGCGAGTCGACGACTCGGTACGCCCAGTGGTAGCCGAGTGCCTCCAGCTCAGCAACAACGAAACGGATGCCGGCACCCCTGGCGAGCCGGAGCAAGTTAGGAACGTTCTCCAGCAGGAGCCACTCAGGCTTCGTTGCTTTCGCGATGCGGAAGACTTCAGTTACGAGCCCCGACTGCGCGCCGAAGATTCCCGTCTGGCGTCCCGCGTGGGACAAGTCAACGCAGGGAAAGCCCGCTGTCAGCAAGAAGTGATCCACCGTCGGAGTGAAGTCTCGGACGTCACCAGCTAGAGGAACGTCGGGCAACCGTGATCGAAGCACTCGACGCGCGGGTTCCCAATACTCGCATAGGGCGACGGCGGTTGCACCGGCAGCAGTCAGTCCAAGGTCGAGCCCAGCTACACCACTGAAGAGACTGACGAACGGCATCTCCGTACGGGTAGGTAACTCGGATGCCTTCCCCAGCTCACGCGGGGGTGGTTGTGGTGCGGAGGTGGCCATCGAATCGATGGTACTCGAGCGGTCACCGCAGCGGGCTTCGGGCAGCCCGATAGCCTGTGAGTTCGGCGTGAGCGAGGGGCAGCGTGGCGAAGAGTAAGAGTTCAGTCAAGTCCGACGGGTGGGCGTTGTTCGACCGTGTCGTCACGAATGCTCAACTGCGCACCGTGTCGCCGTGGCGCATCGTTGCGGGAAACGTGGTCTTCGCCCCGGACTACGACACCCTCAGAATGTTGCTTCGGGTCCCACACCTGCTGGGATCGACCTCGACGTCCGGGCTGCCGGCGCTCGCGCTGGACGTTTGGACCGCATACGAACTGCGGCGCGCAGGGTTTCTGCCGGACGCAGTCTGGCCGCGTGAGGACGTGCCCAGGATCTTGCCTGGCCCAATCGCGGGACTTCTGGAAAATATGGGCAGAGCCGACGCAGATCGTTTGCGCGAGCTCTTGAGTTCAGGGAAAACCTTTGGCGGCACCGTAAGCGCAAGCGCGAAGGTCCTCGGTAAGAACTACATGAAGCAGGTCGACGTAGTCATGTCGGACTGGGACACCGGTCCCGAGCTCCTCATCTCTACGAAGCGGATGGACGACTCCTTCGGCAACAACGCACCGAACAGGATAGAAGAGAGTTACGGAGACGCGAAGAACCTCCGCAGTCGTCATCCTCGGGCAGCGTTGGGATTCGTTTTCTCGTTGAGATCGAACGCCTTCGAGCAGGCACCGCGGGTGGCCGCCTGGATCCTTGACCTCCTTGCAAAGCTCGGCCGCGAGGACGACGCGTACGACGCAGTCGCGCTCATCGTGCCCATGTACCCGCAGCCCGAGGCCTCTCCAGGGCCTGTCGATATCTATACCGACCTCGAAGCGGGCCTGGTCGAGATTGAACTTCTCTCACCGCCAGAGACGGAGCCACTGCCCGGGACAGGGGAGTCAACCGATCGTCTGTTTCGTGCGCTCCAAGCGAGCCCGGCGATTGAGCTCGATCTGTCGCGAGTGCCTGCGGAGTTGTCTGCTGAACGCTTCTTTGAGCACATGGTCCGTCATGTGCTTGATAATTCACCGATCACTCGGCACGAGGCCGCTCGCCATCGTCTCCAGAGCGCGACTGATGCACTCGAGCAAGGCCTTCGCGATAGATGAGACCCGTCCGCCAACTGGGAGCCATCGACCCCCACGGTTGAGCGAGGGCGGCTGCTGTCGTCCAGGGTACGACGAGTCGGTTGGGACGATTCGAAAGAGACGGGCCCGCCACGCGCGCTCGTAGTGCGGCGAGCTGTGTCCCGTACCGCACTCGCACGCCCCACTGCGGCGGCGGCGCAATCAACCTGCTAGTGGCACCGAGAGTCCTCGCTCGTATGCGGATCGAAGCGGGCGGCCCGAGCGCGGTAGGGTCTGACGAAACGGCGCCCGGCCAGGATCAGCCTTGCTCCGGCATCCAGCGAAATCAGCGCTCGAGCGGGACGAAGTGCTCGTCGTCAAACGGCTGCTAGGGGGCGCGCGCGAGCGCGGAGTCTGCAAGGAGTGAGCGGCGAGAACGGAGACGCGCACGATCGCTACACTGTCGGCGTCGGGGCGAGGCGCCCCTCCGACCCAACGCCAGTTGAAGGCGTCTTCCGCCATCTCTCCACATCTCTGATCGGCCGCGTTGACGAGCCGCGACTAGTGTTCGACACTGGCCCGATACCGGCCGTCGAGCCGGCGCGAGCGGAGGTCGAGATGGGCAGCATCACCCCGTACGAATCGGCGAAGGGCCGCCGCTATCGCGTGCGCTACCGCAAGCCCGATCGCACCGAGGCGGAGAAGCGCGGCTTCACGACGATGCGCGAAGCGAAGCTCTACCTCTCGATGGTCACCGTGTCTAAGTCGAAGGGCGAGTACATCGACCCGTCCTCGTCGCGGGTTCCGGTCCGGATGTTTGCCGACAGCTGGCTGCGATCCAAGCAGCCGCCGATGTCGAAACCCTCGTACTACATGACCCTCGAGCGGGCGTGGAAGAACCATGTCGCGCCAGTCTGGGCCGACCGCGAGATCTGGTCCATCCGGCGCTCGGAAGTCCAGGACTGGGTGTCGGACCTTGCGACGCAGAAGTCGCGCACGGTGGTTCTTCGCGCGCTGGGAGTCCTCGCCGGCATCCTCGACGTCGCCGTCGACGATCGCCGCCTCGCGAGCAATCCGGCGCGGCACGTGCGCAGTCTTCCCCGACGCGGGCCCGGCAAACGGCGCGTCTACCTCACGCACGACCAGGTCGCGACGCTGGCGGCGTGCTCCGCGTATCCAACGCTCGTGCTGACGCTCGCCTACACGGGACTCCGCTGGGGCGAGGTGACAGGGCTGCGGGTGCGCAGCGTGAACCGGCTCCGACGGCGCTTCGTCATCGAGGAGAACGCGGTGATGATCGCGTACGAGATCCATGTCGGCACGCCCAAGACCCACGAGAAGCGCTCGGTGCCCTACCCCGAGCGTCTCGCGCCGATGATCGAGCAGGCGTGCGCCGGCAAGGGGCCCGAGGGACTGCTGTTCGGCGACGGCGTCAATCACATGCGCAATTCGGGCAGCAAGGGATGGTTTGCGAACGCGGTGCGGCGTGCGCAGGAGTTCGATCCATCCATCCCGCGGCTCACTCCGCACGACCTCCGCCACACCGCCGCGTCGCTTGCGATCAGCTCGGGCGCGAACGTGAAGGCAGTCCAGCGGATGCTCGGCCACGCGTCGGCGGCGATGACGCTGGACACCTACGCCGATCTCTTCGACGACGATCTGGATGCCGTGGCGACGCGACTGAACGACCAGATGCCGCTCGTGGCGCTGCCCTCGGGTCCGCAGACCCGCTACGCCCGACCGCAGTGACGGCGGAGAGCAGATTGCTCAGTTTTTCGACGAGGCAGATTTCACCCGAAACGCTCGATTTCGGCGCTCTCAGACGTCGCGAGCAGCCCGTTGAAGGCGCTCATTTTCGGCTCACCGAATTTTCAGAATGCGGGCAAAAAGCGGGCAAAAACGCATTCTGAGTGGTCTGACCACAGAAGAAATGCCTGGTCAGAGGCAAAAAGAGACTGTGCCCCTGGAGGGACTCGAACCCCCAACCGTTTCCTTAGGACGGAACTGCTCTTCCATTGAGCTACAGAGGCTGGCCCGACGAGTCTACCCAGCCACGAGGGCTGTGACGTCTACCTGCCACGACTCCGATGGCGCGCGGGATACGGGGGCTCGCGGACCCTGTCAAGCCCTTGAGGCCCGTCTCCGCCCGGGAAAACAATGGGGTGATGGTCACTACGGAGCGCTCCGCGTTCGAATTCCTGGGCGACTGGAGCGGGCAGTTCATCGCCACGGCGATCCACAACGGGCACGACGTCCGGCCGGAGGTCGCGGCCGAGCTGGTCCTGCCCGACGAGGATCGGCTGCGGGAGGAAGACCCCCACACCGACGTGATCGGCGCACTCGTGCCGGCCCGCGTCGTGGTGCATCGGTCGCGCTTCGAGGTCGACCTGAACCGCTCGCGCGAGAAGGCCGTCTACCGGTCGGCGGAGGAGGCGTGGGGGCTGGAGGTCGTCCGCGATCCACCGCTTGAACCGGCCATCGTCGGGGGATCTCTCGAGGTGTACGACGGGTTCTACGCGGAGCTCGGCCGGCGACTGGACGTGGTCGCCGAGCGCGGCCCGTTCGTGGTGTTCGACATCCACTCCTACAACCACCGCCGCGACGGGGCGGAGGCGCCCGAGGCCCCATGGGCCGAGAACCCCGAGGTGAACGTCGGTACGGGGTCCCTCGACCGGGGCCGCTTCGGATCCGTCGCGGACGCCTTCATCGAGTCGCTCACGCAGGCTGGAACGTCCGCGGGGCCGCTCGATGTGCGCGAGAACATCCGCTTCCGCGGGCAGCAGCTCGCCGCCTGGACTCACGCGCGCTATCCCGGCAGGGCTGCCGTGCTCGCGCTGGAGTTCAAGAAGACGTTCATGGACGAGTGGACCGGCGAGGCGGATCACGCTCGCCTCGACGAGCTCGCACGCGCCGTGGCGTCGACGATCCCTGCGCTTCAGGAAGCGCTCGTCGAGGTGGCGACACCGTGACGACGGACCCGGCGAATGCCCCCGGCGCCGGCGGACCCGAGACCGACGTCATCGAGAAGGGCGCGTTCTCGGCCGCCGACCTCGCCGCGGACCATGCGATGGCGTCGCTCGCCGGGACGGTGCGATTCCTGCTCGAGATGACACCGGTGAACGCGGACGACGTCCGTGCGCAGTTCCTTGCCGACCCCGAGGTCGACCCCGTGTTCGAGTATCGCGCCCTGGATGTCGACCCCGCGGTGCTCGATGCCCAGGTGGCTGCACTGCCGCTCGACGCCGTCAGCGACACCACGCTTGCGGCGCTGCTGCGCAACCGGCAGCGCGAGATGACGCTGCGGGTGGAGATGCTGCGCGCGCGGAACACACCCGACTTCCTGCAGCTGTCGATCGCGCAGTACGGGCCGGTGCTGCCGGCGCTCGTGGACATCGCCGACGATCTGCTCAGTCGGCTCCCGTACGGGAAACTCGAACAGGAATCCGTGGGCGCGGAGACGTTCCTCGCGGCTGCGAAGGCCGAGATCGCCCGCTACCGGTCGATCGACCCCGATGCGGAGCTGCACGCCGAAATCCGCGACGACGTCTCGGGTGTGCTGGTCGAGGGCGACACGCTCCTGATCTCGCGCAACGCCGCGGTGGCCGGTCCGCGCGTCAACGCCCTGCTGCAGCACGAAGTGGGCACGCACCTCGTGACACAGGTCAACGGCCTGGCGCAGCCCATCCGCATGCTCGGCGCCGGGCTCGCTCACTACGACGAGACGCAGGAGGGCCTCGCGGTGCTCGCAGAGATCGCGTGCGGCGGGCTCACGGCTTCTCGGCTGCGTCAGCTCGCGGCGCGGGTGGTGGCCGTGCACGCGTTGGTGGGCGGCGCGAGCTTCGTCGAGACGCACCGTCTGCTCACCGGCCACGGCCTGCCTGCGAGCAGCGCCTACAGCGTCGCCATGCGGGTGTACCGCGCCGGCGGATTCACCAAGGACGCCATCTATCTGCGCGGGCTGCTGGCGCTGCTGGAGCACGTGGCGCACGGCGGGGCGCTCGACCTCCTCTTCCTCGGCAAGTTCTCGCTCGAGGACCTGCCCCTCGTGCAGGACCTCGCGGACCGCGGGCTCCTCGCACCGGCGCGCCTCATCCCGCGCTACCTGTCGGAGGCGGAGTCCGCCGACAGGATCCACCATGCCGCCCGCACCAGCGACCTGGTGTCGCTGGTCAACGCCTAGCAATCCAAGCTTGAGGAGTCCCGATGAGAATCGGTTTCGTCGTAAACGACATCGCCACGGAACAGCCCATCTACTCGACGACCCGCCTCGCCATGAGTGCTGCCGCGCGAGGGCACGACGTGCACCTCATGGGTCTTCGGGACTTCGGCTACGAACCCGACGGATCGCTCTCGGCGATCACTGCGACCTCGACCGCGGGCAAGCGGTACCGGTCCCTCGAGCGCTATCTCGAGGACGTGCAGTCCGCGACCCGGGCGCGCACCGAGCTCGACGGCTTCGATGTGCTCATGCTCCGCGCCGACCCGGCGGCCGAAGCCGCAGACTCGGCGTGGGCGAGCACGGCCGAACTGGCGTTCGGGCGGATGGTCGCCGAGACCGGCGTCCTCGTCGTCAACGACCCCCGCTCCCTGGCGGACGCCATGTCGAAGGCGTACTTCCAGCACTTCCCCGAGGTGGTGCGTCCGCGCACACTGATCACCCGCGACGAGGACAGGGTCCGCGAGTTCATCGACGAGCTCGGGGGCCGTGCGGTGCTCAAGCCCCTGCAGGGCTCGGGCGGTTCGGGGGTGTTCCTGGTCGATCTGAAGCGGGAGCGGAACATCGCCCAGATCGTCGAGGCGATCGCCCGTGACGGCTATGTGGTGGCTCAGGAGTACCTTCCCGCCGCCAAGAACGGCGACGTGCGGATGTTCGTCATGAACGGCCGAGCACTCGAGATCGATGGTGTGCACGCCGCATTCCGCCGGCGGCCGGGGGAGAAGGATGTGCGCTCGAACATGTCGGTCGGCGGCAAGGCCGAGGCCGTGAAGGTGACCGAGGAGATGCTGCAGCTGGTGGATGCCGTCCGCCCGAAGCTCCTGTCCGACGGCATGTTCCTCGTCGGGCTGGACATCGCGGGCGACAAGCTGATGGAGGTCAACGTGTTCTCGCCCGGCGGCCTCGGGTCGTGTGCCGCGCTGTACGGCATCGACTTCGCCGCGGCCGTCATCGACGACCTCGAGCGCAAGACGGGGATGCGGGCGCACTACGGCAGCGAATTCCCCAACGTCCAGCTCGCGACCGCGTGACGGTCGGAAGCGTAGACGACGAGGGCCCCGGCATCCGATGACGGATGCCGGGGCCCGAAGCGCTGCGATCAGCCCTGGGTCCCGAGGGCGAAGCGAACCGCGCCGTCGTTCGACAGCTCGGCGTCCAGCACCCGGTCGTCGAGGGCGGCCGCAGCCCTCTCGTCGAGGAAGACGCGGGCGCCTCCTTCGGTGACGACCGTGTCGGCGGGCGCCGGGGCAGGAGCGACACTCAGCTCGAATCCTTCCGAGCCTCCGGTGTCGCGGATTCGCACACCGCCCTCTTCAGCAAGGGGCACCCGGGCGACGAGTTCTTCGACGGCCTCGGCGGCGGTCTGGGTCAGCGTAAGCATGCTTTTCCTTTCCGTTTGCGGTTCCGGACCGGCCACGATTCCGAGATCGACGGCGGGATGCAACCTCTACGCGCCGTGCGGCCCGCATTCGGAGGGACTTCCCACGTTCGGTCGCCGCCCGCAACAGGAGCGTGCGGCGACCGAGCCGAGGATCAGGGACGGCGACCGCCGCCACCGCCCATGCCTCCACCTGACACGTTGACCCCTTCCGACACCGTCGCAGCCGTCACGCCGTTCACCGCGATCGTGAACGACCCGCCGTCGGCGACCCCCGGCCCGCTGTAGAACACGGCGCCGAAGCTCTGGTCGGCCTCGAAGCTCGCGATCACGGTGCCCGAGGCATCCGTCACCGTGACGGTGTCGCCGGCCGAACCGCTGGCGGTCGCGGCGACCCACTGCTGCGAACCCGTCGGCGCCACCAGGACGGACCCTGCGACGAACACCTCGCCGCCGTCGATCGTGGTCGCGCCGTTGGAGTCGAGCGCGCCCTGGCCGCCGGCCGAGCTCGGACCGCTGACGACCGTGGTGCCACCGGTGATCGAGATCGTTCCGTTGGAGTCGAGGCCGTCGCCGACCGCGGTCACGCGCACGCTGCCGCCGGAGATCGTGACGGTCTCGCCGGTGTCCTGCTCGCCTCCGCCGCCCATGCCGCCGCCCTGCGTGTCGGAGGCGGTCCCGCCGGCTGCGTTCACGCCGTCGTCGCTCGACGTGATGTCGACCGTGCCGCCCGAGATCGCGACATCCGTCGCCTCGAGGCCTTCGTACGACTCCGTGATCGTCACGACGCCGTCACGGATCTCGAGGCGCTGTTCGGCGTGGATGCCGTCGTCGCCCGCAGAGACGGTGACGGTGCCGCCGCCGATGCCGACCGAACCGTCGGAGTGGACGGCGTCGTCCGCCGCCTCGATCGCGATGTCGCCGCCGTCGATCGCGACGACGACGCCCGCGGTCACGCCCTTGGGGGAGTCGTCCGAGGCCGAGGCGCTCGAGCCCGCGGCCAGCGATACGGTGCCGCCCGTGACGACGGCATCCGTCGCCGCGGCGATGCCGTCGTCACCGCTCGTCGCCGTCACCGTGCCGCCGGTGATCGCCACGAAGCCCTGCGTGGCGTCGTCGGCCTGGTCGCTCTTGAGGGCGTCGCCGCCGGCGGTGAGTTCGAGCGTGCCGCCTTCGACGGTGAGCGAGCCCTTGCCGCGCAGCGCGTCGTCAGCCGCGTCGACGGCGATCTCGCCCGACAGGATCACCAGGTCGTCGGTGCTCGTGATGCCGTCGTTCCCGTTGCCCGAGACCGAGAGCGCGCCGGTGCCCGAGATCGTCAGGTCGGTGTCGGCGTAGATCGCGGCGTTCGCGTCCGCGCCATCGGCGTACGACGACGCGTCCGAGACACTGTTGTCGCTCCCGGCCGCCAGCGAGATGGCGACGTCGTCCGCACTCGTCACGGTGATGGCGGGGGAGTCGGATGCTGCGATCTCGGCGTCGTCGAGGATCAGCACGACCTGCGCATCCTCGGGTGCGGCGACCACCACCTGGCCGTCGAGCGACCCGGAGAGCCGGAACACACCCGCCTCCGTGATGGTGACCGTGGAGCCGTCGACGGTCACGGCGTCGGAGTCGCTCGACGCGGTGCTGCCCGAGAGCGTGATGTCCGCAGCATCCGTCTCGCTCCACTCGTCGTCCTTCACGACCGTGATATCGGCGTTCGCGGCGAGCACGGCCGCCGCGCTGAGGTCGGAGTCGACGACGGCCGCGGTCTCGGTGGTCGTGTCGTCGGTGGTCGCGGTGTTCGTCGATGCGGCGGTCTGCGTCGCGCACCCGGCGAGCACCAGCGCGGCGACGGCCAGAGGCGCGGCCGCGAGGATCAGGCGGCTACGGCGCTCGAGAGGGCGGTGGTGGGGGTGTCGGCGCATGATGCGTCCTCCTTGGGGGTGGCGATGGTCGGGTGGGTCGTGGGCGCGGCGCGCTGCGAGGAATCGAACGGGCCGCGCAGCAGCCGCGCCCACCGGTTGCGGGGGAGGGCGGGGTGAAGCGCCGCGAGCCCGGTGGCGTACTTGCTCACCGTCGCGGGCCGATGGCCGGCCCGCCACAGCGCACGGTCGACGTCGGACGGCCGGGCGCCCGACTTCGTCTCGACGATGGTGAGCCCCGGAAGGGCGAAGCCCCCTCCGTCGGGCTCGATCCACTCGAGCGCGATGTCGACGGTGGCGCGGCCGGTGCTGTCAGCGGCGAGCAAGGTGGCCCGCCGGTACCGGGTCAGCAGCGTCGCGTCGAGTTCATCGGCCCGGTCGGAGGCGACCCCGATGGTCGCGAGCGCGTTCGCCACATCGTCGCGGGCGTCGTCGGTGAGCCGGTCGCGGTGCCTTGGGTCGTACTCGTCGCGGTCTTTGACGGTCGTGCCGCGCGCCCCGCGCGTCTTGATCTCGAGGTACGACGTGCCCGTATCGAGGTAGCTGCGCGTGCGCAGCTTGAAGCGTCGTCGCCGGGGCTGCGCGGCCATGCGGAAGCTCAGCAGGTCGGGGGTGTCGAAGTACACGGACTCGTAGGCGAAGTCGCGCGCGCCGTCGATCTCGAGCACGCGAGTGCCGGGGTCGAGTGCGGCGAGCACCGGGTCGAGGCCCGCGCGCGGCACGACGTACTTCCTGTCGACGCGAGTGAGGAGGGATGCCTCGGCCACGAGCGCGTCGAGTGAGACCGGGTCGAAGCGGTCGAAGGCGGTCATCGCGCCGCCCCCTGCATCGCGGGCGCGCTCGACGCGGTGGTCCGGCTCGTGGTGGGTCGCGTGGCTGCCCGCGGGACCCGGTAGCGGACGTCGACCAGCGTCGTGTCGTTCACGAGGTCGAGCTCCTGGACGGTGGTCGAGGCGACTGTGCCGCCGAGGCGCTCTTCGAGTTCGGCGCGCAGCTCGCGCTCGTCGGCGACGGCGCGGTCGAGGCGGACGACCTGGTGGCGCGCGCGCGAGAGCAGCAGCGGGTGGTCGGCCCCCCACAGCACCGCGAGGATCAGGGCGACGAGCGCCGCGACCGGCCACGGGTCGGTCTGGGGGAGTCCGGTGACGAGACCGATCGCGAGCGCAGCGAAGTAGTACGCCACCTCGCGCTGCGAGATCTCGGACGAGCGCAGCCGGATGATCGACAGCACGCCGAACAGGCCGAGCCCGAGTCCCAGCGCGACCTCTGCGGTGCCGAGGACTGCGGCGACGACCATCACCCCGACGTTCACACCCAGGAAGGCGACCACGAGGTCGCGGCGGTGGTGCCGGCGGTAGTACAGGCCGAGGCTCAGCACGAGGGCGGCAGCCAGGTCGATGCCGATCAGGATCAGCGCGCTGGTGGTCATGGGTTCCTCCCGATGGGGTGTTCGCTCTGATCCATTCGAGCCGCGGCCGCTATGGGGTTCCTATGGCGGGCATCAGACCGGCTTACGAGTTCGGCACGGGGCTGCTGAGTGCCGAACACGAAGGTGCGCTGCACGCCGTAGCTCGTCACGAACAGCACCGCCTCGGTCGCGACCTTGGCCACGATGAGGGGCACCCCGTAGCGCGTGAGCGCATCGAGCCACACGATGTTCGACGCCAGGAGCGCGATGGCCAGCACGGCGTAGCGGGCGGCCTGCCGCAGCATCCGTCCCCGTTCGGAGAGCGAGCCGGTCGAACCGGCGCGGAAGACCACGCGTCGGTTGACGGCGAAGTTCACGGATGCGCTCACGACGCGCGCCGCCACGATGGACGGCACGAGCAGGCCGGTGAGCGCGTGGAGAACCAGCAGCATCACGGTGTCGACGGCGAACGCCAGCAGCGACGACCCCGCGAAGAGCAGCAGCGGAAGCATGATGCGCAGCGAATCGACGATCGGGCGGAAGTGACTCGACGCGTTGCCGTCGAGGTACACCGTCTCGATCGGCACCTCGCGCGTCGCGACGCCGTCGCGCCGGCAGCGCAGCAGCACGTTCTGCTCGTACGCGAAGCGCTCGCCCGGCTGGTCGCGCACCCACGCGAGCAGTTCCGAGGGGATGCCGCGCAGCCCTGTCTGCGTGTCGCTCAGCGTCCACCCGGCAGCGAGCCGGAACACGCCGCGGGCCACCGCGTTACCCGCACGGGATCTCAGCGGAACCCGCCCGGTGAACGCCCGGCAGCCGAGGATCAGCGTCGGGGCGCCGTCGGCGGCGTCCGCGCGGAGGGCGACGGAGATCCGGTGGATGTCGTGCACCGTGTGCTGCCCGTCCGCATCGGCGGTGACGACGTCGTCACCAGGATGCGCGGCCATCACGTGGTCGAACCCGGTACGCAGCGCGGCCGCCTTGCCACGGTTCGTGTCGTGGTGCAGCACCGTTGCTCCCTGTGCCTCGACGCCGGCGAAGATCGGCGCGAACGCCGCACCGCTTCCGTCGTCGACGACGACCACCTCGACGTCGGGGTCGGCGGCGAACAGGCCCGCGACGACCGGTTCGAGGCGCGAACCCGGCTCGTAGGCCGGGATGAGGACGATCACGGCGTCACTCCGCGTCGGCCGCGGACGCGTCGGCGATGTAGAGGATGTCGCTCGTGCCGCGCTCGCCGCCGTTGGAGGGTGAGTTGACCACCTCGCCGTTGAAGTACATCGTCGACGAGCCGCCGCCGTCGAGGTTGTACGCGGTGGTGGCGCCGAGGTCGATCATGATGTCGGCGAGCTCGGTGAGGGTGACGCCGGCGCTGTACCCGGATTGGCGTCCGTCGACGACGACGAAGACGAGGTGGTTCTCGTCGATGACGCCGACGGCCGTGCGCGGCTGGTCGCCCTGAATGGAATGGTTGCCGAAGTTCGTGTCGATCTCCGTCGTCTCGATGCCGTCGACGACGGTGCCGTCCTCGACGATCGCGGGGCCGAAGCTCAGGGTGTTCCACGCGCCGTCGGCCAGCAGCTCATCGGCGGTCGTCGTCGTCTCGTCGTACACCTCGACGCGGCCGTCCGTGTAGAACACGAGCCCCTCGCGGGCGGGCTCGTCGCGGAAGGCCACCCCGTTGCGGATCACGATGCCGGTGTCGCGGAATCCGTAGTAGTCGCCGTTGATCGCGAAGATCGCGCCGTTGTCGGCGGCGATGCTGCTGGTGAGTTCGGTGATGTTCTCGCCGAACTGGTCCTTCGCGAAGGCGCTCTGCAGCGTGGTCGCGTCCGACAGGGTCACGTCGGCGACGTAGTAGGTCACGGTGTCGGAGCCCGAACCTTCGGTGACGGTCGAGATCGTGATCGATGTGGCGCCGTCCGCGTACGACGTGCCGGTGACGGTGGCCGCGGCATCCGTCGTCGATTCCGCCGTGGAGTCGACCGCGGAGTTCTGCGCCTCGTACTCCGACACGTCGGCGATCTCGACGTGCTCGACGAGGAAGCGGTCGGTCGCCCACACGGCCCCTGCGCCGCCCGACAGGGCGACGACGAGGCCGGAGGCGATGACGGCGTTTCGGACCCGACGCTTGCGGGTGCCCTTGTTCGGGCTGCTCTTGTTGTCCATGCCTCCATGGATATGAGTCCGACTTACGACGACCTTCGCCGTGCGCTATGAACCGCCTGGCGCGAGCATGTGCGTTCGGCCAGATCGGAGCGCGCGACACAAGAAGGGGGAAAGTGGTGCGCGGTGAGCAAATTCTGTGATTCTTGTCATCGTGTCGGGGCGCAATGCACGGCGTATCTGCATCGCGGTCTGACATGGTGGAGGCGTCGCCGCGAGCACCGAAGAGGGTCTCGCGGACCTCCCCGTCGCCGCAGCCGACGCTGTCGCACCCGACCCAGAGGAACGCATGACCCGCATTGGCATCGTCGCCGAGGCGCCCGGAGAGACCCGGGTTGCCGCGACTCCGACCACCGTCCCGAAACTCATCGCCCTGGGCTACGACGTCGTCGTCGAAGCCGGGGCCGGGTCCGCCTCGTCGTTCCCGGACGCCGCGTTCGTGAAGGCCGGTGCGGCTGTCGTCGACGGTGCCACGGCGTGGTCGGCGCCGGTGGTGCTGAAGGTCAACGCGCCGATGCCTGGCGAGATCGATCGGCTCGCCGACGGGGCGACGATCGTCGCGACGCTGAGTCCGGCGCTGCGGCCGGATCTCGTCGAGTCGCTCGCGACGCGGGGGATCACCGCGATCGCACTGGACGCGGTGCCGCGCATCTCTCGCGCGCAGTCGATGGATGTGCTGAGCTCGATGGCGAACATCGCCGGCTACCGCGCGGTGGTGGAGGCCGCGCACGAGTTCGGGCGGTTCTTCACGGGGCAGGTGACGGCGGCGGGCAAGGTGCCGCCGGCGAAGGTGCTGGTCGCGGGCGCGGGCGTGGCGGGGCTTGCGGCGATCGGTGCGGCCTCCAGCCTCGGTGCGATCGTGCGGGCCACCGACCCGCGGCCGGAGGTGGCCGACCAGGTCGCGTCGATCGGTGGCGAGTACCTCGAGGTCGTCGTGCCGGAGGAGGCGAAGCAGGTCTCGTCCGACGGGTACGCGAAGGCGACCAGCGAGGCGTACGACAAACGCGCGGCCGAGATCTACTCGGAGCAGGCGGCCGACGTCGACATCATCATCACGACCGCGCTCATTCCCGGGCGCCCGGCGCCCCGGCTGATCACGGCGGCGGACGTGGCCTCGATGCGCGCGGGCAGCGTCATCGTCGACATGGCGGCGGGGCAGGGCGGCAACGTCGAGGGCTCGGTCGCCGGCGAGAAGGTCGTGACCGAGAACGGCGTCGTGATCCTCGGCTACACCGACCTGCCCGGTCGGCTTCCCCAGCAGGCGTCGCAGCTGTTCGCGACCAACCTCGTCAATCTGCTGAAGCTCCTCACCCCGGGCAAGGACGGTGAGCTCACCCTGGACTTCGACGACGTCGTGCAGCGCACGGTCACCGTCGTGCAGGACGGCGCGGTCACGTGGCCGCCGCCGCCCGTGCAGGTGTCGGCCGCGCCGGCGAAGGCAGCGGCCGCCGCCCCGGCGGTGGTCACCCCGAAGAAGACCATGTCGGCGGGCGCCCGCACCGGCCTCATCGTCGCCGGGATCGCCGCCCTGTTCGCGATCTGCGCGTTCGCGCCGCCGCCGCTGCCGCAGCACTTCCTGGTGCTGACGCTCGCGATCGTCGTCGGCTTCTACGTCATCGGCCACGTCGCGCACGCGCTGCACACGCCGCTGATGAGTGTCACGAACGCGATCTCGGGCATCATCGTGGTCGGCGCCATGGTGCAGATCACGGTTCCCGACCTCACCGTGCAGATCCTCTCCGCGGTCGCGGTGCTGCTCGCGTCCATCAACATCTTCGGCGGCTTCGCCGTGACGCGGCGCATGCTCGCGATGTTCCAGAAGGGTGAAACGCGATGATCGCGGTCGCCGGCCAGGTCGCAGGCGCCGCGTACATCGTCGCGGCGCTGCTGTTCATCCTGAGTCTCGCGGGGCTCAGCAAGCACGAGACCAGCCGTCGTGGGGTCGTGTTCGGGATCGTCGGCATGGCGATCGCGCTCATCGCGACGGTCGTCCTGGTGGCGGCGGGCGCCTGGGGCGAGTCGTCGGGTGCGCTCGGGTTGACGCTGCTCGTCGTCGCCGTGCTCGTCGGCGCCGCGATCGGGCTCTGGCGCGCGCGGATCGTCCAGATGACCGGGATGCCGGAGCTCATCGCGCTGCTGCACTCCTTCGTCGGCCTCGCCGCGGTGCTGGTCGGCTGGAACGGCGCCCTGTATGACACCGGACTCACCGGGGCGCTCGCCGACATCCACCACGCCGAGGTCTTCATCGGGGTCTTCATCGGCGGTGTGACCTTCACCGGGTCGATCGTCGCGTTCCTCAAGCTGTCGGCGCGCATCTCGTCCAAGCCGCTCATGCTGCCGGGCAAGAACGCCCTCAACATCGGCGCGCTCGCCGCGTTCCTCGTCCTCACGGTCTGGTACGTCATCACGCCGGAGTTGTGGCTCCTGATCGCGGTGACCCTGCTCGCTCTGGCCCTCGGCTGGCACCTGGTCGCCTCGATCGGCGGCGGTGACATGCCTGTCGTCGTGTCGATGCTCAACAGCTACTCGGGGTGGGCGGCCGCCGCGGCGGGCTTCCTGCTGAACAACGACCTGCTCATCGTCACCGGTGCGCTCGTCGGCTCGTCGGGTGCGTACCTGAGTTACATCATGTGCAAGGCGATGAACCGGTCGTTCTTGTCGGTGATCGCCGGCGGCTTCGGCATCGAGGCGCCGAAGGGCGGCGACGAGGAGTACGGCGAACATCGCGAGATCGACGCCGAGGCCGCCGCCGACCTGCTCGCCGGCGCCTCCACCGTCGTGATCACGCCCGGCTACGGGATGGCCGTCGCGCAGGCCCAGCACGGCGTCGCCGACCTCGTGCAGAAGCTGCGCGAGCGCGGGGTCGACGTGCGGTTCGGCATCCATCCCGTCGCGGGACGCCTTCCCGGCCACATGAACGTGCTCCTCGCCGAGGCGAAGGTGCCCTACGACATCGTGCTCGAGATGGACGAGATCAACGACGACCTGTCGGGCGTCGACGTCGTGCTGGTGATCGGCGCGAACGACACCGTCAATCCCGCCGCCGCGGAGGATCCGTCCAGCCCGATCGCCGGAATGCCGGTGCTGCGTGTGTGGGAGGCCGGCAACGTCATCGTGTTCAAGCGCTCGATGGCATCCGGGTACGCGGGCGTGCAGAATCCGCTGTTCTACCGCGACAACGCGCAGATGCTCTTCGGCGACGCCAAAGAGAAAGTCGACGAGATTCTCTTCCAGCTCTCACGCTCGTGAGAGCGGGAAGAGAATCGTCGATGAAGGGCCGCGAGGCGGCGTGCGTCAGTGCGCCGCCTCGTAGGCTTCGAGGACGGATGCCGGAACCCGGCCCCGCTCGGACACCTGATAGCCGTTCTGCTTCGCCCATTCGCGGACGCCGCTGTAGTCCTGCTGTCCGCTGCGGCGACGCTTGCGGCCGGCAGCGGCGGCGCTCGAGGTCGCGCGGGCGGACGAGACGGCGCGGGCTGCCTTCGTGTAGCGCTCGAGAGCGCCGCGCAGTGCGGCGGCATTCTCGTCGGTGAGGTCGATCTCGTATGCGACGCCGTCGAGCGAGAACAGCACGGTCTCGCCTTCGCCGGCTTCCAAAAGGGTTCCGTCGATGTCGTCGACGAGCTGGTGAACGATTCTGCGGGCCATGAGGGAACAATACGCTGAATTGTCGCCGTAGCCTATTGATGAATTCCCTGGCGGTGGATAACCGTCATCCCACGAGGAGAATTCGGAATCGCGAGAATTCGGACGCCACTGTCCGGAAATGGTCGCGGGAGGCGATACGGCGGGTCCCCTGCCCGCAGCGTCCGGCGGCGGAGTCAGGGAAGGATGCCGGCGCGACGCGCGGTGACGACCGCGGCGTGCCGGGTCGAGGCATCCAGCTTCGCCATCGCGGACTGCAGATACGACTTGACCGTGCCTTCTTTGAGGTCGAGGGTCGCCGCGATCTCGGCATTCGTCGAGCCGAGAGCAGCGCACGCGAGCACGTCGACCTCGCGCGGCGACAGCCGGACGTCGAGGTCGACCGACGGCTCCGATGCGTCGTGCGAGAGCGCGGCCAATCGCTGCTCGAGGCGGTCCAGGCGCGCACGCAGCGCGGGGTCGTCGATGATCGCCGCGATGCTTCGCAGCTCGGCGTACGTCTCGCGCAACTCCTCGCGCGTGGTCGCAGGCATGGCGGCCGGCGCGGTGCGCGTGGGAGAGAGGGTCAGTCGCCGTTGCACCTCTTCGCGGATGCGCAGCTCGCTCGACAGCTCCTCCGCGACCGCGAAGGCCGGGCGGGCGACGACGTCTCCGACGGGGGATTCGGCCCACGATCCGCAGTAGATGACGCCGCGCGCGCGCCCGCCCACCATGACGGGGACGGCGAACAGCGTCGCGATGCCCTCACCGAGGACGGCGCGGTCGTAGTCGTGCGTGATGCTGCGTGACGAGCCGTAGTCCAGCGCAAGCCGCGGTCGCTTCTCGACGAGCGCCCGCCCACCGAGACCACGGGAGGCCTCCACGACGAGCCCCTGGAGGTTGCGGGTGCGGGCACCGTGGATGGACGTGACGTGGATCGCGTCGCCGAGCGCGAGTCCGCCGAAGGCGACCGGGAAGCGAGTGCGACGGACGAGTTCGGCCACCGCGTGATCGAGCGCCTGTGCGTCGCCGGGGTCCCCGTCGAGCGCGTCCACGACGATGCGGACCCCCGCGCCTGTGCGCTCGGGGGTCGGTGCGCGATGCGGGACAGACGCGCCCACGGCTACCTGCTTCCGGCGTGACGGCGTCCTCGCCGCCTCTTTCGTAGCGTCGACTTTACCAGTCAGGGCGATCGCCCCCGGGCGGGCGGGCCTCTCGTCGAGGCGGATCGCGAGACCCGCGGGCAGCGCCGTGCCGCGCGGGCCTCGCGGCATGCGGGCGGCCTACACGCCCGCAGCCTCGACCGGCTCGGCCTCAGTGCGGAGCCGGAGTCTCGGCGGCACCGGCGGCGGTCGGCGCGGCCGGAATGCTGGGCCCCTGTTCGAGGTCGACGAGGAACCGCTTCACCTCGGGTCGCCCACCGTATTCGCCGAGCGAGCCGTCGGCGCGGACGACGCGATGCACCGGCACGACGACGGAGAACGGCGTAGTGGCGCACGCCGTCCCGACAGCGCGCGCCGCGCGGGGGATGCCGGCCGCGATCGCGACCTCTCCGTAGCTGGCGGTCTCGCCGTAGGGGATGTCGCACACGGCCTCCAGCGCGGCGCGTGTGAAGCCGCGGACGAGCCGCCAGTCCAGCGGCAGATCGAACTCTTCGCGGTCGCCGTCGAAGTATTCGTCGAGCTGCGTCACCGCGCTCTCGAACGCGGCGGCGGCTCCAGGCGCGGCGGCGTCCGTGTCGTCATCGGGCACGGGGAGGGCGCGCAGCTGCAGGGCGACGCGCTCGATCTCGGCGTGCAGGGGGCCTTCGAACGGGTGCAGGGTCACGATGCCGTCGTCGGTCGTGACGATCAGGATGTCGCCGATGGGCGACGGGTGGACGCGGTAGCGGGGCGGATCCTCAGCGGTCATGCGACCATCCTGGCGCGGGTCGCGGACGCCGTCGCGGGTCGTCGGCGGGATCTGTGGGAACGACGCGCGGAACGTCCGCGGGGGAGGAGGGGGCGTTGGCCGGGGCTGTCCCGTGGCGGTCCGATACCGCGAAACTCAGGTCCATTGCAAGAGCCGGGCACACGTCGCCTTTAGGGTGGCACGTGTGTGGCGAGCAGAACGCAGCGCCGTGTTGGGCTCAGGAGATGCCGAGCGCGGGTACGACGTGACCCCGGGTGATCTGGGTCTCGCCGAACCCGACGTCACCGTCGTGCACGTCGCCGAGACCGAGCGCGACCGGCTCCGGCTGCAGTCCGCCGCCCTGGGCGGCCGATCGACTCTGCTGCACTTCGTCGACGGGCAGGATGCCGCGATCGAGATCACGAAGGCGCACCCCGGAAGCCTGCCCCAGTTCATCACCGGGCGGTCGACGCTGCTGTCGAACCTGTTCCGCGACGAGGTCGCGCTGCGCAACGCCCGGCTTGCGGCGCAGAGCATCACCGCGAAGGACCAGGAGTTGCGCACGACCCGCGGTCTCGACACCGTGCGGCTCGCGGTCGGTCTGGCGACCTGGCGCGTCGCCGGGATCACGTGGAGCGCACCCGTGCTGCTCCGCCCGCTCGCGATCCGGCGCCACCACGGCGATTTCGAGCTCAAGCTGCACGGCACGTTCGAGGTCAACCCCGAGCTGATCCGCGCGATGCGCACGCACTTCGGCATCATGATCGACGCCGGCGGCCTCGCCGCGCTGGCGTATGAGGGCGGCGTCTTCAAGCCGCAGCCGGTCATCGACCACATCCGTGCGCTCACTGCGTCGATCGACAGCTACGCGGTGAAGCCCCGTCTGCTCGTGTCGACTTTCGCCGATGTCGGCGGCGACATGGCGCTCGACGCGTCGGATCTCGACCACCGCGTGCTCAACGCGCTCGCCGGCCACGTCGCCGACCGCGAATCGCTCACGGTCCGCCGAGACGGACCCGTGCCGACGAGCCCCGACGACCGTGCCCCCGCCGCCGACATGCTCCTCCTCGATGCCGACTCCGAGCAGGAGCGCGTGCTCGCCCGGATCGCCGACGGCCAGTCCCTCGTCATCCACACGCTGCCCGGCACCGGCGGCACGCAGACCGTCATCAACGCCGTGGGCGCGCTCGTGCGAGACGGCAAGCGCGTCCTCGTGGTGAGCGCGCGCCGTTCGACGCTCGATGGAGTGCGGCACCGCCTCGCGGGCATCGGGCTCCCCGGCCTGGCGGTCTCGCCCGACCGACTGCAGCGCGATCTCATCCGTGCGATCGGCCGGAACGAGAAGGCCGAGACGCCGAAGGTCTCCGACATCGACGACGCGCTGGTGCGGCTGCGGGGCGTGCTCCGGGACTACCGCTCGGCCGTGACCGCCAAGCACCCCGATTTCGACGTGTCGGTGCTCGACATCCTCCGCGAGCTCGCCGAGCTCGCCGAGCGGGGCGTCGCCCCGGCGACCGAGGCCCGCTTCGATGCGGACGCCCTCGCGAGCCTCGCTTCGACACGGCAGGAGGCGGCGGCGAAACTCTCCGCCGCCGCGCGACTGGGCGAGTTCCGCTTCGGCCCCGACGACTCGCCCTGGTACGGCGTCACGTTCGCGACCGTGGAGGAGGCCCGTGGGGCGCACGCGCTCGCCGGCAAGCTGCACCGCAGCGACGTGCCGACGCTGCTGGAGCGCGGCTACGAGCTCATCGCGCAGACGCGCATGCGGCCGTTCCAGACCGTCGCCGAGCTCGGCGTGTACCTGCGCCTGCTGCGCGGCATCCGCGACTCGCTCGACAAGTTCAGCCTCACCGTGTTCGAGCGGCCGCTGGCCGAGCTCATCCAGGCGCACGCGCCGCGTCGCGACGCGCCGGAGATGAACGGCGCGAACCGGCGCCGCCTGCGCCGCCTCTCCCGTGAGTATCTGCGCCCCGGCGTGCACGTGCCCGACATGTACGAGGCGCTGGTGCGGATCCAGCAGCAGCGCACGGAGTGGCAGCGCTACGTCGACGCGGGCGTGACCCCAGAGGTGCCGCTGGGTCTCGGCGACGTCCAGGTCGCCTGGCAGCGCGTCGACGCCGAACTCGGCGAGGTCGACGCCGTGCTCGGCCGCACCGGCGCCGACCGGCTCTCGACCCTCCCCGTGAAGCAGCTCGTGCGCACGCTCGCCGGCCTCGCCGCGGACTCCGACGTGTTCGACAACCTCAAGGAGCGCGCGACGCTGCGCTCCGAGCTCGCCGCGATGGGCCTCGAACCGCTCCTCCTCGAGCTGTCGGTGCGGCACGTGCCCGAAGACGAGGTGGCCGCCGAACTGGAGTACGCGTGGTGGCAGTCCGCGCTCGAGCTGCTGCTGCGCACCGACCGTGCCGTACTCGGCGCGAACACCGCCGTCGTCGACCGGCTGGAGCGCGACTTCCGGCTCGTCGACGAGGCCCATGCCGCAGCATCCGGTCCGCTCCTCGCCGCCCATCTCGCCACGCAGTGGCGGATCGGGATCGTCGACCACCGCTCCGAGGCCGACGGGCTGAAGCAGGCGCTGAAGCGCGGCGCCATCACGCCCGCCGAGCTCGCGACGGTGGCGCCCACGCTCTCGCGCACGGTGGCGCCCGTCTGGCTGGCTTCGCCCTACGAGGTGCCCCGCATCCCCGAGACGGTCGAGTTCGACGTGGTGGTGCTGGCGGATGCCGGGGCCCTGTGTCTCGCCGAGGCCTCCCCGGCGCTCCGCCGCGCGGGCCAGGTGGTGGCGTTCGGCGACCCCGTGACGCAGAAGCCCACGCCGTTCCGCGTCTCGGCAGGCTCCGCGATGTCGGCCGCCGTGCCGCCGCCCTCGATCGACGGCGATGGCGCGCCGGCCGACGCCGATGACGACGAGGTGCCGTTCGATGGGACGAGCGTCTTCGAGCGTCTTGCCGAGCTGCTGCCCGTCGAGACGCTCACCCGCAGCTACCGGGCCGGTGGAGAGGACCTCGCGGCGCTCGTGAACGACGCGTTCTACGGCGGCGAGCTCGTGTCGCTGCCGTGGGCGGGGTCGTACCTGGGCCGTGGGAGCCTCGCGGTCGATTACGTCGAAGGCGGCCACGGCACCCCCGACCCGATCACCGGGGCCGTCGAGAGCCCTGCCTCCGAGGTCGCCCGCGTCGTGACCCTGGTCGTCGAGCACGCGGTCAACCGGGGCACCGAATCGCTCATGGTCGTGACCGCGAGCGTGCGGCACGCCGAGCGCATCCGCGCGGCCGTCGAGGCGGCGTTCGCCGGACGCTCCGACGTGGCTGACTTCGTCTCGCGCGACACCGCGGAGCCGTTCGCGGTGCTGACGCTCGAAGAGTCCGTGGCCGAGAGTCGTGACCGTGTGATCTTCTCGCTGGGCTTCGGCCTCACCAAGCACGGCCGCGTGCTGAGCGACTTCGGCGACCTGTCGTCGCCCGACGGCGAGCGGCTGCTCACGGTCGGCATGACGCGCGCGCGGCGGTCGATGGTCATCGTGTCGTCGATCCGTCCGTCGGCCTTCGACGACGGGCGCCTCGAGTACGGAGCCGCCACGCTGATGTCGATCCTGGGCGGCATCGCCGCCCGATCCCGCGAAGCGCGTCTGGAGGATCTCGCCGACCCGCTCACACGTGCGCTCGCCCGGGAGCTCCGCCGCGCGGGCCTCTCCGTCGACGTGCACTACCGCGGCCTGCTGCCGCTCGTCGCGCAGTACGACGGCAAGGCGGTCGTGGTCGAGAGCGACCCCGAGACGATCGGCGAGTCGCTGCGCGAGTCGCTGCGGTTGCGCCCGCAGATCCTGCGGCGCCTCGGCTGGCACTACGTGCGCGTGCACTCGTTCGACCTGTATCGCGACCCCGCCGATGTCGCGCAGCGCATCGCGGCCATGCTGGGCGTGCCGCCGGACGCGCCCCGGGTCGACAACGAGACCCAGCCCATCGATGTCATCGAGTGACCGCCAGCGGATCGAACGCGTCAAGGGCTCCCGCCGCGCCAAGCTGACGCCCGCGCCGGGGACCACGGCTGAGCCGGTCCCGGCCGATGAGACGACGGATGCCGCGCCCCCGACCGGCCGCAAGGGCCAGGGGAACGCGGCATCCGATTCAGCCGGTCCGAACGATGAGCGCCTGCGGCGCGACGTCCCGCCGCACTACTGAGCGCGAGGCGCGGTGCCCTGCTTCTCGAGGATGTCGCGGATCTGCACCAGGATCTCCTGCTCGGTCGGGAGCTTCGGCTCCTCGTCGGCGGGGGTGATGCCGGCCTTCGCGGCGGCGCGCTCCTTGAGCACGTTCATCGGGTGCACGAAGACGAAGTAGACGACGATCGCGACGGCGAGGAAAGCGATCACTGCGTTGATGAGGTCGTTGATCGGGAAGGTCACCGGACCCCACAGACCCTGCACGGTGATGCCGATCGTGCCGTCCTCAGCCGGCTTCCACACGAGCTCGATGAGCGGGTTGATGATGCTCGCGACGATCGCGTTGACGACCGCCGTGAACGCGGCGCCGATGACGACCGCGACCGCCAGGTCGATGACGTTGCCGCGGAGAATGAATTCCTTGAAGCCCTTGATCACGTGTACCCCCTGGGTGTCGTTCCGCGTCTGGGGCGCCGGAGGATCAGGCTCCGGACGACGCGGGCGAGGCCTTCGCCTCGGTCTTCGATGATGTCGAAGTCGACGAGGACGCGCCACCCGAGGCATCCGATCCACCGCTCGAGCCCGAGCCCGAGCCCGAGGGCTTGGCGCCCGCGCGGGAATCGGTGCGGTAGAAACCCGAACCGTTGAAGGTGACGCCGATCGAGCCGTACTCCTTGCGGAGCGCTCCGCCGCACTCCGGGCACTCGGTCAGGGTCGGATCGGCGAAGGACTGCACGGCGTCGAAGCGGTGGCCGCACTGCTTGCAGGCGTAGGCGTAGGTGGGCATGGTTCTCTCGGTTCGGCTGTCAGCGCCGCGTGGGCGCGAGGGTGATGGTGCGCGTGGGGGTGACGACGCCCGTCACGCGCTCGTCGAGTTCGTCGCTCGGCAGTTCGTCCACGAACTCGGAGTCGAAGACGACCGCGTAGACGGGAGGGCATCGCTCCATCGACCCGAGCGTCTTGTCGTAGAAGCCGCGTCCCCAGCCGAGCCGCATCCCGGTGCGGTCGACGGAGGCGGCGGGGATGACGAGGAGGTCGACGTCGTTGACCGCGATCGGGCCGAGCAGTTCGCCGACGGGCTCGGGGAGTCCGTACATGCCCTCGGCGATGTCGTCCTCGCCGGTGGCGACCGCCCAGTCCAGCAGGCCGTCCGCCCGCGTCACGGGGAGGAGGACACGGATGCCGCGGCTCACGGCATCCGCCACGAAAGAGCGGGTGCCCGGCTCGGCCGTGGTCGACAGGAAGCACGAGATGGAGCGGGCGCCGTGCTCGGCGACGAGGGAGTCGAGCTGCGCGTGGATGCCCGCCTCGGCGGTCTCGCGCGCCTGCGGCGAGAGGCACTGGCGTCGCTCGCGAAGCTCGGCGCGGAGGGCGCGCTTGGCATCGGCGATGGCGTCGGACATGGTGTCGATTGTACGGCGCGGAGTATCGCACACCGTCCGTTCGGGCGAGAGGGTCTCATCGTCGCACCTAGACTCTCACCATGGCGCACACCTCCATCAAGGCAGTCATCCCCGCTGCGGGCCTGGGCACCCGCTTCCTCCCCGCGACGAAGGCGATGCCGAAAGAGATGCTTCCCGTCGTCGACAAGCCGGCGATCCAATACGTCGTCGAAGAGGCGGCGCAGGCGGGCATCGACGACATCCTGGTGATCATCGGGCGCAACAAGAACGCGATCTCGAACCACTTCGACTCGGTTCCCGAGCTCGAGGAGAAGCTGAAGGACAAGGGAGACACCGACCGCCTGCATCGCGTGCTGGAGTCGAGCGATCTCGCCGACATCCACTTCGTGCGCCAGGGCGAGCCCAAGGGTCTCGGCCACGCGGTGCTGCGGGCCAAGGCCCACGTCGGCGGCTCGTCGTTCGCCGTCATGCTCGGTGACGACCTCATCGACGAGCGCGACGAGCTGCTGACCACCATGATCGAGGAGCACGAGCGCACCGGAGCGGCGATCATCGCCCTCATGGAGGTCGACCCCGAGCACATCCACCTGTACGGCGTCGCATCGGTGGAGTCGACCGACGGCAACGGCATCGTGAAGGTCAACGGTCTCGTCGAGAAGCCCAAGGCGGAGGACGCGCCGTCGAACCTGGCCGTGATCGGCCGTTACGTGCTGTCGCCGAACGTGTTCGAGATCCTCGAGCGCACCGAGCCCGGCAAGGGGGGCGAGATCCAGCTCACCGACGCGCTCCAGGAGCTCGCGAGCGACCCCGATGGCCCCGGCGTCTACGGCGTGGTTTTCCGTGGCCGCCGCTACGACACCGGCGATAGGGTGGATTACATCAAGGCCATCGTGCAGTTGGCGGCTGATCGCGAAGATCTCGGTCCCGCACTGCGTCCCTGGTTCAAGGATTTCGCGGCGAACCTCTGACGCCGCCCGTTCGAGGGGGTCTCGTGGATCTGTCGGCTCCCCGCAGGCACGGGTCGGTGGCGATCCGCCTCGTCCGCCAGCGCGACGCGCGCGTGCTGCAGAACGAGCTGCTCTCGAACCGCGGCTGGCTGCGCCCCTGGGAGGCGACCAGTCCCGATGGGCCGGTGTCGTTCGACATGCGCGTCGGCATCCGCCGGCTGCTGCAGCAGTACCGTGACGGCGCCGGCGTGCCGTTCGTCATGGAGTCCGACGGCGAGGTCGCGGGCCAGCTGAACGTGTGGGGGGTCGCCCGCGGCTCGCTCGCGTCCGCGACGATCGGGTACTGGGTGAGCGAGCGGTTCGCCGGGCGGGGCATCACCCCGACGGCGGTGGCTCTCGCGACCGACATCTGCTTCTCGGAACTGCGGCTGCACCGCATGGAGATCTGCATCCGTCCCGAGAACCGGGCCAGCCTGCGCGTGGTCGAGAAGCTCGGCTTCCGCTACGAAGGGCTGCGCCGCCGCTTCATCCACATCGACGGCGACTGGCGCGACCACTACGCGTTCGCCCTGGTCCGTGAGGACGTCCCCGAGGGCGTGCTCCAGCGCTGGGTGTCGGGTCGTGTGCCCCAGGACGCGGCCACGGTTCCGCCCGCGGACCGGCTGCACGCATAGGTCGTCCGGTTGCCGTTTTCCACCACCGCCGGTGGGCCGCCGCGCATCACCGTGCCTGACCACGCGAGAAATCCGTCTTGCGTGACACGCGCGCGGATGTTCGGGACACCGCCGTCCGGTCGCTTACCGTGGTGACCATGGGCGGGCAGGTGTGGGGTGGGGGAGTCATCGTTCTCGTCGCGGTCGCCCTGTGGCTGGTGTATCTGTTGCCCTCGTGGCACAGTCGTCGCCAGTTCGACGCGGCCGAGCGCAACGCCGTCCGCCTGAATCAGGCTCTCCGCGTGCTCGCTGAGACGAGCGAGACACCCGAAGAGGTGCGGCTCGAGCTCAACGCCCGCACCGCCGCCGCGCAGCAGAAGCTCGCGAAGCGGGCCCTGGCCGAGCGCGAGCACGCGGCTCTCGAGGGTGCCCGCGTCGAACTCGAGATCGCCAAGGGCGAGCGCGAGGCCGCCGAGGCCGCCGCCCGCCTCGGCGTGGAACGTGCACGCACCGACCGGGTCGCCGCCGAGGCTGCCGCGCGCGTCGATCTGGAGCGGGCCCGTGCCGAACGTGCGCAGGCTGCTGCAGCCGCACGTACCGACCTCGCCTCGGTCCGTTCCCTCCCGGCGGCGCGCCGCGCGCGCGCACGGCGCCGGTTCCGACTCGCAGCGACGTTCGCGGCTGTCATCGGCATGGGGATCGCCGTGTGGGGCGTGTACGAGACGATCACCGCCGGTGCGCAGACCCTGATGTGGGCCGGAGTCGGCCTGGTGGCAGCATCGGGTCTGATCCTTCACCGTCTGTCCCGCGTCGCCGCGCGCGCCGTGTCGCGGGCGACGGATGCCGCGCCCCGCCGCACCGCGGAACTGCAGGATGTGGCCCTCGAGCGCGAGCAGCGCGAGTGGGCGCCGCGCGATCTTCCCCGCCCTCTCACGGCGTCGGCGGGCTCGCGGGCCGCCGCGGTGCTGGATGGCGAAGCCGCTCGGGCAGCGTTGCGTCAGGCCGCCCTCGAAGAGGCCATGGCGGCGCGTGCGGCGGCGCAGCAGCCGCCCTCGATCGACGTCGCGCGGACCGCGCGGACGGCCTCCGCCGAGTCCGAATACGCCCGCATGGGGTATGTCGACGACGCCGAGATCGAGGCGCACGTGCGGCAGTTGCTGACCCGCCGTGCGGTCGGCGAATAGGGGCCCCGCGGGGGCTCCGCCGATTCGGAGCGCCTCTCGAACCGTGATAGTGTTTTCGAGGTTCACGGGCCTGTAGCGCAGTTGGTAGCGCGCCTCGTTCGCATCGAGGAGGTCAGGGGTTCGATTCCCCTCAGGTCCACCGAAAGAAGGCCCCCACAGTGTGGGGGCCTTCGGCTTTTCCATCCTCTCCGGGCAGCCTGCGGGCAGTGCGAGCGCCGAGACATCCGGCGACCCGAGTCCTGCGCTCCGGGCGCCGTCATGGCGATCCGCACCCCCGAGGGCACGTGGGCGGCGACGATCGGCTACCAGGACTGGGACAAGACGATCCCGATGACCGCAGACGTCAACCAGCGGGTCGGCAGCGTCACCAAGACCTTCACGATCACCGCGTTGCTGCAGCTCGCCGAGCAGGGCGAGCTCTCGCTCGACGACCCCATCGAGATGTACATCCCCGGCATGCCCAACGGCGACGCGACGCTGTACGACCTCGCCTCCATGCGCAGCGGCATCCCGTCGTACACCTTCGACCAGTCGTTCCAAGACACGCTGTTCAGCGACCCGAACCACGTGTGGACGCCGCAGGAACTGGTCGACCTCGTCAAGGGGACCGAGCCGATGTACCCGCCGGGGACGATGACGTTCTACTCGAACACGAACACCGTGCTCCTGGGCATGGTCATCGAGCAGGTCGCCGGCAAGCCCATCCAGGACGTCATGCGCGAGCAGATCACCGAGCCGCTCGGGCTGTCGGCCACCTTCTTCCCGACGGACGCCTCGTTCCCCGACCCGCACGCGCACGGGTACACGACCCAGGGGACCGACGACAACCTGCCGGTCGAGGCCACGGACTGGAACCCCTCGTGGGGCTGGTCGGCGGGCGCGATGATCTCCGATCTCGACGACCTCCTGACGTGGGGCGAAGCGCTGGCCACGGGGGAGGGCATCCTGTCGCCGCAGTGGCAGGCGACGCGCCTCGACTCGTTCGACTTCGACATCCCGGTCTACCTCGGGCCCGACAAGGACGCTCCGCAGTCCGAGGCGCGGGCCTACGGGCTCGGGCTCGGACTCGCGCTCGGCTGGTACGGCCACACCGGGGAGCTGATGGGATACAACACCGTCGTGCAGCACCACGCCGAGTCGGGGACCACACTGATCGTCATGGTCGACAGCGACATCAAGTCGGGAGAGTGCCCGGCTGACGCGCCGACCACGCCCGGTGGCCGCACGACCGGTCCCTGCGAAGACCCCGCCGTCCACATCGCCAACGCGCTCGCCGACGCCGCGGGCCACCCACTGGTCGCGTCCGGCAGCTGAAGCCGGCACGGCGTCGGCGGGTGGACCGCCGGCGCCGTGACCGCGACGTCTCGAGGCCCGGAAGCCTCAGTCGGGAGTGGCCTCGGCAGCGGCGCGCGCGGCGGCCGGGAGGGCCTCGACGATGCGCGACACGGCGGTGTCGTCGTGCGCGGCCGACACGAACCACGCCTCGAACACCGACGGCGGCAGCGAGACGCCCTGCGCGAGCATCGCGCGGAAGAACGGCGGGTAGCGGAACGCCTCCTGCGCCTTCACCGTGTCGTAGTCCGTCGGCGCCTCCGCCGCGAACTGGATCGAGAACAGGTTGCCCGAGCGCTGCACGACGTGCGTGACGCCGGCTTCGGAGAGGGCGGATGCTGCGGCATCGGCGATCGTCGTCGCCGCGCCGTCGATGCGGGCGTACGCGGCGGCGTCGAGGTGGTCGAGCGTCGTGCGCCCCGCGGCGACGGCGAGCGGGTTCCCGCTCAGCGTGCCGGCCTGGTACACGGGTCCGAGCGGTGCGAGCAGCTCCATGAGCGCGGCGGAGCCGCCGATCGCGGCGAGCGGGAGCCCGCCGCCCACGACCTTGCCGAACGTGATGAGGTCGGGCGAGAACGGCACCGGGTCGATGCCGTACCACCCGGCGGGCCCGACGCGGAAGCCGGTGAGCACCTCGTCGAGGATGAGCAGCGCCCCGTGCGCGTGCGCGGTCTCCGCGAGCGCGGCGTTGAAGCCGTGCGCGGGCGGGACGATGCCCATGTTCGCGGGCGCCGCCTCCACGATGACGGCGGCGATGTCGTCGCCGCGCGCCTCGAACACCTCGCGGACGGCGTCGAGGTCGTTGTATGCGATGACCAGCGTCTGCGCGGCGATCGGGGCGGGAACGCCCGCGGAGCCCGGCATCGCGAGCGTCGCGACGCCCGACCCCGCCTCGGCCAGCAGGCCGTCGGAGTGCCCGTGGTAGTGCCCGGCGAACTTCACGATGAGGTCGCGCCCGGTCGCCCCGCGCGCGAGGCGGATCGCGGTCATCGTCGCCTCGGTGCCCGTGGAGACGAGGCGCACCCGCTCCACCGGATGCGTTTCGACGGGCTCAACGACCGAAGAGGGGCGCGAAACGCGAGCGGCGATCAGCTCGGCCAGCTCCGTCTCGCCCGGCGTGCTCGCACCGAAGCCGAGGCCGTGGGCCGCGGCATCCTGAACCGCCTTCACGACCGCGGGGTGGGCGTGCCCGAGGATCGCGGGACCCCACGAGCCGACGAGGTCGACGTATTCGCGCCCCTCGACGTCGGTGACGTACGGGCCGGACGCCGACACGAAGAAGCGCGGCGTCTCGTGGACCGAGCCGAAGGCGCGCACGGGCGAGTTCACGCCGCCCGGCATGGCGCCGCGGGCGCGGGCGAATTCCTGTGCGTTCGTCGTCATCGGATCCACTCCGCAAGCTCCAGGGCCCAGTAGGTCAGCACGGCGTCGGCGCCGGCGCGGCGGATGCCGACCACCGACTCCTCGATCGCACGGCGGCGGTCGATCCACCCGTGGGCGGCGGCCGCCTCGATCATGGCGTACTCGCCCGACACCTGGTAGGCCCAGACGGGGACGGGGCTGGTCGCCGCGGCGTCCGCCAGCACGTCGAGGTAGCTCATCGCGGGCTTGACCATCACGATGTCGGCGCCCTCCGCGATGTCGAGATCGAGCTCTCGGGCTCCCTCGCGGCGGTTCGCCGGGTCCTGCTGGTAGGTGCGGCGGTCGCCCTCGAGCGAGGACTGCACGGCCTCGCGGAACGGTCCGTAGAACGCCGAGGCGTACTTCGCCGCGTAGGCGAGGATCGGGGTGTTGCCGTAGCCGGAGTCGTCGAGCGCGTCGCGTACGGCGGCGACCTGGCCGTCCATCATGCCCGACAGTCCCAGCAGCTGCGAGCCCGCTTCTGCCTGGGCCACACCCATGTCGCGGTAGCGCTCCAGGGTCGCGTCGTTGTCGACGTACCCCTTCGCGTCGAGGACGCCGCAGTGACCGTGGTCGGTGAACTCGTCGAGGCACAGGTCGGTCTGCACGACGAGCGCGTCGCCCGCCTCGGCGACGGCGATGCGCGTCGCGACGTTGAGGATGCCGTCGGGATCCGTCGCGCCGGAGCCCACCGCGTCCTTGTGCTCGGGCACGCCGAACAGCATGATGCCGCCGATGCCGGCGGCCGCGGCATCCGCCACCACACGCTTCAGGCTCTCGGTCGAGTGCTGCACGACACCCGGCATGGACGAGATCGGCACCGGCTCGCCCGCGCCCTCGCGGACGAAGAGCGGCAGGATCAACTCGGCCGGGTGCAGGCGCGTCTCGGCGACGAGGCGCCGCATCGCCGGCGTCGCGCGCAGCCGGCGGGGCCGGTCTGCTGGGGCGTAACTCATGGGCGTTCTCCCGTCAGGCCGGCGGCGCCGGCATCGAGCAGTTCACGGGCGACGGATGCTGCGACCTCGCGCGACGGATCGCCCTCGTCTTCGGGCCACACGGTGGCGTGCGACGAGGTGAGGGTCGTCGTGCCGTCGAGGCTGTACACGCTCGCCGAGAGGAGGAGCAGCCCGGCGTCGACGACGGCGCGCGCGCCGACCGGAGCCGAGCAGCCGGCCTCGAGGAGGGCGAGCACTTCGCGCTCTGCTTCGACGGCTGCGCGGGTCTCAGCGTGGTCGAGCCGGTCGACGAGGTGCTCCTCGCCACGGCGCACCTCGATCGCGAGTGCGCCCTGGCCCGGGGCCGTCGGCCAGCGGTCGGCGTCGAGGAACTCGGTCACGACGTCGGTGCGGCCGATGCGCGTGAGGCCGGCGGCGGCCAGGATGACGGCATCCAGCTCTCCGCTGGTCACCTTGCCGAGGCGCGTGTCGACGTTGCCGCGGATGTCGACGACCTCGAGGTCGGGACGACGGGAGCGCAGCTGCGCCATACGGCGAGGGGAGCCGGTGCCGACGCGCGCGCCGGCGGGAAGCTCGTCGAGCGTGAGGCCGTCGCGGGCGATGAGCGCGTCGCGCGGGTCTTCGCGCGCGGGCGTGGCTGCGACGACGAGGTGCTCGTGGGGAGCGGTCGGGAGGTCCTTGAGCGAGTGGACGATGACGTCGCACTCGCCGGCGAGCAGTGCATCGCGAAGCGCCCCGGTGAAGAGCCCGGTGCCGCCGGCGCGCGACAGCGGCTCGTTGGAGCGGTCGCCGTCGGTCGTGATGGTGACGAGCTCGGTCGTGACGCCGTACGCGTCGGCGAGATCGTCGGCGACCATGCCGGTCTGCGTCAGCGCGAGCGTGCTGCCGCGTGTGCCGATGCGCAGCGTGGTCACGCCAGCACCTCGGCGATCTCGTCGAGGCCGATGCGGCGTCCGGTGTAGAACGGCACTTCCTCGCGCACGTGGCGACGTGCCTCGGTCTGTCGGAGGTCGCGCATGAGGTCCACCAGTTCGACGAGTTCGGGTGCCTCGAGGGCGAGGATCCACTCGTAGTCGCCGAGCGCGAACGACGCGACGGTGTTACTCAGCACGCTGCGGTGCGCGGCGCCCTTGCGACCGTGGTCGGCGAGCATCTGGCGGCGCTCGTCGTCGGGGAGGATGTACCAGTCGTACGACCGCACGAACGGGTAGACCGTGAGCCACGTCTCGGGATCCTTGTCGCGCATGAACGCGGGCAGGTGGCTGGCGGTGAACTCGGCGTCGCGGTGCACGCCCATCGCGTTCCAGACCGGCACGAGCGAGGCGAGCGGCTCGGTGCGGCGGAGCGTACGGAGCGCCGACTGCAGCACCTCGGGCGCGATGCCCACGCCGGTGAGCCAGATCATGAGGTCGGCGTCGGCGCGCAGGCCCGACACGTCGTAGAACCCGCGGACGGTGACCCCGGATGCCTCGACCTCGGCGACCGCCGCAGTCAGGTCGCCGGCGGGGGCGGGCGCAGAGGCGTCGCGACGGAAGACGGCCCACAGGGTGTAGCCGAGGGTTTCAGTGGGGGAGTTCGCCGCGGGGTCGGTCATGCGTCCATCTTTCCATCCCCGGCATGGGCGGTTTCCGGGAGCGCCGTGTCAATCCGCGCCGCCCGCAGGCCGGGGTCCATCCTCAGCCCCCTCCCGCGCGAAGTCCGGACTTCGCAGGATTCGGCGGCGGAGGTCCCGCGTTGTCCGGACCGTGCGGGTGGGTCCCCGTCGTGCTCCTCCGCGCGAAGTCCGGAGTTCGCAGGGTGGGGGCCAGTAGAGGATGCGAAGTCCGGACTTCGCGGGTTTGGGTCCGGGACGGATACGAAGTCCGGACTTCGCAGGGTGGGGGGCCCGGAGAGGATGCGAAGTCCGGACCGAGTAAGTTCAGCGGGAACGCCGGTCAGCGCGCCAGCAGCTCCGTCGCCGTGCGCTCCGCGTGGGCGACGATGCCGGCGAGGCCGGATCCCGCCACTGTCTCGCCGACGACGACCCTGTCGGAGGGGACGGATGCTGCGGCCGGCCGCACCCAGAACACCTGGGCTGCGTCGACCAGGACCGGCAGGCGCACGCCCAGCAGCGTCTCCGCGTCGGCACGTGCGGCGGCGACGGGGTCGGCGGGCGTCTCGTCGTACGAGAGCCGCAACACGTGACGCCCGGCGGCGGCTTCGCGGAGCCACTCCCACTTGGCCGTGGCGTGCGTGAGCGCGCGGGCGCCCACCGGTGCTCCGGCGGCGACGAGCAGTCCGGTGCCGCGGGGTGCGGCATCCAACTCGCCCTGCTCCACCACGAGCGTCACGAGGTCGATGCGACGACCCGGTGGGGCAGGGGCGGCCACGCCCGGGGCGGCCACGACCACGGTGCCATCGAGAGCGCCGAGGTCGCCGACCCGCGTTCCGAGGCGGATGTCGCCCCCGCGCCGCGCGAGGTCGTCGGCGAGGGCGGGGACGAGCCGGTTGATGCCGCCGCGGATCCCCGCGACCGCCGCGCCCGGGGGAGCGGCAGCACGCAGCCGCGCGACGGCTCCGCCGAGCGAACCCGCATTCGCGACGGCGTCGGCGAGCCCGGGGTGGGCGCGTGCGACCGGGAGCTGGTCGGGGTGCTGAGAGTGCACGCCGTGCACGACGGGTGCGACGAGTCGATCGAGCACCTCGGCTCCGAGACGCTCCCGCACGAGCGGACCGAGCATCGCGGGCACCTCGACGACCGGCCGGGCGTCGAGCGCGACGGCTCGTTCCGCCGCCGCGAGTCCGACCACGCGCACGACATCGTCGGCGAGGGGGTCCGCCGGAATGCCGAGCAGTGCGGTCGCGGGCAGGGGGACGGCATCGCCCGTGGCGGGCTGCAGCCACGCCGGTCCCGGAGCGGGAGCGACGATGTCGCCGGCGAGGCCCAGGTCCACGAGCAGTGCCTGGACCGCGCCGCCGCGGACCGCGAAGCTCTCGGCCCCGGCGTCGAGCGCGAGTCCTCCGACCTCGTGCCGCGCGACCGTGCCGCCGAGATGATCGGATGCCTCCCACACCGTCACCGAGGCGCCCGAGGCAGCCAGCCGCCGGGCGACGACGAGCCCTGCGACGCCGCCGCCGACGACGCTGAAGTCAGCCATTCGCGTGGACGAACTCCACGATGCGCGTGAGCACGGTCGGGTCGGTGTCGGGCGGGACGCCGTGCCCGAGGTTCACGACATGCGCCCGGGCGGCGCGGCCGCGCTCGAGCACGTCGAGGATGTGCGCCTCGAGCACCGGCCACGGTGCGCGCAGCAGCGCCGGGTCGATGTTGCCCTGCACCGAGACGTCGGGACCGAGCCGGCGTACGGCCTCGTCGAGCGGGAGACGCCAGTCGACGCCCACGGTGTCGACGCCGACGTCGCGCATCGCGGCGAGCAGTTCGCCGGTGCCGACGCCGAAGTGCACCAGGGGCACGTCGAGGTGCCGCACGGCGTCGAGTGCCAGAGCGGAGAACGGCGCGACGTGCTGCGTGTAGTCGGCGAGACTGAGCGAGCCCGCCCACGAGTCGAAGAGCTGCCCGGCCGACGCGCCCGCCTCGATCTGCGCGGCGAGGAACTGCCCGGTGATCGCGGCGCACCACGTCAGCAGCGCCGCCCAGGTGTCGGGGTCGGAGTGCATGAGCGCCCGCGTCTTCAGCTGCTCCTTCGACGGGCCGCCCTCGACGAGATACGACGCGAGCGTGTACGGCGCACCCGCGAAGCCGATGAGCGGAGTCGTGCCGAGTTCTGCGACGGTGAGCGCGACCGCGTCGCGGACCGGGGCGAGCGCCGCAGGGTCGAGCGGAGGGAGGGACGCGACATCCGCCGCCGTCCGCACCGGGTTCTCGAGCACCGGGCCGCGCCCCGCGACGATGCGCACGTCGACGCCCGACAGGCGCACCGGGATCACGATGTCGCTGAAGAAGATTCCCGCGTCGACGCCGTGCCGGCGCACCGGCTGCAGCGTGATCTCGCTGGCGAGCTCGGGATTCAGGCAGGCGTCGAGCATGTCGGTGCCCACCCGCAGCTCGCGGTACTCGGGCAGCGAGCGCCCCGCCTGGCGCATGAACCACACCGGCGTCCGCGGCGGACGATCACCTCGATACGCGCGTATCAGCGCAGGGGGATCGTTTCTCTGAAGGACGGAAGGGTGAGAGTCATGCAACGACACACGTTAAGATTAGGTCTGTGCTCCTCTGTCTGACCGCGAACCATCGGAACGCGAGCCTCGACATCCTGGAGCGTCTCTCTGTGGGGGCGCCCACGGCGACGCGCGCCCTCGTGGACGACGAGATCTTCGTCTCCGGCGCCGTCGTGCTCGCGACGTGCAACCGCTTCGAGGCCTATCTCGACATCGACGAGCCGCTCACGGGCGGCGAGGCCGTCGCGGCCGAGTCCGTCATCGAGGCGATGGCCGACGCATCCGGCGTCTCCGTCGATCTGCTGCGCGCGTCGGTCGCGGTCCATCAGGGGGCGGATGCTGCGGCCCACCTCTTCGCCGTCACCAGCGGCCTCGAATCGATGTCGGTCGGCGAAGACGAGATCTCGGGTCAGGTGCGTCGCGCGCTCGACGCCGCCCGCGCCGACGGCATGACCTCGAGCGAGCTGGAGCGCCTGTTCCAGAAGGCCACCCACACCAGCCGCGGCGTGCGCAACCGCACCCAGCTGCGCGGAGCGCACCGTTCGC
Organism: Microbacterium sp. PRC9; assembly: GCF_031844125.1. Taxonomy (NCBI): domain Bacteria; kingdom Bacillati; phylum Actinomycetota; class Actinomycetes; order Micrococcales; family Microbacteriaceae; genus Microbacterium; species Microbacterium sp. PRC9. The sequence continues at coordinate 483,975 of NZ_JAUZUR010000002.1, forward strand.
TCGTGCGCCTCGCCCTCGAACTGGCGTCGAGCCGCGTCGCCGAGTGGGCCGCTGCGAAGATCGTGCTGGTGGGCACCGGAAAGTACGCCGTCCGCACGGTCGAGGCGCTGCGCGCCCGCGGTGCCGGCGACATCCACGTCTTCTCCCCGTCGGGCCGCGCCGAGGCGTTCGCCGCGCAGCACGGGCTGATCCCCGTGTCGGACTTCGCGGCCGCCGTCGCCCAGGCCGACGTCGTCATCACCTGCACGGCAGACGCCGTCGTGCACGCGGACGCGTTCACCCCCGGACGACGCGTGCTCGTGATCGACCTCGGGCTCCCGCGCAACGTCGACCCCGCCGTCGGCGCGGTCGAGGCGGTCGAACTGCTCGATCTCGAGACCATCCGCCTGCACGCGCCGCTCGCCGAGTTCAGCGCGCACGCCGACGCGCGCGCGATCGTGGGCGACGCGGCCACCGAGTTCCACGCCGACCGCGAGGCCGGCCCCGCGATCACGGCTCTCCGCGGCGACGTGCTGCGGATCGTCGACGCCGAGATCGCACGAGCGCGCTCGCGCGGCGCGGGCGACGACGTCGAGGCGGCGCTGCGCCACCTCGCGGGCGTGCTTCTGCACCAGCCGTCGGTGCGCATCCGCGAGCTGGCCGTCGAAGGCCGCATCGACGAGGCGCGTGCCGCCCTCGAACTGCTGCACGGCCTCTCTGTCGAGGCGCCCGGCGCCGCAGACGACGACCTCTGGGCGACCGCGTAAGGGCGTCATTCGACCACGCGCCGCCCATCGGTCCGGGGCGTTTCGTCTCGCTCGTTCCTCGCTCGCTCAACGACCGGTGGTCAGGGGCGGTGCCGTTGCCCGGCCCGAAGACGAAACGCCTCGAGTGTCCGGGGTACTCAGGCGAGCTCGTGCAGGAGGAACGCGGCGAGGAAGCCGATCGTCGCCCACAGGCCGGTGAGCGCGTGCTGCTCGTCGAACGCCTCCGGGATCATCGTGTTGCACACCATCGCGAGCAGGCCACCCGCGGCGATCGTCGTGATGAGCGCGATGAGGTTCGGCGACGCCGACTGGAACGCGACGTAGCCGAGCACCGACGCGACGACGGTGATCAGCGCGATCCCGCTCCACAGCAGGGCGACGTACCTCCCGCTCGAGCCGCCGCGCTTGAGGGCGGCGGTCGAGCCGAGTCCCTCGGGGAAGTTGCTGATCGCGATCGCCGCGACGATCGGGATGCTGATCCCGCCCTGCAGCACCGACAGGCCCATGACGATGGACTCCGGGATGCCGTCGATCAGCGCGCCGACAGCGATCACCAGACCCGCTCCGCTCACCGCCTGCGCTCCGGCGCGGCGGGCGACGATGCTCGCGGAGACCTCGGAGCCGTCGGAGTACCCGGTCACCGAGGAGGCATCGATCTGAGGCGGAGCGGCGGCCGCCCGCTTGCTGCGTCGAGAGATCAGCTGGTCCGCCACGATGTAGAGGATCGCGCCGCCCAGGAACCCGACGGTCGTCGGCACGAGACCGCCGTCTGCCGCGGCTTCTTCGACGAGCTCGAATGCCAGCGTCGAGATGAGCACGCCCGCGCCGACGGCCATGATCCCGGCGACGATGCGCTGCGGGATGTCGACGTACCACGCGACCGCGGCCCCGACGAGCAGCGCTCCGCCGCCGATGAGTCCGCTCAGGGCAGCGAGCCAGAGTCCTTCCATGGCGCCAAACTAGTGGCCGCGCGCACGGATGCCGCGGCGAAACGCGTTCGCCGCGGCATCCGTGCGTCCGCGGAGGAGCTCAGACCGGGGCGGCCTCACGGGCGCGCAGGTCCTTGCGGAGGATCTTGCCGGCGCTGGACTTAGGGATCGCCTCGATGAACTCCACGCGGCGCACCTTCTTGTGCGGGGCGACGTGCTCGGCGACGAAGGCCATGACCTCGTCCTCGGTGAGGCCGGAGTCGGGGGCGGCGACGATGAAGGCCTTGGGGATCTCCTGCTTGTCGTCGTCGAGCACGCCGATGACCGCGGCATCCATCACCTTCGGATGGCCGAGCAGCAGCGCCTCGAGCTCGGCGGGAGCGATCTGGTAGCCCTTGTACTTGATGAGCTCCTTGACCCGGTCGACGATCGAGAAGTAGCCGCCCTCGTGGTAGACGGCGATGTCGCCGGTGTGGAGGAATCCGTCGGCATCGAGCGTCTCGGACGTCGCCTGCGGCTGGTTCAGGTAGCCGAGCATGACGTTGGGTCCCTTGACCCAGAGCTCGCCCGCCTTCGTGACGCCGTCCGGGCCGAGCTCGGTGATCTCCTCGCCCGTCTCGGTGTCGATGAGCTTGTTGAGCGTGTTGGGCAGCATCACGCCGACCGAGCTGACCGGGATGTCGTAGCGGTCCACCGGCATCGCGTGCGAGACGGGGCTCAGCTCGCTCATGCCGTATCCCTGCATCATGCGCGCGTTGATGCGGCGCCCCGCCGTCTCGGCGGTCTCGCCGTCGAGCGGGGCCGCTCCCGAGAACACCGTGCGGACGCTCGAGATGTCGAACTGGTCGACGATCGGGTGCTTGGCCAGCGCGACCGCGATCGGCGGCGCGATGTACAGGTAGGTGCACTGGAACTTCTGGATGTTCGTGAGGAACTCGACGAGGTCGAACTTCGGCATCGTCACGAGGCTCGCACGCTGACGCAGCGCGAGGTTGAGCAGCACCGTCATGCCGTAGATGTGGAAGAAGGGCAGCACCGCCAGCACGCGGTCGGTCTCGGCGAGGTCGAGCGCGACGCGGCACTGTGCGACGTTCGCGACGAGGTTCTGGTGCGTGAGCATCACGCCCTTGGGGATGCCGGTCGTGCCCGATGAGTAGGGGAGCACCGCGATGTGCGTCGCCGGGTCGAACGAGACGTCGGGTGCGGGCGCGCCCTCGGTGAGCAGCTCCCGGAGGTTCGGGTGACCCGAGGCGCCGTCGAGTACGATGACGCGTTCGTGGGGGATGCCGACGGCCTCGGCGGCGGCCTGGGCCTGGGGGAGGAGCGGGCTCACGGTGACGAGCCAGGTGGCCCCGGCATCGCGCAGCTGCTTCTCGATCTCGCCCGCCGTGTACAGCGAGTTGACGGTCGTCACGGTGGCGCCCGCGCGCAGGATGCCGTGGAACACCGTCGCGAAGGCGGGAACGTTCGGGCAGAGGAGGCCCAGCACGGTCCCGACGCCGACGCCGCGAGCGGCGAGCGCGCCCGCGAAGAGGTCGATCTGCCCGCGCAGCGCGCCGTACGTGGTCTCGGCCCCGGTCGCGGGATCGATGAGCGCGATGCGCCCCAGCTCCTCGTCGGTCAGGCTCGCGAAGAGGTAGTCGTAGACGTCGAGTTCGGGAATCTCGATATCGGGTTCGGGACTGGTGAACACCGGATCTCCTTCGATCGGGCGGCATGACGGTCGTCGTCGGCGGGCCCAGGCCCGGCCGTGCGACCATCATGCCACCCGCATCGAGGATTGTGGAACGCGATTCCGCGATGGGTGGGACGCAGTCTCACCCCTGCACCGCGCCCGGCCATCCCCTCCGGTGGCCGGGCGCGTGCCGGTTCAGTGCGCGAGTGCGGGCTGGCGGCCGCCGGCGGCCAGGCGCTCCGCGGCGAGGCCCTCGGCGGCCTCGAGCGGCGTGACGCCGCGCGAGGAGGCCTCGTCGAAGATGCGGCGCACGGTGTCGCCGATCTGGCCCACGCGCTCCATGATCTCGGTGCGCGTGCCCAGGTGCTTCGCCTCGAGGTCGAGGTAGATCACGCCGCCCGCGTTGACGACGAAGTCGGGGGCGTACAGGATGCCGCGACCGGCGAGGCGGGCCGCGCCGCTGTGGTCGGCGAGCGGGTTGTTCGCGGGGCCGCACACGGCCTTCGCGTCGAGGGCGTCGATGACCTCGTCGGTGAGGAGTCCGCCGATGCCGGCCGGCACGAACACGTCGGCGGGGACGAGGTGCTCCTCGCCCGGGGCGATCCACTCCGCACCGAGTTCGGTGGCGAGGTCGCGCTTGGCGGGGTTCACGTCGGTCACCGTGAGGCGCGCGCCCTCGGCCGAGAGGCGCACCGCGAGACGGCTGCCGACCTGGCCGAGGCCGGAGATCGTGATGCGGCGTCCCTCGACGTCGGCGGTGCCTGCGACGCGCTCGAGCGTCGCGCGCAGCGACTCGTACACGCCGAGGCTCGTGGGGCCGGCGGGCTCGCCCGAGCCGCCCACGGCGTCGGGCAGGCCCACGACGTGCTCCGTGCGCTCGCTGACGACGAGCATGTCCTCGGTTGTCGAGCCGACGTCCTCGGCGGTGCGGTACAGCCCGTGCAGCGACTCGACCGCGTCGCCGAGGTCGAGGAACGCGGCGCGGCGCCGGTCGGTGTCGAGCGTGGTGCCGGGAGGCAGGGCGATGACGGACTTGCCGCCGCCGGCGTCGAGGCCGGCCGCGGCGTTCTTGAGGGTCATGGCGGCCGACAGACGCAGTGCGTCGCCGAGGGCGTCGCTCCAGTGAGGGTACGTCCACAGGCGCGCGCCGCCGAGGGCGGAGCCGAGCACGGACGAGTGGAGCGCGACGGCGATGAACAGGCCGCTGCGGCGGCCGGTGATCACCTCCACCCGCTCGTGTGCGAAATCGGGCAGGGGCAGGGTGTGCGTCATCGCGGTTCTTCCTTCGGCGGGCCTCGTGGGCAGTGCGCTGCGGACGCCGCGGCGTTGCGGCATCCATTCTCATTGGACACCGATTCTGCGAATTGTTCAACCGTGTCGACGGCGAGTGGGCACATTGCGTGGTCATCGGCGTGAGTTCTGCACACGCGTCAGCAGTGTGTGCGCCGTCGGTAGCATCGACGGATGCCAGACGCCTACACCCACGGCCACCACGAGAGCGTTCTGCGGTCGCACCGCTGGCGCACCGCCGAGAACTCCGCGGCATATCTGCTGCCGCACCTCGGGCCAGGCGTCTCGGTCCTCGATGTGGGCAGCGGGCCCGGCACGATCACCGCGGACCTCGCGGCCCGCGTCGCACCGGCTCGCGTGGTCGGGACGGATGCCTCGGCCGGCGTCGTCGCGCAGGCCGCGGCCGACCACGCGGCGCCGAACCTGTCGTTCGAGGTGGGTGACGCGTACGCGCTGCCCTTCGACGACGGCGGCTTCGACGTCGTGCACGCGCACCAGGTGCTGCAGCACGTGGATCGACCGGTCGATATGCTGCGCGAGCTCGGGCGCGTCGCCGGCCCCGACGGCGTGGTCGCCGCGCGCGACGTCGACTACGAAGGCGTGATCTGGTACCCGCTGATCCCCGCGCTCGACGAGTGGCTCGCGCTGTACCTGGCGACGCACCGCAGCGTCGCGGGCGAGCCGGCGGCCGGACGCCGGCTGAAGGCGTGGGCGCAGGAGGCCGGTCTCGGCGACATCCGTGCCACGGCCTCGCTGTGGCTCTTCGAGGACGAGGCCGACCGCGCGTGGTGGGGCGGGATGTGGGCGGACCGCGTGCTGCAGTCGGCGTTCGCCGATTCGGCGCGCGCGACCGGCGCCGACGACGCGCTGCTGCACCGCATCTCGGACGGCTGGCGCGAATGGGCGGCATCCGACGACGGCTGGCTCCTCATGCCCCACGGCGAGATCCTCGCGCGCGGACCGCGTCGTTAGGCTGAGCCGGTGACCATCCCCGACTCGCTCCCCGCCCGCAGTCGCCTCGTCCACGATGCGATCCGCGCCGCCGGCATTCCCGGCGACATCGTGGTGCTTCCGGATGCCGCCTCCACCGCGGTCCTCGCCGCCCAGGCGCTCGGGGTCGAGGTCGGTGCGATCGCCAACAGCCTGGTGTTCTACAGCGATGGCGCACCACTGCTCGTGATGACGAGCGGCGCGCACCGCGTCGACACGGCGGCGCTCGCCGAGCGCCTCGGCCACGGGAAGATCCAGCGCGCGACGCCCGAGCAGGTGCGAGACGCCACCGGCCAGGCCATCGGCGGTGTCGCGCCGACGGGGCATCCGTCGGCGCTCCGCACGATCGTCGACGAGGACCTCGCGGGCTACCCCGAGATCTGGGCCGCCGGCGGTACGCCGCACACCGTCTTCCCGATGACCTACGACGAACTGGTGCGCCTGACGGGCGGCACCGTCATGAAGGTCGACTGACACCCGCACCCGACCGCTCTACCCCTGCGCGCTACGCTCTGTGCGATGCGCGCTGCGCCGTGCGCCGTCGGGGGCGCCGCAATCGTGGCGAGACCTCACAACAGCACCGGACCAGCGGGGATGCCGGTGCTATCGTGCGGTCTCATCGCGAAAGGCCCCACCCAGATCCCGGGTCAGCGCACGCGGGCGCGGCCAATGCGGCGCTCGAGTTCGGCGGCGGCCGTGGTGGCTGCGGCAGCGAGGTCGTCGGGCGCACGGTCGCTCTCCTCGGGCCAGGTCACCGCGATGGCCGCGGCCGGCCAGCCGGCGTGGTCGCGCACGACCACGCCGATCGAGCGCAGTCCGAGGGTGACCTCGCCGTCCTCGGTCGCATAGCCCCGCTCCCGCACGCCGCGGAGCAGCTCCCGCAACTCTCCCGGCCGCTGGGGGCCCCGGCCCGTGCGGTCCGCGAAGGCCGCGGCATCCGGGAACAGCGCCCGCACCTGCTCGCGCGGCAGCGCCGCGAGCATCGCCCGGCCCGTCGCGGTGAGGTGTGACGGCAGGCGGACGCCGACATCCGTCACCAGCGCGGGCCGGCGCGGCGCGCGCTCCTCGACGATGTACAGCACGTCGCGCCCGTGCATGATCGCGAGGTGCGCGCTCTCGCCGGCGCGATCGACGAGGTCGGCGAGCACGGGGCGGCCGAGCCGCGCGAGCGGCTCCTGGCGCGAGTACCCGCCGGCGAGCTCGAACGCGGCGATGCCGAGCCCCCAGCGTCGCTCCTCGGGCAGGTGCACGACGAACTGGTGCTCCTGCAGCGCCGCGAGCAGGTGGTACACGGTGGAGCGCGGGAGCTCCAGCGCGGTCGCGATCGTGCGCGCCGGGACCGGCCCGCGCTGGCGTGCGAGGTACGACAGGATCCGCAGCGTCTGGTCCGCGGCGGGCACCTGGGGTCTCGTGCCGCTGTCTGGAATCACAGACAGAGGATGCCACGACCCGCTGTCGCGCGCCACCGCACGGGTGTGGAATCGGAGCATGACCATCGTCACGCCCACCTCCGCCACCGACGTCGCCGCCGTCACCGTCGGCGCGGCGCCGCTGCGTCCCGACGAGGTCGTCGCCGTCGCCCGTCACGGTGCCCCCGTCGAGCTCGCCCCCGAAGCCCTCGCCCGCGTCGCGGCGACCCGCGCCCTCGTGGAGGGCCTCGCCGACGACCCCGAGCCGCACTACGGCATCTCGACCGGCTTCGGCGCCCTCGCCACCACGTTCATCGCCCCCGAGCGGCGCATGCAGCTGCAGGCCAGCCTGATCCGCTCGCACGCGGCGGGCACCGGCCCCGAGGTCGAGCGCGAGGTCGTGCGCGCCCTCATGCTGCTGCGCCTGCAGACGCTGGCGACGGGTCACACGGGTGTCCGCCCCGTCGTCGTGGAGACCTACGCGGCGTTGCTCAACGCCGGCATCACGCCGATCGTGCGCGAGTACGGCTCGCTCGGCTGCTCGGGCGACCTCGCGCCGCTGTCGCATGTCGCGCTCGCCGCGATGGGCGAGGGGCGTGTGCGCACCGCGACCGGCCAAGAGGTCGACGCGGCCGAGGCGCTGGCGGCAGCATCCGTGACCCCGCTCGTGCTGCGAGAGAAGGAGGGACTCGCGCTCATCAACGGCACCGACGGCATGCTCGGGATGCTGCTGCTCGCCCTCCACGATCTCTCGGTGCTGCTCGACACGGCCGATGTCGCCGCGGGCATGTCGGTGGAGTCGCAGCTCGGCACGGATGCCGTGTTCGCCGCCGACCTGCAGGCGCTGCGTCCGCAGGTGGGGCAGGCCGTCTCGGCCTCGAACCTTCGGGCCGTGCTCGCGGGCTCGGGGATCATGGCGTCGCACCGCGACCCCGCCGTCTGCACCCGCGTGCAGGACGCGTACTCGCTGCGCTGCTCGCCGCAGGTGCACGGCGCCGCCCGCGACACCGCCGACCACGCGCTGCTCATCGCCTCGCGCGAGCTCGCCGCGGCCGTCGACAACCCCGTGATCACCGACGACGGGCGCGTCGAGTCGAACGGCAACTTCCACGGCGCGCCGGTCGCATATGTGCTGGACTTCCTCGCGATCGCGGTGGCCGACGTGGCCTCGATCTCGGAGCGCCGCACCGACCGCGCCCTCGACCGCGCGCGCAGCAACGGCCTGCCTCCCTTCCTCGCCGACGAGGTCGGCGTCGACTCGGGCTTGATGATCGCCCAGTACGCCGCGGCGGGGATCGTCTCGGAGCTGAAGCGGCTGGCGGTTCCGGCATCCGTCGACTCGATCCCGTCGTCCGCGATGCAGGAGGATCACGTGTCGATGGGGTGGGCCGCCGCGCGCAAGCTGCGTCGGGCGATCGACGGGCTCTCGCGCGTGCTCGCGATCGAGGTGCTCACCGCCTCGCGCGCCCTCGACCTGCGGGCGCCGCTCGAGCCGGCAGCTGCCACGGGCGCCGTGCGCGATCTCGTGCGCACCGTCGCCGGGGGGCCCGGCCCCGACCGCTACCTGTCGCCCGAGATGGAGGCCGTGACCGTGCTCGTCGCGTCGGGCGCCGTCGCGGCGGCCGCCTACCAGACCACCACGAAGGAGTGACGATGTCCGTTCCGACAAGCTCAACGACCGCGCCGGCCGCGCGCGGGCTCGGCGAAGGGGCGGTGCGCGCGCCCCGTGGCCCCGAGCGCACCGCCAAGAGCTGGGGCGCCGAAGCCGCCAAGCGCATGCTCATGAACAACCTCGACCCCGAGGTCGCCGAGCACCCCGAGGACCTCGTCGTCTACGGCGGCACCGGGCGCGCGGCCCGTTCATGGGAGGCGTTCGACGCCATCGTCCGCACGCTCGACGAGCTCGAGCCCGACGAGACGCTGCTCGTGCAGTCGGGAAAGCCGGTCGGCGTCTTCCGCACGCACGAGTGGGCACCGCGCGTGCTGATCGCCAACTCGAACCTCGTGGGGGACTGGGCGACGTGGCCCGAGTTCCGCCGCCTCGAGGAACTCGGCCTCACGATGTACGGCCAGATGACCGCGGGGTCGTGGATCTACATCGGCACGCAGGGGATCCTCCAGGGCACGTACGAGACGTTCGCCGCCGTCGCGCGCTCCCTCGCCGAGAGGAACGGAACGGATGCCGCGACCGCGAGCCTCGCCGGAACCCTCACGCTCACCGGCGGCGCCGGGGGCATGGGCGGCGCGCAGCCGCTCGCCGTGACCCTCAACGGGGGAGCGGTGCTCATCGTCGACGTCGACGAGTCGCGCTTGGCCCGCCGCGTCCAGCACGGCTACCTCGACGAGTACACGACCGACCTCGACGCCGCTCTCGCGCGCGTCGTCGCGGCGAAGGAGGCCGGCGAGGCGCTGTCGGTCGGTGTCGTGGGCAACGCCGCCGAGGTGTTCGGCGATGTGCTGCTGCGCCACCGCGCGGGGGAGGTCGCCGTCGACATCGTCACCGACCAGACCAGCGCCCACGACCCGCTGGCGTACCTGCCCGTGGGCATCGCGTTCGAGGACTGGAAGGCCGAGGCGGCCCGTGACCCCGAGGGCTTCACCGCCCGGGCGCGCGGCTCGATGGCCAAGCATGTCGCGGCGATGGTGGGATTCCAGGACGCCGGTGCGGAGGTCTTCGACTACGGCAACTCGATCCGCGCCGAGGCGCAGCTCGGCGGCTTCGACCGGGCGTTCGCCTTCCCGGGTTTCGTTCCCGCCTACATCCGCCCGCAGTTCGCCGAGGGACGCGGACCGTTCCGCTGGGTCGCGCTCTCGGGAGACCCCGAGGACATCCGCAAGACCGACGAGGCCGTCAAGGCGCTTTTCCCCGACAATGCGGGGCTGGTGCGCTGGCTCGACAAGGCCGGCGACGCGGTCCACTTCGAGGGCCTCCCGGCGCGCATCTGCTGGCTCGGCTACAAGGAGCGCCACCTCGCGGGACTGAAGTTCAACGAGATGGTCGCCTCGGGCGAGCTGTCGGGACCGATCGTGATCGGCCGCGACCACCTCGACGCCGGCTCGGTCGCGAGCCCGTACCGCGAGACCGAGGCCATGGCCGACGGATCCGACGCGATCGCCGACTGGCCGCTCCTCAACGCGCTTCTCAACACGGCGTCGGGTGCGGCCTGGGTGTCGATCCACCACGGCGGCGGCGTCGGCATCGGCCGCAGCATCCATGCCGGTCAGGTGACCGTGGCCGACGGCACCCCGCTCGCCGCGGAGAAGCTCGAGCGCGTCCTCACGAACGACCCCGGCACCGGCGTCATGCGCCACGTCGACGCGGGGTACGACCGCGCGAAGGAGGTCGCGCGCGAGCGCGGCCTGAACGTGCCCATGCTCGGTGACTGACGGACGGATGCTGTGACCACGACGCTCATCACGAACATCGGCGAGCTGACCACCAACGTCGCCGCCGACGGCGATGCGCTCGGCACGCTCCACGACGCCGCCGTGCTGCTCGTGGGTGACCGCATCGCCTGGATCGGCCCCGCGTCCGCCGCCCCCGCCGCCCACGCCGCCCCCGCCGCTCTCGACCGTGAGACGACAGTCGGAGGACGAGACCGTGGGGTTCACCCCGGGTCTCGTCCCGACCCTGTCGCCTCACTGGGCGGGGAGCGGGTTCACATCGTCGACGCCGGGGGCCGTGCGGTCATCCCCGGATTCGTCGACAGTCACACGCACCTGGTGTTCGGGGGCGACCGCGCCGACGAGTTCGAGGCGCGCATGACCGGTACGCCGTATGCCGCAGGGGGCATACGGCGTACCGTCGCGGCGACGCGCTCCGCGAGCGACGAGGAGCTGCGGGCGCGCCTCGCGGGCTTGGTGGCCGAGCTCCACCGTCAGGGGACGACGACGTTCGAGATCAAGACGGGCTACGGACTCACCGTCGCCGACGAGGAGCGGCTCGCTCGCCTCGCCGCAGAAGTCACACCCGAGGTCACGTTCCTCGGTGCGCACGTCGTGCCCGCCGAGTACAGCGAGCGACGCGAGGAGTACGTCGCGCTCGTGTGCGACGCGATGCTCCGCTCCTGTGCTCCTCACAGCCGGTGGATCGACGTGTTCTGCGAGCGCGGCGCCTTCACGCCTGACGAGTCGCGGCGCATCCTCGCCGCGGGCGTCGCGCACGGCCTCGAGCCCCGTGTGCACGGCAACCAGCTCGGACCGGGCGAGGGGGTGGGTCTCGCCGTCGAGGTGGGCGCAGCATCCGTCGATCACTGCACGTATCTGTCCGACGACGATGTCACCGCGCTCGCGGGATCGACCACGGTCGCGACGCTGCTGCCGGGCGTCGAGTTCTCGACCCGCCAGCCGTACCCCGACGCGCGGCGCCTGATCGACGCGGGCGCGACCGTCGCCCTCGCGAGCGACTGCAACCCGGGGTCGAGTTTCACGAGCTCGATGCCCCTCATGATCGCGCTCGCGGTGCGCGAGATGGGGATGACGCCCGCCGAGGCGGTGTGGGCCGCGACCGCCGGCGGCGCGAAGGCGCTGCGCCGCGACGACGTGGGCGCACTCGCCCCGCGGATGCGCGCCGACCTCGTGATGCTCGACGCGCCGACCCGCGTGCATCTCGCGTACCGCCCCGGTGTGCCGCTCGTGCACACCGTGTGGATCGGCGGCGCCGCGTCCGCATGAAGAGGAGCCGCCCGGCACGAGGCCGGGCGGCTCCTTGTCGACGGCCGCGTCAGGGCGCGGCGAGCTGGGCGACGTCGTCGGGCGCGAGCGCCGAGCTCCACACGCTCAGCTCGTCGACGTCGCCGCGGAACGGGGTGTCCCACCAGTTGACGCCGAGGGCGAAGACGTTGCCCGGTCCCGAGAGCGCATCGGGGAAGCCGGTGCCCTGGAAGCGCAGCTCTCCGTCGATGTACACGGAGACTGCGCCCGAGTCGACGACGAACGCGACGTGCGACCACTCGCCGAGAGGCAGGCTGCGTCCGGTGCCCGCGTCGTACCACTGCGCTCCCGACCACAGCATGGTCGAACCGCCGACGCCGTCGTGGCCGCGCGGGACGAGGCTCACCCACGACGTCGGGCTCGCCGCCCCGAGGAACGCGGTCGTGTAGGGCGTGAGCGCCTCGGGCCGCAGCCAGAGGCTCACCGAGTACGAGGAGCCTTGTACGAGGCCATCGGGCAGCCGCACACCCGCGGTGCCGTCGAGGTGCAGCGCGCCGCCGTCGATGCCGTCGGCGACGAACGTCGCCGGGCCCGCCGCGGGCGCGTCGATGCGCGCTCCGGTGGGCACCGCGTCGGAGAAGGCCCCTGCCGCGTCGGCCAGCGAGCCGTCGAGCGCCCAGGCGCCCGCGAGCACACCGGGAGTGCGCGCGAGGACGACGACGTCGAAGGCGACGGATGCCTCGGCCCCGCCGTTCTCGATGGTCGCAGTGAGCGTGGCGTGTGCGTCGGGCTCGCCGATGCCCGGCCGCGTCACCGTCCCGTCGACATCGACGGTGCCCGCGTCGGAGGTCGCCCACGTGATGGTCGTGCCGCCCGTGCCCGACGTCGGCAGCACCAGGTCGACCGTCACCCCCGACGTGTCGCCGAGCGAGAGGTCGGCGGCGACGGCGTCCACCGCTGCGGCACCGGCCGGCTCGACGGACTTGCGTCCCCACAGTGTGACGCCTCCCTCCGAGACCGCGGTGAAGCCCGTCGACCATGCCTCAAGGTCGGGATCCCAGACGGGCGCGAACACGCCCCGGTAGACCACGCCGTCGACGGTGAGGGTCGCGCTGTGCTGCCCGGTGAGCTTCCAGTCTCCGTCCACGGAACCCGTGATGCGCCCGGTCTTGCCGAAGGAGACGTCGGATGCCTCGGCCGCCGCCGCCGTGATGTCCTTGCCCATGTCGACCAGTTGCCACGTGCCGACCACGTCGTCGCGCTTCACCTTGCCCGCTGTCTCACCCGCGTAGCGCATCGGTGAGACCACCGGCCAGCCGTCGGCGTTCATCCACATCTGGTGCACGCGCACCTCGTGCAGCTCCCCCGTGCCGGGGAAGCGTGCGTGGAAGACCATGAACATGCGTCCTGTGCCGGGGTCGCGGTACCACGACGTGTGACCGGGGGAGACGTAACCGGTGCCGGCGCCGGTGCCCGGGTCGCCGAGCTCGCGGCCGAAGAGGTGGCCGCCCATCAGCTTGACGCCGTACGGCTCGATCGTTACGTCGTCGAACAGCGGCAGGGACGGGTCCGCCTTCACCTCGCGCATGTCGTTGCCCTGCGCATCGAGATACGGACCGGTCACGGACTTCGAGCGCGCCACGCGCACGTCGTACCCGCCGGTCACCCCCAGGCCGCCGAACGACAGGTACAGGTAGTAGTAGGCGGTCTCGGCGTCGTACTGGATGGTGGGGGCCTCGATGCGGCTGTGGTTCCCGCCGACGAGGTGCGTGCCGTAACCCTGTCCAGGCAGGGGCGCGCCGGTCGCGGCATCCATCTCGAGCAGGAAGATTCCGCCCGAGTACGAGCCGTAGACCATCCACAGCTTGCCGTCGGCGTCGTAGAACGCGTCCGGGTCGACCGTGTTGGGGTGCCGGCGCGCGTCGTACACCTCGCCGGGGTTCTCGGACTCTCCCTCCATGCCGCTCTTGAGCAGGATGCCGTGGTTCTCGTACGGACCGTCGACGGTGTCGGAGGTGGCGAGCCCCAGTGCCGACCGCGGAGACGACCCCTCGCACGCGTTGTAGTACATCGCATAGCGGCCATCGGGCAGCTGGATGACGTCCGCGGCCCACAGGGTGGAGGTCCGCGCCCACTCGAAGGTCTCGGCGAGCTCGGTGTAGATGTCGTCGAAGAGCGCGTTGTCGGGCTCTTGCGACAGATCGGTCGTGTGCTGCTGCCACGACATGAGGTCGGACGTGTGCGCCGAAGCGCCGTGCGAGCCGAACGCCCAGATGTCCTCGCCGGAGGTGACGATCGACGGATCGTGCACGGTGACGTCGTCGAACACAGGGGCGGGCAGCGGAGCCGGCGGTTGCGCCCAGGCGGGCCCCGCGCTCAGCGCGCCCGCGACGAGCAATCCGGCAGTGGTCAGGGCGAGCGCGGTGCGAGGGCGTGCGCGGCGCGTCATGGGGTCTCCAGTTCGACAGTGGACGGGATGGACGGATGCCTCGACTCGGCGCCGAGTCGGAGGACCGTCGAAACGCAATCTACAACGATGTAGAGTCCGAGTACAACGATGTAGACGGAGATTTCGCCACATGCGCGGAATGCACGCGCCGACGGCTCGCGGCTGCGGGCGCGTCAGCGAGGCGCGTCGAACGTCCAGTTGTCGGGGTCTGTGGCGCTGGCGACGTCCCAGTCGTCCTGCGCCCAGATGAACGTCGCGACGGCGCACGTCGGCATGTGGTCGATGTCGCCGTCCGACAGGCTCGCCGCGAGGGCGCTCATTCCGGGATCGTGCGCGACCACCATGACCGTCGGTGCGCGCGTGGCCGCGGCCGCGGCGATCAGGGTGCGCGCCGGGGCGCCGTACAGCTCGGGGTCGAGCGAGACGGCCACCCCGAGCTCGGCGGCGAAGGCTTCGGCGGTCGTCCGCGCACGCACGGCGGTGCTCGAGAGGATGACGTCCGGGCGGAGTCCGGTCGCCGCGAGCCGCGCGGCCATGCGCGGCGCATCGCGCATGCCCCGGTCGTTCAGCGGGCGGTCGTGGTCGTCGAGGCCGGGATTGCCCCATTCGGACTTGGCGTGCCGCACCAGTGCGAGACGGATCATGACGTCACCTTTCCTGAGGCCTTGGCGGCGAGAAGCTCGAGTACGCAGAGCGCCGCGAGGCGCACCGTGCGCCCGTCGGGGGCATCCGCCGTGGCATCGACCTCGGCGATGTCGGCGCTGTGCAGGCGGGAGTCGGCGGCGAGCGCGCGCACGAGCGCCCGCAGCTCCCAGGCGGCGAGTCCGCCCGGGACGGAAGCCGGGCACCCGGGCGCCACGGACCGGTCGCACACGTCCACATCGATGTCGAGGTGCACCGGGCCGCCGCCGGCGCCGGCGATCTCGAGCGCCTCGGCGGCGACGTCGGCGGCGCCGCGGCGGCGCAGGTCGTCCATCGTCACGACGGTGATGCCGTAGTCCGCCGCGCGCTCGGCGTAGGCGACGGAGTTGGCGAAATCGGCGATGCCGAGCTGGACGATCCGCCGCCCGTCGAGGCCGTCCTCGACCAGCCGCCGCACCGGAGAGCCGTTCGATACGCCGTCGCGCAGATCGAAGTGCGCGTCGATGGTGATGAGCCCCGTCGCCCGGGCACCCTGCGCCACCGCGTAGGTCAGCGAGTTGTCGCCGCCGAGCGCGACGACGAGATCCGCGCGCTCGCGCAGCTCCGACACCCTGGAGCGGACGGATGCCTCGCCCTCCGGTCCGTCAGGCTCGGCCACGTCGCCCGCATCCGCGATGCGCAGCACGTCGTTCAGGTCGACCGGCGCGGGGCCCAGGAGCGTCGGGCTGTAGCGTCGCAGCGCCTCGCGGATCGCCGCGGGCGTCGCGTGCGCACCGGTGGGGGACAGGGAGGTGCGGAATGCGGGAACGCCGAGGATCGCGGCATCCCAGCTCCCGTCTTCGAGAGGGGGCCACGCACCTGCGCGTGGCCACGAGGGATCGTGGGAAAGCGTCACGTGACGACGCTACCGGGCGCTCACGCCGCGACGTAGACCCACGCGGAGCGACCGCTCGCGAGCACCACGGCGCAGCGTCGATACAGCGCCACTTCGTACTCGTCGGCCGCGTCGAGCTCGTCCTCGGTCACGAGGAGCGCCTTGCCCACGACCTTGTCGAGGGGGTTCCCCGTCTCGCGCACGATCGGGTGCACGGTCAGACCCGACAGGTCGACGACGCGTGTGTCTTCGATCTCGGCGTAGTCGACCGTGTACCCGGGCAGCGCGTCGGGCTCGCTCTCGACCAGGCGGCCGAACGTGTCGAGTTGCACGTCGGCGTTCTGCAGCGTGCCGTAGCTGAAGAGGTAGTGGGTGGGCTCGTCCGCGGACACGGCATCAGGGTAACCCTCGGCGGCCTCGATCGACCCGGACTTCACGCACTCTTAACACGGCTCGCCGCGGCGCGTCACCCGAGCAGGGCGTGGGCGATCGAGAAGATCGCGAGTCCTGCGAGCGCGCCGACGATCGTGCCGTTGAGGCGGATGTACTGCAGATCGCGCCCGACCATGAGCTCGATCTTCTCCGTCGTCTCGACGGGGTCCCACCGCTCGACCGTGTCGGTGATGATCGACGCGATGTCGTGGCGGTAGCGGTCGACGAGGAAGACGGCGGCGTCCGTCACCCAGGTGTCCACGCGGCGCTGGAGCGCAGCATCCGTCGTCAATCGCTCGCCGATCTCGACCAGCGCCTCCACGCCCCGTCGCCGCAGTCCGCTGTCGGGGTCGGCGAGCGAGCGCAGCAGACCGGCCTTGGCCGTCGCCCAGGCTTCGCCCGCCAGCTCGCGCACGCGGGGGCTGTCGAACACGGCGAGCTTCGCGTCTTCGAAGCGTCCGATCGTCGCAGGGTCGTGCTGCAGGTTGCCGGCGAGACGCGCGAGGTAGCCGTCGATCGCGACGCGGGCCGGATGCCGCGGGTCGGCCTGCACGGCGGCGACGAACTTGACCGCCTCGTTGTAGACCGTGTCGTCGACGAAGCGGTGGGCGACCGACGGCACCCACGACGGCAGCCGGCGTGAGATGACGCCGGTGAAGGCGACTTTGTTGGCGGCGAGCCACGCTGCGATGGTGTCGGCGGCGAGGTCGACGGCGCCGTGGTGCGCGCCGGCGTCGATGATGCGCTCGAGCCATTCGCCCAGCGGCGGACCCCACTCCGGTGCGATGAGGTGCTCGCGGGCGAGCTCCTCGATCACGTCGCGGACGTCGTCGTCGCTGAGCGCCCGCAGCACACTTCCCGCCATCACGGATGCCTCGGCGGCGACCCGCTCCGCATGCACCGGCGCGCTCAGCCATTCGCCGAGCCGGGCGGCGATCGCGGTCTGGTCGAGCTTCGTGCGCACGACGTCGGCGCGCAGGAACTCGGTCTCGACGAACTCGCCGAGGTTGCGCCCGATCTCGTCCTTGCGGCTCGGGATGATCGCGGTGTGCGGGATCGGGATCCCCAGCGGATGGCGGAACAGCGCGGTGACCGCGAACCAGTCGGCGAGCGCACCGACCATGCCTCCCTCGGCTGCCGCCCGCAGGTAGGCGAGCGCAGGGATCTCCTGCTGGAACGCGAACGAGAAGGCGAACAGCATCGCCATGAAGATCAGCGCGCCGAGGGCGACGCCCTTCATCGTGCGGAGCCCTCGGCGGCGCTCCTGGTCGGCGGGGCTGAGGAGGCGTGTCGGCGTGGACATGTCTCAGTCCTCGATCGGCCCGAGCCAGGCGGTCGCGACCGTCGAGTGCGCCGATTCCGGGTCGGACGGGTGGAACAGGCCGGCCAGCACGTCACGGTAGAGGCGGCTCAGCTCGCTGGACGAGAAGTACGAGGATCCGCCGGCGACGAGCACGGCCTCGTCGACGATCTGCTTCGCAGCCGTCACAGCCCGGTGCTTGAGTCCTGCGAGCAGCGAGAACCACCTCGCGCCGTGGTCGGCGAGGTCGTCGACGTCGCGGGCGAGCGTGTCGATCTGCGGCGGAAGGGCATCGTAGGCGAGCGCCATGCCGGCGATGCGCCAGCGGATGTCGGGATCCTGGCTGTATGCCTTGCCGGTGCGCTTCGACGTTCGCCTGCCGGCGGCCGCGACCGCGAGGTCGAGCGCTCGCCGGGCGATGCCGGTGTACACGGACGCCAAGAGGATCTCGAACACGCTGAAGATGCCGAACACCAGCGGGTCGGGGTTGGGGCCCGGGGCGAGTCGCCGCACGATCCGGTCGGCGGGCGCCACGGCGCCCTGAAGCTCCGTCGTGCGCGATTGCGTGCCCCGCATGCCGAGGGTGTCCCAGTCGTCGCGGACGACGACGCGGCCCGCCTGCACCTCCGAGCGCGGCACGAACGCGTAGACCATCCGCGGGGCGTCCTCTGACGAGGTGTCGAGCCCGTGCAGGCCGAGCTGCGTCCACACCGGCGCGAGCGACGTGAAGATCTTGGTGCCGGCGAACGAGTACCCGCCGTCGGGGAGGGGTGCAGCATCCGTTCCGCTCCCGAACAGCACGAGGTCGTTACCGGCCTCGCTGATCCCGAACGCGAAGACCTCGCCGGCGACCGCGCCCTCCTGTACGAACCGCAGCGCGTCGATCCCGCGGTCGGCGAGCACCTTCGCGACGCCCGTCCACACCAGGTGCATGTTGATCGCGAGGGCCGTCGCAGGGGCCGCGCCCGCGAGCCTCTGCTGGAGGACGGATGCCTCGGCCAGCCCCAGACCGGATCCGCCGAGCTCTTCCGGCACGAGGATCGCGAGGTACCCGGCAGCTTTCAGGTCGGCGAGGTCGTCGTCGGGGAAGGTGTTCTCCCGGTCGTGCACGGCCGCCCGCGCGCGGAAGCGCTCCAGCAATTCGTCGTTCAGGATCTCGCTCGGTTCGAAGGACGCCACCCCGCCATTCTCACCCCGGCCCGACCGAACGGCGCGGCATCGTCAGGCGAGTGCGGCGAACAGCGCCTCGATCGTCGCCTCCGGCTCATCGCGGTGCGGGGAGTGGCCGGCATCGGCGACGACCGACACCGTGAAGTTCGGGTTGGGCGCCACCGCAGCCTCCGCCGGCTTGCCGCGGAAGATGGAGTACACGCCCGGATCGGACGCGATCACGTGGGTCGGCACCGCGATGCGCAGCGCAGCATCCGTGACGTCCCATTCCGGGTTCTGAGCGCTCGTCTGCTCGACCGCCCATCGGCTCGCCTGCTGCGCCGACAGCGCCTTCAGCTCGATGTCCTGCGGGTGCCAGTGCGGGTGCTCCGCGCGCACGGCCGCCTGCGAAGGGTCCTCGAACGAGCGGGTCTGGCTGTCGCGCACGATGTCGCGGTCATGGTCGGTGAGCAGGAGCGCGGGGTCGACGAGGACGAGACGGCGCGTCCACGAGGAGTCGGCCGCGGCGGCGAGGACGGATGCTGCGCCCCCGAGCGAGTGGCCGATCACGAGGTCCCACGGGCCGGCGCCGACCGGACGGGTCGCCGCGACGTCCGCGGCATAGGCCGCCAGCGTGTAGTCGAGCGTACGCGGGGCCGTGCCGTGCCCGCGGAGGTCGACAGCATCCGTCCGCCATCCGGCATCCGCGAGGGCCGAGCCGTAGCGCCACATCAGCGCACCGTTGGACCCGAGGCCGTGGATGAGGAGGGCACGACGATCGGCCGAGGCCGAACCCCACGACAGGCGGGGGAGGGTGACGGCAGTGGGCATACGCTCAAGCCTAGGAGAGCCGCCCGGTGCGCCCAGGCGCACCGGCAGGATGGGAGCGGAGGTTGGCATGATCTCGACGGAACTGGCGCTCGCGCTGCGGGAGGCGGGGCTGGTGTGGCACCCGCACTCGGGCGACCGCTTCCAGCTGGACGAGCCGGAGTTCGAGGCCGACATCTTCACCGTCAGCGAGATGACCATCGAGCCGCGCGAGTACCCGACCGGGCGCATCCTGGCCTTCAACGGCACGACCGAGTGGGCGCTGGATTCCGTCGCCCTCGAGGACGCGCTGTGGCTGCCGTACGAGCACCAGCTGCGCGAGATGCTGCGCGGTGCCTTCCGGTCGCTGCGGCGGCTGCCCGACAACCACGAGGTCGAGATCGTGCTCGGCGGCGAGCGGCGGGTGTTCGAGCACCCCGAGCCCGCCGACGCCTACGCGCTCGCCCTGCTGGAGATGCTCCGGCGTCTGGCGTGACGGCGGGAAGCCGGTGCTCCGACCTCCGCAACCGCCTCCCCGCTCAGCCGATCGTCGTGACCGGCTCGGTGTCGGGGATCGGGCTCGCACCGCGCACGCGCAGGTCGGGAAGACCCCGCGCGAAGACGATCGCGACGAGGAGCCCGAGTGCGCAGAACACGGCGGCGGAGGTGTACGCGGCCGTCACGCCGCCCGGGCCGTCGATGAGGATGCCGGCGACGGCCGAGCCCGCTGCGGCGCCGATGAGCTGACCCGTGCCGACCCATCCGAACGCCTCGGCCGTGTCGCTGAACTTGACGCTCGCGGTGGTCACGGCCGACAGCACGGCCAGTGCCGGCGCGATGCCGATGCCGGCGACGAACAGCGTGGCGCCGATCCACCACACGTTGACCCACAGCGCGGTGAGCGCGAGCCCGACGGCCACGACCGTCAGGCGGCGCGCCATGGCCCAGCGGCCCATCGGCAGGTGCCCGAAGGTGAGCCCGCCGGCGAGGCTGCCGATCGAGAAGACGGCGAGCACGAGGCCCGCTTCGAGTCCGCCGTGGTCGAAGGTCGCCACGACGCTCGCCTCGACGGCCGCGAACGAGCCGATGAGGAGGAAGCCGATCACGGTCGCGAGGAGGATCGGCGGGCGGGTGAGCACGGTGCCGAAGGAGCGCTTGCTGCGCGGGATGCGCACGCGCCCGACCTCGGGGGAGAGGATGAACCAGGCGCCACCGGCCACCAGGATCACCACGACCAGCATGAGACCGACGACGGTGCCGGCCTGCGTCGCCACGAAGGTGATGAGCACCGGCGCGAGGATCCAGATGAACTCCTGCAGCGAGGCATCCAGGGAGTAGAGCGCCGTCAGCTGTGTGGAGTTGACCATCTTGGCGTAGATCGTGCGCACCGCCGCGACGATCGGCGGGGTCGCGGCGCCCGCGATGAACCCGAGGACGATGTAGACCGGCACCGGGACGACGAGGAGTGCGATCGCGGTGAGGGATGCCGCGGCCACGACGGTCGTGAGGGTCAGCACGCGGCGCATGCCCCAGCGGCCCATCCAGCGGCTCGTGACCGGACCGGCGAGCGCCTGGCCGATCGACACCGCCGCGAGCACGATGCCGGCGGCGCCGTACGAGCCGGTGATCCCCTCGATGTGCAGGAGGATCACGAGGCTGATCATCCCGTTGGGGAAGCGCGCGGTGAGCTGCGCCGCGATGATGCGGGCCACCCCGGGGGTGCGCAGAAGTTCCCGGTAGCCGGCCACCCGACAACGTTACGGCACGCCCTGCGTCGTCCTCGCACGGCCCCGCCGACGGCCTCGACGCACACCCGTTCGCGACACGCCCGCGACACGCCGGGAGCGTTGTCCACAGGCGAATCCGATGTCGGAGGGGCTGGCTAGCCTGCAACCTGTGGACGGACGCGGCCGTGGCGTTCGAAAGCCCCGTGATCCTGGCCTTTTCCAGACCCTGGCGGCTGTGGATGAATCCGTGGACAACCTGTGTTGTACATGGGGAGAACGGTGGAAAATCACACCGATGTAACTACTAGCCCTTGTGGTGCTATCGAATGTCGGTACCCATATGTAGTATTGGACTCCCGGTGGGGGGACTACCGGGAAAGAGCACCGGATGCCACCGGGGGAAGCACTGAGGAGACGGAATCGACATGGCGATCACGGTTTACACGAAGCCCGCGTGCGTGCAGTGCACGGCGACGTATCGAGCACTCGACTCCAAGGGGATCGAGTACGAAATCCACGACCTCTCGGAGGACCCCACGGCCCTCGAGCAGGTCAAGGCGCTGGGCTACCTCCAGGCGCCGGTCGTCATCACCGATGAGGACCACTGGTCGGGCTTCCGTCCCGACAAGATCGACGAGCTCGCCTCACGTCTGGCCTGACATGTCGGCGGTCGTGACGCAGCGCGTCGCGACGGACGCGCCACTGCTGGTCTACTTCTCGAGCGTGTCGGGCAACACCGCACGCTTCATCGAGAAACTCGGCGCTCGAGCGGTCCGGATCCCGCTTCACTCCACGGATCCGGCGCTCGTGGTCGCCGAGCCGTACGTCCTCGTGACACCCACCTATGGCGGAGGCCAGGGCAGGGGAGTCGAGAAGGGCGCTGTTCCGAAGCAGGTCATCCGCTTCCTCAACGACGAGCGCAATCGGAGCCTCATCCGCGGAGTCATCTCCGCGGGGAACACCAACTTCGGCGAGCATTTCTGCGTCGCCGGCGACATCATCAGCCGCAAGTGTCACGTGCCGCACTTGTACCGGCTAGAGGTATTCGGCACGCCTGAAGATGTGGAACGCGTGAGCGCGGGATTGGAACGCTGGTGGGAACTCTGACGGAGACCGACTTCAAGACGCAGGCACGCTTCGAGGGCATGGACTACCACGCCCTCAACGCGATGCTCAACCTGTACGACGCGGACGGCAAGATCCAGTTCGACGCCGACAAGCGCGCTGCGCGGGAGTACTTCCTGCAGCACGTGAACCAGAACACGGTGTTCTTCCACTCTCTCAAGGAGCGTCTCGACTACCTCGTCGAGAAGGAGTACTACGAGCCCGCCGTGCTCGAGCGGTACTCGTTCGCGTTCATCCAGCAGCTCAACGACTTCGCGTACGGCAAGAAGTTCCGCTTCGAGACATTCCTGGGCGCGTTCAAGTACTACACGAGCTACACGCTCAAGACCTTCGACGGCAAGCGCTACCTCGAGCGCTTCGAGGACCGCGTCGTCATGACCGCGCTCGCCCTCGCCGACGGCGACGAGCTGCTGGCCACCAACCTCGTCGACGAGATCCTCTCGGGGCGCTTCCAGCCTGCGACGCCGACGTTCCTCAACGCCGGCAAGGCGCAGCGCGGCGAGCTCGTCTCGTGCTTCCTGCTGCGCATCGAAGACAACATGGAGTCGATCTCGCGCGGCATCAACTCGTCGCTGCAGCTGTCCAAGCGCGGCGGCGGCGTGGCGCTGCTGCTGTCGAACATCCGCGAGGCGGGTGCGCCGATCAAGCAGATCGAGAACCAGTCCAGCGGCATCATCCCCGTGATGAAGCTCCTCGAAGACTCCTTCTCGTACGCCAACCAGCTCGGCGCGCGTCAGGGTGCGGGTGCGGTGTACCTCAACGCCCACCACCCCGACATCATGAAGTTCCTCGACACCAAGCGCGAGAACGCCGACGAGAAGATCCGCATCAAGACGCTGTCGCTGGGCGTCGTCGTCCCCGACATCACGTTCGAGCTCGCGAAGAACGGCGAGGACATGTACCTGTTCTCCCCGTACGACGTCGAGCGCGTCTATGGCGTGCCGTTCGGCGACATCTCGGTCAGCGAGAAGTACCGCGAGATGGTCGACGACCCGCGCATCAAGAAGACGAAGATCAACGCGCGCGAGTTCTTCCAGACCCTCGCCGAGATCCAGTTCGAGTCGGGCTACCCGTACATCATGTTCGAGGACACGGTGAACAAGGCCAACCCGATCAAGGGCCGGATCAACATGTCCAACCTGTGCTCCGAGATCCTGCAGGTGAACACGCCCACCACGTACAACGAGGACCTGTCCTACGCCCAGATCGGCAAGGACATCTCGTGCAACCTGGGCTCGCTCAACATCGCCCTGGCGATGGACGGCGGCGACCTCGCGAAGACGGTGGACACCAGCATCCGTGCGCTCACGGCGGTCAGCCAGCAGAGCCACATCGCCTCGGTCCGCTCGATCGAGGACGGCAACGACCGCTCGCACGCGATCGGTCTCGGCCAGATGAACCTCCACGGCTACCTCGCCCGCGAGCACGTCTACTACGGGTCGGAAGAGGGTGTCGACTTCACGAACATCTACTTCTACTCGGTGCTGTTCCACGCGCTGACCGCGTCGAACAAGATCGCGATCGAGCGCGGCGAGACCTTCGACGGGTTCGAGGACTCGACGTACGCATCGGGCGAGTTCTTCGACAAGTACATCGAGCAGGAGTGGGTGCCCGCGACGACCAAGGTCGCCGAGATGTTCGCCGGTCACCACATCCCCACGCAGGACGACTGGCGCGCGCTCAAGGCCTCGATCCAGCAGCACGGCATCTACAACCAGAACCTGCAGGCGGTGCCGCCGACCGGCTCGATCTCGTACATCAACAACTCGACGTCGTCGATCCACCCGATAGCGGCGAAGATCGAGATCCGCAAGGAAGGCAAGCTCGGCCGCGTCTACTACCCGGCGGCGTTCATGACGAACGACAACCTGGAGTACTACCAGGACGCGTACGAGATCGGCTACGAGAAGGTCATCGACACGTACGCCGCCGCCACCCAGCACGTCGACCAGGGTCTGTCGCTCACGCTGTTCTTCAAGGACACCGCGACCACGCGCGACATCAACAAGGCCCAGATCTACGCCTGGCGCAAGGGCATCAAGACGATCTACTACATCCGCCTCCGCCAGATGGCGCTGGAGGGGACCGACATGAGCGAGTGCGTCAGCTGCACGCTCTGACGGTCTGATCAGGATTCCGAGAGAAGAAGGACGATGAGCGAGAAGCTCCAGCTCCTGGACCACGTCCAGGCCATCAACTGGAACCGCATCCAGGACGACAAGGACCTCGAGGTGTGGAACCGCCTCGTGAACAACTTCTGGCTGCCCGAGAAGGTGCCGCTGTCGAACGACATCCAGTCGTGGAACACGTTGACGCCCGAGGAGCAGACCCTCACGATGCGCGTGTTCACGGGGCTCACGCTCCTCGACACGATCCAGGGCACGGTGGGCGCGGTGTCGCTCATCCCCGACGCCATCACTCCGCACGAGGAGGCCGTCTACACGAACATCGCGTTCATGGAGTCGGTGCACGCGAAGTCGTACTCGTCGATCTTCTCGACGCTGTGCTCCACGAAGGAGATCGACGAGGCGTTCCGCTGGTCGGTCGAGAACGAGAACCTTCAGAAGAAGGCTCAGATCGTCATGGAGTACTACCGCGGCGACGAGCCCCTCAAGCGCAAGGTCGCCTCGACCCTGCTCGAGTCGTTCCTCTTCTACTCGGGGTTCTACCTCCCGATGCACTGGTCGAGCCGCGCCAAGCTCACCAACACGGCCGACCTCATCCGCCTCATCATCCGTGACGAGGCCGTGCACGGGTACTACATCGGCTACAAGTTCCAGCGCGGACTCGAGACGGTCGACCAGGCCAAGCGCGACGAGATCAAGGACTACACGTTCTCGCTGCTCTACGAGCTCTACGACAACGAGGTGCAGTACACGCAGGACCTCTACGACGGTGTCGGCCTCACCGAGGACGTCAAGAAGTTCCTGCACTACAACGCCAACAAGGCCCTCATGAACCTGGGCTACGAGGCGATGTTCCCCTCGACGGTCACGAACGTGAACCCGGCCATCCTGTCGGCGCTGTCGCCGAATGCCGACGAGAACCACGACTTCTTCTCGGGGTCCGGCTCGTCGTACGTCATCGGCAAGGCCGAGGCGACCGAGGATGAGGACTGGGACTTCTGAGACCCGAACCATCGAAAGCCCGCGGTTTCCGCGGGCTTTCGTGTTTTTCAGCCCGCCCGATCCTCGTGCAGCGATCTGATCTGTGACGCCGGCATCCCGCGGAACGCTGATCGCCGTGCGGTTGTCACAACTGCGCGCTCTGCCCGGTCTTTGTGTTCAAGCCGGTGAATGCCGGCGGATCCGACGAACCGATCACCACACACAGATGGGCCTGCGACATAACCGAACACATCCTGCAACCGGAGGCACGCGCGTTCGCAGAGGCGGCGGCAGCTCCGCCCACCCTCGTCGAACGCGGCGTCGACGGGGCGCGAAAGCTGCTCGACGACGTGCAGTCGGGGCCGGTCGACCTTCCCGATGTCGAGGACGAGTGGATCACCGTGCCGGCTGCTGTCGGCGACGTCAGGGTCCGGATCGTCAAGCCGGCCGGCACGACGGGGTTGCTTCCCGTGGTGCTCTACGTCCACGGCGGCGGCTGGGTTCTGGGCAACGCGGGCACCCACGACCGCCTGGTGCGCGACCTCGCCACGGGCGCCCGCGCTGCGATCGTGTTCGTCGAGTACACGCGTTCGCCTGAGGCGCAGCATCCCGTCGCCATCGAACAGGCGTACGCGACCGCCCGGTGGATCATGGACAACGGTAGGCAGAAGGGACTGGATGCTGCGCGCCTGGCCGTCGCCGGAGATTCTGTCGGCGGCAACATGGCGGCGGTGCTCGCGATCCTCGCGAAGAAGCGCGGCGATGTCAGATTCATCCACCAGTCGCTGTATTACCCGGTTACGGACGCGCGGCAGGACACCGCCAGCTATCGCGAGTTCGCGGAGGGCTTCCACCTGCGTGCCGACGCGATGGCGTGGTTCTGGGACAACTACCTCCCCGACGTGCACAAGCGCAGCGACGTGACCGCGTCACCGCTTCAGGCGCCCGTCGACGAGCTCAAGGGGCTGCCCGAGACCCTGCTGATCGTCGACGAGAACGACGTGCTGCGCGACGAGGGCGAAGCCTACGGTCGCAAGCTCATCGAAGCGGGTGTGTCGACGACGCTCGTGCGCTACGACGCCACCATCCACGACTTCATGATGCTCAACCCGCTGCGCCCGTCGGCCGCGACGACCGCCGCGATCGACCAGGCGATCCACACGCTCCGCAAGGCGTTCGCCCGCGACTGACCCCACCGGAACCGACCCACCCTCCCGAGGAGTCCCTCATGATCGATGCGAACGTGCGGATCCGCCATGTCCCCGCCGGCGTCCTCGACGTCGCTTACTACGACCTCGGGCCTGCAGGCGGCGAACCCGTCGTGCTGCTGCATGGATTCCCGTACGACGTCCACAGCTATGCCGAAGTGGCTCCGCTCCTCGTCGAGGCGGGCTTCCGCGTTCTCGTGCCCTACCTTCGCGGACACGGTCCGACGCGCTTCCTGAGCGCGGACACGCCCCGAAGCGGACAGCAGGGGGCGCTCGGAGCCGACCTGCTCGCCTTCCTCGACGCGCTCGGACTCCACGAGCCGATCCTCGCGGGGTACGACTGGGGTGGACGTGCCGCCGGGGTGGTGGCCGCCCTGCACCCCGATCGGATCGGCGGGCTCGTCTCGGCAGGCGGCTATCTCATTCAGGACATCGCCTCCGCGAACACCCCCATCGATCCGGACCGCGAAGCCGGCTTCTGGTACTTCTGGTACTTCGCGACCGCCCGCGGCCGGGCGGGTCTGGAGCGCAACCGGCGCGAGATCGCCCGCGTGATCTGGCGACGCAACTCGCCCGAGTGGGACTTCAGCGAAGGGGAGCTGGTACGTGCTGCTCGTGCGTTCGACAACCCCGACTACGTCGACGTCGTGATCCACTCCTACCGGCATCGACTCGGCCTCGCCGAGGGCGCCGACGCCTACGCGGACGTCGAGGCGCAGCTCGCCGCGCTTCCGCCGATCAGCGTGCCGACGATCACCCTCGACGGGACAGCGGACGGCAACTTCCCGGCATCCGACGGCAGCCACGACGCCCAACTCTTCGCAGGTTGGCGCGAGCACCGCAAGGTTCCCCACGCCGGTCATCACCTGCCCGCCGAGGCGCCGCGGGCGTTCGCCGATGCGATCCTCGCCGTCGCCGAGACCCCCGGTGACGGCGCGGGAACGCCCTGACCGCAACCGCAGGACACCGGTCCGCGTCAGCCTCGCAGTGGAGCGGTCGACGAGCGGATGACCAGCGTCGTCGACAGCTCGGTGCGCGCCGCGGGGTGCGGGTGTCGGCCGGCGCGCACGCGGACGATCACGTCGACGGCGGCGCTGCCCATCTGCGCGAGCGGCTGGCGGATGGTGGTCAGGGGCGGGTCGATCCAGGATGAGTGCGGGAGATCGTCGGAGCCGATCACCGACATGTCATCAGGGATGGCGGACGGCTGCGACGTGCGCGGGTACCTGCACTGGTCACTGCTCGACAACTACGAGTGGGGCTCGTTCCGGCCCACGTTCGGGCTCATCGCCGTCGATCACGAGACGTTCGCCCGCACGCCGAAGCCGAGTCTCGGCTGGCTGGGCGGCCTCGCGCAGCGCAACGAGATCCCCGCGACGCCCCGGGTGCAGCTGTCCGTCTGAGCGGCGGTTCCCACTGGACCGGGAGGACGGATGCCGCGGGCCGCGGCATCCGTCCTCCCGTTGCCGTCGAAATAGGCCCGGATCAGCCATTCACTCACGGCGCGGCGTGGCGCCGGTGAACCCGTTCCAGAAAGCCGCCCGAAACTCGCGTAATAGATTCCCTAGGGCGTTGTCTCTTCAGTGGGGGATAGCGCCGGAGCCCCGGTCCGGCACCCCGGCCGTGGGTCCCGAGCTCGCGGCTACCGGGGGCGCCGGCATTCTCGCGTCGGCCCCCCGGTCAACCCCCGCGTCATGCGCCCGGGTCACGCAGCGCCTTGAGGGCCATGAGCCACTCCTTGCTCGCATCGTGCAGCTGGGACCGCGCCTGCTCGGCGGCCGCGTCCTGACGATCCAGCTCCGCGCGGGCTGACTCGATGCTCGTGCCGAGTTCGGGCACGCGTCGCGCCGCTGCCCTGAGCTCACGGGAGCCGAGCAGTCCGCGGGCTGACTCGGCGCGAGCCCGGCGGGCCTCCTCGCCGCGTTCGAGAACTTCGGGCAACGCCGCGACGCTGTCGGTCAGCACGTCGAGCAGCGCGGTGACGGCCGCATCGTCGGCGACGCGATCCTCGCGCGGCGCCTCGTCAGCCTTCGACCGGCGGCGGGGCTTGGGCTGAGGCTTGGGCTTGGACGTGGGAGTCATGATGCTGCCTCTCTCAGATGCCGATGACGTTGAGGGCGTCCCATGGCGGGGGGACGGGCGCGCCGTTGAGGAACAGGATCCCGGTCGAGATGTTGCCGAGGACCGACGCCCCCGAGAGGAACAGGTCGGTCGTGGGCTCCCTGCCGCCCCAGAACCGGTTCTGGGCGACGGTGCCGGTCTCCGCGCGCAGGCGCAGCGCGGTCGTGCCGAACTCCCGGTTGCCGCGGATCTGGTTCGAGGTGACGATCGCATCGCCGCGCAGCCCGACGATCATCGCGGGGGGCGCATCGGCGGCTCCGCCGGCGACGATGTTCGCGTCGACGGTCACGAGCGGGGCGACGATGCGGGCCGATCCGACCGCCGCCGCGGCGGCGACTCCGAAGACCAACGGGCCGAGTCCGGTCACGATGCCGCCCGCTTTCGTGAGGCCGAAGTCGAGTTCGCGTTCGTCGCCGCTGCCGACGAGCAGCCCGATGAAGCGACCGCCGTTGGGGTCGAAATCGGGGTCCGCGGGGTACCTGCGCGACGCGTTGCCTTCGATCTGAGAGCGGGCGAAGCCACGCACGGCGATGCCGATCTCGCCGCGGCCGCCGTCCACCGGACCCACGCGCTCCACGGTGTTGCCTGCGACGCGCGACTCTGTGACGGCGACGACGTCGATCCCGATCGATTCGCCGCCCATGCTGCGCGCCGTGCCGACACCGCGCACGGTGTTCGATTCGACGGAGGCGTGCGCGGCGTTGACGACGCGGATCGCGAAGACCCCCGCCGCCTCGTCGGTGTCGCGGGAGCCGATGTCCATCAGCGTGTTCCCCGAGACCGTGGCGATCTCGACCGTGGCCTTCTCGTCGATGACGATGCCGTGCTGGGCGAGCTCCACGCGGTTGTGGGTGACCTCGAGCGTCTGCACCGACGCGTAGTCGACGATGCCGTGGCCGCCCAGGCCGCGGACGCGATTGCCGTCGATGCGCACCACGTCGCGCACGAGCTCGCCCGGGGGTGTCGGCACGATGGCGATGCCGTCGGTGCGAGCCGGCTGGTCGGAGCGCGGCGCGCCGATCTGGTTGCGGGTGATCGCGAATCCTCCCTCCGAGACCGAGATCCCGGTGCCGCCGACGATCACCGTGTTGTCCTCGATCGCGAAGGAGCTGCCGGGGATGACCGTGCTGGGATAGACGAAGCCGGTGGCGACGATGCCGCCTTCGCGCGCCCGGATGACGGTGTTGTCGGCGACGCGGTTGGCGAGGAGGAACGCGGTGGTGCCATCGAGCCGCATCCCGAAGTCGCGCCCGATGACGATGTTGTCGCTCGCCTCGAACTCGGCGACGAGCAGCACACGTCGCCGATCCTCCGCGCCGGCGCCTGCATGGCCGATGCCGGTCGGACCGGCGACGATGTTGTCGCGCAGGGTGGTGAGCAGCGCGGTCCCGGCGAGCGCGATGGCGGATCGCGACGGGCCCTCCTGTGCGAGGACGAGGGCGGTGACGCGCTCCACCCTTGCCGCGACCGTCGTGTCGAGCACCACGGCGGAATCGTTCGCGGCGAGGACCGCGAGATCCTCGATCGTGACGAACCTGCTCTTGGTGACGACGAACCCGTCCGAGGCCGACGCCACGACGATGGATCCGGCGCCCTGTCCGCGGATGCGCAGCGACGTCGCACCGTCGACGCGCACCGGCTCACGGAGCGGGTACAGCCCGATCGCGAGGCAGACGGTGCCGCCGCCCGCGGCCTTGACCTTGTCGACCGCGTCCTGGATGGTGAGCTCGCCGCTGACGTGCGACACCGGCGTCACGCAGACGGTGCACTCGCAGCCGCATTCGTCGCAGTTGCCTTCACCGGGCGTCGGCCACTTCGGCCGGCAGTCGGTGACACCGCCTGAGGTGAGGATGCCGAGCCGGACGTAGTGGTGATGGATGCCGAGCGGCGGCGCCGCATCGAGCAGCGGGTCCGGACCCGAGATGTCGCCCGCCGCATCCGCCGCTCGCGCGGGCACGATCCAGTGGTCGCCGGTGCGGAACGCTCCGCCGGCGGAGGAGAACCCGACGACGAGCCCGTGCTCGAGCACGATCCGATCGGCCGCCGTCGCCGGAACCGGGATCGCGCCGGTCGCGGCGGCCTGGTCGAGGTCGACGACCGTGCCGCCCGCGGTGTTCTTGACGACGCCCACCTGATCCCAGCGGCGCACGCGGAGGTGGCGCTCGGCCGCCTCGTCGATCGTCAGTCGGAGGTCGGCGGGAAGCGCCGACCCGGCGAAGGCGATCGTCCCCTCGGCGTCGTCGACCTCGATGCGGCGCAGCTCGCCGGGCTCGCCCCGCAGCTCGCGGTGGTCGTCGACGACCTCGACCCAGTCGCCGTCGTGGAAGCCCAGCACGTCGTCTCGGCCCAACGACGCGGGGCGCACCGCGGCGCCGGCGTCCAGGACCTCAACGACGGCGCTCGCCACGGAACCGTTGTCGCGCGACCACTTGAACGACGCGGTTCCCGGTTCGCCGGGATCGTGGATCTCGATCCGGTACGTCTGGTGCTCGAGCCCGCGGTACCCGCCGGTCGGCGGCAGCTCGCACGGGTCGTCGTCGGCGACCGAGATCGTCTCCACCGTGACCCGTGCGCCGGAGGCCGCGGTCAACGCGGTCCACCCCTCGATGTCGTCGTCGGGGGTCCCGCACGTCGTGCCGGCGGGCGCCGCGAAGTGCTTGACCTGCCACACCGTCTGTGTGCGCGCCGTCGTGTCGACGCCGATCGCGGGCTCGATCAGACCCGGCTCCTCGAGGTGTGTGACCTCGCGCGGCCATACGTCGAGGTACACGAGGTGGGTGCCGTCGGCGGGGAGATCCGGTGGGGCGGGCAGGTACGGCTGCGCCGAATAGGTCACGGTGTCGGGCCCCACCGATTCGGCGAGGATCGGGTCGAACGTGTCGCCGGGTTCGGCGCCGTGGTTCTCGACCAGGAGGCCGTCGACGTAGAGCCGCCCGCGGCCGATCGCAAGATCCCCGCCCGCAAGCGAGAGCGCGAAGGCGTCCGGCGTCACTTTCGACACCGCGGCCGTGCCCTGGATGCCCGGCTGGGGCCCGGGACCGTCCAGGTCGGCGACGTTCGCGCGCAGCCGCCGCTCGAGGATGGCGACGAGTTCGTTCCAATCGCCGTCCAACAGCAGACGGCCCTGCTGCAGCACGACGCCGGAGTGATCCTTGCGTGCGTCGAACGGCACACTGCTGAGGTCAGCACCCATCAGTTCGTCCCCTTCCCGGATTCATGTCGCGAAGACGCGGTCGGCCGCGAGGCCGAACCGCAGGTACTCGTCGAGGCGGATGCGCAGGTTCGCCTCGCGCTGCGGCGCGTAGAGGCGGTGCGTCACACCCATCTCGCCCTCGTCGTCGGCGCCCAGCCGGATGCGGTCGGGCGTGCCCTCGTGCAGCCGCAGGTAGTCGTGGTCGCCGTAGCGCATCGAGCCGAAGCGCGGGCGAGAGGCCCGCTGCACCGCGAGAGGGTCGTCGGGTCGGGGCGCGCAGTGGAAACGACGTCCGGTGCGCGACCCGTCCGGCAGGAACGAGTACCGCACGCACCCTTGCTGTTTCCGCTCGGCGTGCACGGGGTGCGGCCGAGGGTCGCCTTCGGCCGGGGCAGCGACGAGCAGCGAGTTCGAGGCATCCAATCGGATGCAACGGATGCTGCCGACGACCGTCGACGCGACGATGTCGAAGTCGCCGGCGGCCGCGGTGCCGTCGCCCGTCTCCCAGTCGGCGACGGAGGACACCGAACGCGGCGACGTGCCGTCGCGGCCGGTGATGGCCACGCCCGTCCGCGACGAGGCGTCCACGATGGAGTCGACGATCTCGATCGCCGCGCCCTCGACCGCGATGATCGGTCCCATGACGCTGCGTTCGATCCGTACACAGGCGAACGGGTCGAGCACGATCAGGCTCGCCCGGGTGGGCGAGGCCGGCGCCCCGGTGGTCGTCCGGGTGATGCCCGGCACGAGCGTCGTGTCGCGGATGACGATGGTGCGGCGCTCGCGATCAGGCGGGTCGATCTCGTCGAGCACGACGGGGGCACCCGAGACGAGCAGGCCGTCGAGCACCACCGTGCTCTTCGCCGCCATGTCGAGCCTCAGCGGCGACGAGAGCTCCAGCGAGGGCCGCGCGACGGCATCGGCGGCGAGGCACACCGCCGCGTCGTCGCCGGCCGTCGGATCGGGCGTGAGCGCGGTGATCGTCACACTCTGCGCATAGCGATCGGAATCGACGATGAGCACGGTGCCCGCCTCTTGCGAGAGGTCGAGTTCCGCCTGCAGGGATCCGCCCGCCGAGGCCGTGCGGCGGGGGAAGGGGAGCGGGTCGTCGCCCCGGCGGCGGTTGCCCGCCCCGACGGGCACCGCCATGCCGATCGAGAAGGTCGCGAGCACCCGTTCGTCGGCGGCGAGCGGGTCGCCGAACCAGACGCGGCCGAGAGAGGGGTCGATGTGCACGTCGCCCGCCGCGGGCTCGTGCGCCCAGGCCCCGCCGCCGCCCGGCACATCGGACAGGTCGGCGAATCGGACCACCGCGAGCGGGATGGGGGCAGGTTCGCCGCCACCCGTCTGCCGTTCGAGGAAGATCGACCGGCGCGCCCGCGACATCGTCGGCCCGTAGACGGCGGGTGCGTGGTCGGCGGCCCACCGCACGGTGAGAGGCTGCGGCACGTCGGGCGGCTCCGCGAGGTGCGCGATGTCGGTCTCGATCCGCGGCTGGCTGAACAGCCGCACATCGGCGCCGAGCGGGTCGAACCGGAACCTGCGGCCGTCGGCGGACGGGTCGGGTGCGAGGGGCGAGCGCTCGATGAGCACCGGCTGCGTGCGCCAGAGGAAGATCGGCACTTTCACGATGCCGTAGCGACCCCGCCGCTCCCGCCAGGTCGAAGCAAGGGGACGGGCGTGGGCCGTGTGCGCGAGGTCGTCGAACGCGGCGCCCTGCTGCGCGACGTGGTGGAGGGCTTCGTGGTCCCGCAGTCCCGCGCTCGCCGCCGCATGCGGACGCGTGTGGTTCAGGTACTGCGTCGTCGCGACGCGTTCGAACGACTCATACACGCGGGCGGGCCACCCGGTGACATCCCGGGCGAGCTGCTCGATGACCGCGGCGGTCCCTTTGCGACGGCGATAGGCGACCGTGTTCGCGACCTCGGCGCGCGGCGAGACCACCTCGGGCACGACGCCGTGGATCGGCCGGTACCCGACGACGCCGCCGACGTACGGCGTCGCCCATGGCGCGGCCGTCTCGACGAACTGGTCGTCGTACAGCTGCGCGAGCTCCTCCGCGAGCACCTCGAGCTGATCGCCGAAGACATCGAGGAGCTCGGCGAGCACGCCTCCCGCCTCGCCGTCGCGGAGGCGATAGACCGCCGGCAGAAGCTGCCAGAGGTGCGCGGCGGCCGTTCCGGCCTCGGGCTCGGTCATGGCATCTCCTGGAGGGGCGGGAAGGGGTCGGACGAGAGCGCCAGCAGCTCGGAGCCGAGCGGATCGGGCACCGCGAGAGCCGCGGATGCCGCGACCAGGCGCTTCGCGAGACCCGGTCCGGTTCCGCGGTGGAACTGGTCGAGATCGATCCCGACGACGCCGACGACGGATGCGGCGACCGCGACGAGCTCGGAGGCACGGACCGGATCGCCCAGCTCGCGGGCGACCGCGCCGAACGTGTCGCGCAGAGCATGCTCGAGCGACACGAGCACCTTCCCGCGCTCGCGATCGGGGTCGGTGTCGACCTTGAGGGCGATCCGGAAGTCCACCAGCCGGACGGGCACGACCGAGACCCGCACGAGCGGATCGCCCCAACGCCGGAGTTCGCGCTCGAGCCGCTCGACGATCTGTGCGGGCGGCGCCGCGCCCGCAGCATCCGTCACCGTCACGACGATGAGCGGTCCGCCGTTCGCCGGCAGCACGTCCGCCCGGGCCTTGCCGATGCCGGCGAACGCGAGCGAGAAGTCGGCGTAGTCGAGGAGCGAAACCGTGCGGCCGAGGGTGCGCACGGGGATCGGGATGGCCCGTCGTGCGTCGGCTTCGGTCTCAGGGTCCACGCCGCCGACGGCGGGCGCGGGGTTCGTCACACCCCGCAGTCCGAGCGGTCGGTCGAGGGCGATTCCCAGCTGGTCCTTGCGGACGTTGCCCGCCGCCCCGACGCCCTTGCGGTGGCGGGCCCGCACGTTCGTCGATCCCGACGACGGCCGCGCGCCGTGGACGCCGTCGCCGAACACGACGCTGATGCCGCCGTCCGGGTCGTCCCGGGTCTCGTACACGCGATCGGTCGCGCCGGCGGTGGCTGTCGTCGGCACCTCGGTCCAGCGCACATCGTCGACGCGCACTTCGAGGGTCGACGCGGTGCCGCGCGGTGTCTCGGCACGGACGAAGGTGAGGGGGGACTGCTGCAGGCGGTACGCGGCGAACGGCACTCGGGCGTCACCCGAGCCGAGCAGCTGCGTCACGGTCTCGCCGTGCGTCGCGCGGGCGGCGTTGCCGAAGACGACGGCGGAGGAGCGGGTGGGGGCGATCGTCGGCGCGGACGCGAGCGTCAGAAGCGTCCTGCCGCTCGCGACGGGGTCGGCGGATGCGACCAGGACCGGCTCGCTGACCGCCGTGCCCGCAGCATCCGTCCCCGACAGGATCACCGTGCGTCCCGCGATCATCTCGTGCGCGTCCCCGTCGACGAGGAGCGTGGTGCCCGAGATCGCGGAGGTGACGGGAACCCCGGCGAGCGTCAGAGGCTCGGGGACGGCGAGCACCGTCACGTCACGCGGGGAGAGGTCGACACCCAGGGCGGGCCCCGTCAGGCCGAGTGCCGTCGTCCTGCCGGTGACGCCCCAGATCGCGAGCGAGGCCTCGCGCACGGTCGCGACGCGGAACCGGCCGTTGGTCGCCGCCGCGTCGAGCACGAGCCACGATCCGATCGGGATCTCGGGGTGGGCGCCGTCGAGGAACGCCGAGGTCGTGTCGCCGGAGGACGTGGTCGCGAGGAAGCCGCTGTCGGTGTCGGGATTGAGGTACGTCGGCGGGTCGGCCTCGGGGTCGGCGAGCACCCAGACGGGGGCGTTGTGGGCGAAGACGGCGAACCGGCGGCGGAAGACGAACACCCGCAGGTCGGTGATGGGCATCGAGGGCGGCATGGTGGATGCGACGCCGCCGGTCCACGTGACGTGCGTCACGCCGGCCTTCTCGACCACATCAACGGAGTCGAGGTTGCGAAGGTCCCACTCGGTGCCGAGCTCAGGCCCCGTGAACAGGAGAACGTCGCCACGCGCGAGCCCCAGGGCGGTGCCTTCGAACCACGCCTCGGTCGGCGCGGCCACCTGAGGGAAGGGGAGGGTCGGCACGACGGGCAGAGCGTTCCACTCGGGGCGCGCCTCGATCTCTTCGACGGTCTCGAACGTCTGCGGCTGCTCGTCCGGCCCCGGCACGCTCTGCACCCGCAGCCCGACGGGCAGCGTGAGCGCGGTGGGCACGGCGGGCGGAGCGATCCCGGGATCCTTCATCGACTCGGGCAGGGGTGCCGGCGGCTTCTCGAGCGAGAACGCGAGGGCGGCCTCGGCGGCCGCACCACGACCGAGGCGATACGCGACGAGGGCGCCGAGCTCCTGCAGCGACGTGCGCTCGGCCGCGGTGCCGAGATACGCCTCGTTCGCGAGGCGCTCCGTGTAGAACGTGAGGATGTCGGCGGTCACGGCGAACGCGTCGAGGAGCGCGATGGTCGCGTCGTCGGCGTCGCGGGTGCGCAGCCCCCGCAGTGCCGGCCGCGCCTCGTGCGGCTGGGGCGGGTCGATGGCGGGAGGGATCGCCTGCGTCGGCGGACTGGTGTCGCGGGAGAGCCCCGCGATCATGGCCGAGAGGAAGTCGCCGTGCGTGCCCGCGCGGTACCGGATGGACCGCAGGCCCGGACGGTTGGCGACCGGCAGCGGCGGTGCGGCAGCCGCGCGGCACGCGGCGCAGCCGCAGGCCGAGTGATGGGCGCTCATGATCCGCCTCCGTAGGTCAGCGCGAGCACCCCGCGCTCGGGGAAGTCGGGATCGTCGTCGAGTCTCGCGATCTCGAGGCGCCCCATCGGCAGGACGCCCGAATCGATGCCGCTCGACCAGGGCTCGTGCTGTCGCTGGAAGCTCAGGACCTCCACGGACTCGACGCCCGGCACCGCGTGAGCGGCCGCGAGGATCGTCGAGAGGTAGACGGGCCTGCCGAACGTGAAGCGGTCGGGGTGGAACAGCCCCAACCGCCCGTCGGGCAGAACCGCGTCCGACAGCGCCGCCCGCAGCTCGCGGGCGACCGAGGAACGGTGGTGGCCGTGCTCGACGCACACGAACAGCGAGACGTCGAGCGGCACGAACGCCGGCCCGTCGACCTCGAGGTCGTACCCCGCCATGCGATAGCGCTCGAGCTGTGCGCGCAGCGCCGCCTCGAACCCGGCGTCGACCCCGCGTCCGCCCCGGCGATCCGCCGTGACGAACACCGTGTGCCACGACCCGGTCCAGCGGAACGTCGCCTCGGCCTTCTCGACTCCGGGATGCAGCTGCGCTTTGGCCGCGTAGTCCGAGGTCGTCACCGCCCGTTCCTGGATCGACAGGGTCGCCGGGGCGTCGCGCCGGATCTCGTCCCCGGTCTCGGCGTCGACGCCGCCGAACGCCGCCATCGGGTTCACGACTGCGACGAGGTCGGTCTCGTCGCCCACGAGGTACGCGAGGCTCTCGCGCCCGATGTTGCCGGCGACGCCGTTGCCGACGCGGTAGGTCGCGCGGAACGCGGTGCCCTCCGGTGGCCGGGCGCCGTGCTCGTCGTCGCCGAACCTGAGCAGCACCGTCCCGTCGTGCTCCTGCTCGACCACGAACGCGCGGTGCTCGCCGTCGCTCGCGATGAGATCGGGGCTCGGGTTCCAGTCGTGCCCGGCGCCGCCGGGCTCTTCGCCCGTGAGCGTCACCGCCGGCGCCGCGGAGCGGAGATCCCCGGACCGGGCCGCGGAGGCCGACTCCCACTCCTCGAGAACCTCGAGCGTGTCGTCGGTGACGTTCTCGCGCAGCAGCCAGGCGCGTCCGCCGAAGCTCAGGGAGTGCAGCATCCCTGATCCCCGCACGATGGCCTCGTCCCCGATCTGCGCGATGCCCGCGGCGGCGAAGAGCGCCTGCAGCTCATCCTTCGACGCGCTGCCCTGCAGCTCCGCTCGCAGAGCCGCGGTGAACGGGGCCGTCGCAAGCACCTCGCGATCATGGACGACCGTGCGCGTGAGCGGCAGCTGCATCAGCGAAGGGCGGTACCGGGCGGGAACGCGCTCGCCCTCGTCGTCACAGTCGGCGCCGGCCCGCACGAGTCGCGAGAGCGGCACGGCCCCCAGCGGCTCGCCGTCTCCGCTCTCGCCGGCGACGGTCGCCCCGTGGTCGGCGAGCACGATGTTGCCCCACGCGGCCGCGGTCTCGATCCCGTCCACGGCGATGCACAGCGCGGCGGGAAGGGCATCGTCCTCGTGCCAGCGGATCTCGGTGACGTCCTCCTCACCGCCGTCGAAGAGGGTGCCGGAGGGGTCCTTCGACGCCCGCACCTCGACCAGTCGCACGGCGAAACGGCGGCTCGGGTCGGCATCCGCCGCAACGCGCGTCGAGGGGGAGACGGTCTCGGCGAGCACGAGCACCTCGCCCGCGCGCAGCGCAGGGTGATCGCCCCGCAGCGTCGCCGATGTCGTACCGGGCCTCAGCGTCTCGTCGAGGCGCCCCCAGGTCCAGAAGCGCAGCTCGGAGAGGTCGTGGTCGAGCAGCGCGCCGTGCACGGTCTGGAACTCGACAGGCTGCGCGTCGATGACCCGCTCGTAGTCGCGCGTGTCCTTCTCCAGGCGCTGGTCGTCGACTCCGGGAACGCGCGTGAGCAGCCGCGTGCCCGCCGCGAGAGGGACGTCGACGGCGCCCTCGCCCACGAGGACCCGCACCCAGACCCGGGCGCTCGCGCCGTCGTGCACGCGGTAGTCGACGAGGCGCGCGTGGCGGCGCAGTGAGATGCGGCTGCGGGCAGTGCCGAGGTAGGCCTCGGTCGCCACGGCGTCCTGCCGATACGACAGCTCGTCGGCGGCGTAGGCGAGTAGCTCGACGAGCATGACGCCGATGTCGGCCGACGACCGCTCCGTCCATCCCGGTGCGAGCAGCGCCATCCGCTCCAGCATGACCCGGCGGAAGCCCTGATAGTCCTTCGCGAGGTAGTCGATCGGCGGCGGATGGTGCACGCCCGCCGGGCAGGTGCACGGCCGGAGGCAGTCGAGGTCGCTCGGGCACTCCACCTTGAACGAGAAGGGCACACCTGCCAGCAGCGGGTCGAAACCCGTCGGCGGGTCGGTGGTTCCGGGCGTGCGCACGCGGAGCGTGTACAGGGAGAAGTCGCCCCACCGTGCCGTGCGCACGACGAGCAGCGTCGCGGGGTCGTCGTACCCGTCGATGAGGTCGAGCTCGGAGCCGGTGAGGTCCGTGCCGGCCTTCGCCCACTCCACAGCGACGGGGCGGATGCGCTCGCCGCCTTCGAGCGCGATCCACGTGCGGTCGAGGCCCGCCGGCACCGCCAGCAGCAGGCGGACGACGAGCGTCCGCTGGCGCAGCGCGTCGTCGGGCTCGTCGTGGTCGCGCACCTCGAGGAACTCGATGCCGTTGAGCAGCCCCGCGAGCTTCACCGCCATGAGGCGGCGCTGATCGCCGCACGTGTAGCAGGTCATGGCGACACCCCCGGCGGGGTGCGGAACGTCTGCACCTCGTGCGACCCGGTCGCGCGCACGACGTACGCGATCGTCGCGACGAGGGCTGCGTCCTGGGCTTCGACCTCGACCGACTCGATCGCGATGACGTTCGCGAGCTCGTGCTCGAGCGACGCCTGGATCAGGAACTGGGATGCCGCGGCCGCTTCCGGTCCGCCGGGTGCGAAGACCTGCGCGAGCAGCCCCGCCCCGAACTCGGGCCGCATGACGCGCTCGCCGGGAGATGTGAGCAGCACCTGCTCGATGAGGTCGCGCACGTGCTCGTCGCGCCCGGTGGTCGCCGTGCGCCCGGTGCCGTCCACGGCCCACGGGAAGTCGAGCGTGCCGCTCATGACGCGACCGCCCTCGGCTGCACGGCGCCCGGGATCAGCGGCGCGCCGGTCGCGACGGTGATGGACGACCCGGTCGCGATGGCGACGGGGACGCCGCCCGCCAGCACCCGGACGGCTCCGGCGACCCATTGCCCGCTGACGTCGAACGGGCCCGACGACGTCGAGAGGGAGCATCCCGCGATCGCGTACTGCGTCGCGAGCGTGACGACGGGCGCGCCCGCCACCAGCACCCGCGGGAAGGGTGACACGGCCGTCGCCACCCCGCCGTGCGAGCACAGCACGGAAGAGGCCTGAGTGAGCACGGGTCCCGGCATCCTTCCTCCTACGTCACCGTGAGGGCGCCCGCGTTGATGCTGACGGTCGGACCGACCATCGAGATCACGGCGCCCTTGCCGTTGCTGATCGTGATGCCGACGTCGCTGACCGAGATCATCGCGCCCGTCGTGGTCTTGATGAGGATGCCGCCGGTCGGCCCTGGCGTGTCGCTGATGGTGATCGAGTTGCTCAGCAGCGTCTGGAAGGTGAGCCCCGACACTCCGGGCGGCACGATGCGCGCGGCTGCCGGCACATCGGCGGGGGAGTAGAACCCGCCAACCCACACCGGGTAGTCGGGATCGCCGCCCTCGAACTCCACCCACACGCCCGCCCCGATGGCCGGGACGGTGAAGATGCCGGTCTGGGTGCCGGTGACGGGCAGGCACGGCATCGCCCACGAGCTCGGCGGGATGCCGATCGACGGGACGAGCACCTGGATGCGCCCCATCTGCATCGGGTCGATGTTGTTGACGCACGTCCCCCGGTATTTGCCGAAGAGCTTCTTGGTGGCGACGGCGGTCTCTGTGTCGCTCATACGGGCACCTCCGGGACAGTGGACAGAAGGGCGTTGCGGGCGAGGGTGAACGACTGCGTGTAGCTGCCACGCGCGATCTTGTGGGTGACGCTGCTCACGTAGTAGAGACCGTTGAAGGCGTCGCCGGCGCCGCGCACTCCCACGAGCCCTCGCGATCTGAGGACGCGGCCGTAGCGGGCGACATCGAGCTGACCGGTGCCGGTGACCATGTCGTCGTGCTGCCCCGCGTACGCGATGCCCTTCATGATCGCGGCAGGCGCGCTGAGCTTCGCCGTGCCCGGGAGGAACGTGAGCTTCGGCGGCAGGG
Source organism: Microbacterium sp. PRC9 (assembly GCF_031844125.1). Classification (NCBI taxonomy): domain Bacteria; kingdom Bacillati; phylum Actinomycetota; class Actinomycetes; order Micrococcales; family Microbacteriaceae; genus Microbacterium; species Microbacterium sp. PRC9. The sequence continues at coordinate 524,794 of NZ_JAUZUR010000002.1, forward strand.
GAGGGACGACGCCGAGCATCGGCCGCAGCGGATTGATGTCGGGGATGGGGATGGGGATCGGCGCCTTGCTCCACGGCTCATGCACCGTCACGACCGGCAGCTCCTTCGCCTCTTTGTTGAGCGTGAAGTTCAGCCCGGTGACGTTGTCGTGCGGGCCGTCGAGCCCGCCGTCGAGCGCGCGCTGCGGGATGCCGAGACGCACCTCCGGTCCCCAGTACGCCTTGCTCAGGCCCGGGACCGGACCGGGGTCGATGTAGAAGACGTAGCCCGCCTCGTGCGCGAGGTTCTTGAGGTACGCGTAGTCGGTGCCCTGGTGCCGCGGGATCTTCTCGGTGGGGATCGGCGGGTCCTCGACGAGTGCGGGGATGACCAGGGGGGCGACGCCGAGCGCCGCGTACTTCGCGAGGACGGCGAGCGCGCGCACCGCGACCGGCATCGCGGGGTAGGGGATGCCGTCGAGCTCGAAGATGTCCATGACGGCCGTGAGGTCCTTGCCCCTGACGTGCAGCGTCGCGGTCGTCCCGTCGGTCTTGAACTCGTGGTCGGTCATCACGCCGTCGGCGAGGACCTCCGTGGTGCCGCCGATCGTCACGGCCAGCACGATGCGGAAGAGGGGGATCGAGACGCCTCCGGTGAGGAGGAACAGGGTGGACAGCGGCGACTTCTTGGGCACGTCGAAGACCAGCTCGAACCCGCTCTGGGTGTCGCCCGAGCCGTTCTCGATCGTCACCTCTCGGAGAGCCTCCACGAGCGCCTGCGGAGCCGGCACGGCGATCGCGGGTCCCGCGTACAGGTGCAGCCGTACGGGCTGCGGCGGCAGCTCAGCCATCGGCCCCCCTCATGTCGACGGGCAGGGTGACGCGCACGACGTGCCCGGGAGGGCCGGCCATGCCGGCGGGGTCGATCACGCCGTTGGCGTCGGCGAGGCGCCACCACAGTTCGGGGTCGCCGTAGTGCCGTGCCGCGAGGAGGTCGCGCCGGTCGCCCTCGACGCACCGCACCTCGTAGAGGGTGCTGAAGCGCTCCGGCTTCGGCACCAGCCGTCGCCGCAGGAAGGCGACGGGCGCGGGCTCGACGCCGGGCTCGGTTTCGGCCACGTGGTGGGCGATGCCGACGCCGGCGTACCGGCTCGTGGGCGGCAGCGGATTCTGCGGCACGACGCCGGCCGAGAGCAGTTGCTGCAGCGGATCCACCACGTCAGAGCTCCTTCACGCCGAGCGCCGACAGTGGCGCCGAACCGGCCTTCTTGGCGAGCGCCTCACGGGACCGGAGGTGCGCCATGAACAGCTGGCCGCCGCGGTGCTCGAACCCGAGGTCGTCGACGGTGAGCACCCTCATCCCCAACGACACCGTCGCCCGGATCGGGTTGAGCTGGGCGTCGAACGCGTCTTCCGTGATGGAGAGGTCGGTGATGTGCACCGGCACGACGCGGTTCGGTCCCCACACGAAGAGCAGCAGAGGCGTCTCGATGGCGAGGACCTCGAGCGCGCCGCCCCGGGCGATCGAGTCGTTGCCCTGCAGCGCGTCGCTCGTCGGCTGCACGAGCAGCTCGAGCGCGGCGAGCTCCGGATGGATGCCGACCTCGGCGGCCGTCCGGTTCTGATCGGGATGTTCGAGCCGGTCGGTCGCGTCGATCTCGGCCTCGACCTTGATGGTCTCGGCCGCAGCGCCCTTGATGCGCAGCGCTTGGGACTTGTCGCCTCCCGACTCGCCCGCCGCCTGCACCTGCATCGTGCGGCTGAGGGAGTCGGGGTTGTACTGCAGGGCGATCGTGCGCAGCGTCCGCCCGCTCTTGACGTCGACCTGCACGAGGCCGCCCTTGATGAGCCGAGGTGAAGTCATGGCCGCTTCGCCGCCTTGTCTTTCGGGAGAGCATTGTCGAAGTACGCGTAAGTCGCCGGACGCAGGGATTGCAGCAGTTCGGGGGACGACACGTACAGCGCGTACGCCTCGGCGTAGCTCTCCTTCCATGCGGTGGTGCCGTACTGGGTCGCCGCGCCCCCGTCCTTCTCGGTCGCCTCCCGGAACGGCTTGCCCTTGGCGTCGCCGCCATCGTCGACGTTCGCGGTGGTGCCGCTGAAGCTGACGGTCGACCCCGACTCCGTCGTCGTCGCGGCGAGGGCATCGCGCGCGGTCTTGGTCGCACCCTCCGCAGCCTTGATCGCCTTCTCCGCAGGACCGCCGAGAGGGTAGTTGCCGGCGGCGTCGGCGTGCTTCGCGAGCGTGGCAGCCTGGGCTGCGCCGGCGGATGTGTACTTCGCCATCGCCTTGCGCATGTTGCGGTCATCGATCGCGTGCCCGATCTCGTGGAGGATCACCTGCGACGCGTACGAGAGCGCGGAGCCCTTGCCGGCGAAGCGCACGTCGGAGGCGTCGAAGGCGGTCTTGCGGATCGTCACGGTATGCGTTCCCGCGTCGTATTCCCCGTCCTCGCCCGCTGGCGGGTCACCCACGACCACGCTGATGCCCTGCACGAGAGCCAGATGCGCCGCCGGGACGCGTGACACCGCGCCGCGCAGCGCTTCGAGCTGGCCGCCCGTGAGGGAATGCGTGATGCCGGCGGTCTTGATCTTTCCGGCGATCGGGTCGGGCGGGGGCTTCTTTCCGGGTTCGGGCGGTCCGGGCACCGCTTGGCCGGGCGGTGCGGTCGCGGCGCCGAGCTGCTCGACGAGCACCCTCGTCGTCGCCGTCCCACCGGCGGGTGTCGGCGGCGCGGTGTGGGTGAAGCGGTAGAGCCCGTCGATCCCGCCGTGCTTGGCGAGGTCGAGCTTCAGGGTGATCGTGCTGTTCTCCGGCAGCACCGTGGGCGTGGCATCCATCAGCTGCCCGACCAGATTCTGCATGCCCGTCACGGGCACCGCGCTCGCCGAGCCGTCGATCGTGATGGTCGTCTTCGCGGGCGGCGTGTACGGCGTGGCGTTCGCCTGGAACGACGTGTCGGGCGACGGGATGCTCACCGGCATGTCCGCCGTGATCTGAATCCGCTTGCGATCGGCTTCCGGAAGGGTCATGAGCGTCGTCGCCGGCGTGACAGGAGCCTTCGGCTGACGGCGCACGATCGGAGGATCGCCGATCCGGTGCTGGGCGACGTGCGCGAGCTCGTGCGAGAGCATCCGCCGGCCCTCCTCGGTGCCGCGCTGCTCACGCCCCGGCGCGAATGCGATACGACGGCCGACCGTGAGCGCCTCCGCACCCGCACGCTCGGCGGTGTCGGCGGACGCGGCATCCGTGTGCACGCGGACGTCGCGCGCGTCGAGGCCCGGTGGCGCAGACAGCCGCTCTGCTGAGTCGAGCGCGCGCCCCTCGCCGTCGAGCCGCACGTCGAGCTCTGTCGACGCCGACGACCCGTGCGTGGGCACGGCCGCGAACGACCAGCCGGACGGAGCAGGGGCGACGGATGCCTCGGCGAACCGCTCGGCCGCGCGCTCGGCGGGCGCGTCCGCACGCCCGACGGCGTGCACCCCGCTCGGGCGATCGGCCGCGGGAGCAGTGGAGTGGACATGCGCGGGACTCACGGCGCACCCCCTCCCGTGAGACGCAGCTCGGGCACCGGGACGGGGCGCAGATGCCGGCGGTAGTCCTCGGGCGTCGTCGGCGCGTATCCGCGCACCGCGAGCAGCACACCGCTCTTCGGATTGACGCAGACGGCGAGACCGCGCGTGGCATAGACGCGCTCGCCGCCGGCGATGGTCAGGGGCCCGAAGACGTGGTCGAGCTCGGCGTCGGGTTCGCCGAGCTCGGGGATGGCGAGAAGGCCTCCGTCACCGTCGACGGGCATGACGCCCTCGACCAGGACGACGCGGCCCGCCCGGACCCACGCGCGCAGGCCGTCGCTGAAGAGCCGTGTCGAGAGCGGGACCCACGAGGTGACCGCGGGCGGATCGCCCAGCAGCCCGTCGAACGTCGATGGGGTGCCGCCCACGACACCGAGCGCCTCCGCGGCGTCGGCGGGCAGGCCGGTCCACCCCGACACGTCGGCGGCGTCGAGGAGCCGTGACAGCGCATCCGTCATGGCCGCCTCCCGCCCGCCGTGCCGCCGATGCGGTCGACCTTGCCCAGGAAGTAGGCCGTCCACACGTTGTCGGCGCCCACGACGTCGACGAGGCGCTGCGCTTCGGTGATCGAGGCGTACGCGCCGGGTGGGGTCACGGTGATCGGGGGCAGCGCCGCCCAGGACTTGCCCTCGACCAGCTCACGCGTCGGCCGGTGCGCCAGGAGCCTGCGACCGCTCTTCGACCACACGACGTCGGTGAGCAGGCTGTCGACGCCCTCCATGAGGGTGTTCCACTCGCGCTCCGACTTCTCCTTGAGCTTCACGGCGTACCGCCGGTAGTCCGCGTGCGCGAGGGTGTGGCCGTACTCGTGGATGAGGGTCTGGAACATGTCCCACCGCGCCGCGCGGTCCTCGTCGACGTCGCCCGTCTGGAACATGTCGACGTAGATCTGCCCTCCGACCTGTGCTCCGCCCCAGTTGCGGTCGATGTAGATGAGCTTGTCGGCGGTGGTCTGGGGATCGTCCTCCCACTTCTCGCTCACCCCGTCGACCACCGCGGCCTGAGCCACGTCCTCCAGTGCCTGCGCCTCGTCGTTGCGCTTGTCGCCGATCGTCTCGGGCCGCGCGTCGCACTCGGCGTTGATGGCGTCGAACGCGGCGTCCGAGCGGAAGTAGTAGCGGATCTGCTGCAGGGCCCACGCGACGCGGTCGGCCGGATCGGCGGACGTGACGGCGGTGGTCTGCCGGTGGTGCCAGGAGAACAGCGTCTGCGGCTTGCCGTCGCCGCCGAAGGTCAGCTCGGGCCGCGCACCCGGGTTGTAGAAGTTGCCGAAGACGCCGTCGGTCGCATCCTTCGCCGGCTTCGCCATGCGTTCGATCTCGGAGGGCTTGGACGCGGTGCCCGCCGCGCGGGCGTTCTCGTAGGCCTTCTCGATCTTCACCGCCAGCGCCGCTGCGACCAGCGTGCGGTACTTGCCTCCGGGCGCGAACATCGCCTTGCGCTCGGCCTCCTCCTTCGCCTTCGCCTCGGCTTCGGCCTTCCTGCGGGCGGCCTCCTCCTTCCGCTTCGCTGCCGCTTCCTTGCGGCGTTCAGCCGCCGACTTCTTCGGCTTCGCCGACGCCGTCGTCGGCGCGGCCGTCGGCGGTGTCGCCGGGTCGGGTGGCGTGGTGGGTGGCGTCGGCTTCGGCTTCACCGGGCGAGGCGGGGTGAGCGCTTCGCGCGCTGCCTTCGCCTCGTCGCCGGTGACCGGCGAGGTGGCGGCGAGGGCGTCGTCGGCCGAGGCGGGCAGGTCGCGATGAAGCGTGTCGGCGATGAACAGGTCGAGTGCGCGGACTCGGTGACGGAGCTTCCGCTCCTTCTTCGCGAGCCGGCGGCGCTCGGCGTCGTCCGTCGCCGCGACGCGCTCCCTGGTGACCGCCTCGAGCTCGCCCTGCCACCGTGGGCGCGTCGTGTGCAGCACATGGTCCCGCGCCTTCCTGCGATCGGCGGGGGAGAGGCGGGCGACGACGGCGGCGGGGTCGTCGCCGTAGTAGTCCTCCTCGAACCGGGCGTCGAACCGGGCGCCGTCGAACGCGAAGGACGGCGACCCGGCGGGGATCTCGGGTCCGACCACTTCGACGGTTCCCCGGGAGAGGGCCGTGCCTCCTCCCGCGAAGCGCCGGGCGACGAGATCGTCGAGGCGATCCTGCTGGGCGCCATGGAGGTTGTCGTCGAGCGACGCGTAGCGCTTCGCCGGTTCGCGGAACACCACCAGCAGCTCGTCCGGCGTGGCGAGCTCGACGAGGTCGAGGATGGCGTCCTCGTCGTCGTCGAGTGTGGGTCCGTCGATCATCTCGTCGATGAGCAGGCCCATCTGCTTTCCCGTGAGCTCCCACCCGGGGCTCCCGGCCTTCCATTTGCGCACGACCGCGCGGGCCTTGTTGTCGGCGTCGTACGAGCCGTCGTGCGATCCGGCCTTCGTGATCGCCTTCACGTATGCCAGCAGCTCGGCGTCGCTCCACGAGCCCTCGGCGCCGAAGAAGACCGCGAGACTCTCCCAGAAGCTCCGCCGTTGCACGCGGGCCGGCGCCCCGGTGGAGCGCGGTGCGGCGCCCCCACGCTGCTGCACGACGTGGGCGAGCTCGTGGGCGATCAGGTGCCGACCCGCCGGGCTCGACGGGTCGAAGCGACCTGAACCGAACACGATGTGCTCGCCGACCGTGAACGCCGTCGCATCGACTCCCGCGGCGGCGCTCGCCGCCTGCGGGTCGTCGTGCAGCCGCACCGACGAGAAGTCGTAGCCGAAGCGCGCCTCCATCGAGTGCCTGAGGCTCGGGTCCAGCGCCCGGCCGCCGCCTCGGGTCGCGGCATCCACTCCCGTCGTGTCGAAGTCCTCCGCGGGCGCCGCTTCGCTCGTCGTCGCCGGGGCACGCTGCACCTCTTCGCGCTTCTTCTGCTCTTCCGCCTTGACGGCGTCCTCGGGCTTCTTCTGCTGTTCGGTCTTCGGCGTGGCGAGCGGCGGCACGAGCGGGAAGGGGAGACCTGGCACCTGGCCGGCCGGGGCGAACTTCTGACGCGCCACGACGGACGCGATCGCGGCGTCGCTCAGCTCCTTGTCCTGCTGCGCCTGGAGGCTCTTGATGATCGGGTCGTTCCTCAGCCGTGCGGTGTCGGCGGCGATCGCCGCCGTCTTCTTGTCGGCCGCGCTCTGTCGCTTCCTGCCTCCCTTCGGAAGCTGTTCCGTATAGCCGAGCGTGAGTCCGAGTCCGACGTCGCTGAAGCCCACGCCGCGGCCGCCTGGGCGCGGATCGCCCGCGAGGAGCCCGGGGACGCCCTCCGCCCTCACACCGACGCTCAGACCGGGCGGCACGATGTCCTTGACCTTCGGAATCGACCCGAGCGGCAGCGGCACGTCCTTCCCCGAGAGCGCGAGGCCGCTCGCGGCGGCGGCGGACAGCAGGGGGCTGTCCTCGATGACCTCGCGGACCTTCTTGCCGCTGGGCAGCTCGGTCTCGGTGGCCGCCTCCACCGCCTTGCCCGCGCCCTCCTTGTACGCCTCGGCCCGGGGCCGCGGCTTGTCCTCGAGCTTCTTCGGCTGGTCCTCGTCACGATGGACGGATGCCTCGGCCGGCACGTTCGCGAACGACCAGCCCGTCACGCTCCCGCCGCGGGCGACGATGTCCGCGGCGCGGTCCGCCTGACGCTCCGTCGCGTCGTGGCGGTGCGACACGCGCCGCGGGGGTGCGGCATCCGTGCCCTTCGCCGGGGGAGCGGGAGTCCTGCTCATCGCGACACCCCCTCCCGGACCCGGTCGCGGGCCGTCGCCCACGTGTCGCGCGCCACCTGGGCGGCGAGGCCCTCGCGATCGGTCACCGGTCGCACGCGGCGCGGTGCGGCGGCCCAGCGCGGCGGGCTGTCGCCGCGCCGGTCGGCGGTCGCCAGCTCGCTCAGGCGCTCCGCGACGAGCGGGCCGATGCCCTCGGCGAGCTCGGTGGGGACGCCCCGCAGCACGAGGCACTCGATGTCGAGGTCGATGCGCGTCATCTCGCACCACCTCGGAGCGCCCCGGTCTCGGCGGCGGTGAGTGCGCGCTCGGACTTCGCCGCCTCGCGCGTGGCGGCGCGCAGCAGGTGCTCGGGGCCGACGGCGACGCCCTCGTCGGCGGCGGCGAAGGCCGCCGAGAGGGCGATCTGCCGGATGGCGCCGCCGCTGAACTGGATGCGGGCGAGCGTCGCAGGATCGACGTCCGCGAGCGGCGTCGCAGCGGGGAAGACGCGCCGCCAGATCTCGGCGCGAGACGCCTCGTCGGGGAAGGGGAACTGCACGACGAACCGGATGCGGCGCAGGAACGCCCGGTCGACGTTGCCCCGCAGGTTCGTGGTGAGGATCGCCAGCCCCCGATAGGACTCCATACGCTGCAGGAGGTACGCGACCTCGAGGTTCGCGTAGCGATCGTGGCTGTCCTTGACGTCGCTGCGTTTGCCGAACAGGGCATCGGCTTCGTCGAAGAGCAGGACGGCACCGGATGCCTCGGCGGCGTCGAACACGGTCGACAGATGCTTCTCGGTCTCGCCGATGTACTTGCTCACCAGCGCGGCGAGATCGATGCGGTAGAGGTCGAGGCCCAGGGAGCCTGCGAGCACCTCGGCCGCCATCGTCTTGCCGGTGCCGCTTTCGCCTGCGAAGAGCACGGTGACGCCCAGTCCGCGGTCCGAGCGGCTCGCGAACCCCCAGTCGTCGAGCACGGTCGCGCGGTGGCGCACGTGCCGCTCGATCTCGCGCAGCAGCTCGCGCTGGCCTTCGGGGAGCACGAGGTCGTCCCACCTCGCGCGCGGCTCGATGCGCTGTGCGAGCGCACCGAAGCCCGTGCGGGAGCGCTCGCGCACGAGGCGGCGCAGGGTCGCGACATCGCGGTCGGGAAGGGCGAGCCACTCGGCCGCGACCGCGGCGACGACCCCCGCGGGCAGGCGGAAGTGCTGCGACAACTCACGTTCCGCGACGACGATCGCGTCGGCCGTCCTCGCTGCGTCGACCTCGAGGGCCGCGCGCCACAGCGCCGCCTCCTCGCTCGCGGTGGGCAGGGGCACGGTGCGGGCGAGCGTGACCCTCCCGGCGACGTCGCCCGGGCCGTCCGTGACGACGACCTCCGCCTCCAGCAGTGCGAGCAGTCGCGCGTCGTCGGTGGCGATGAGCCGCCCGTCGAGGACCGCCTCCCGGTCGAGGACGGCGGCGGTGTCGGCCGGGTCGCGCTCGGCGGCCGCGGCATCCCGCACGGAGAGCACGCCGCCGCCGAGTGCTGCCGCCAGGCGGGCGACGACGCCCGCACGCGTGTCGGCATCCGCGCCGTCGAGCCGCACGAGCACCCGCCCGTCGACCGCGCGCACCGCGGCGGCGAGCTCGTCGGCCAGCGCCGCCTGCGCCGCGGTGAGGCCGCCGGCCAGAGGGTCGGCGACGAGTCCGTCGAGGCGGCCCGGCCCGAGGCCGGTGAGGCGGTGCAGCACGGCTTCGTCGATGCGGAGAGGGCGCAGCGCCAGGATGTCGCCCGCCCCGAGCCTCACGAGCCGCCGACGTCGCAGGGGCCGGTCGGGCGAGAGCGCGTCCCAATGCGCGGCGGGCAGCACCGAGAGCGCGAGCCCGAAGCTCGGCGACGGCGTCCCGCCCTGCGCCGCCGCGACATCCGCGGCCACGCGCGCGTCCAGTTCCACGGCGGCGGCGAGCATGAGCACGTCGCACTCGAACGCGGAGAGCCCGAGCCGGTGGCCGAGGTCCGCGAGCGGCGAGTCGTCGGTCTGGGGTCGCGGCGCGTCGTCGCCGCGCAGCAGCGCCGCGATGCGCGTGAGCTCCGACACGAGCCGGTCGCGCGGCGCGTCGCGCAGCCGGTCCGGCTCGTCGAATGCGGCTGTGGTGCTCATGGGACCGTGATCCTCTGCAGCGGATCGAATGCGGGCGGGTCCGGCGGGATCTTCGGGCTCAGGAGGATGAGCCGGCTCTCGGCGCCGTCGACGGCGAGGCGCACCCACTGCGGCCCGCCGGGGACGTCGCCGTACTCGAAGACCAGGGTGTCGGTCACCGTTCCGTGGGGCTCCGCCTGTGCCACATCTCCGCCGAGCGCGAGGGTCGCCCGCTGGCCGGGCCGGACTGCGGGCGAGACTTCGATCGTCGCGGTGACGTCGCCGGTGCCGCCGTCACGGACCGCGCCGGTGGCGCCGCCGAACCGGATGACGGGAGCGAGGAGCATCGCCGCGGTGTTCGTGTCGCGGGGGATCGTCTCGGTGGGCGGCGTCAGCGAGACGCGCACGGTCCACACGCCCGCGGGCCATGCGGCGTCCGCCCCAGGGCTCGCCGGGAGGGGCACGTCGACGACGTCGCGGCGCGTGTTGGCGCCGATCGGCACGACGATCGGAGCGGCGAGCGCAGGATGCGAGAAGCGCACCTCCACGCCGGTCCCGTCGAGGTGGGCCCCCTCGACACGCACGCTCTCGCCGAGTGCCGCGGCCGGCTGCGGCGCCGGCGGGACCACGCGGAACACCGTGGGGACGGGTGGCAGTAGATCGGGGTGCACGAAGACGCCGGGCTCCCGCCCGCCGTTCGCCGCCGGATCGCCCCGCGTGAGCACCGGCAGCCCGCTGCGCACCGGCTTGGTCGCCTCGATCAGCACCACCGTCACGAGATAGCCCACGCTCGGGCGGTAGTTCGCCTGGATGGCCGACCACAGCCGCGACATCTCCTCGGAGTCGATCGGCTCCGTGGTGACCGTGAGCTCGGCTGCCTGATCGGCGAGGTCCGCGGCCGCCAGCGCCTGGTAGGCAGGCGGCAGAATGCTTCCGCTCACCACGCCGGCTTGCAGTGCCGTCCGTATCGACGCGCGATCGAGGACCGGCTGGTCGTGCAGGATCGACATCGCGTACCCGAGCAGGATCTCGGCCTCGAAGTCCGCCGTCCCGTAGGCGGTGAGCAGATAGTGCAGGTCGAGCGCCAGCGGCGGGTTCGCGGTGCGCGTGCCCGCGGAGTCGAAGCCGGGAAGCCCCGCGTTGCGCCACCCGGCGTTGGGGCTGACGCGGTACAGGAAGAGGTTGAGGCTCGGCTCGCTGTCGGGCTCGTTGAGCTTGATCGCGTCGGGCGCGAGCGCGGTCACCTTCACCGTTCCCACGGCGGGCCCGGCCTGCACGATGCCGTTGTCGAGCAGGTTGCGCAGCACCGCGCTGACGCCCCCGATCGCGAGCGGGCCGCTCATCGTGGCCTCCCCGTGAGGTAGTCGTGGAGCGTCCGCTCGGGGTCGCGCGCCGGGCGCGCGCTGCGGGGAGCGGCGGCGGGCGGCGCGAGGGTGGCGCGCACCTCGATGCGCCCGATCGTGACGTGCACGACATCGGGCTCCGGAACGGGGACGGATGCCTCGTCCCGCGCGCTCGCGGACGCCGCCGGCGTCGTGACGGTCGGAGGTTCCGCACGCCGGGGCGGTGCCGCTTCGACGCGAGGGGTGGCGGGGGGAGGAGTCGGGAGCGCAGCGGTGTCGCTGCGGTCGGAGTCGACGGCAACGGCCGAGCGTTCCGGCGCGGGCTCCGCGGTGCCGACCTCCGACGCGGTCCTCGTGGCCGGCAAGCCGCGGTCGTCCCGGTGGGAGGGGATCGCGCGATCGCCCTCGCCGCGAGCCGGACCGGCCGGCTCGACCAGTGCGCGGGCGTCGGTGTTCCTCGGCGGACCGGGCAGGTCAGCCTGGGCGGGGACTTCCGCGGCCGTCGCGATCGTGGGGGGAGCCGCCGTATCCGTCGATCCGTCGCCGGTGCTCGGTTCGAACCGGGACGGCAGCCGCGGACCCGCGGCGGCGGGAGCCCCACCCGCACGGGCGGCGAGACGTGCGAGGTAGCCGCTCATGCTCCCTCCCGCACGATCTCGAGGTAGGCGGCGCGGCGCTGCTCCGGGAGCGCGAGCACGTCGGCCTCGGTCCAGCCGTAGGCTCGCGCGAGCACGTCGACCTCGCGCAGCACCCGCCGGGCGCGCGACTCGACCTCATGCCAGACGAAGGCGATCGGGTCGACGTCGGCGTCGAACAGCGCGCCGCACTCGGGGCAGTCCAGCCCGACGGTGACCTCGGCGAGCGGGTCGGCGGCGGCGAGCGCGGCCTCGATGTGCTCGACCACTTCGACCGGGGCGAGCGTCGCGTCCTCGCCACTGGGGCCGGTGACATCGCAGCACCGCGCGAGAAGGGTGGCGGCAGCATCCGTTCGCCCGGCGACCTCCGCGAGATCGCCCGCCGTCGGCACCCGCCACCGCACCCGCCAGGCACCGGCCTGCGTGGGCACGGTCAGGTCGCCCGAGGCCGCGGTGCCGCTCAGTCCGCGCAGGGAGTCGGCATCGAGAGCGAACTCGACAGCCGATGCGCACGCCGGGCAGGTGACGACCGCCTCGAGCCGCGGACCGGCGAGCGCCGTGTGGAAGCCGAGGGTGGCAGCGTGCAGGTGCCCGAGCGGCGCCTCACGCAGACCCGCCGTGTCTTCGCCGGCTGCCGCCGCGACCCGCAGCGCACGGGGGATCGGCGCCTCGCCCCGCGCCGCGTCGGCGAGGTCGAGGATCGTCTGGGCCCGCACCGGAGAGGCTGCGGCGGCGGCCACCGTCGGCTCCTAGGGTTCGGCGAAAACAGGTTCGGACGGCTCGACGACCGCGTAGTCCCGCTCCCAGCCCTCGTTCTCGAGCTTGAGCGTCTGGATGGCGACGGCGTTCGCGTTGGCGTCGAGGTCGGGGAGCGCCTGGTATTCCGAGACCCACGCGCGGAACACCTTGTACGCGATCACGAGCTGGCCCGCCTCGTTGTAGAGCTCGACGATCAGGTCTTTGCGGAAGTCCTTGAGCGACACCTCCGCTCCGAGCCCCGACCCGAAGTTCCACACCTTGTTCGCCCATTGCTCGAACTCGACGTCGTGCGTGACGCCGCGCTCGAGGGTGATCGCCTCGAACTTGACCCTGCCGGGCGACTTGCGCGACGTCGACGGATCTCCGCCCTCGCGGTGCTCCACGACCTCCGTGGTGCGTTTGAGGCCGCTCACTTTGCTGACGCCCGCGACGTACTTGCCGTCCCACTTCACGCGGAACTTGAAGTTCTTGTACGGGTCGAACCTGCTGGCGTTGACGCTGAACTGTGCCATGTCCCGATTCCTTCGGCTCAGACGGCGCTCGCGCCGGCGATCTGCTGCAGTCGGATGACGACGAACTCGGCGGGCTTGAGCGGCGCGAACCCGACGTGGATGTTGACGATGCCCCGATCGATGTCGGACTGCGTCGTCGTCTCCTTGTCGCACTTGACGAAGTACGCGTCGCGCGGCGTGCTGCCCTGGAAGGCGCCCTGCCGGAAGAGGTCGTTCATGAACGTGCCGACGTTGAGGCGGATCTGCGCCCACAGCGGCTCGTCGTTGGGCTCGAAGACCACCCATTGGGTCCCGCGGAAGAGCGACTCCTCGATGAAGAGCGCCGTGCGCCGCACCGGGATGTACTTCCACTCGTTCGCGAGCGAATCCGCGCCCTTCAGCGTGCGCGCCCCCCACACGACGCGACCGGCGCCGGCGAACGCGCGCAGGCTGTTGATGCCGAGCGGGTTCAGCTGACCGATCTCGCCGTCGCTCAACGGGATGGAGAGCTCGGGCACGCCGTTGAGGGTCGCCTCCAGGCCTGCCGGGGCCTTCCAGACGCCGCGGGTCGCGTCGGTGCGTGCGAGCACGCCGGCCACCGCGCCCGACGCGCCGAACGTCTCGAGCTGGTTGTCGCGCAGCGGGTTGGTCTGCCGCAGTCGCGGGAAGTACACGGCTGCGTTGGCGCTCACCGTCCCGAGCGACGCGAGGCCGGACTTCGCGTCGCCGACGGATTGCCAGGTCGGTGGTGCATCGATCACGTAGAACGCCCGCCGTGCCTCGGAGTACGTCGCCGCCTCGGTGACGACATCGGCCTCGACCTCACCGCCCGGACCGTCCGGCGACACCCCCTGATACGGAGGGATGACGAGAAGGTTGAAGATGTCGGCATCCTCGAGCGCGTAGATCCCCGACTTGGCGCCGAGCGAGCCCTTCACATCGGCGGCGACGAGATCGTCGCCGTCGTCTCCGCCTGCGAGCCGTTGGCTCGCCTCCTGCGAGGGATCGCCCGGCGTCGGCGTGATGTCGTCCCAGATCGTCTTGCCCGCGGCGGGCGTGCCGGTGTGGACCTTGGGGCGACTGCTGCCGGGCACGGTCCCTGCCGTGCGCACGAGGTCCGACTCGTTGTCGAGCACCCGCGACAGCAGTCGCGGATGATCGGCGGGCGTGAGGACGACGTTTCGGTGCGCCTCGACGACTCCCGTCGCGCCGTCGCGGACGGTGAGGTTGAACAGGGTGTCGGGTTCGTCGCCGAGGGCGGGGTCTTCGGGACGCGTGTCGTGGTCGATGCGCACGCGCAGGCCGTCGCCCCACAGCCCCACGTCGACTGCCTGGAGCGTGAGGAGATCCGCACCGGTGTCCAGGGCGAGGTCGACCGAGGACGATGCCGGATCGTCGGCGTCCGAGGCCGCATCGTTCACGACGCGGACGATCACGGCCGTGCCGCCGCCGTTGAGGAAGAAGTCGCGGACGGAGAACCCGAGCCTGCTGAGCTTCCACAGTCCGCCGAACGTGCGTTCGTACTCACCGAAGTTCGTCACCACGATGGGTCTGTCCACCGGTCCGCGGGGCGCCCGCCCCACGAAGGCGGTGACCGAGGTGGAAACCCCGACGATAGTCCGGACCCCGCTCGCCACCTCCTCGATGTACACGCCGGGATAGGTCAGTTGGGACGGCATGGCTGTCTCCAGAGAGGATGCATCGATCTTGGGGCCCCGCCGGCGGTACCCGAAGCCGACGGGAGGGTGGCGACCCCACCACGTGGCGTCGTCGGCGTGGCCTCGACGGCCACGGTGCGAAATGCAAGGACCTCGATTCGAGAGTCAATCCCTCGCGGTGAGGGCTGTCAAGAGCCCGGCGTGCAGGGACGAATTCCCGGCGAACAGGTGACACGGGGCATCCGCGTTCCTACAGTTGAGTCACGACGCCGAGGCTGTGGGAGTCCGGCGTCGAAGACGCGGTGGAAGGTGAGGTGCCGTGGTCCAGGACGCGCAATCGACCGAGGACCCTGCGCCTGCGGCCGCCGCCGCACACGTCGCACCTCCGGTGACCCGCGGCACACTCATCTGGTTCGGGCTCGGCTTCGTGCTCCTGTCGTTCTTCGCCGCCTTCCTCGGATCCTGGCTCGCGCGCTCGGTCGACACGGCCACGCCCGCGCCGGCGCCCGAGCCGTCGGCTTCGGCCACGGCGTCGCCGGAGTACGAGGACGTGCTAGCCGAGATCCTCCCGGCCGGATCAGCGGTCCGCGCCGGCTCCGGCGCACCGGAGGAGGGCAAGGGCTACGAGGGCGACGTCTACATCGACATCCTCAACGCCGACGTGTACCTCTTCAAGGACGACGCGTGGACGCTCGTGGGCAATCTCCGCGAGGCGGCCGCCGAAGGCCTCACGGGCGAGCAGGGCCCGGCCGGCGCGCAAGGCGAGCAGGGCGCGCAGGGGGAGCAGGGGGCGCAGGGTGCGCAGGGACCGACCGGCGCCCCTGGGGCACCGGGAACGCAGGTGATACTCGGCACGGCGGCGCCCGAGGACGACACCTGCACCGCCGACGGCGACGTGTTCATCGACACCGCCGCGGTCGAGTTCTACGAGTGCAGCGACGGTGCCTGGGTGCTGTTCGGACCGACGACCGGGCCCGAGCCGTCGCCGGATGCCGGTGAGTAGCCCTCAGCGCCGGGTGGACGCTGTCACGGTGAACTTGGTGTTCCGCGCGACCTGCCGCGTCGGGCCGACCGCTCGCTCCAGCGCCGGGCGGTAGCGCAGGCCCGAGTTCCACACCGCCCAGAGCTCACCGCCCGGCCGCAGCACGCGGGCGGCCTCGGCGAACATCCGCGGCGCGATCCCTTCGTGCACCGCCGAACCCGAGTGGAACGGCGGGTTCAGCGCGATGAAGCTCGCACTCGCGTCCGGCTGGGCCCCCAGCATGTCGTCGCGGACGACCTCGACGCGGTCGGCGACGCCGTTCGCGTCCGCGGTCGCCCGGGCGGAGGTGACCGCCGCCGCCGATTGGTCGCAGGCGAGCACGTGGAGGGATGGATGCCGCAGCGCGAGCGCCGTCGCCACCACGCCCGTTCCGCAGGCGAGGTCGATGGCCGCCCCGTCGGGGAGCGGGGGCAGGTGCTGCAGCAGGAACCTCGTGCCGATGTCGATCGACGCGCCTGCGAAGGCGCCTCCGAAAGCGCACACGATGATCCCGTCGTGCCTCGCGCAGAGCGGCACCGGGTCGCGGCCGCCGTGAGGTCCGCGGGAGACGAGCACGCGCGACTTCTGGCGGGCATGCGTGACGTCGAGCCCGGTGAAGCTCTCGCGCAGCACGTCGTTCATGGCGAGCGTCATGTGCTTCACACGGCCCCCGGCGAAGACGACGACGTCGGGTGCCGCGTGCGCGGCGATCAGCCCAGCGATGTCGCGGAGCGCGTCGAGTGAGCGCGGCAGCCGCAGCAGCACGACGCGCGCGTCGCGCACGAGTCCCGGCGAGAGGGGCAGCGACGCGAACGCGTCTCCGAGCCCGAAGCGCTCGGCGTTGGCCGCGAGCGCGCGCTCGCCCGTGAGCGGGTCCTGATGGACACGGATGCCGCGACCGCCGTCCGAGGCTGCGCCGAGCGTGAGCGCGCCGTAGCCGTCGCCGATCACCACGAGCTCGCCGTCGCCGGCGTCGGTCCGGGCGGGGGCGGACTCGTCGAGGAGCAGCCGGTCCGCCGCATCCGCCGCCACGAGGTCGGGAGCCTCGACGTCGGGCCACCGGCGCAGGTCGTCGAGCGAGAATGTCACCGTCCCACGGTAGCCGGACGGGCGGCACCCGGTTCGGGGAACTGCGGGAGATGCGTGCCGTCCCGCGGGAGCGGGACTAGCATTCAACGGTGCCAGACCGTGCGTTCAGTCCCGTCATCTCGCTGCTGACCGTGGCCGCCGTGTGGGACGCGCACCTCGGCGCGCAGCTGCGCGATCTCGGGCTCACCACGCGGAAGTACGGACTGCTCGCCCACATCGAGGCGACGCCGGGCATCTCGTTCAGTGAGCTCGCGCGGCGCTCGCAGATCACCGTGCAGTCGGCGCACACCGCCGTGCAGACCCTTGTCGCCGACGGGCTCGTCGCGGATGCGACGAAGCACGCGGGCGCGGCATCCGATCTGCGCGTGACCGACCGGGGCAGCGAGGTGCTGCAAGCCGCCGAACAGCGTCTGGCGGCTCTCGACGCCGGACTCGCCGCGGGGGCTCCGGCGCTCGCCACGGCGCTCGAGGGGCTGCATGAGCAGCCGTTCGGGCTCGCCCCCGAGTAGATCACGCCGCCCTCGGCCAACCTTCAGAAAGCCTGAAGCGCTTTCAGTTAGGCTGAAGGTGTGTTCCGCAACCCCCACACCCTGTTCCGTGCGCTCGCGATTCTCGAGGCGATCTCGTGGACGCTCCTCATCGCCGGCCTCGTCATCCGCGCCACCACCGACTGGGCGCTGGGCGTCACGATCGGCGGCGGCATCCACGGCTTCATCTTCCTGTCGTACGGCGCGACCGTCATCCTCGTCGCGCTCAACAACCGGTGGCGCGTCGGGCCCACGGTGCTCGCGCTTGTGAGCGCCGTCATCCCCTACGCCACGATCCCGGCGGAGCTGTGGCTCCAGCGCAGTGGTCGTCTTGCGGGCGCGTGGCGTCTCGAGGCCACGGACGACCCGCGCGACGCCACCTGGTACGACCGGCTCATGCGGTGGTTCCTTCGGCGCCCCTGGGTGCTCGGCGCCCTGATCGCTCTCGCGGTCGTGCTGCTGTTCGTCGTGCTCCTCATCCTGGGCCCGCCCGGAGGTCGCGACTGACGACACCCGACCCCGGCCGCCTCACTCCCTCGGGAGCGGGGCGGCCGTATCGCGTCGTGGATCGGTAACGGATGCCGCGGCTCAGCGCCAGGCGGGCAACTGCTGCAGCGTCCAGGTGTTGCCGTCGGGGTCGTCGAACTGGACGAACCGGCCCCAGTCCTGCTCGTCGACGCCGCGCCCCTCGACGCCGTTCGCCCGCAGGTGGGCGAGCGCTTCGTCGGCATCCGGCACGACGATCTGAACCGTGTTCTGCTGGCCGGGCTCGAGGGTGTTGCCGAGACCTGTGCCGAAGGCGATCGAGCAGGCGGAGCCGGGCGGGGTCGCCTGCACGAAGCGGAGGCCTTCGACGGGCGTCTGATCGTGGTCGATGTTCCAGCCGATCCTCTCGTAGAACTCCTTCGCGCGGTCGACGTCCGTCACCGATACGAAGATGAGCTCGATCTTCCAGTCCATCGTGTTCCCTCTCGTCTCTGAAGCAGGTCCCCCGTGGAGGAGACGTTACGCCCGGGGTCCGACATCCGCCGCTGGGGAATACCTGCGGATGAGTGCGGTTGAACTTGACAATGCCTGTGTCAAGTTCAAAACTTGATACTCCTCCACTCAAGTTTCAGGAGAGATGGAATGCCAGAAGACTTCACCCCCCAGGCCGGCGACGACGCGAGCTCGTTCGACGAGTTCCTGGCGCGCTACCTCGCGGGCGAGCGCGCCCGTGCCGAGCGCTCGATCGACCTGAGCCGCTACCTCGGCGCCGGTACCCAGGAGCTGCTCCAGCGCGCCGGCAAGTACGCGCTCGAGCGCGGCCAGCAGGAACTCGACGCGCTGCACGTCCTGCGCATCCTCGTGGCCGAGGCTCCGGCGCGTGACGCCGTGCAGCGCATCGGCGCCGACGCCGACGCGATCGCGCGCGCCACCGAGGAGCGCCTTCCCGCCGCGACCGCGGCGGCCGACGTCGACGGGGCCGTCGTGACCTCGTCCGTGCAGCGGGCGCTGTTCCACGCGTTCCAGGTCGCCCGCTCGTCGGGATCGACCTACGTCGACCCCGAGCACCTGTTCTTCGCCCTCGTGCTCGCGCAGGACACGCCCGCCGGCCAGGTGCTGGCCCGTGCCGGCGTGACGGCCGAGGCACTCATGCAGGGTGCGCGCGAGACCGTGACGCCGGGCGAGAGCGCGCAGGCGGAGGCGCGGCCCGAGGGCGCAGCATCCGACACCCCCATGCTCGACGCGTACGGCACCGACCTGACGGCGCGCGCCGTCGCGGGCGAACTCGACCCGGTGATCGGGCGCGCCGACGAGCTCGAGCAGACGATCGAGATCCTCAGCCGCCGCACCAAGAACAACCCGGTGCTGGTCGGCGAGGCCGGCGTCGGCAAGACCGCGATCGTCGAGGGACTCGCCCAGGCGATCGTCGACGGTTCCGTGCCCGAACAGCTGCTCGGCAAGCGCGTGATCGCGCTCGATCTGCCGGCCATGCTCGCGGGCACCCGCTACCGCGGCGACTTCGAGGAGCGCCTCACCAAGACGATGGACGAGATCGCCGCGCACAAGGGCGCGCTGATCGTCTTCATCGACGAGGTGCACACGGTGGTCGGCGCCGGTGGCGCCGGCGACGGCGGCATGGACGCGGGCAACATCCTGAAGCCCCGCCTCGCGCGCGGCGAGCTGCACCTCGTGGGGGCGACGACGCTCAAGGAGTACCGCGTCATCGAGAAGGACCCCGCTCTCGAGCGCCGGTTCCAGCCGGTGCGCGTCGGCGAGCCCTCGATCGAGGACGCCGTGCTCATCCTCCGCGGCCTCAAGCCGGCCTACGAGGAGCACCACGGCATCGTCTACACGGACGAGGCGCTTCGTGCGGCCGTCGAGCTCAGCGACCGGTACCTCACTGAGCGCGTGCTGCCCGACAAGGCGATCGATCTCATCGACCAGGCCGGCGCCCGACTGCGCCTGCGGCTGGGCTCGAAGGTCGACGTGTCGGGTCTCATCGAGCGTCTGGCGACTCTCGAGGCAGACAAGAACGCCGCGGTGTCGGCAGAGCACTACGAGGAGGCGTCGCAGATCCGCGACCAGATCGCCGAGGTGCAGGGGCGCCTCGAGCGCGCCACCGCCGCGGGTGCTGCCGTGCGGACCGACGCGATCGTCGACGAGCCCGAGATCGCCGCGGTGATCAGCCGTGCCACCGGCATCCCGGTGAACCGCCTGACCGAGACCGAGCGCGAGCGCCTGGCGTCCCTCGAGGACGAGCTGCACGACCGCGTGATCGGCCAGGACGACGCGGTGACCGCGGTCGCCAAGGCGGTCCGCCGCAACCGCACCGGCATGGGCGACGCCCGTCGCCCGGTGGGCTCGTTCCTCTTCCTCGGCCCGACGGGCGTCGGCAAGACCGAGCTCGCCAAGGCACTCGCCGCGTCGTTGTTCGACGACGAGGGCGCGGTGATCCGCTTCGACATGAGCGAGTTCGGCGAGCGGCACACCGTGTCGCGCCTCGTCGGCGCCCCTCCCGGATACGTCGGCTACGACGAGGCCGGGCAGCTCACCGAGCGCGTGCGGCGCAACCCGTACTCGATCGTGCTGTTCGACGAGATCGAGAAGGCGCACCCCGATGTGTTCAACCTGCTGCTCCAGGTGCTCGACGACGGGCGCCTCACCGACGGCCAGGGACGCACCATCGACTTCCGCAACACGGTGGTCGTCATGACCTCGAACCTCGGTTCGGAGTTCCTCGCGTCGCGCGGCGGTGCAATCGGCTTCCTCGCCGACGGGGGAGGGACGACCGGCTTCGGTTCCGAGAAGGATCTGCGCGACCGCGTCTTCGGCAAGCTGCGCGAGGCGATGCGCCCCGAGTTCCTCAACCGCATCGACGAGATCGTGCTGTTCCGCAAGCTCGAGAAGCCGCAGCTGCAGCGCATCGTGCGACTGCTGCTCGGGGCATCCGATGCGCGCCTCGCGAAGCGCGAGGTGTCGCTGGTCGTGACGGACTCCGCGGTGGCCTGGCTCGCCGACAACGGGTACGAGCCCGAGTACGGCGCCCGGCCGCTGCGTCGCCTGATCCAGCGCGAGGTCGACGACCGCATCGCCGACCTGTTCGTCACAGGCTCGCTCGTGGACGGCGGGACCGTGACGGTGGATGCCTCGGCCGAGGCGCTGTCGGTGCGCTCGGGGATTCCCTTCGCCGCCGCGGCCTGATCCCGAACGATCCGAGAGGCGCAGGGCCGACAGGCCCTGCGCCTCTCGCTCTGCGTAGGGCAGGGGTGTGGCGAGCATCGCACCGCTTCGACAGGTCAACCACGGCTGCGCAGGTCCGATCCGGGCCGAGATCTCCTGCGGAATCCTGGTTGACCTGTTGCAGCGGTGGGCACACCGATGCCGCCCGTCGCCGACGCCGTGCTTCTCGCGTGTCGGCACGGCCTGACAGAGTGGGATGCATGACCCGCATCGGCGCGATCTTCAACCCGTACACGCACAGCCCCGACGAGTTCCGCGACGCGGTGCGCGCCGCCGAATCCGGGGGACTGCCCGAGCTGTGGATCTGGGAGGACTGCTTCCGCCAGTCCGCCTTCGCCACGGTGGGCGCGGCCCTCGCCTGGACCGACGCTCTGCGCATCGGCATCGGGATCGCGCCGATGCCGCTGAGGAATGTCGCCGCAACGGCGATGGAGATCGCCACGGTCGAGCGGCTGTTCCCCGGCCGGCTGCTTCCCGGGGTCGGCCACGGCGTGCTCGATTGGATGGGGCAGGTCGGGTCGCGCGTCGCCTCGCCGCTGACCCTGATGCGCGAGTACGTGCCGGCGCTGCGCGGCCTGCTCGCCGGTGACCAGATGAGCGTCGACGGACGCTATGTCACCCTCCGCGACGTGCGTCTGGACTATCCGCCGGTCGCGCCGCCGCTCGTGTACGCGGCGGCAGAGGGTCCGAAGACACTGCGGCTGAGCGGCGAGGTGGGCGACGGGACCGTGCTCGACAGCGGGCACACGGCGGGGGAGTACGCCATCGCGACGGCCGCCATCCGCGAGGCGCGTGCCGCGTCGGGTCGCACCGGTGACCACGACGTGGTGGCCTACGTCGTCACCGCCTTCGGCGCGGGTGCCGAGGCGCGGGCGATCGCCGACGTGGGCGACAAGCCCGATCCCGCCGAGCGCTCGCTGTGGGGCGACCCGGCGGACGTCGCCGCCGACGCGCAGCGCTTCTTCGACGCCGGCGTCGACGACGTGGTGCTGCTGCCCTCGTCCCGCGGCGACATCGCGGAGTTCTACCGGGCGGCCGCCGAGGTCTCCAAGCTCGTCGGCGCGCACGTCGCATGACCGCGGCGCTCTCGATCGGGATCGCCGCGGCGGCCGGCGCAGAGGTCGGTGCGCGTGTCGCGGCGGTGGCGGAGGCCGCGGGACTGCACGCCTTGTGGGTCAACGACACTCCGGGCCACGACGCGCTGGCCGTGCTCGCGGCCAGCGCGGGTGCGACCGAGCGGCTCGTGCTCGCCACGGGAGTGCTTCCGATCGACCGTCGCACGCCCGACGACATCCTCGCCCGCGCGGCAGGACTCCCCGCCGACCGCCTCGTGCTCGGCATCGGCTCCGGGCAGCTGCGCCACGGTGCCGTGGATCGGGTGACGGATGCTGCCACCGCCCTCCGCGCGGGCACCGAGGCGCGTGTCGTGGTCGGCGCGCTCGGCCCGAGGATGCGGCGCACGGGGGCGGAGGCATCCGACGGGCTCCTTCTCAGCTGGCTCACCCCGGAGATCGCGGCCGACCAGGCACGGCATGCTCACGAGCTCGCCCGCACGGCGCACGTCGCGCTGTACGTGCGGACGGCGGCCGACCCCGACGCGATCTCCGCGCTCGATGAGGAGGCGCAGCGCTACGCCGGGTACCCCGCCTACGCGGCGAACTTCGCCCGACTGGGGGTCCAGGCGGCGGAGACCGTCATCCGGCCCGCTGCGCTGCGGGACCGGATCGCCGCCTATCGCGCCGCCGCCGACGAGGTGGTCCTCCGGGCCATCACCGCCTCGGGCAGCCTCGACGAACACCTCCGCTTCATCGACGCCGTCGCCGAGGCCCTCGGGTGACGCGGGTCGTCGCCCGCTGGGCGCTCGCGACGCTGCTGGCCGCCGCGGGCGCCTCTCACCTCTTGTGGGGGCGCCGCGGTTACCGCATCGTCGTACCCGATTGGGCGACGCGGCTGTTCCACACCGACACGGACACGATCGTGGTCGCGTCGGGGGTCGTCGAGCTGATGCTCGGCAGCGCGCTCGTGGCCTTTCCCGCCGAGCGCCGCCGCGTCGGCTGGGCGGTGGCCGCGTTCTTCGTGGCCGTCTTCCCGGGCAACGTCCATCAGTGGCGGACGGGCCGGTCGGCGCCCATGCTGCGCACCGATCGGGCACGGTTCGTCCGGCTGCTCCTGCAGCCGCTGCTGGTCGGATGGGCCCTGTGGAGCACGAGCGGCACGCCGGGCAGCAGCCGATGAGCCGGCCGGTCGCCGTCCTCGCCGGCGCATCGGGCTTCGTCGGCCAGGCGCTCGTGCGCGCCTTCGCCGAGGACGGGTACGACGTGCGCACGATCGGCCGCTCGAACGCCGATGCGACGTGGGACGACGGCGGCGGCATCCGTGCACTCGTCGAGGGCGCCGCGGTGCTCGTGAACCTCGCCGGAAAGTCGGTGGACTGCCGCTATACCGACGCGAACCGCGACGAGATCCTGCGGTCGCGGGTCGAGACGACGAAGACGCTGCGCGAGGCGGTGACGGATGCTGCGACCCCGCCTCCGCTGTGGCTCAACGCCAGCACCGCCACCATCTATCGCTACGCGATGGACCGGCCGCAGACAGAAGCCGACGGGGAGCTCGGTGAAGGATTCTCGGTGGATGTGGCGCGGAACTGGGAAGAAGAGTTCTTCGCGGGCGATCTGCCGGCGACGCGTCGCGTCGCGCTGCGGATGGCCATCGTCATCGGCGACGGCCCGGCGACGCGTATGCTCCTTCGGCTCGCGCGGCTCGGTCTCGGCGGCCCGCAGTACGACGGCTGGTGGTGGGCGCACCGTCGGTACCGCGGGATCGGCGCCCAGCCGACGGGGAACGGGAGGCAGCCCTGGCACCGGTCGCGCGGGCGGCAGCGATTCAGCTGGATCCACCTCGACGACGTCGTCGGCGCGGTGCGCTTCATGCGCGACCGGCCCGAGATCGACGGTCCCGTGAACCTCGCGGCTCCGGAGGTGAGCGACAACCGCACGCTCATGGCGACGCTGCGACGCGTCGTCGGGCAGCCGATCGGCCTTCCCGCCTACCGCTTCATGCTGGAGCCGGCGATGGCGGTGCTGCGCACCGAACCCGAGCTCGTGCTCAAGAGCCGGTGGGTCTCGCCGCGGGTGCTGCTGTCGGCCGGCTACGAGTTCGCGCACCGCGACCTGGAGTCCGCGCTGAGGACGGTCGCGCGTTAACAGCCGGGGACATGTGTCGGGGGCCGGTGCCAGAATGCCGATGTGCTGCTGAACGAGCTGGTGACCGCGACGGGCGAAGTCGCGTCGACCTCGTCGCGCTTGGCCAAGATCGCCGTCCTCGCCACGTTGCTGCGCGCGCTTCAGCCCGACGAGGTCGCTCCCGCCATCGGATTCCTCACCGCCAGTCCGCGGCAGGGGCGGCTCGGCGTCGGGTGGCGGAGTCTCATGGGCCTCGACGTCGTCCATGCCGAGACACCGACGCTGACCGTGCTCGATGTGGACGCGTCCCTCAGCCGACTGGCAGGGGCCGATGGTGCGGGCTCGGTGCTCGCGCGTCGCGGGGAGCTCGATGCGCTCGCCGCGGCCGCCACGGCCGACGAATGGGACTTCCTGGCGCGCGTCATGACCGGCGAGCTGCGCACCGGGGCGCTGGAGGGTGTGCTCCTCGATGCGATCGCGAAGGGTTCCGAACGTGAAGCGCCCGTCGTGCGGCGGGCCGCCATGCTCTCCGGTGACCTGGGTGCCACGGCGCGCATCGCGCTCACCGGCGACGCCGACGAGCTCGCGGCGGTCGGCCTCGAGGTGGGGCGCGGAGTGCTGCCGATGCTCGCTGCGACGGCGGGCTCGACGACGGAGGCGCTCGAGACTCTCGGGGCAGCAGCATCCGTCGAATACAAGCTCGACGGGGCGCGCATCCAGGTGCATCGCGACGGCGACGACGTTCGCGTCTTCACACGGAGCCTCGCCGACATCACCCACCGCGTGCCCGAGCTCGTCGAAGCAGTGCGGGCACTGCCCGCCGAGCGGGTGATCCTCGATGGCGAGACGCTGTCGCTCGACGAGGACGGCGGTCCGCGGCCGTTCCAAGACACGATGTCGCGGTTCGGATCGATGGGCGACGACGCGGCGGCCACGGTGCTGAGGCCGTGGTTCTTCGACATCCTCCATCTCGATGGCCGCGACCTGATCGACGAGCCGCTCGCGACGCGGCTCGAGCTGCTCGATCGAGCCGTGGGCGATGCACGCATGCCGGGCGTCGTCACCGACGACCCGGCGAAGGCCGAGGAGTTCTCGCGCCAGGCGCTCGCGGCGGGCCACGAGGGCGTCATGGTCAAGGCGCTCGACGCTCCCTACGCCGCCGGGCGGCGCGGCAAGAGCTGGCTCAAGGTCAAGCCGGTGCTCACCTACGACCTCGTCGTGCTGGCCGTCGAGTGGGGGTCGGGCCGCCGCACCGGACAGCTGTCGAACCTGCACCTGGGCGCCCGCGACCCGGAGGGCGACTTCGGCGAGCCGGGCGGCTTCGTGATGGTGGGAAAGACGTTCAAGGGCCTCACCGACGCGACGCTGAAATGGCAGACCGAGCACTTCCCGACCATCGAGACCCACCGCTCCGCGTACGCCGTGCACGTGCGCCCCGAGACGGTGGTCGAGATCGCGATCGACGGCGTGCAGCGGTCGACGCGCTACCCGGGCGGGGTCGCTCTGCGCTTCGCCCGGGTGAAGGGCTATCGCCCCGACAAGCGTCCCGACGAGGCCGACACGATCGAGTCGCTCCGCGCCCTTCTGCGAGGATGACGGCGGCGCTGCGTCATCGTCGGGCAGCGACGTACCGGTGCTCGGGTCTTCCGGTGGTGCCGTAGCGCAGCTGCACCTCGACCTGGCCGCGTGCGGCGAGGGTGGCGAGGTGGCGCTGCGCGGTCGCGCGCGAGATGCCCACGCGGTCGGCGACCTCGGCCGCTGACGCCTCGTCGTCGCCGAGGCCCGCGAGGATCAGCTGTTCCGTCGCCGATCGGGCGACGGTGGCAGGTTCCGCGCTGCCGTGGAGGATCGTGAGGGCGCGGTCGATCTGCTCCTGCTCGAGCGGGCGGTCGGTGGCGAGGAGATTCCGCATGCGCGCGTAGCGGTCGAGGCGCTCCGCCAGCACGCGGGCCTCGAACGGCTTCGTCAGGTACGCGAGTGCGCCCGCGCGCAGCGCACGACGCACGGTCGCAGCATCCGTCGCAGCCGACAGCACGAACGCGTCCACGTCGACACCCGCGATGAATTCGACTCCGTCCCCATCGGGGAGGAAGGCGTCCACGAGCAGCAGGTCGGGGGCGTGGGCGCGCACGGCCTGGCGCGCGGCCCCCAGCGAATGCACGGGGTCCAGCGCGGTGAAGCCGGTGCGAGAGGCCACGACGTCGCGGTGCAGTCCGGCGACGCGGAAGTCGTCGTCGACGACGAGCACACGGATGGGCTGACTCATGCGTTCTTCTCCTCTCGAGAGACAGTCGGCTCGCGGCGCAGCGCGCCCGGAAGTCGCGCCCCGAACACGGCGCCCGAACCGTGGCTGCCGGCATCGATGAGCCACACGTCGCCGCCGTGCCGGCGAGCGAGGTCGCGGGAGAGCGGCAGACCGTAGCCGTGTCCGTGCACCGCGTCGTTGCGATCCGGATCGGCCTCGCGAGATCCGGCGCGGATGAACGGATCGCTCCCGAGCGGGCGGATGCCGCGGCCCGAGTCGGCGACCGTGACCACGAGTTCGTCGTCGTCGCCCAGCAGCGCGACCTCGACCCAGCGGGGTTCGTCGCCGGCGACGGCTGCGGTCACCGCGTTGCCGACGAGGTTGCCGAGGATGGCTGCCACATCCTCTGGCAGTGCGACCTCGCTCAGCAGCAGGGTGTCGTCGGAGACCCGCAGGCTCACGCCCCGTTCACGCGCCGCCACGCCCGTCGCGCCCAGAAGGGACTGGAGGAATGCGTCGGGAACGCGCTCGAGGCCGGAGACGGCGAAGTCGACGGCTCCGCGCTCGGTGAGGTCGCCGAGGAACGCGCGCGCCTCGTCGACGCGGTCGGCGTCGATCAGCCCCGATGCGACGTGCAGGCGATTGGCGAACTCGTGCCGCTGCACGCGGAGCGCCTCGGTCATGGCGCGGACGGTCTCGAGCCGGCCGGCGAGCGCCTCGACATCGGTGCGGTCGCGCACCACGACGATCTCTCCGAGCGCGCGGGCGTCGCGGCGCACCGGACGCGTGTCGATGTACAGCACACGGTCGCCCACCACCGCCTCGACGGCGGTCGCGCCCTCGCGCGCGGCCCGGAGCACGTCTTCCGGCAACGCCAGTTCGTCGAACCGGCGGCCGACGGGATCGTCGAGTCCCAGCATCCGCTCCGCCGCCTCATTGCACACGCGCACGACGCCGTCGGGATCGAGGGCGACGACGCCGTCCCCGACGCCCTCGAGCACCGCGGCCTGATTCTGAACGAGGGCCACGAGCTCTTCCGGCTGAAGTCCGAGGGTCAGCCGTTCGAAGCGCCGCCGCAGGAGCAGCGTCGCCAACGTCGCCAGGGCCACTCCACCGAGCGCGGCGACCGCGATCGTCGTGAGGAGCGCAGGGAGGTCGTCGAACACGCTCGCACGCTCGAAGCCGACGCTGACCTCGCCCGCCGGGACACCACCGGCCTCGGCGTAGATCGGCACCTTCGCGCGGGCGGACTCGCCGAGCGTGCCGACCTCCCAGTCGACCACCTCGTTGCCCTCGAGCACCTCGGCGAAGGGGGTCGAGACCACCTGGCCGAGCAGGTCCTGATTCGGGTGGGCGAGACGGATGCCATGGTCGTCGGTGATCACGACGAACAGCGCGTCGGTGCGTTCGGCCACATCCGTGGCGATCTGCTGCAGCGGACCGTCACGGAGGTCCGCGGCATCCGGAGTTCCCGGGTCAGCTGAGAAATCGGCGACGAGGGACTTGACGTCGGGGTCCTCGGCGACGGTGCGGGCGATGTTGAGCGCGGCGGCCTCGGACTCCGCGCGCAGCTGACGCACGCCCAGCCATCCGAAGACGAGCGCGCACACGGCGACGACGGCGGCGACCGTCGCCAGCTGCACCAGCAGCAGCCGTGTCGCGAAGCGCATGCCACCTCCCGGGTGTGTGAGCGGACTGCGCGTGAGCAGAATGCGCAGAACACACGCTACGCGCACAACGTGAGGGAATGCGACTTACCGCGCGCCGGTCCGGGGCTCGACCTAGTCTCTCCCAGACGCACCGCGAAACGGTGCGGGAGACCTGACGCACCCCACGACGAAGGAGTCGACATGAACGCGGCAGCACCGTTCCTCCTCCAGGCCGCCGAGGCCGACGAAGGCTACGCGACGGCCTTCGTCCCGCCCGAATGGGTGCTGGTCGCCCTCGGGTTCACGATGGTGCTCGTCTTCATGGCGCTCATCATGACGCGGCGGCTCACGCCGATGGTCGCGCTCATCCTCGTGCCCACGGTGTTCGGCCTGTTCGCCGGCGCGGGGCTCGGGCTCGGCGACATGATCATCGACGCCATCAGCAGCATGGCTCCTACCGCCGCGCTGCTCATGTTCGCGATCATGTACTTCGGCATCATGATCGACGTCGGACTGTTCGACCCGCTCATCCGCGCGATCACGAGGCTGCTGGGCGACGACCCGGCGAAGGTCGTGCTGGGCACGGCGCTCCTCGCGGGAGCGGTGTCGCTCGACGGCGACGGGTCCACGACATTCATCATCACGACCTCCGCGATGCTGCCGATCTACCTGCGTCTGGGCATGAGCCCCGTCGTGCTCACGTGCGTGGCGGGTCTCATGAACGGCACGCTCAACATCGTGCCGTGGGGTGGTCCGACCGTGCGTGCCGCGACCGCGCTGGGCCTGCAGCCGACCGACATCTTCGTGCCGATGCTGCCGTCCCTCGCGGCCGGCCTGGTCATCGCGCTGACGTTCGCGTGGTTCCTCGGCCTCTCGGAGCGCAAGCGCATCGGCAGCATCGACGCCTCGCGTCTCGGTGACGGCGGCTCGCTCGCCGGCCCGCGGATCTTCCGCGGCGCCGACACGAAGCCGGGCGCCCGTGCGACGCTGCGCACCGGCAACATCGTCACCCTCGCCGGCGGTCACGGTGGCGTGCCCGCGGCGACCGCGGTGGTGGACCGTGAAGACACCGCGATGGCGGACACGATGCTCGACCCGAACCGCGCGACGCTGCGGCCGAAGCTGATCTGGTTCAACCTGGCGCTCACGCTCGTGGTGATGGTGCTGCTGGTGCTCGATATCTTCCCGCTCGCGTACGTCTTCATGGTCGGCGCCGCGATCGCGCTGGTGGTCAACTTCCGCAAGCTGAAGAGCCAGGCCGACGAGATCGTCGCGCATGCTCCGAGCATCGTCGGCGTGGTGTCGATGGTGCTGGCCGCGGGCGTGCTGGTCGGCGTGCTGAACGGCACGGGAATGGTCGACGCCATGGCCACCTGGATCACGACCGTGATCCCCGCCTCGCTCGGCCCGTTCCTCGCCGTGATCACCGGCATCCTGTCGATCCCGTTCACGTTCTTCATGTCGAACGACGCGTTCTACTACGGCATCCTGCCGGTGCTCGCGCAGAGCGCGGAGCACTTCGGGATCGCCCCGGTCGAGATGGCGCGGGCATCGATCACCGGCCAGCCGGTGCACCTGCAGAGCCCGCTGGTGCCGGCGATCCTCCTGCTGGTCTCGCTCGCGAGCGTGAACCTCGGCGACCACCACAAGAAGGTGCTGTGGCGCGCCACGATCGTCTCGCTCGCGATGCTCGCGGTCGGCGTGCTGGTCGGCGCCATTCCGCTGATGGCCTGACGACGCGCTCCTTCGCGTGAGACCACAGCCGGCCGCCGAGACCGTGGGTTCTGCCCGCCGTCTCGGCGGCCGACTGTCGTTTCACGGTCGTGGGGCGATCGGTGCCCCCAACGCGCATCGGAGGGCTCGTAGGATTTGGCCATGACCAAGGGAGCCGCGCCCGACGCCTCGTACGAGAACCGCAGCTTCGGGGCGCCCGGCGCGGAGCGCACGGTCGTGCTGCTCCGTTCGGGGGTTTCGACCCTGTCGGATCCACGCCCCGACGCCACCGTACGGCGCGACGCGAGGATCGTCGCGGTGGGGCTCACGGTCGACGACATCGACGATCCCGCGGCGTACCGCGGCGCGACCCCGGCGGAGGCGACCGCGAGCGTCATCGCGCGGTTCATCGCAGAGGAGGCCCACGGGCGCCCGATCGGGCTCGTGGGCGTCGGCGAGGCCGGGGAGCTCGCGATCATGATCGCGGCGCACCTCGGCGACGGCGTCGACCGGCTGGCGCTCGTCGCTGTTCCCCGGCCCGAGTCCGAGCTCGGCGCGAGCGAGGTCGCCGTGCTCCTGGACCGCATCGCCGCCAAGACGCTCCTCATGAACGGGCAGGCTGATCCGATGGCCGCTTCCGGGGCTGCCCGCTGGTTCAAGGACCACCTGTCGTCGGCGCGGATCGAGATGGTGCCGCGGACGGACGACATCGAGGCGCGGC
This sequence comes from Microbacterium sp. PRC9, assembly GCF_031844125.1. NCBI lineage: Bacteria > Bacillati > Actinomycetota > Actinomycetes > Micrococcales > Microbacteriaceae > Microbacterium > Microbacterium sp. PRC9. Next base: position 554,917 of record NZ_JAUZUR010000002.1, read on the forward strand.
TCATCCTCGCGGACGTCTGGGAGCGCGTGCTGTCGCACGTCGCGCCCGGAACCCTGCGATGAACCGCGTCGTCGTGCTGACCGGCGCCGGTATCTCGGCCGAGAGCGGCGTGCCCACGTTCCGCGGCGCCGACGGGCTCTGGGAAGGGCACGACATCGAAGACGTCGCGACGCCGGAGGGCTTCGAGCGCGACCCCGACCTCGTCCAGGCGTTCTATGACGCGCGACGGCGGGCGGCAGCATCCGTCGTCCCGAATGCCGCGCACCGCGCGCTCGCCCGTCTCGAGGGCGCCATCGGCGACGACCTGCTCGTCGTCACGCAGAACGTCGACGACCTGCACGAGCGCGCCGGCAGCCGGAACCTCGTGCACATGCACGGCGAGCTGCGGCGCGCGCTCTGCCTCGCGTGCGGATCCCGGCCCGAGTGGGACGCCGACCTCATCGACCGCCCCGCCTGCCCGGTCTGCGGAGAACGGATGCTGCGCCCCGACGTGGTCTGGTTCGGCGAGATGCCGTACGAGCTCGATCGCATCGAGCAGGCCGTCGTCGCGTGCGACGTGTTCGTCTCGATCGGCACGTCGGGGGAGGTGTACCCGGCGGCGGGGTACGTGGCGCTCGCGGCAGCCTTCGGCGCGCGCACCGTGGAGCTCAACCTCGAGCCGAGCGACCCGGCGGTGCCTTTCGACGAGGCGCGGGCCGGCCTCGCGAGCGAGCTCGTGCCGGCGTGGGTCGACGAGGTGATCGCGGCGCGGAGCGCCGGATAGGCGAAGAGAGCGCCGGGTGGATGAGTCCACCCGGCGCTCTTCGCGTGCTGTCGCGACGCTAGCGCGCGCCGCCCGACCGCACCCTCGAGAGGGCGTCGACGGTCGCGGCGAGGATCAGCACGCCGCCCGTGACCAGCAGGTTGACGCCGGCGGGCAGGTTGAGCAGCCCGAGGCCGTTGGTGATCGTCGCGATCACCAGCGCACCGATCGCCGCATGCATCAGACGGCCCTTGCCGCCGAACAGGCTGACGCCGCCGACGACTGCTGCCGCGACACCCGACAGGACGATGTCGCGCCCCACGGTCGCGTCGACTGAGCCGACGCGGGCGACGCTCAGCAGAGCCGAGAACACGGCCAGGCTGGAGCAGATCACGAACGCCCACCACTTGATCCAGCGCACCTTGACGCCGGAGCGGCGAGCCGCCTCCGCGTTGCCGCCGATCGCGTAGATGTAGCGGCCGAACTTGGTGCGATCCAGCAGGAAGGTGCCGATCCAGAGGATGACGAGCACCACGGGCACCACGATCGGCACGCCGGCGACCTCGATCACGGACTGGCCGCGGTTCTGGTTCAGCACATAGACGACGACGCCGCCGATGACGGCGATGGCGGCGAGCTTGATCCACACCATCGACAGGGCCCGGTTGGGAACGCCCGCGCGCTTGCGACGCGCTCGGTCCCAGAACGACGTCCCCGCCGAGATGGCGAGCATGATCACCAGCATCGCCCAGCCGCCCCACACCGGCAGATTGCCGTTCTGCAGCGCGATGAGCTCGGGCACCTCGAGTCGGAACAGGCCGCCCGGGCCGATGATCACCAGCGCGAGCCCCTGGAAGCCCAGGAACAAGCCCAATGTCACGACGAACGATGGGATGCCGACTCTCGCCACGAAGAAGCCGATCAAGGCGCCGGTGAGGAACCCGAACCCGAATCCGATCAGCAGCGCGAGCGGCCACGGGATGCCGAACTGGGCGTTCAGCACGACGAACAGCGCCATGCCGACGCCTCCGGTGACACCGGCCGACAGGTCGATCTCGCCGAGCAGCAGCACGAACACGAGCGCCATGCCGAGCACGACGAGCGTGGCGGCCTGGTTGAGCAGATTCGCGAAGTTGCGTTCGGTGAGGAAGAACGGGCTGAGGATCGAGAACAGTGCTCCGAGGACGACGAGGCCGCCGATCGCGGGGAGGGCGCCCATGTCGCCGCCGCGCACGCGCTGCCACCACGCGCGAATCTGATCGCCGACGCCGCCTTCGACGCCGCTGCCGATCATGTCGCTGGCGAGTGGGTCGGGAGCGGCCTCGGTGCGGGTCACGTTGCTGCTCATTCCGCGCCTCCTTCGGTGCGAACGGTCGACGTGTCGAGGATCGAGACGCCGGCGGGTGTCTTGGTGCCGGTGATGTAGCCGACCACGTCGTCGCGGGTGGTCGAGGACGTCGGGATCTGCGCGACCATCTGGCCGAGATACAGCACGGCGATGTCGTCGGCGACCTCGAACACGTCGGCGAGGTTGTGGCTGATGAGGATCACCGCCACGCCCTGCTCGGACAGGCGCTTGACGAGGTTCAGCACCTGCTCGGTCTGCGCCACGCCGAGCGCCGCGGTCGGCTCGTCGAGGATGACCACGCGCGCCTTCTTGAGGACGGCGCGGGCGATCGCCACGGTCTGGCGCTGGCCGCCGGAGAGGCTGGACACCTTCTGGCGCACCGACTTCACGGTTCGCACCGAGAGCGAGCGGAGCGTGTCGGAGGCCTCCTTCTCCATGCGGCCCTCGTCGAAGGTGCCGAAGGAGAGCTCCTCGCGACCGAGGAACATGTTCTGCACGATGTCGAGGTTGTCGCACAGTGCCAGGTCCTGGTAGACGACCTCGATGCCGAGGCCCGAGGCGTCGCGGGGAGCGTGCAGATCGCGGTGCTGGCCGTCGATCAGGACTTCGCCCTCGTCGTAGGGCTGCACGCCGGCGAGGCCCTTGATCAGCGTGGACTTGCCGGCGCCGTTGTCGCCCACGAGGGCGGTGACCTTGCCGGGGTGGACCTTCAGGTCGACGCCCTTCAGGACGCTGACCGGTCCGAAGGACTTCTTGACACCGACCAGCTGGATGATCGGCTCGGCGCCGGCCTTGGCGGCCGGGGCGGTGGTGATTGTGTCTGACATGCTCGCTTCCTTGGGAATGCCATGGTCCGGCGCGAAGGGGCGTCACGCCGTGCGGCGCGACGCCCCTTGCGGTTCAGTCCGCAGACCGCTCCATTACTGGGCGGTGACTCCGTACTGCTCGCAGGCTGCCATCACGTCCGGCGTGCAGACATCGTCGTAGTCGGCGTCACCGGCGGCGACGACGTCCTTGACCTTGTCGGGTCCGACCAGGATCGGCGTGACCTGGATGTAGGGCGTGCCGTCTTCGAGCTCGGCCTGCGCGGTGACGTCCTCACCCTTGAGCAGGGAGACGGCGGTGTCGACAGCGGCCGTGGCCTCGTCCTTGACCGGCTTGTAGACCGTGGCGGTCTGCCAACCGAGCAGGATGTTTTGCAGTCCCGCGACGTTCGCGTCCTGGCCCGACACGGCGACACCGGTCAGGTTGTTGTCCTGCAGGACCTTGATGACGCCCGCCGCGTTGGTGTCGTTCGCGACCCAGACGCCGTCGACCTTGCCACCGAGCGAGGTGAGCGCCTGCTCGAAGTTGGTCTGCGACTTGGCCTGGTCCCACACCCCGGGAGGCTCGGCGGCCGCCTTGATGCCGGCGGCCTCCATGACCTCGACGGCGCCGTCGTGGAACATCGCCGCGTTGCCGTCGGTCGGGTCGCCGCCCATGTAGACGACGATCGCGGTGGCCGGGTCCTTGCCCGCCGTCTCGAGGCCGTCGAGCACGGTCTGGCCCTCCAGGCGTCCGACCTCCGTGTTGTCGAACGACACGTAGTAGTCGGCGCCGGTGAACGGACGGTCGTAGGCGATGACCGGGATACCCTCGGCCTTGGCCTTCGTCGCGACGGCCTCGGCCGCGCCCTGGTAGTCGACCAGGAGCATGACGCCGCAGCCCTGCGTGAGCTGCTGGTCGGCGATCGTCGAGTACTTGTTGACGTCACCCTGCGCGTTCTGGATGTCGGCTTCGAATCCGGCCGCCTCCAGGCCTTCCTGGAGGTACTTGCGGTCGAAGTTCTCCCAGCGCGGCGACGAGGCCGCGTCGGGCAGGATCACGCACGCACGGCTGGCGGCATCGCCGCCACCCTCGGTGGACCCACCGTTGCCGCTGCCGCTGGAGCAGCCGGCCAGCATCACCGCGGCGGCGCCCGTGAGGGCGACCACGGCGAGGATCGAAGACTTCTTCATCTCTTGCCTTTCGTCATTGAAGCGGGCGAGTCCCCAGGATCGTCCCTGGCGTTCATCGCGCTGATGCGATCATCGACGACGCGGATTCTTATCGTCAAGTCTTGAACATAACACTTTGGCAACGCCCCTGATAGAGCGCCGCGCCAGCAGGAGAAAGAGGGTCGGAGAGAGCGTTTACCGTGCAGAATGCGCCCAAAGCGGGCGAGAACTCCGGTTTTCGCGTAGTCGGAGCCACATCAGAACCTGTACTCTCGCTGGGAGCGTTCGTCAAGTGAAGACAGCGAGGGTGATGAAGCGCTCAGGCCCGACCCGTCGCAGCGCGGGTGCGGCGCGACAGCGAGTCGACGATCACGGCGAGCACGAGCACGACGCCGGTGACCATGAACTGCACCGACGAGTCGAGGTTGAGCAGCGTCAGGCCCGACGAGATCGACTGGATGACCACGATGCCGATCAGGGCCGAGAAGGCCGAACCGCGCCCGCCGAACAGGCTCGTCCCGCCGATGACGGCCGCGGCGATCGCGTTGAGGTTCACGTCTCCGGTCCCCGAGCTCTGGTTCGCCGAAGCCAGTCGTGCGGCCGCGAGGATGCCGCCCACCGCGGCCAGCGTGGAGCACATCGCGAAGACGGAGAGGTAGATGCGATCCACTCGGATGCCGGCGCGCCGTGCCGCCTCGACGGACCCGCCGACCGCGTAGACCGCGCGTCCCCAGCGGGTGCGGGTCAGGGCGAAGTTCATCGCCACCACCAGCCCGAGGAAGAACAGGAACATCACGCCGATGCCGCGGTAGAGGTTCAGGTACCACGTGGCCGCCAGGAGGAACGCGAGCAGCACGCCGCTGCGCACGGCGATCTCGCCGTAGCTCTGACTCACGAGGTTGGCGGCCGCGCGCCGTCGCGATCGTCGGACGAGCGACCAGGCGAAGGCGGTGACGGCGAGCACCGCCACGACGTAGGAGGCCCACGCGGGAAGGAACATCTGCTGCGCGAACTGCACGAGCCACGAGTCGAACGGGATCGCGATCGACCCGGTCTCGCCGAGCACCCACAGCTGCAGCCCGAGGAAGCCGAGCAGTCCGGCGAGCGTGATGACGAAGCTCGGCAGCCCGAACCTCGTGTACAGGAAGCCGTAGAGGAGCCCCACGAGGCAGCCGATCGCGATGGCCGCGATCAGTGAGAGCACGATGTTCCACTGCAGCTGTACGAAGGTCACCGCCAGCACTGCGGCGGCGAGGCCCGACACAGAGCCCACGGAGAGGTCGATCTCGCCCACGAGGAGCACCAGCACCACGCCGAGAGCGACGGTGCCGATGGCCGCGCACTGCATCGTGAGGTTCACGAGGTTCTCGCTGGAGAGGAACACGGGATTGAGCAGCTGGAACACCGTCCAGATCACCGCGATGCCGAGCACGACGGGGAGCGCCCCCAGATCGCCGCCGCGGACGCGGGCCACGAACGCCTCGAGCGCGTGGCGGATGCCGCTGCCGCTGAGGAGGCGCTCCTCCGCCACGGGCTCGGCGAGGCGCTCGTCGCCGCGCAGACTCATCGGGACCCGTCCCCGCGAGGACGCGGCGTGCGGGAGCCGGCGCGGGGCATGCGGATCACGGTGCCGCCGGCGGTGTGCTCGTCCAGCGGCGGTTGGTCCAGCGGCGGACCTGCGGGCGGCGGCAGGACCGCAGCATCCGTCCGTTCCGGTGCGCGACGGGTGGCCGAGTGATCGACCGCACCGGTGATGGCCGCGATGAGCGTCTCGCTCGTGACGTCGGCGACGTTGTAGACGCCGTTGTTGCGGCCCAGACGGAGCACGACCACACGGTCGGCGACCGCCATGACATCGGCCATGTTGTGGCTGATGAGGATGACGCCGTGCCCGCGCTCGCGCAGCCGCTCGATGAGGTTGAGCACCTCGGCGGTCTGCGCGACGCCGAGCGCGGCGGTCGGCTCGTCGAGGATGACGACGCGGGGCTCGCCGATGAGCGAGCGCGCGATCGCGACGGTCTGGCGCTGCCCGCCCGACAGCGAGGCGACGGGTACGCGCACCGACGGGATCTTCGCCGACAGCTCGCGCAGCAGGGTCCAGGTGCGCTGCTCCATGTCGACCTCGTCGAGCGTCGCACCGTCGCGCAGTTCCCTGCCCAGCCACAGATTGGCGACCACGTCGAGGTTGTCGCACAGGGCGAGGTCCTGGAAGATCGTCTCGATCCCGAGCTGCTGGGCGTCGGCCGGGGTGTCGATGCCCACCGGCTCGCCGTCGAACTCGATCGACCCGCTGTCGGGCGGGTGCACACCGGCGAGCACCTTCACGAGCGTCGACTTGCCGGCGCCGTTGTCGCCGACGAGGGCGACGACCTCGCCCTCGTTGACCCAGAAGTCGACGTCGGTGAGCGCCTTGACCGCGCCGAAGCGCTTGCCGATGCCGCGCATCGTCAGCACGCGTTCGCGCGGGCGTCCCGCTCGCGGGTGCGTCATCGACATCCTCGCCTCGTCCTCATCGATCCCCAGCCGACCCCTGTCAGAGTCAGGACCCTACCCGATGCCCGCCGCTTCGCACGCATCGGCGTACGCCGGGGTGCAGATGTCTTCGACGGTCCAGAACCCGTCGGCGACGACGGTGTCCATGATGTCGTCGATCGTGACGGCCACCGGGTCGAGCAGAGTGGCCGGTGTTCCCTGGATCTCGAGCGGGGCGGTGACCTTCTCACCGTGCAGCAGCCTGACCGCGACCTCGGCGGCGAGCTCTGCCTGCGGCTTGATCGCCTTGTAGACGGTCATGTACTGGTCGCCGGTGAGGATGCGCTGAATCGCCGAGAGCTCCGCATCCTGGCCCGTCACGATCGGGAGGGGATCGACGTTCGCGACCCGCAGCGCCGCGATGGCGCCGCCCGCCGTCGCGTCGTTCGCCGCGTACACACCGGCGATCGCCCCGCCGTGCTGAGCGATCTGGCCCGACACCCACTCCTGCGCCTTCTCGGGGCTCCAGCCGGGGGTGTCGTACTCGGCGAGCACGCGCAGGCCGCTCCCGTCGATGATGCTGTGCGCGCCGCGCTTGAACAGCGCCGCGTTGCTGTCGGTGGGGGAGCCGTTGACCATCAGGATGCCGCGGCCCTCGTCCTCCGCGTGCACGCCCTCCACGAACGCGGTGGCCTGCAGCACCCCGACCTTCTCGTTGTCGAACGAGATGTAGTACGCCAGGTCGCCGCCGGCGATGAGGCGGTCGTACGAGATGACGGGCACGCCCTTGGCGTTCGCCGAGCCCACGATGCTGACGGCGGCGTTCGCGTCGACCGGGTCGAGCACGAGCACCCCGGCGCCGGCTGTGAGCGCCGATTCCGCCTGCTGCTGCTGCTTCGCAGCGTCCTGGTCGGCGTTGGCGTAGAGCACCTCGTAGTCGCCGAGTTCGGCGACGCGGGCCTCGAACATCGGCCGGTCGAACGTCTCGTACCGTGCGGTCTTCGCGTCGGGCAGCAGCAGCGCGATCGTGTCGTCCGACGGGGTGCCGCCCGGGCTGGGTGCGCCGGTGCAGGCAGACAGCATCGCTGCGGCGAGGAGGAACCCGGATGCCGCCGCCACCGCGCGACGCCCGCTCGGGCGCCGTCGCGGCCGATCCAGTCGCGTACGGGGCATCGGACGAGCCTATGCGGTGATGGGCAGCGACGGTGCAGTCGGGAGCTGGGCGTCGACCGTGACGTGGTCGAGGGCGATCGCGATGGCGCCACGCGTCTCGGCCCACTCCCCGAACGAGGCGCCCACGATCTCGGGGAGGCCGTCGGCCGACGGGAGCGCGGTGCGCTCGAGCGAGTGACGCATGGGGGCCATGAGGATCTCGCCGGCCTGGCCGAGCTCGCCGCCGACGACGATGATCTCGGGGTCGAAGAGGTTGCACAGGCTCGCCGCGGCGATGCCGATGTGGCGGCCGGCGTCGGCGATCACGCGACGCGCGGCGCCGTCACCGAGTTCGGCCGCGTGCAGCAGGTCGCCGAGGCGGTGCATGCCTTCGCTCGGCGGGAAGAGCGACAGCAGTGCCGGGCCGCCGGCATAGGTCTCGAGGCATCCGCGATTGCTGCAGCGGCAGATGGGGCCGTTCTCGTCGAGCGTCACGTGGCCGATCTGGCCCGCCTTGCCGTTGACGCCGCGGAAGAGGTCGCCGTTCACGACGAGGCCGGCGCTGATCGTGTGGCCGACGCGGATGAACACCGATGATGCCGCAGCCCGCCCGTTGCCCTCGCGGGCCTCGGCGAGCCCGCCGAGGTTCGCCTCGCTGTCGACGTGCACCGGGCGTCCGATGCGGATCGCCAGGCTCTCGGCGACGTCGACGTTCTCCCAGCCGCGCAGCAGGCCCGGCGTCGACACCATCCCTGTGCGGGGGTCGATGGGCGCCGGGAGGGCCAGGCCGACGCCGAGGAGGTCGGTGATGGATCCGCCGAGGGACTCCATCATGTCGCCGAGCAGCAGCGCGAGGCGGTCGAGTTCGGAGTCGTGGCGGTGGTCGAGGGGCAGCGGCAGAGACGACTGCGTCACGATGGTGCGCGCGGTGTCGGCGATCGCGATGTGCAGGTGGCGGGAGCTGTAGTGGACGCCGGCGACGAGGCCGAGGCGGCGTGCGAGCGACACGAGAGTTGCGCGGCGTCCGCTGCTCGTGGTGAATGACGTGTGCAGGAGGCCCGACGCGGTCAGCTCTTTGACGATGTTCGAGACGGTGGCGGGCGAGAGGCCCGTGCTGCCGGCGAGCTCGATCTGGGTGAGACGGCCGTGGCGCTTCAGGGACTCGATGACGCGCGCGCGATTGGCCTCGCGGAGCGAGGTCTGCGAGCCCGGCGGGGCTTGACGGCGTGCCACAGGTCACACTGTATCCCACGGCCGATTTCCCAGGTCGGCTGTGGGATCACGCGCCGTCGCGTACCCGGCTCGCATAGCATCGGTACGCCATGCACACCGTCGTCGAGGCGCTCCGCGCCGCACTGCCCCCGCACGCCGTCGTCACGGACGACGCGACGCGCGACCGTCTGAGCCACGACGACGCCGAATGGGCCGACTACGCGCTGCCCGCCGCGGTCGTCTTCGCATCGTCCATCGACGACGTCGTCGCGGCGGTCCGCATCGCCGCCGCACACGGCGTGCCGGTCGTGCCGCGCGGTGCCGGCACGGGGTTGTCGGGAGGCGCGAATGCGACGGACGGATGCCTCGTCCTCTCGCTCGAGCGCATGACCAGGATCACCGAGGTGAACGTCGCCGAGCGGTATGCGGTGGTCGAGGCGGGCGTGCTCAACGACGACCTGCGCCGGCACGTCGCGGGATCAGGGCTCTGGTATCCGCCGGACCCCGCGAGCCAGGCGATCTCGACGATCGGCGGGAACGTCGCGACGAACGCCGGCGGCATCTGCTGCGTCAAGTACGGAGTGACGCGCGACTACGTGCTCGGCATGACCGTCGTGCTCGCCGACGGGAGCGTGGCGAACCTCGGACGCACCACCGCGAAGGGGGTCACCGGCTACGACCTCGCCGGCCTCTTCGTCGGGTCGGAGGGCACGCTCGGGATCATCGTCGACGTGACACTGAAGCTCCGCCCGCTCGGCGGTCGCGAGGAGCGCGCGGTGGTGGGCTACTTCCACTCCTTGACGGACGCGGGCGCCGCCGTCGCCGCCGTCACCGAGGCGGGCATCGTGCCCTCGGCCCTCGAGCTCATCGACCGCACGTGCCTGCACGCCGTCGCCGAGTGGCAGGGATGGGATCTGCCCGACGAAGCGTCGGCGCTCCTGCTGGCCAAGGTCGACGAAGCCGGCGCCCGCGGCGAGGAGCTCGCCGCGGCCGTCGAAGAGCTGTTCCGCACCGCGGGCGGCAGCCGTGTCGAGCGCGCCGCCGATCCTGACGAGGTCGACCGGCTGTTCACCGCCCGTCGGCTCGCCTACCCCGCGCTCGAAAGGCTCGGTCCCGTGCTGACGGAGGACATCTGCGTACCGCGCGCTGCCGTCCCCGAGATGCTGGCGCGCATCGAGGCCGCCGCCTCGGACGCCGGCGTCGTGATCGCCAACATCGCCCACGCGGGCGACGGCAACCTGCATCCGCTGATCATCGCGCCGGAGGGCGACGACGACGCGAAAGCGCGGGCGAAGGTCGCGTTCGATCGCATCGTCGACGACTGCCGCGCCCTCGGCGGCACGGTGACCGGCGAGCACGGCGTCGGGCTGCTGAAGCTGCCGGGTGCGGCCGCAGAGCTGAGCCCCGCGGTGCTGCGCCTGCACCGCGCGATCAAGGGCGCGCTCGACCCGGCGTCGATCCTCAACCCCGGCAAGGCCTTCCCGAACGGAGAATGACATGCCCTCGATCCGCGCCGACGACGGCGTCCGGCTGGAGTACCAAGAGTCCGGCGATCCTGCGGGCCGCCCCGTGGTGCTTCTCGCCGGGTTCAAGGCCGCCGCATCGAGCTGGACGTACCAGCTGCCGGCGCTGGAAAGCGCCGGGTACCGCGTGGTCGCCGTCGACCTCCGCGGTCACGGCGGCGCCGAACGCCCGTCATCTGGTGTCGACATGGACCGCAGAGGGCAGGACGTGCGCGACCTCCTCGAGGCGCTGGATCTCCGCGGCGCGGTGCTCGTCGGCGGGTCGATGGGCGCCAGCACGATCTGGTCGTATCTCGGGCAGGAGGGCGCCGACCGGGTCGCCGCGGTGGTGAGCGTGGATCAGACGCCGAAGATGCTCAACACCCCGGACTGGCCGCACGGGTTCTACGGCTACACCGAGGGCAACGTCGACACCTATTTCGCCGAAGGCATTCCCGACACGGGGCACGGCACGCCGATGCTGCGCCGGGGGAGGCGACTCGTGCGACTGCTGCGCGCCATGAAGGGCGCCGAACGGGCGTTCACCCACGGCGAGCTCGCGCTCCTGAACGACCACGCCCAGGCGGACTGGCGGAAGGTCATCGCCGCGACCGACGTGCCGGTGCTGTTCGTCGCCGGCGCCGAGAGCGAGTTCTGGCCGAGCTCCCACGCCGCAGCATCGGCGGCGCTCGCCTCGCGAGGCGAGTCGGCCGTGATCGCCCAGGACGGGCACGCCGCCAACATCGAACAGCCGAAGGCCTTCAACGCGGGGATGCTCGAGTTCCTCGCTCGCGTCGCCCCCGCCTGACTCAGCGCCGGTCGGCGGCGAGGCGGATCAGGACGATGTTTCCGGACTCGTCGACCTCGGCGACGCCGGGGTGGGCTTTCACGAACTCCGAGAAGCTCTTGTGCCCCAGGGCCTTCTCACTGAACGACGGGTCGAGCCGCTTGATGAGGCTCTTCACCGCCGAGGCGTGCTGCCACTCCACGCCCTCCTTGTCGCTCTCGAGGCGCAGCGCGCGTTCGAGGAGCGACTCGGTCGGGTCGACGGCGGCCTTCCTCGAGCGCCGGCTGCCGGACGCGCGCTGCGGCGCGGCATCCTTCTTCCCCGTCGGCGGAGCAGCCACACCCGGGAGCGCGTCGTACGAATCGAACTGGTCGCACGCCGCGGCGAGGGACTTGGCGGTCGATCCCGCCACGCCCACCCCCACGACGAAGCGGCCGAGGCGGCGGCAGCGCTGGGCGAGCGGCACGTAGTCGGAGTCGCCGGCGACGATCACCACATGCGTGAGGTCGGGGAGGCGGAACATGTCCTCGACGGTGTCCACGGCGAGGCGGATGTCGGCGCCGTTCTTCGCGTAGGCGGCCGCCGGAAAGAGCTGCACCAGGTCGACGGCGCGCGCCACGAGCTGCGAGCGGTACTCCGCGTTGACGGGTGCCGACCAGTCCGCGTACGCCCGGGTGAGCACCAGGGTGCCGAACGACGTCGCGTAGTCGATGATGGCGCCGACGTCGATCGTCGCGGCCGCGAGGCGCTCGGCGATCTCGGGGTCCGAGGCATCCGTCGCGATCTTCTGACGGTCGCGCGAGTAGGAGTTCTTGCCGTGCACGCGGTCGTACCACGACATCACGATGTTGTCGAAGTCCAGGTACACCGCCACGCGGGGGCTCAGCAGATCGGGCATGTCACTCCTCACCGGGATAGTGGACGCCGACGAGGTCGCGGATCTCGTCGAGCGTGGCCATGATCGCGACGGTCTCGTCGATCGGCAGCACGTCGGAGTCGGTGCGGCCCTCGGCGAGGTACCGCTCGGCTGCGAGCGCCTGGTACTGCATGCCGCGGCCGTCGATGTCGGAGCGGAACTCCTCGATCACCGTGCCGTCGGGGCTGACGAGGCGGAACGAGGTGGCCGAGTACCAGACGCTGTCGATGTCGATGCGGGCCTCGGTGCCGATGATGGTCGCGATGTTGGGGCCGGCGCCGCGGGATGCGGAGATCGACGTCGACAGCGCACCCGATGCGTGCGTCATGATGGTCGCGACCTCGGTGTCGGAACCGGCATCGCCGATGCGTGCGGCGGCCGCGATCGACAGCGGCGCGCCGAGGATGTCCCACGCGAACGAGACCGGGTAGATCCCGAGGTCGAGGAGGGCACCGCCGCCGAGTTCCAGCGCGTTGATGCGGTGCGCCGGGTCGGAGGGAAGCAGCTGCGTGTGGTCGGCGGTGACGGCACGGATCTCGCCCAGGGCGCCCGACTCCACGAGTTCGCGGATGCGGACCATGTGCGGCAGGTACCGCGTCCACATCGCCTCCATCGCGAGGAGACCGCGTTGCGCTGCCGCGTCGCGCACCGCCAGGGCCTCCGCCGCGTTGAGAGTGAACGGCTTCTCGACCAGCACGTGCTTGCCCGCCTCGAGGGCGAGGAGGGCGTTCGCCGCGTGCATCGGATGCGGCGTCGCGATGTACACGATGTCGACATCGGGGTCGGCGACCAGCTCCTCGTACGAGCCGTGGGCGTGCGGGATGCCGAAGTCGGCGGCGAAAGCCTCGGCGGTCTCGCGGCGCCGCGACCCCACCGCGGCGACGTCGAGTCCGGCGGTGCGCAGGTCGCTGGTGAACGCACGGGCGATGCCGCCCGGTCCGAGGATCCCCCAGCGGGGGGAAGAGGGCGAAGTCATGGAACGAGGCTATCGGCGCGATGCCCCCCGTGCGCGGGCGACTAGCGGGCGACGCTCTCCGCGAGCTCGACGCGGCTCTCGGCCACGAGGATCTGGTCGAGAGCGCGGGCGAGGTCGTCGACGATGTCGCGGGCGTCCTCGAGGCCGATCGACAGGCGCACCGTGGTCGGGCCGATGTGCGCCTCGGCGAGCTGCGTCGGGGACATGTGGCTGTGCGTCATCGACGAAGGGTGCGCGACGAGGCTGCGCGCGTCGCCGATGTTCGCCACGAGACGGATCACCTGCAGGCGCGAGATGAACGACTCGACGAGGCGGAAGTCCGCCTCGGCGTCGCCCGTGGCGGGCAGGTCGAACGCGAACACCGAGCTCACGCCGTCGGGGAGGTACGCCTCGGCCTGCGCGCGCCACGGGCTCGACTCGAGCCCGGGGTGGTGCACGCGCGACACGGCGGGGTGGGTCTCGAGGAAGCGGGCGACCGCGAGGGCGCTCGCGGTGTGGCGCTGCATGCGCAGGTCGAGGGTCTCGAGGCCCTGGAGCAGCTGGAAGGCGTTGAAGGCCGACAGAGACGGACCCAGGTCGTGCACGTACTTGGTCTTGACCAGCGCGATGTACGCAGACCCGGTCTCGCCGAAGCGCTCGATGAGGCTGCCGTCCGGTACGCGCGGGTAGGTCTGGGTCAGCTGCGGCCAGCGCTCGGGCTCCGCCGTGAAGTCGAAGGTGCCGAGGTCGACGACGACGCCGCCGAGAGAGGTGCCGTGGCCACCGAGGAACTTCGTGGCGGAGTGCACCACGATGTCGGCGCCGAAGTCCTTCGCGCGCTGCAGGTACGGCGTCGCGACGGTGTTGTCGATCACCAGGGGCACGCCGGCCTCCTTGGCGACGGCGGCGACCGCACCGAGGTCCAGCACCTGCGCGATGGGGTTCGAGATCGACTCGGCGAACAGCGCGCGGGTGGTCGGCCGAACGGCGGCGCGCCACGCGTCGAGGTCGTCCTGATCGACGAAGCTCACCTCGATGCCCCAGTCGGCGAAGGTGTCCTGGAGCAGGTCGATGGTGCCGCCGTAGAGCTGACGGGCGGCGACGATGTGCTCGCCCTGCTTGGCGAGCGCCAGGAGTGCCACGGCGACGGCGGCCTGCCCCGATGCGACACCGGCCGCAGCGATGCCGCCTTCGAGCTCGGCGACGCGACGCTCGAACACGAGAACGGTCGGGTTCGCCGCACGGCTGTAGATGTTGCCGTCCTTGCGCAGCGCGAAGAGGTCGCGTGCCTCGGCGAGCGAGCGGAACTCGAAGCCGTTGGACTGGTGGATCGAGGGGACGGCGGTGTTCTCCGCGATGCCGGAGTCGAACCCGGCCTGCACCTGCGCCGTCGCGAACGAGCGAGGGGCGGCAGGACGAGTCTGTTCAGGCATGCAGACCATTGTCGAGCCGCGGTGCCCGGGGCGGTGTTTCGTGTGTCGAACTGTTGCGCGCCCGGCCCGGCGCCGCTCGAGGAGCGGTAGCGCGCGGGCACGCGAGAATGGTCGGGTGGCGCAGCTGATCACCCCCGCAGAACTCGACGATCTCCTCCGGTCCTCCGCCGTGCGCGTACTCGATGTGCGCTACCGGCTCGACCGCCCCGACGGCAGTGCCGAGCACCTCGAAGGTCACGTGCCGGGCGCCGTGTACGTCGACATGGAGACGGAGCTCTCGCAGCACGGCCGTCCCGACGAGGGGAGGCATCCGCTTCCTCCCCATGAAGCGCTGCAGGCGGCTGCGCGCCGCTGGGGCACCGACGACGGCGACACGGTGGTGGTGTACGACGACGATCGCGCCCTGGGAGCATCGCGCGCTTGGTGGCTGCTGACGCGCTCCGGCATCGCGGACGTCCGCCTCCTCGACGGCGGTCTCGGCGCCTGGGCCGCGGCCGGCCTGCCGCTGGAGTCCGGACCCGTCACGCCCGAGCCGGGCGCGGTCTCGCTCGCGCCGATCGCCGAGCCGGTGCTGTCTATCGACGGTGCCGCCGCGCTCGCCTTCTCGGGCGTCCTCATCGATGTGCGCGCCGCCGAGCGCTACCGCGGCGAGGTCGAGCCGATCGACCCGATCGCCGGCCACATCCCCGGCGCCGTGAACCTCCCCACCGGCGCCTACATGGACGGCGAGCGATTCCGGGATGCTGCGACCCTGCGCGCACTCTTCGCCACGGTCGGCGCCGGCGAGGGCGTGACGGCGGCGGCCTACTGCGGGTCGGGCGTCACCGCCGCGCAGGCGGTGTTCGCCGCCGAGCTCGCCGGGCTGGAGCTGGGGATCTACCCGGGCTCGTGGAGCCAGTGGTCGAACACTCCGGGACGCCCGGTCGCGACCGGCGCGGCGCCCGCGGAGATCACCGGCACCGTGTGACCGGCGCGGTGGCCGGCCTCGCCGGGGTCACGGCACGAGCGTGATCTTGCCGGCGACGCCGGATTCGATCGCGCGATGCGCCTCGGCGGCGTCGGCAAGCGCGAAGGATGGACCGAGTTCGACCGAGAAGCGTCGAGCGGCCATGAGCGCGAGCGCGACGGGCACCGCCTCGGTGCGCCAGAGCTGCTGCTGCGCGGTGAGCGGTTCGGGCGAGCCGCCCGAGAAGGCGCGGATGCCGAGGCCCGCGGCATCCCGTCCTCGCACGAGCGTCGCGATCCGCTGCCGGTCGGCGACGAGCTCCAGGGAGGTGTGAAGGGCCTCGTCGGTGCCGGCGGCGTCGATCGCGACGGTCACGCCCTGCGGAGCGCCTGCACGCACGCGGTCGGCGAGCCCCTCGCCGTATGCGACCGGGAGGGCGCCGAGCTCGCGGACGCGGTCGAATCGGCCTTCGGACGAGGTGGCGACGACGGTCGCTCCCCACAGCACGGCGAACTGGATGAGCGCCTGGCCGACCGCGCCCGAGCCGCCGTGCACGAGCACGGTGTCTGCGCTGCCGACCGCGAGCGAACGGAGCGCCTGGTACGCCGTGCCGATCGGGATGCCGAGCGCAGCGCCTTCGGCCGCACTCACCTGCGGGGGTCGGGGGAAGACGTGAGCGGCGGTCACCGCGACGTCCGTCGCGTACGCTCCCGACGCCCCGGCGAACACCACCGGATCGCCGACGCGGAACCCGTCGACCCCTTCGCCGACGCCGGTCACCACACCCGCGCCGTCGCCGCCGACGCGACGTGGCGCAGTGATCTCGCCCGAGGGCCGACGACCGGAGCGGAGTTTGCCGTCGATCGGGTTGACGCCGGCGGCCGTCACGCGGATCGCGAGCTGCCCGGCTGCGGGCACCGGCTCGGGAACAGGGATCTCGTGCAGGACCTCAGGGCCCCCGAACTCGGTGTAAGCGATCGCAGTGGTCATGACGGGGGCAACTCCTGTCGTCGAGACGGCTATTCCCTGAGGGCTTTCTGGATCCGCTGCAGCGATACGGGCTCGGCCGTGCCGAGGGACTGCGCGAACAGGCTCACACGGTACTCCTCGAGCAGCCACCGGGCGTGCACGAGCGCCAGCGGGGCGTCATCGGCCGGCGGGATCACGCCGCCGGCCTCGGCGAACACGGTCGCGGCGCGTTCGAACTCGGTCATGCGCTGGCGGTCGCGGCCCGGATTGTCGGCGAGTGCCCGCACGCGATCCAGCGCGCCGCGCAGGTAGCGGGGCAGCTGCGCCAGCCGGGCAGTGCCGGTGCGCGACACGAAGCCCGGGAACACCAGGCCCGCCAGCTGGCCCTTGATGTCATTCAGCGCGCCGAGCAGAGTCAGCGAGTTCGCGTCGCGCATCGCGCGCTCCACGTCGCGCGCGGCCGTGAGGATGCGGGCGGTCAGCGACACCGTCTGGAACAGCTCGTCGACGACCGCGCCCGAGAACGCGTCGCGCACGGCTTCGAAGCCGGCCCGGCTGCGCACGACCGCGTCAGGAGCGGTGCGTGCGATCACGGCGTCCGCCACCGCGACGCGGCCGTCCTCGATGAGCGCCTTCGCGGACGGATACGGGGATGCCGCGAGCGCGAGCTTCTCGGCGGACGTCAGGTGCTCGAGAACATAGGCCGACGGCGACGCGACCGACAGGAGCACGAGGCGCCGGACGCCGGCCCGGGTCGCGCGGGTCGCGGCTTCGGGGGTCGTCTCGATCCGGAGCGCGACCGAGGCGCCTTCGTCGACGATCGCGGGATAGCCGCGCACGACGCCGCCGGCGACCTTCGTGTCGACGACGTCGGGGAGGTCCCCGAACGTCCAGTCGGTGAGGCCGGTGCGCTCCGTGAACGTCGACTCGGGCCGCGGGGCACCGCCGGGTGCACCCGCGAGGCGGGCCGCGGGGCCCGTCGCGGCGCGATCGGCGCGCCCGTTGGCCGGCGCCGTCGCGGTGAGCGAACGGGACACGGATGCGCGAGCCCGGTCGGCCAGCCGCGCCTGCAGTGCGGCCAGGTCGCGGTCGGAACCCACCGCACGCCCGCGCTCGTCGACGGCGCGGAACGACACCTGCAGATGCCCGGGCACCCGCTCCATCTCGAAGTCGGCGGCGCTCACGGGCTGGCTCGCGACGCGCTGGATGCGCGCCGCGAGCGCGTCGCGGAGCGCCACCGGCGGGACGCCGTCGTGAGCCTCGGGACCCTGCCCGGCGAGGTCGGCGGCGAAGGTCGCCGCCCAGTCCGCGGCGGGGACCACGTGACGGCGGATGGACTTGGGCAGCGAGCGCAGCAGCGCCGTGATGAGCTCGTCCCGCATCCCCGGCACCTGCCAGTCGAAGCCGTCGGGGCGCAGCTGTGCGAGGAGGGCGAGCGGAACGACGGCCGTCACGCCGTCGTCGGCGGCGCCGGGCTCGAACCGATACGCGAGCGAGAGCACCTGGTCGCCCTGGGTCCAGCGTGCCGGGAAGTCGCGCTCGTCACCGCGCGACGCCTCGTCGACGAGGTCGGCCTCCGTCATGTCGAGCAGGCGCGGCGTGCGGGCCGAGGCATCCTTCCACCAGGCTTCGAAGGAGCGTGCGTCGAACACGTCGCGGGGAAGACGGGCGTCGTAGAAGCGGAACACGGCCTCGTCGCCCACGAGGATGTCGCGGCGGCGCTCGCGCTCCTCGATCTTCTCGAGGCGCCGGCGCAGCTCGAGGTTGCGGCGCTCGAACGCCGTGAGCTTCTTATCGAGGTGCGACGAGTCCCACTCGCCCTCGACGAGTGCGTGGCGCACGAACAGCTCGCGCGCGAACGGCCGGTCGAACCGCGCGAGCTGCACCCGGCGCTTCGGCACGATCTCGAGGCCGAAGAGCGTGACCTTCTCGTAGGCGGATGCCGCGCCGGACGCTTTCGACCAGTGCGGCTCGCTCAGCGAGCGCTTGGCGAGGTCGCCCGCGAGCGGTTCTGCCCAGGCCGGATCGATCGCGGCGACGGTGCGTGCGAACAGGCGGCTCGTCTCGACCACCTCGGCGGCCATGACGGCGGTGGGCCGCTTCTTCTTGAGCCCGGAGCCCGGGAAGATCGCGAACCGGGTGCCCCGCGAACCCAGGTATTCGGCGCCGCGCCGCTGTTCCACGCGGTCGGAGCCGGTGCGGCCCCGCGTTGCGGACGACGTGGTGCGCTCGTCGAGGAGGCCGAGGTGCGAGAGCAGCCCCGACAGGATGGCCTTGTGGAGCTCGTCGGGGTCGGCGGTGTCTCCTCCACCGGTCCCGGAGCGTGTCGACGTGCGCGGGGCGTTCACCAGCGCGCTGAGCTGACGGTGCACGTCGGCCCATTCGCGCACCCGCACATAGTTGAGGTGCTCTGCGCGGCACAGGCGCCGGAACGCGCTCGAGCCCAGCTCGGCCTGCTTCTCCTGCAGGTGGTTCCACAGGTTGAGCAGGCTCAGGAAGTCGCTCGACGAATCGGTGAACCGCGCGTGCAGGCGGTCGGCCTCCTCGCGACGGTCTTCGGGGCGCTCGCGCACGTCCTGGATCGACATCCCTGCGACGATCGCCAGGACGTCCCGCAGCACACCGGTGCGCCGCGCCTCGACCAGCATGCGCGCGAAGCGCGGGTCGATCGGCAGGCGCGAGATCTCGCGGCCCAGGTCGGTGAGCGTGGGGTGGTCGCGCCCGGCCTTGACCGCGCCGAGCTCGACGAGGAGATCCAATGCGGCCTTGACACCGCGCGAGTCGGGGGGAGTGAGGAACGGGAACGACGAGATGTCGCCGAAGCCGAGCGAGAGCATCTGCAGGATGACCGAGGCCAGGCTGGTGCGCAGGATCTCGGGCTCGGTGAACTCGGGCCGGGTGCCGAAGTCCTCCTCGGAGTACAGCCGGATCGCGATGCCGTCGCTCGTGCGTCCGGCGCGGCCGGATCGCTGCTGCGCGGACGCCTGCGACACCGCCTCGATCGGCAGCCGCTGCACCTTGCTGCGGTTGCTGTAGCGCGAGATGCGCGCCGTGCCGGTGTCGACCACGTACCGGATGCCCGGCACCGTCAGGCTCGTCTCGGCCACGTTCGTCGCGAGGATGACACGGCGACGGATGCCGGCCACCTGCGACCGCTCGAACACCCGGTGCTGCTCGGCCGCGGACAGGCGCCCGTAGAGGGGGAGCACCTCGGTGGGTGCGGCATCCTTCGCGTACATGCCCCGCACGGCGTCCGCGGCATCGCGGATCTCGGCCTCGCCCGGGAGGAACACGAGCACATCGCCGGCGGCCTCGCGGTCGAGCTCGCGCAGGGCCGAGGTGATGCCGTCGACGTCGTCGGACTCCTCCTCGCCCTTGGCCGGCCGTGCGGGCGGGCGGTACCGGATCTCGACCGGATACGTGCGGCCCGACACCTCGATGATCGGCGCCGGGGTTCCGTCGGGCTTCGCGAAGTGCTTCGCGAAGCTCTCCGGGTCGATCGTCGCGCTCGTGATGACGACCTTGAGGTCGGGGCGCTTGGGCAGGATGCGCCGCAGGTACCCGAGGAGGAAGTCGACGTTGAGCGAGCGCTCATGGGCCTCGTCGACGATGACCATGTCGTAGCGGCGCAGGAGCCGGTCGCGGTGGATCTCGTTGAGGAGGATGCCGTCGGTCATCAGCGCGATGCGCGTGTCTTCCGACACCTTGTCGGTGAAGCGGACCTTGTAGCCGACTGCCGAGCCGAGCGGCACCTGCAGCTCCTCGGCGATGCGCTCGGCGATCGTGCGCGCCGCGATGCGGCGCGGCTGTGTGTGCGCGATGCGCGTCCGCCCGAGCTCGAGCGCGATCTTCGGCAGCTGCGTGGTCTTGCCCGACCCGGTCGCGCCCGCGACGATCACGACCTGGTGGTCGCGCACAGCGCGCGCGATCTCGTCGCGCGCGGCGCTGACGGGGAGCTCCGGCGGATAGGAGATGACGGGTTCGGACGCGGACATAGCCTTCGATCGTATCCGCTCGGGCCGGGCGCCGGATCGACCCGTCCGACGCCGCGTCCGCGCGCCTAGGCTGGGAACCATGACAGTCCCCAGCGTGACCCTCAACGACGGCAACACGATCCCTCAGCTCGGCTACGGCGTCTTCAAGGTGCCGCCGGCGGACACGGAGCGGGCCGTCGCCGAGGCGCTCGAGGTCGGCTACCGGCACATCGACACCGCCGCGATCTACGGCAACGAAGAGGGCGTGGGCGCGGCCATCGCGGCGAGCGGCATCGCGCGCGACGAGCTGTTCATCACCACCAAGCTCTGGAACGACCGCCACGACGGCGACGAGCCCCACGCCGCGATCGTGGAGAGCCTCGCCAAGCTCGGACTCGAGCAGGTCGACCTGTACCTCGTGCACTGGCCGACGCCCGCCCAGGACAACTACCTGCACGCGTGGGAGAAGCTCATCGAGCTGCGAGGCGCCGGTCTCACCCGCAGCATCGGCGTCTCGAACCACCTCGTGCCGCACCTCGAGAAGATCGTGTCGGCCACCGGAGTGGTCCCCGCCGTCAACCAGATCGAGCTGCACCCCGCCCACCAGCAGCGCGACATCACGGACTGGGCCGCCGCCCACGATGTGAGGATCGAGTCGTGGGGACCCCTCGGACAGGGCAAGTACGACCTGTTCGGTGCGGCCCCGGTCGCCGCGGCCGCCGAGGCGCACGGCAAGACGCCGGCGCAGGCGGTGCTCCGCTGGCACCTCCAGAAGGGCTTCATCGTCTTCCCGAAGTCGGTGCGCCGCGAGCGCCTCGAGGAGAACCTCGACGTGTTCGACTTCGAGCTCACCGCCGACGAGATCGCCGCCATCGACGCGATGGAGCCGGGCGACGGCACGGGGCGCGTGAGCGCGCACCCCGACGAGGTCAACTGACCGCTCGCGAGCGGGAGCGGATGCCGTGAACCCTCGCCTCGCGGAAGCGACGAGCCCGTACCTGAGAGCCCACGCGGGCAATCCGGTCGCGTGGTTTCCGTGGGGCGAGGAGGCGTTCGCCGAGGCACGACGCCGGGACGTGCCGGTCATGGTGTCGATCGGCTACTCGACATGCCACTGGTGCCATGTGATGGCCCGGGAGTCGTTCGAGGACGAGACGACCGCCGCCGAGCTCGACGCCGGCTTCGTGTCGATCAAGGTCGACCGCGAGGAGCACCCCGAGGTCGACGCCGCCTACATGGCCGCAGCCTCCGCGTTCTCGCCGAGCCTCGGCTGGCCGCTGACCGTGTTCGCGACGCCTGAGGGGCGGCCGTTCTACGCCGGCACCTACTTCCCGCCGCAGCCGCGCGCCGGCATGCCGGCGTTCCGGCAGGTTCTCGCCGCGGTGCACGAGGCGTGGACCGAGCGGCGCGAGCAGATCGACGAGACGGCGGATGCCGTCGCCGGTGCTCTCGCGGAGGTCCGCGACTCCACGCCCGCCTCGGAAGCGACGACGCCGTCCGCCGAGGACCTGATCGGCGCCGCACGCGCCCTCGCGGGTCGGGAGGATCCGCGGCACGGCGGGTTCGGCGATCCCGCCGCCGGCGCCCCGAAGTTCCCCGTCGCCACGGCGCTCCGCTTCCTGCAGGCACGGATCATCCGCGAGCACGCCCCCGAGGCATCCGCCGTCGCCGACCGTGCCCTCGGCGCGATGGCAGCCTCGCCGCTGCGCGATGCGGTCGAGGGGGGTTTCTTCCGCTACGCGACCCGGCCCGACTGGACGGTGCCGCACTACGAGCGGATGCTGACCGACAACGCTCAGCTGCTCGATGTCGCGATGGACGCGGTTGTGCCCCGCGACGACGTCGCTCGCGGCATCGCCGGTTTCCTGCGCGACGTGCTGCAGCAGCCGGGCGGCGGCTTCGGCGCCGCGCAGGACTCGGAGTCCTGGATCGACGGTGCCCGCAGCGAGGGCGGCTATTACGGACGGGATGCCGCGGCCCGGGCCGGTCTCGAGCCCCCGGCCGTCGACGGCAAGGTGGTGAGCGGCTGGAACGGCCTCGCGATCGGAGCGCTCGCGCGCGCCGGCGCACGGCTGGACGAGCCGTCGTGGATCGAGTCGGCGCGCTGGGCGGCGGACGCCGTCCTCGAGGTGAACGTCACCCCGGACGGCCGGCTGCTGCGCGCCTCCCTCGACGAGGTGCCGTCGCGCGCGCACGCGACGCTCGCCGACCACGGCCAGCTCGCCACGGGGCTCATCTCCCTCGCCGTCGCCACGGGGGAGGTCGCCTACGCCGTGCGGGCGCGGGAGCTGATCGACGCATGCGTCCACGAGGAACACCGCGTCGCCGTCCCCGGCGGGGGAGATCCGGTGCTGTCCCGGCAGGGGATCGGTGCGCCGGACACCGCCTCCGACGCCGATGAGCCGTCCGGGGCCGCGTCTGTCGCGGCGGCCGCCGCGGCGCTCTGGGCGCTGGGCGCCGGAGACCGCTATCGGTCGATCGCCGAGCTGCTCGTCGCAGCCCACGCGCCCGCAGCCCTCGCCCAGCCGCTCGCGTACGGCGCGCTCCTGCGGGTCGCCGCCGGCCTCGCCGAGCCGCCCCGGCAGGTCGTCGTCGTCACGGACGATGCCCGAGCCGCGCTCGCGACGGCGGCGCGCAGCATCCGTGCCGATGTCGTGGCCATCGTGTCGCCGGAGCAGTCGCTCTCGTGGGCTGAAGCGGGATTCGAGCTGTTCGCCGAGAAGGGGCGGCGCGACGGACGCCCGACCGCGTACGACTGCCGGGACTTCGCGTGCCGGCTGCCGGTGACCGAGGTCGCCGACCTGCAGGCCTGAGAGAGGGTCACACCCAGCTGGTGATCCACATGTGCAGGTGCCAGAAGTCGTAGGGCACGGTCATCGCGGAGATGATCGGGTACCAGAACGCCGACAGCGCGAGCGCGACGACGAGGAAGACCAGCACGAGGCGCTGACCCGTGAGCCGGCGGTAGGAGTCCGCCGAGGGGGGACCGGCGATGTCCTTGAGGGCGAACGTGAGCGCGAGCAGCATGAACGGCAGGACCAGCACCGTGTAGAACTGGAAGATCGTGCGCTCGGGCAGGAACAGCCACGGCACATAGGTGACGGCGACACCGGTGAGCACGAGGGCGTAGCGCCAGTCGCGCGCCACCACGAATCGGTACGCGAGGTACAGCACAGCGGCCACCCCGGCGTACCAGATCAGCGGGTTGGGCATCGTGGAGATCACGTCCACGCAGCCGCTCGGCGCGGTGCAGCCGTTCACGCCCAGCGCATCGTGGTGGTAGTACACGCCGGTGGGACGCCACAGCAGCGGCCACTGCCATGCGGGGCTCGCGTAGGAGTGCCCCGACGTGATGCCGGCGGTCGACTTGTACATCGCGACGTGGTAGATCCAGAGGCTCTGGAGGGGGTTGCTCCCGGCCTGGCGGTCGTAGCCTCCCGAGCTGAACAGCCATCCCGACCACGACGCGACGTAGACGACGAGAGCCACCGGGACGAACAGCACGAACGTCGCGAGACCCTGGCGCACCGCATCCGTCGGCCAGAACAGCACGCCCGCGCGGCGTCGGGCCAGCGCGTCCGTGACGACCAGGTAGACCCCGAGGCCGGCGAGCACCCACGCGCCCGACCACTTCACCGCGCTGGCCGCCCCGAGCGCGGCGCCCGCGGCGATGATCCAGGGCCGGTTCCACAGGACGGGTCCCCAGGAGGGCGGCGTGTCACCGTCGTAGCGCGCCGCGACCGTCTGGGCGATGCGCGTCATCGTGCGCTCGCGGTCGCGCAGCACGAACAGGACGGCGAGCAGCACGAAGAACATCAGCGACGTGTCGAGCAGTGCGATGCGGCTCATCGAGACGGCGAGGCCGTCGACCGCCATGAGGAGCCCCGCCACGACGGCGAACGTGGTCGAGCGGGTGAGTCGCTTCGCGATGAGCATGAGCAGCAGCACCGACGCGATGCCGAGGAGCGCCGTCGTGATGCGCCAGCCCCAGCCCGAGTCGGGGCCGAGCACCGCCATGCCGAGCGCGATGATCCACTTGCCGAGCGGCGGATGAACGACGAACGACGGATCGGTCGTGAACACGTTCACATCGCCCGAGAGGAAGCTCTCGTTGGCGCCAGCGGGCCAGGATGCCTCGTACCCGAGGTTGAGCAGCGTCCAGGCGTCCTTGACGTAGTACGTCTCGTCGAACTGGTTCATGAGGTCGTGCGCCGCGGCGAGGTTCCACAGCCGCAGGACCGCGGCGATCACCAGCACGACCGCAGGACCGAGCCACCGATACAGTCGCCGAGCGCGCGCGTCCTCGCTCAGCCGGCGGGCGAAGCGGTCGTACAGGCTCGGTCGTGCCGGGGGGTTCAGCGGCGCGGCGGGCTGGTCGGCCTCGAGCCGCGGGGCATCCGTCACCCGGTCAAGTTTAGGCTGAGGGGGTGATCATCCTCGCGGCGACCCCGATCGGAAACCTCGGGGACGCGTCCCGCCGGCTCGTCGAGGCCCTCGAGGCGGCGACCGTCGTCGCCGCGGAGGACACCCGCACGACCCAGCGTCTGCTGGCCGCACTCGGCATCGCGAACCGCCCGCGGCTGATCGCGCTGCACGATCACAACGAGAAGGAGCGGGCGCCCGAGCTCGTGGAGCTCGCGCGCGAGCAGGACGTGCTCGTGCTGAGCGATGCGGGCATGCCCACGGTGAGCGACCCCGGCTACGGCCTCGTCGCGGCTGCCGCGGCGGCCGGCGTCGACGTCACGGCGATCCCCGGGCCGAGCGCGGTCGTGACGGCGCTCGCCGTCTCAGGGCTGCCCACCGACCGCTTCACGTTCGAGGGCTTCGTGGCCCGCAAGGCGGGGGAGCGCGGGGCGGAGTTCCGCGCGCTGAGCACCGAGCCGCGCACCATGGTCTTCTTCGAGGCGCCGTCGCGCGTCGCGGCGACGCTCGCCGACATGGCGGCCGCATTCGGCGACGAACGTCGCGGCGCGGTCTGCCGGGAGCTGACGAAGCTGCACGAGGAGGTCGCGCGCGGCACCCTCGCCGAGCTCGCCGCGTGGGCCGAGGGCGGCGTCCGCGGTGAGCTCGTGATCGTCGTGGAAGGAGCGCCTCCGCGCGGCGTCGCGTTCCCCGATGCGGTGACCCAGGTGCTCGAGCTCGTCCGCGGCGGCACGCGCTTGAAAGAGGCCGCGGCCGAAGTGTCCGGACTCACCGGACACTCCAGCCGCGAGCTCTATCAGGCCGCGCTCTCCGTCCGCGGGTAGCGCCGCCGGCGGATCACGAACAGGATGACGCCGCCCGCGAGCATCGTGAGACCCACCCACAGTGCGGTCAGGGTCACGCCCGTCGGCGGCAGGACCGCCGGCACCGGCGCGCAGGCCGTCGCGGTGGCGTCCCCGCCCGTGAAGAGCACCGTCGCCGCGTTGAGGAGCCCGGTGCCCTCCGCGTCGGATCCGGTCGTGCAGTCCGCCTGATCGGTGGTGATCGTCGACGACACCCGCGCCGTGGCTTTCACGTCGTAGGTGTGGGTCAGGCCGCCGTCGATCGTGATGCCGGTGGCGATCCGCAGATCGGTGAGGCCGTCCCATCCGGCGTTGACCGGAAGACCCTCGACGGACGAGACGCCGGCCGAGACGACGGTGATGCCGCTCCCGAAGCGGAGCTCGTCGTCGAGGTCGTAGGTGTCGGTGAGTGCGCCCGGATTCGTGACGGTCACCGAGTACGCGATCGCGAATGTGCCGTCCGCCTGCTTCGTCGGCCCCGATGTCACGGTCTTCTCGATCTCGAGCGGGGCCAGATACGCGTTCACGAACGTGCAGTACACGGCGGCCCGCAGCGGCACCTCCACCGACACCGATGCCCCTTCGATCACCGGGTCGCCGTCCGACCCGACGCACTCGATGTCGTCGAGCAGCCAGCGCTCGAGTTCGCTCGTCTCGGTGACGGTGTACGAGCCGGGGGCGATGAGTCCCGTCGAGTACGGGTCGGCCTCATCGGTGAGCGTGAACGCCTCGCCGTCGGGACCCCACTCGAAGTCGAACTCCTGCGTCGAGCCGGCGGGCAGCGTCGCCTTGTCGACGATGAGTGAGCCCCACTCCGTGTTCGTGAACGTGCAGACGACCGTCTCGCCCGGATCGAGCACGATCGACCCGACGAGCCCGTCCACCGTCGACTCGCCGCCCAGCGGGCGGCCGTCGACGCAGACGAGATCGGTGTTGTCGTAGCCCGCAGGCGTGACCTCGCTCACCTCGTACTCGCCGGGTGCGAGCTCTTCGAACGTGGCGGAGCCGGTGCCCCCGGACGTCTCGATCGAGAAGTCCTCCGGATCGAGCCACGTGCCCGTGAAGTCGAACACGCCATCGGCGCCTTCGACGTTCTTGACCACGACGATGCGGCCGACCGCGAAGTTCTCGATCTCGCACTCGATCTGGTCACCGGGTTCCACGCGGAACCCGGCGATGTCGAGGGCGTCGACCTCGCCGTCGGCGTGGGCGACGGTGCAGGACAGCGGGCCCTCGATCCACCCCGGCAGATCGCGTTCGGCGAGCGAGTAGAGCCCGCGCGCGGTGAGACCCGTGAAGGTGGCGGTGCCGAAGCCTCCCTCGGTGACGACGGACGACACGATCGCCTCGCCGGCGGGGTCGAGCGGTGTGAGGACGTACTGGAACGTGGCATCGCCGCCGCGCGCCGCCTTGAAGATGGTGATGTCGATCGGCTCGGGGGTGTTCTCGATCTCGCAGCTGATCTCGGCGCCCGGTTCAGCCATGAAGGTGAAGGAGGCCGGGTCCTCGTCCATGTCGCCCTCGAACCCGGCACAGGTCAGCGTTCCCTGCACCCAGCCCGGGACCGGCAGCTCGGTGATCGTGTAGATCTCTCCCGCGAGCAGGCCCGTCCAGGTCGCCGTCTCCGAGCTCTCGCCGGTGCCCGAGATCGACTGCTCGCCGCCTTCCGGCGTCACGCCATCCGACGGCGTGAGCGCGAACGGGAACGACCACTCGTAGTCGTCGGTCACGCCGGTGACGGTCTTCGTGACCGAGACGGATGCCGGCGCCGCCGTGTTCTCGGCGGAGCAGGAGAACGACGTGCCCGGCTGGAGATTGAACTGCCAGCCGTCGTCGGCAGCACGGTTGTCGACCACTTCGCAGTCGAGCGTTCCGGCCCAGCCCTCCTTCGCGACCTCGACGAGGCTGTAGTCCGCTCCGGGCACGATGTCGGTGACCTCGATGGACGGCCTCTCCGACGTCAGCGTGATGACGCGCACGTCGCCCGTGCTCTCATCGGTCAGCTCGAAGTCGAACGACCAGGGGAAGCCGTCGGCGACGCCGACCGCGGTCTTCTCCAGTTGCAGCGAGACCGGCTCGGCCGTGTTGGTGAACACGCATTCGGCCACGCCCGCTGCGGCGAGGTCGACGGTGACGGCGCCGTCACTCAGGCTCGGCGTCCACGTGGTGCCGGCGCTCGTGTCGCAGACGATGTCGGTGAGCTCCCAGCCGGGCACGTCGAGCAGCTCCGAGATGTCGTACTGCCCGGGATCGAGCGTCCCGCTGTCCCATGTCGCCTGTCCGGGCAGCGGGTTCAGCGTGAAGTCCACCTGCTCGCCGTCCGCGGGCGTGAAGACGAAATCGAAGTCCTGGTCGTACTCGAACGGATCCGTGGACTTGACGACGAGGATCCGCCCCGGCATGACGTTCGCGTAGTAGCAGGTGACGGTGTCACCGGGGGCGAGGTCGAAGTTCGCGGAGGCGACGTCGAAGTCGACGTCCTGGCCGCCGATGGTGCAGATCAGCGACCCCAGGACGGTGCCGTGCTGGTTCGGCAGCTCGGCCACCGTGTAGTTCCCGGGCTCGACACCCTCGAAGGACGCGTAGTAGTTCGTGCCGTCTCCGGTCTCGGCGGTGATGGAGAAGTCGCCGTCGTCGGGGAGGGCCGGAGATCCGGTCGTCCAGGTGCCGGTGAAGTCGAAGACGAGGCCGTCGGCAGTGCCGAAGGCCTCCTTGCTGATGACGATGTTGCCCAGCTGCGTGTTGGTGAAGGTGCAGGAGATGTCCTGCCCGGCCACGGTGGTCACCTGTGCGCTCGCGGTCGTCGGCGTGATGACCGCATTCTCGTCGGAGCAGGTGATGTCGGGGCTGTCCATCCACCCGTCGGGGATGGTCTCGCCGATGACCACCGTGGTGCCCGGCGTGAACGCGTACGTGACGCTCTCCCCGTCGGTGAGCGTCGTCGAGTTCGCGCCGACGGTGAAGTCGAATTCTTGCGGCGACCCGTCGGGCAGCGTCTGCTTCGTCACGGTCACGGTCGAGGTGGCGTTGGTGATGACGCAGTCGGTCTGCGTGTTCGGGAAGACGGTGAACGGGTCGCTTGGACTGGTCAGCACGAACTCCACCGGCTCACCGGTGCCTGGCTGCGCGGTCGTGCAGACGGCCGACTGCTGCTGCCACGGGTCGGCGACCGTCTCCGCGAGCCGGTAGTCCGTCGCTCCGAGCACGTTCTGGAAGGTGTCGGTCTCGCCGATGCCGAGGTCATCGACGATCTGCCTGGCATCCGTGTCAGGCAGCACGATGCCGCCGCTCGCGCGGTCGACGCGATAGCCGAAGCGGTCGTCCGACTCGTAGCCGGCGGGCACGACGTCCTTCGTGACGCTCAGCGAACCGCAGTTCGAGAGCACGAGCGGGTCGGCGGCGTCGAGGTAATCCTGCGTCTGCGCGCCGAAATCGGATCCGGTGCGGGAGAGCTCGGTCGACACCTCGAACGTGGTGCAGGAGTCGGGGTTGAACAGGCCGGCCGTGGTGAGGTCGACGGCGAACTCGCCGAACGTCGCCTGCGGCTGGTTGCCGACGGGCATCGGCCCCTCGGTGCGCACGCCGACGGCGTAGGCGAAGTCGATGGCCTGCCCGGTGGGCAGCCATTGTCCGGCGCCGTTCGGGTTCGCGCATCCGTCGTTCGCGTTCGGCGTCCACCGGCGGAAGTGCACGGT
The DNA here is from genome assembly GCF_031844125.1 of Microbacterium sp. PRC9. NCBI lineage: Bacteria > Bacillati > Actinomycetota > Actinomycetes > Micrococcales > Microbacteriaceae > Microbacterium > Microbacterium sp. PRC9. Next base: position 584,260 of record NZ_JAUZUR010000002.1, read on the forward strand.
GACGGTCCCGAGATTGGCCTCGTAATCGAAGACGACGAGCACGTCGTCGCAGCGGCCGGCGGCGGGACCCTCGAGGTTCTGGAGGAGGCTCAGGCTCCCGTTGCCGACGAGGCGCGTCCAGTAGGAGTAGAGGATCGCGTGGCGGGCACCCTGCGCATCGACGACCACCTCGTACGCAGCTCCCGTGCTGCACATGTTGCCCTTGTCGTTGACATTGGCGCTACCGGGCGCCCACGGAATGGTGTCGGGGATCTGGGAACCCGGCGACCCCGTCGCATCGGGCGCGGTCGCGGGGCACGCGCCGTCGAGGCTTCCGTTGTCCCAGCCGAACGTGGCATCCAGGATGCCGGTCGACGACAGCCCGGTCGCCGTCGTGTACGGCCCGGTCGGGGTGAAGGTGTAGCTGCCGTCGGGTACGGGGGTCGTCAAGAACGAGTCCCAGTCGAAACTGGTCGGCGGGGTGCCTCCGGCCTTGTCGCCGTCGAGCTGGAATCCCGTCTGCAGTCCTGAGGGCTGGAGCGTGGCGGCCGAGGCCGCCCCGGCTCCGGCCAAGGGCACCAGCAGGGCGCCGACGAGCGCTCCGATTCCGACCAGCGAGATCACACGAGCACGCGACATGGCGCTTTCCTCCCCAGGAAAAGGGCCGTCGCCAGGCGCCGAGGCCCCCACAGCCTCCCGTCGAGACCCGCGAGAGCGCACGGATCATCGACTTGAGGGCGAACATACCGGATGCCGGGGTTCGGCGCGACCCCCGGCATCCGTGCTCCTGCACCGCGGAAAACGATCCGCGACCGGCGCTATTTGCGCACGGTGACGGCGAGGTCCTTGCTCGTGGTGGCGCCGGCGTCGTTCGCGAAGACGACGCGGTAGGTGTGCGTGCCACGCGTGGCGCCGGTGACGGAGAGCGTCGCACGTTGCGCGCCCGGCGTCGCCGCGACGAGCGCGCCCTCGCCCACGAGGGTGTCGCCCTCGTAGAAGCGGTAGGTCGTCGCGTTCGTGCCCCACCACAGATCGGCGGTCAGCGCGTAGGTGCCGTCGCCGTCCTTGTTGTCATGGCTCAGCACGGGCTTCGCGGGGGACGCGTCGGTGACCGTGACGGTGACGGGCTGCAGCGCGGTGCTGCCCTGCGAGTTCACGAGCTCGCCGGTGTAGACGTACACGCCGTTCTTCTTCCCGGTGACCGGGATCTCGGCCGACTGCGCGCCGACGCCACCGTACCCGAGTGCCACGGTGGCGATGCGCTCGCCGTTCTCGAACACGCGCAGCTTCGTCGCGTTCTCGCCCCACCAGAGGTTCATGCGCACGGTGTACGCACCGTCCTTCAGGCCGGTGTCCCACCCGTTGTCGTGCGACAGGATGCCGCGGCCCGGGGCTCTGGCGGCCGTGTCGAGCACCAGGAGCCCGTCGACAGCGTCGGCCAGGGCGGTCGTCGCGCCGTCCACCGCGGTGCGGGACGGGGCATCCGCCGACAGCACGATCCGCGCCCGCTCGATCGCTGCCTGCAGCACATCCGCCGTCGCGGGCATGTGAGCGGACAGGTCGATGGCCTCAGCGTCCGCGAGTGCCGCGGCGAGGGCGGAGGTGTCGACACCGGTCGGCGCGGCACGCACGAGCTCGACATCGTCGACAGTGCCCCACGCGCCGCCCGAGAGGGCCGCGGTGACGGTGACGGTCACGCTGCCGCCCGCGGGGACCTCGATCGGTGCGGTGGTCGGCACCGACCAGTTGCGCCACCCGTCCATCGAGAAGGGGATGGATGCCTCGCCCGACGCGCTCGAGACGCTCAGGCGCACGCTGCTCGCGGCATCCTCTCCGTCGCCCTGCAGTGCGCCGCGCACGACGTAGGATCCGGCCGGGACGCCGTCCACGCGCTGCGACAAGGTGAAGGAGTACGCGTTCGCGGCCCAGAAGTGCGCGGAGTGCGCACCGGTGCGCGGGTCGTCCCACGCGCCGACGGTGAGGCCTGCGCCGGTCTTCGTCCAGGCGCTGTTGTCGCCTTCGAAGCCGGGGCTGCGCAGCAGGTTCGCCTGTGCGACCACGACCGTGGCCGTCGCCGCGAGCCCCGACGCGGTGACGCCTGAGATCGTGTACGTGCCGGGGCCGTCGATCCACTTCGCGGTGTCAGACCATGTGACCGGCTGCGTCTCGGACGAGCCGTCGTTGTACGACACCGTCACGGTGGCGGGCAGGATGACCGCATCGCCCTCCGCGAGGGTGAGGCTCACCGGCGCGACCGCGGTGACCTCCCGCGGCGCGACCGCGCCGGTGCGGGCGTACGCGAAGACGTTGAGCGACTCCAACGGTGTGCCGTCGTGCGCGAACAGCGCCTGGTTGTCCCACGCGGACCCGCCGTACCACTGGCCGGCGTCATCGGGGTCGTACTCGCCGGCGTAGCTGGAGGCCCAGCCCGACCCGTGCGTCTCCCACAGCGCCTTGTTCGCGTCGAGTGCGGAAGGCGGTCCGACGGGCAGCCACGCGGGCTCCCAGTAGAAGACGCCGATGCCGGCGGAGCCGACGTTCGCGACCGCCTGGATCACGTCGCGCACGGCGTCGGCCTGCCCCTGCACGCTGACCGGGTACTGCGTGGCCTCCGCGGGGAGGTCGATGACGTTGCCGTGGCCGTCGCCGTCCTCGAGCGTGTACGCCCACGAGGTCTCGGCCACCATGACCTTCTTGCCGTACGTATCGGCGACGTTCTCGAGCACTGCGGTGAGGTTCGCGACGGTGCCGTGCCAGTACGGGTAGTAGCTGGAGGCGAACACGTCGTAGTCGACGCCGCGTGACGCGAGGTTCGCCGCGTAGCCGGCGTAGCGCCCGCTGGACTCGGGGTTGGTGAAGTGCACCGCGACGAGGGCGTCGGGGAACACCGCGCGCACGGCCGCGGATCCGGCGGAGAAGATCTGCGCCATGCCGTCCCACCCGCTGACGCCGGCGACCGCGTTGTTGGTCTCGTTGCCGACCTGCACCATCTGCACGTCGACGCCCGCGGTCTTGAGCTCCTCGAGGGCATCCGTCGTGAAGGCGGTCACCGCGACGGTCTTCTGCGCCACGGTCATTGACGCCCAGGCCTTCGGCGCCTGCTGCTTCGCGGGGTCGGCCCAGAAGTCGGAGTAGTGGAAGTCGACGAGTACGCCGAGTCCGGCATCCGTCGCGCGCTTGCCGATCTCGACGGCGTGGGCCACGTCGTTGTCACCGCCGCCGTATCCGTTGCCGGCGGCGTCGAACGGATCGTTCCACACGCGCACGCGGACGTCGGTGACGCCGGCGTCGGCGAGGACGTCGAACAGGTCGGCGGGCCGCCCGGCTGCGTCGCGGAACACGACGCCGGACTCCTCGAGCGCGATCGCCGACGACACGTCGACGCCGCTGATGAAGTCTGCCGGAAGGTTCTCGACCTTGGGGACGGTGATGCCGGCCTCGACAGGGCCGTCGTCTGCGGCGGCGGGGGCCGCCGCGAGCCCGGTGATGACCAGGGCGAGGGATGCCGCGACCGCCGCAAGGCGCGCGGATCGAGGGTGGTGGGACACGTGGGTTCTCCGATCGACGTTGATCCAGGGGTGGGCTGAGGCTCAGCCCTTGACGGACCCCGCGGTGAGGCCGCCGACGATGTAGCGCTGCAGCGACAGGAACAGGACCAGCACGGGGATCGCGGCGATCACCGCGCCGGCGGCGAACAGGCCCCAGTTGGAGGCGAGCTGGTTCGAGACCCACTGGTACATGCCGACCGCGAGGGTCCAGTTCTCCTCCGAGACGAGCACGATCTTGGCGATGATGTAGTCGCCGAACGCCGCGATGAAGGCCAGCAGCGCGACGACCGCGAGGATCGGGGTCACGAGCGGGAAGATCAGCCGCCAGAAGATCTGGGCGTGGGATGCGCCGTCGATCTTGGCGGACTCGTCGATCTCGATCGGCACGGTGTTGAAGAAGCCGTACATGAGGAACGTGTTGACGCCGAGCGCGCCGCCGAGGTACACGCAGATGAGCGCGATCTTGGAGTTGAGGCCCAGCGCCGGCACGACCTCGCCGAGGCCCAGCAGCATCAGGAAGATCGCGACGAACGCGAGCGCCTGCGGGAACATCTGGATGATGAGAAGTCCGGTGAGCCCCGCACGGCGGCCCGAGAACCGGAAGCGCGAGAACGCGTACGCGGCAGCCGCGCCCATCAGCACGGCGCCGACCGAGGCGATGCCGCCGATGAGGAGGGTGTTGCCCGCCCACGTCCAGAAGCTCGTCTCACCGAGGGCGGCGTAGTTCGACAGGTCGACGACGCTGAAGAGGGCGTTGCTCGCGGCGAGCGTGCCGTTGGGGTTCAGCGACGCCGACAGGACGTACACGAGCGGGAAGATCGCGTAGAAGATCACGACGACGGCGAGCAGGTACTTCCAGCCGACCTCGAGCAGCCAGCGGCGTCGGCGTGCGGAACGGCGGTCGCGGGGCGCGCCGGGGGTGCGGGTGGTCGGTCCCGTGGCGACATCGGTGGCGGTGGACATCACTGGAACTCCTCGAGCTTGCGGGTCTGACGGAACGCGATCGCCGAGATGCCGCCGACGACGGCGAACACGAGGATCGACAACGCGCTCGCGAGGCCGTAGTCCGCGGCGCCGCCCGACACCCCGGAGATGTCGTAGATGGCGGAGATGAGGATGTCGGTGGCCCCGAGCGCGTACGGGGCGCCCGGGATCGCCGGGCCGCCGTTGTTGAACATGTAAATGACGGTGAAGTTGTTGAAGCTGAACGCGAACGACGAGATCAGCAGGGGCGCGGTGGCCACGAGCACGAGCGGCAGGATGATCGAGCGCAGCTGCCGCGAGCGGCCGGCGCCGTCGAGGGAGGCCGCTTCGAGGGTGTCCTGCGGGAGCGCCTGCAGCGCGCCGGTGCACACGAGGAAGTAGTACGGGTACGTGAGCCACAGGTTCACCCATACGACGGCCGCGCGGGCGAGCCACGGGTCCCCGAGCCAGTTGATGTTCGCACCGAAGAAGAACAGATCGTTGATCACGCCGAACTCGGCGTTGAACATGCCGCGGAACAGCAGCGCCGACATGAACGCGGGGAACGCGTACGGGAGGATGTACAGCGTTCTGAGGAACCGGCGGCCCTTGAGGCGCGCGTCGTTGTAGATGAGCGCGAGCAGGAGCCCGAGCGCGAAGGGCAGCACGACCGACAGTGTCGCGAAGACGAACGTCCAGACGGTGACGGACAGCAGGGTCTGCGCGAGCGCGGGGTCGGTGAACAGCCGGAAGAAGTTCTCGAACCCGACGTTGACATACCAGCCCGTGGGCAGCGCCGAACCGTCCGCGGCGACGAACAGTCCCTTGTCGTTCGCGGTGTAGACGGTGCCGGTGGTGGTGTCGGTGATGGTCTGGGCCTCGGCATCCCATACCAGCGTCGATTCGTAGACCGCGCCCGAAGAACCGTCACGTGTGCGGATCGAGCCGTCGTTGGGGTCTTCGGAGACCGGCACGCGAAGGCTCGCGATCTGCTCCTGCAAGGCGGCGTCGGTGATGACCGTGGCACGCGGCACGACGTCCCAGCCGGGGACCTCCGTGGGCGAGCCGGCGCTGCCGACCTCGGCGCCGCGGGCCTCCTCGAGAGGCTGCTCGGCAGAGCCGACGAGCACGTCGCCGTTCTCGTCGACGATCGCGAAGCCGACCTCGCCGACGCGCTCGACGACCGAGAGCGGATAGGTCGGGGAATCCTCGATGCGACGCTCGCCCTGGATGAGCGCAGCCTCGACCGCCTGCTCCTGGGTGCCGGCGTGACCGGTGCCGTAGTTGGTGAAGGCGATGTACGCGGTGTAGCCGAAGATGAAGACCTGGAACACGAGCAGGAACGCCAGGCCCGGCAGCAGATACTTGAGCGGCAGCGCGCGCTTGGTGAAGTAGACGACGTCGGCGGCCAGGAGCAGCACGAGCGTCGCCGAGAACACGACCCACGACTCGACGCGGAACGCGCTCAGCAGCGTCATCACGCCGAAGGCGTTCACGAGGGCCATCAGGGCGAGCTTGGCGAGGAAGCCCCAGCCGGGGCCGCGCCAGCGGCGGGCGTGCGATTCGCGGGGCGGCGTCTTCGCCGGCGCCTGGGGGAGGGTGGGGGCGTCCACCGTCATGCGTCTGCTCCTGTCACGGGGCCTCATCGCCGGGCGTGAGGGGGATCGACGGGGTCGATCCGGGAAGGGGTTGGGATCCGGGAGGCGGGGAGAGGCACTCACCCGCCTCCCGGAACATGTCGGCCACCGTGGCGGTGACCGGGTTCAGCCGGTCGGGATCAGCCCTCGACCGCAGTCTGGACATCGGCGACCATCGTGTTCCACGTCGACACGGGGTCGGCGCCGCTGATGATCTGCGACTGCGCGGCGTTCCAGAGGTCCCACACCGAGCCCATCTCGGGGATGCTCGGCATCGGGACGCCGTTCTGCGCCGAAGCGAGGAAACCCGCGATGATCGGGTCGGACGAGACCTCGGTGGCCAGCGTCGACCACGCCGGGATGCGGGGGTCGGCCTCGTAGAGGGCGCGCTGCGCCTCCTCGGTGCCGAGGTAGTTCACGAGGAACTCCTGCGCGAGCAGCGCGTTCTTCGACTGCGAGCTGAGGTAGAAGCCCTGCACGCCCACGAACGGAGCGGCCGTCTCTCCACCCGCCGAGGGGATGGGGTTCACGGCGATGTTCTTCACGTCGGTGTAGGCGCTGATCGCCCACGGACCCTGGATCGTGTAGGGCGCCTTGCCGGTGTTGAAGAGCTCGTTGTTGATGTCGTAGTCGACGGTCGTCGAGATGTAGCCGGTGCCCGAGGTGCCGTTGGCGCCGAGCCAGGTCGCGAAGGCCTCGCCCGCGGCACCGCCCATGCCGACCTCGGTCGTGTACGAGCCGGACGCGTCCTGCACGAAGACCGGGGCGCCGAACGACGTCTGGAAGCCGTACATGGTGTAGCCGTCGCCGGTCTCACCGGCGGTGTTGATGACGAACGGACGCTCGGCGCCGGACGCCAGGCCCTTCTGGATCATCTCGTCCCACGTCGCGGGGGCCTCCGCGCCCACGAGGTCGACGTTCTGCACGAGCGCGATGGTCTCGAGCGAGTAGGGGAGGGCGTACAGCTGACCGTCGTAGGTCATCGCCTCGAGGGCGACGGGCTCGAACTCCGACGCCTTGTCGCCGAGGTCGATCGTGTCGACGACACCGGCGGCGACGAGCGCGCCCAGCCAGTCGTGCGCGCCGACGGTGATGTCGGGGCCCTCGCCGGTCGGCACCTGCGCGATGAAGTCGTTGCGGAGGTCCTCGAAGTTCTTCTTGACGATCTTGACGGTGGCGCCGGTCTCCTCCTCGAAGGCCTTGGCCGCGTCCTTGACCGCCGTCTGGCGCTCCTCGTCGGTCCAGACGACGAGCTCGGCGCTGCTGTCGGCCGCGTCGTCGGAGTTGTCGGACGAACCTCCGCCGGCACAGCCGGCGAGGACGACCGCTGCCGTGAGCGCCAGCGCTCCGAGTGCGATCTGCTTTCGCATGATTTCCCTTTCGGTGATGTGGTGTTGCAGGGTTCGGTGGGTCAGGGGGTGTGCGGCGTGCGGACGACCGCGAGGCCGCCGGCGGGCACGACGAGTTCGCCGTCGACGTCTGCGCCGGTGAGGAGCTCGACGCCGGATGCCGCGAGGGAGGCGTCGTCGTCGCGGTGGTTGATCGCGATCGCGTAGTCCGCGTTCTCGCCGCGGCGCACGACGACCTCGAGGCCCTCGGGGTGGGCCGACGGCGCCACCCCCGCGTCGGCGTACACGTCGGACATGACGGTGCCGAGGCTCGCGGCATCCAATCGCGTGCTGATGTACCAGCCGTGTCCGGTGCCGTGCGCATGACGCGTGATCGCCGCCTTGCCGGCGCCCGGGCCGTCGACGTACGTCGCCTTCACCTCGGCACCGTGCAGGACGAGGTCCTCCTGCCACGCGTCGGCGGCGAGCGTCTGCGCGGTCGAGCCGGCCCATCCGACCGTGTGCCGCGCGCCCTCGCGGAGCGGCAGGAACTCCTCCACGACGACGCCGAGCGCGTCGCGCAGCGGTGCGACGAAGCCGCCCGGGTGCACGGCGTCGTTCTCGTCGACGATGGCCGAGAAGAAGGAGACGACGAGCGTGCCGCCGGCCTCGACGTAGCGGGTGAGGTTCGCGGCGTCCGCGGCGCTCAGCAGGTACTGCGCCGGGGCGAGCACGAGCTTGTACGCGGACAGGTCCTGGCCGGGCAGGGCGAAGTCGACCGTGATGCCGTCGCGCCACAGCCGCTCGTAGAACGCGCGGATCTGGTCGGCGTGCGACACGTCGACCGACGGGCGCCACTCGAGGTCCTGCGCCCAGAACGACTCGAAGTCCCACAGGATCGCGACGTCCGCCGCGACCCGCGAGCCGCGCACCTCCTCGAGGCGTCCGAGCGCGTCGCCGAGCTCGACGACCTCGCGCCAGACGCGGGAGGAGGTGCCGGCGTGCGGGATCATCGCCGAGTGGAACTTCTCGGCGCCGGAGCGTGACGCGCGCCACTGGAAGAAGAGGATCGCGTCGGCCCCGCGCGCGAGGTGGGTCAGCGAGTTGCGCGCCATCTCGCCCGGTCGCTTGGCGACGTTGCGCGGCTGCCAGTTGACCGCCGACGTGGAGTGCTCCATGAGGATCCACGGCGTGCCGCCGCCGACCGAGCGGGAGAGGTCGGCCGCGATCGCGAGCCCGATCTCGCCCTCGGGATCTGCCGCCCACAGGTAGTGGTCGTCCGACACGATGTCGACTTCGCGGGCCCACGCCCAGAGGTCGGTGGTCCAGCTCTGGTTCGCCATGAAGTTGGTGGTGATGGGCTGCGTCGCGTGGGCGCGGATCGCGTCGCGCTCGGCGACGAAGCAGGCGCGCAGCTGGGCGTCGGTGAAGCGGGCGAAATCCAGGCGCTGTGCGGGGTTGACGACGGAGGGTGCCGCCGCCGGGGCGCCGATGTGGTCCCATTCGCCGTAGCGCTGACCCCAGAACGTGGTGCCCCACGCCGCGTTGAGCGCGTCGAGCGTGCCGTATCTCTCGCGAAGCCAGCCGCGGAAGGCGCGCACCGACTGGGCGGAGTAGTCCTCGCCGACCGGCACGCCGTACTCGTTGTGGACGTGCCACATGACGACCGCGGGGTGCGACCCGTAGCGCTCCGCGAGCGCCGAGGCGATGCGCACGATCGCCTCACGGTAGGCGGGCGACGCGTGCGAGGCCATGCCGCGTGCGCCGAAGCCCATCGTGACGCCGTCGCGGGAGACGACGTGCGCGTCGGGGTGGTCGGCGAAGAACCATGCCGGGGGAGACGCGGTGGGCGTGCCGAGATCGACCGAGATGCCGTTCTCGTGCAGCAGGTCGATCAGCTCGTCGAGCCACGCGAAGTCGAAGACCCCCTCGCTCGTCTCGATGAGGGCCCAGGCGAAGATCCCGACGCTGACCAGGTTGACGCCGGCCTCGCGCATGAGGGCGGCGTCCTCGCGCCACACCTCTCGCGGCCACTGCTCGGGGGTGTAGTCGCCTCCGTAGGCGATGCCCCGGATCTCGGGCCAGCGGTCGGGCGAGGTCATGGACGCTCCATCGGGTCGGTGCAGTTCGTGCAGTGCGCTTCGGTCGCGGCGGTGGCTGTGACCGGTCACAGTCTTACCCGGACGGATGCCTCGGCGCAGGCTGGGCCCGGGAACCGTTATGTAACTGTGACCGGTCACAGTCGTGATCGTGTCGGCGCGCGAATCGCCCCGTCACGGGGGTAGAGTCGCTCGTCGTGGGGGAGACGACGTCCGTGCGACGCAAACCGACGATCCGCGATGTCGCGGCGGCCGCCGGCGTCTCGCGCGGCACCGTGTCGCGGGTGATCAACGGCGGGCACTGGGTGTCGCCCGACGCGCGGGTGGCCGTCGAGGAGGCGATCCGGCGCACCGGGTACACCGCGAACCACGCGGCGCGGAGCCTCGCGACCGGGCGGGCGGGCTCGCTCGCGTTCCTGCTCACCGAGCCGCAGCACCTGCTGTTCCAGGACCCGACGTTCGCGCTCCTCCTGCGCGGCGCGGCCGAGGCTCTCGCGCAGCGCTCCATGACGCTCGTGCTGCTGGTCGCGGGCACGCCGGCGGAGCGCGCCAACGTCGCCCACTTCGTGAGCGCCGGTCACGTCGACGGCGTGCTCCTGATCTCGTCCCACGAATCCGACCCGCTCGTCGACGAGCTGCTCGAGGCGGGCGTGCCCACCGTGTGCTGCGGCATCCCGCTCGGTCATGAGGCCCAGGTGCCGACGGTCTCGGTCGACGAGATCGCCTCCGCCCGCGAGATGACGCGGTATCTCCGCGGCCGCGGACACCGCCGCATCGCGATGATCGCCGGCCCCCACGACACGCCGGGCGGCAAGTTCCGCCTCGTCGGGTTCGAGGAGGAGATGGGCGACGACTTCGACCCCGTCCTCGTCGAGGAGGGCGACTACAGCCAGGAGTCCGGCGCTCTCGCGATGGCGCGCCTGCTGGAGCGCACGCGCGACATCGACGCGGTCTTCGCCGCCAGCGACATGATGGCCGCCGGCGCCATCGCGACGCTGCGCAAGGCCGGCCTTCGCGTACCGGACGACATCGCGGTGGCGGGTTTCGACGACTCCGGTCTCGCCGCGACGCATGAGCCCGCGCTCACGACGATGCGCCAGCCCTGGGAGCGCCTGAGCAGCGAGATGGTGTCGACGCTCCTGGACGTGATCGCCGGCGCGGCGCCCGAGCCGATCACGCTCCCGACGACGCTGGTCGTCCGAGACAGCGCCTGACCCGACACGCCCGAGTGTTACATCCGGGCGTCTGAGAGGGTCCGGACGAGGGCGTCCGGTCACAGCGGCGGGCGGGGCATCCGCGCTGACTAGACTCGTCGGGTGACTTCCGGCCCCTCGTCCTTCTACATCACGACGCCGATCTACTATCCGAGCGACGTGCCCCACATCGGCCACGGCTACACCACCGTGGCGGTCGACACCCTCGCGCGCTGGCACCGCCAGGCGGGCGACGACACCTGGATGCTGACGGGCACCGACGAGCACGGCCAGAAGATGATGCGCGCCGCGTCGGCGAACAACGTGACGCCCCAGGAGTGGGTCGACAAGCTCGTCACCGAGGCGTGGTTCCCGCTGCTGAAGACGCTCGACGTCGCCAACGACGACTTCATCCGCACGACGCAGCAGCGCCACGAGGAGCGCGTGCAGCAGTTCGTGCAGGCGATCTACGACCGCGGCTACATCTACGCCGGCGAGTACGAGGCGCTCTACTGCGTGGGCTGCGAGGAGTTCAAGCCCGAGTCCGAGATCGTCGACGGCACCGGCGCCTTCGAGGGCCTGAAGGTCTGCGCCATCCACTCGAAGCCCCTCGAGCTGCTGCAGGAGAAGAACTACTTCTTCAAGCTCAGCGAGTTCCAGGACAAGCTGCTCGAGCTCTACTCCACGGTTCCCGATTTCGTGCGCCCCGAGTCGGCGCGTAACGAGGTCGTGTCGTTCGTGAAGAACGGCCTCAAGGACCTGTCGATCTCGCGCTCGGCGTTCGACTGGGGCATCCCGCTCCCGTGGGACGAGTCGCACGTCATCTACGTGTGGGTCGATGCGCTCCTCAACTACGCCACCGCGATCGGCTACGGCGAGGACCCCGAGGAGTTCGCCCGCCGCTGGCCGGCGTACCACATCGTCGGCAAGGACATCCTGCGCTTCCACGCGGTCATCTGGCCGGCGATGCTGATGGCCGCAGGACTCGAGGTCCCGCGCGGCGTCTTCGCGCACGGCTGGCTGCTCGTCGGCGGCGAGAAGATGTCGAAGTCGAAGCTCACCGGCATCGCGCCGACCGAGATCACCGACGTCTTCGGCTCGGACGCCTACCGGTTCTACTTCCTGTCGGCGATCGCGTTCGGCCAGGACGGCTCGTTCTCGTGGGAGGACCTCTCCGCCCGCTACCAGGCCGAGCTCGCGAACGGCTTCGGCAACCTCGCCTCGCGCACGACAGCGATGATCGAGCGGTACTACGAGGGCGTCGTGCCCCCGGCAGGCGCGTACACCGACGCCGACCTGCACATCCAGAAGACGGTGGCGGATGCTGCCGCCCACGCGGACGCCGCGATCGAGCGGTTCCGCATCGATGAGGCGATCCACGCGATCTGGACGATCGTCGACGCGCTCAACCTGTACATCACCGAGAACGAGCCGTGGGCGCTCGCCAAGGACGACGCCCAGCGCGAGCGTCTCGGCACGGTGCTCTACACCGCCGCCGAAGGGCTGCGGGCCCTCGCGGTCCTGCTGTCGCCGGTGATGCCCGTCTCGACCGAGAAGCTCTGGATCGCGCTCGGTGCGGCCGAGTCGATCGGACGCCTCGAGGACCAGCCGATCCGCGAGGCGGGCACGTGGGGCGTGCTGAAGCCGGGCTCCAGCGTGAACGGCCTCGCGCCGCTGTTCCCGCGCGTCGAGCAGTCGGTCTGATGGCGGCACCGCCGGTTCCGTACCCCGAGGCGGGTTCCGACCCGTCGCAGTACGTGCGCACCCGCGAGAAGGGGTCGCGCGACGTCACGTATCCGGCGGCGCCGGAGCCGCTCGCGGTGCCGGTGTACGACAACCACGCGCACCTCGAGATCGAGGACGGCGTCGGCCTGTCGCTCGACGAGCAGCTCGCGCGCGCGGGCGAGGTCGGCGTGGTCGGCGTCGTGCAGGCCGGAGGCGACATCGACTCGAGCCGCTGGTCGGCGTGGGCGGCAGCATCCCACCCCCGTGTGCTCGCGGCAGTCGCCATCCACCCGAACGAGGCACCTGCATACCAGGCCGCCGGACGCCTCGACGAGGCGATCGCGGTGATCGACGAGCTCGCCGCGCAGCCGCGCGTGCGGGCGATCGGCGAGACGGGCCTCGACTTCTTCCGCACCGACGAGGACGGCCGGCCCGCGCAGTTCGAGAGCTTCGAAGCGCACATCGCCCTCGCGAAGAAGCACGGCATCGCGATGCAGATCCACGACCGCGACGCGCACGACGCCGTGCTCGAGACGCTCGAGCGCGTCGGCGCTCCGGACCGCACGGTCTTCCACTGCTTCTCGGGCGACGCCGACATGGCGCGCATCGCGGGCGAGCGCGGCTACTGGCTGTCGTTCGCCGGCAACGTGACCTTCAACAACGCCCAGAACCTCCGAGATGCGCTCGCGGTGATCCCGCGCGAGCGGATCCTGGTCGAGACGGATGCCCCGTTCCTCACGCCGACCCCGCATCGTGGCCGGCCGAACGCGCCCTATCTGATCCCGGTGACGCTGCGGTACATGGCCGCCGAGCTCGGCGTCGACGTCGACGAGCTGTGCGCGCAGATCGCGGCCAACACGCTCGAGGTCTACGGGGCGTTCGAGGACTGATCATCGACGGCGAGCTGTGGGACGTGACGGATGCCGACGGCCATCCGATCGGCATCACGCACCGCCGCGGCGACCCTGACTTCCCGCTCGGGCGCTTCCACATCGTCGCCTCGGTCTGCCTCGTGCGGGGCGACGGCCGGGTGCTGATGACCCGGCGCGCCGCGATCAAGGACTACCCGCTGTCGTGGGAATTCCCCGCGGGAAGCGCCCTCGCGGGCGAGACCAGCGCCGAGGGCGCGGTGCGCGAACTGCACGAGGAGGCAGGCGTGCCGCTCCAGGTGGCGCAGCTGGTCTTGGTGGGGCGGGTCGTCGAGGCGACGGCGCTGTTCGATCTGTACGCCGCGCATGTGCCGGGGGATCCGCCGGTCGTGCTCGACCCCGAAGAGGTCTGCGAGAGCGAATGGGTCACGTTCGCCGAAGCGCTGCGGCGCGGCGACGCGGGCGAGATGGCCGACCCGTGGGTGCCTCGGCTCGCGCAGTTGGGCGACCGCCTGGCCGAACTCGTCGACACAGGGGATTCGCGCCGACACCTTGGGTGAGGTCCCGCGTCTCGACGGGAAGCCCTTGGCTCGGCGCGGTGACAGTTGTCAGTCGATCAGCGGGAGCCCGCCCGCGCCGGGTTCGTCCTCCTCGGCGACCTCCTTCGCGGACTCGTCATCCAGCACCGGTTTCGCGGCTGCGATGTGGGAGATCGACCGCCACACGAGCAGCAGCGTGATGAGCGAGCCGCCGAAGGCGAACCACCAGGGAGCGGTGAGTCCCCACACCTGGGCGAGGATGCCGCCGATGAACTGCCCGATCACGAGGCCGCCGAAGACGCCGACCATGTTCACCGATGCGATGCGGCCCTGCAGCTCCATCGGCACGAGGCGCTGGCGGACGGTCGTCGAGATGGTGCCCCACACGAACGCGTACAGGCCGAAGCCGAACATGATCACGAAGGCCACCGCCGGTGACGTGGTGAGGGCGAATGACAGGTGCATGAGCACCTCGAGCGACAGGCACACCCGCATGAGCGTCGAGAACGACACGTGCTTCTCGAGCCGGCCGAAGCTGAAGATCGCGACGATGCCGCCGAGCGCGGCCGCGGTCGTGAGGGCGCCGTAGCCGACCGGTCCCATTCCCAGGTGCTCTGTGGCGTAGAGCACGAGCACACCCCAGGGGGCGGCCCAGGTGACGTTGAACACCAGGATGATGATGACGAGCGTGCGCACCGGTGCGTTGTGGCGCAGCCACTGCAGTCCCTCGCGGATGGCGTGCGCCTTGGTCCCGCGCTCCGAGTCCGGGTGCTCGGGCGCCGGCGTGCGCGCGATCCGGGAGATGAGCAGCACCGCGAGCGCCACGCACAGCACCTGCAGCACGAACGGCCAGAACGAGCCCACCGCGAAGAGGAAGGCGCCGAGCGGGGGCCCGGCGAGCTGGTTCGCGACGAGGTAGCCCGCCTGCATGCGGGCGTTGCCGATGCCGAGGTCGGCCGGCTTGACCAGCATCGGCAGCAGCGTGCTGCCGGCCGAATCGGCGAAGACCTCGGCGGTGCCGTAGAGGAACGCCACGGCCAGCACCAGCCACACGGTGGCCTGCCCGCTGACGAGGAACGCCACGAGCACGGCCACGATCACCGCGCGCAGGCCGTTCGCCAGCATCACGAGGCGGCGCCGGTCGTGGTGGTCGGCGACGGCGCCTGCGAAGAGACCGAAGAGGAGCCACGGCAGGAACTGCATCATGGCGCCGGCCGCCACGAGGACCGGCGACGACGTGAGCGACGCGATCAGCAGCGGAGCGGCCGCGAGCGCGATGCCATCGCCGAGGTTGCTGGTCCACGACGACGCGAGCAGCCACCGGAAGTCCGTTCCGAGGCGCCGCGGTGCGATCAGTTCCCCGAGCGAAGGCATCCCGCCATCCTAGGAGCAGTGGCGGACCTCTCCTTCACCGGGGGCGCGTCAGCTGGCGGTCTTCGCGTCCTTGCGGAGGAACAGCGTCTCCGTCTGCTCGATGTCCATGCCCTTGGTCTCCGGGATCCGGAACAGGACGTAGAAGAACGACAGCGCCGCGAACGCGGCGTACATGCCGTACGTCAGCGGCAGCGACCACGACGACATCGCCGGGAACGAGATCGTGATGAGGAAGTTCGCGATCCACTGCGCGCCCGCGGCGACGCCCAGGGCCTTGCCGCGGATGCGGCTCGGGAAGATCTCGCCGAGCAGCACCCACACCAGCGGGCCCCACGAGGCGCCGAAGCCGACGACGAAGACGTTCGCCGCGACGAGCGCGATCGGCCCCCACGGGGCGGGCAGAGTGACCGCTCCCTCGGCGTCCGTCTCGGAGAACACGAACGAGATCGCCATCAGGCCGAGCGACACCGCCATCATCACCGAGCCCGTCAGCAGGATCGGCTTGCGCCCGACGCGGTCGACCAGGAAGATCGCGACGAGTGTCACGAGGACGTTCGTGATCGACGTCACGACGCTGATCGTGAACGAATCGCTCTCGTCGAAGCCGACGGACTGCCACAGGCTCGTCGAGTAGTAGAAGATCACGTTGATGCCGACGAACTGCTGGAACACCGACAGGATGATGCCCACCCAGACGATGCGCTGAAGACCGAGCACCGGCCCGCGCAACGACACACCCGCGTTCTTGCGGTCGGTCTCGATCGCGGTCTGCAGGTCGCGGATGGTGTGGTCGAGGTCGGCCGGCGGCACCAGCCGGGCGAAGATCTCGCGCGCCTGGTCGTACCGGCCCTTCGCGATCAGGTATCGCGGCGACTCCGGCAGGGTGAACGACAGGATGCCGTAGACGGCGGACGGGATCACCCCGACGAGGAACATCCAGCGCCAGGCCTCCAGGCCGAACCAGAGCACGTTGTCGGCGCCGCCGGCGGAGTTCGCGAGGAGCGCGTCCGACAGGAGCGCCGCGAAGATGCCGAGCGTGATCGCGAGCTGCTGCAGCGACGCCAGTCCGCCGCGGATCTGGCGGGGCGCGATCTCGGCGATGTAGGCGGGGGCGACGACCGACGCGATGCCGATGCCCAGACCGCCGACGACGCGCCACAGCGCCAGATCCCATGCCGAGAACGCGAGTCCGGCGCCGATGGAGCTGACGAAGAACATGATGGCGCCGAGGAACATCACCCTGAGGCGCCCCCAGCGGTCCGACAGGTTGCCCGCGATGATCGCGCCGACGGCGCAGCCGAGCAGGGCGATCGCGACGACGAAGCCGGTGATGACGTCGTTGAGTGCGAAGTCCTGGGAGATCGAGTCGACGGCGCCGTTGATCACCGACGAGTCGAAGCCGAACAGGAAGCCGCCGACCGCGGCCGCGACCGACAGGCCGATCGCTCGTCGCCCGTACGGGCTTCGGAGGGAGAACGCGTCTGCGGGGATCGATCCGGTCGAGTTCATGCTGGTCACGCTAGCGTCCGGGTCGCCGCCACGGCAGGTGGCACGCGTGCGCAAGATCGGATCCGCACGAGCGGACCGGTGAGAAGAAACGCCGGGTGGCAGCATCCGCAACCGGCGTGTCGTGCCGGTGATCCGCACCTGCGGATCCGAGATTGGGTGGCGCACGCCGTACAGTGAACGCATGCCCGTGACACTCCTCGGTGCGGCCGAGATCCGCGCGCTGGCCGCCGAACTCGACGTGACGCCGACCAAGAAACTCGGGCAGAACTTCGTCGTCGACGCCAACACCGTCCGCAAGATCGTGCACGTCGCCGAGGTCGAGCCGGGCGATCGCGTCGTCGAGGTGGGCCCGGGGCTCGGATCGCTCACCCTCGCGATCCTCGAGGCCGGGGCATCCGTCACCGCCGTCGAGATCGACCACCGGCTGGCTGAGCGGCTGCCTGCCACCGCCGCTGCGCACGGCGTCGCCGACGGCGCGCTCACGGTCGTCGACGCCGATGCCCTTCGCGTGACCGAGCTGCCCGGCGACCCGACCGTGCTCGTCGCCAACCTGCCGTACAACGTCAGCGTGCCGGTGCTGCTGCACTTCCTCGAGCACTTCCCGGCGCTCGACCGCGGCGTGGTCATGGTCCAGGCCGAGGTGGGGGAGCGACTCGCCGCCCCGCCCGGGTCGAAGGTGTACGGGGCGCCGAGTGTCAAGGCCGCCTGGTACGGGCCATGGCGTCTTGCCGGCACGGTGTCGCGCCAGGTCTTCTGGCCTGTGCCGAACGTCGACAGCGTGCTCGTCGGCTTCCATCGCGCGGACGAGCCGCGCGGCGATGAGGAGCTGCGCAGACGGACCTTCGCGATCGTGGATGCCGCGTTCCAGCAGCGGCGCAAGATGCTCCGGCAGGCGACGGCCGGCGTGCTCGGCGGGTCGGCGGCCGCAGCATCCGCGATTCTGGAGAGTGCGGACGTCGCGCCGACCGCGCGCGGCGAGGAGCTCTCGATCGACGACTACGTGCGCATCGCGGTCGCCGCGGGAAGCATCTCGGAAAGCTGAAATTCAGCGAATCCTCACCGCGTCGTCGGGAACCGTGCGAAACATGCCGGTAACATTCGAGCGTCCGTCGTCCGGTTCCTCGGCACCTCGCCTCCCGGCGGACCGGAGTGATCTGACATGCGCACCGCCGAGTACCCGGCTCCCGAACGCATCCTGCTGCACCTGAGCGACACGCACCTGCGTGCGCCCGCGACCCCGCACCTCTTCGACGCGATCGACGGCACCGCGCGGCTGACCGAGACGATCGGCACGATCGAGTCGAGCGGCATCCGCCCCGACGCGATCGTCGTCACCGGCGACCTCGCCGACCTCGGCGAGCCCGGCGCATACGCTGCGCTGCGCGCGCTCGTCGAGCCGTTCGCCGAGCGCATCGGCACGCGCGTGCTCTGGGTGATGGGCAACCACGACGAGCGCGGGGCGTTCCGCGCGGGGCTGTACGACGAGGCATCCGATGCGCGTCCCGTCGACCGCGTCGACGAGCTCGACGGCCTGCGCGTGATCACGCTCGACACGAGCGTGCCCGGCCACCACCACGGCGAGCTGCGCGACGAGCAGCTCGCGTGGCTCGCCGACGAGCTGGTGACGCCCGCGCCGCTCGGCACGATCCTCGCCATGCACCACCCGCCCGTGCCGAGCGTGCTGCCGCTCGCCGCGAGCGTCGAGCTGCGCGACCAGCGGCGGCTCGCGGCGGTCCTGCGCGGCACTGACGTGCGTGCGATCCTCGCGGGTCACCTGCACTACTCGACCTTCGCGACGTTCGCCGGCATCCCGGTGTCGGTGGCGTCGTCGACCTGCTACGCGCAGGACCTCACGGTGCCCGTCGGCGGTACGCGTCCTCAGGACGGCGCGCAGGCGTTCAGCATCGTGCACGTGTACGACGACACGGTGGTGCACTCGGTCGTGCCGGTAGACGCGCCGCGCACCCTCGAGTACATCGACCCCGACGAAGCGGCGCGCCGGCTCATGTCGGCCGGGGTGGCACCGCTCATCGCCGCCCGGAGGGATGCGCCGACCGAGCCGATTCCCGTGCTGCGCTGAGCTCGTCGCGCTCCCACGGCGCCCGCACGGGGAACATGCGCTCGAGCGCGCTGCGGAGCGCGCGTACCCGGATCTCTTCGGGCACCTCGGCCTCGCCGCCGTCGTTGAGGCAGAACATGTCGGCGTCGCAGCGTTCGACGAGCCGCTCCATGCGCCGCATGCCCGCCGCGAGCGTCGTCTGGGCGTAGCGCACGCGCGGGGCGCGCGTGGCGATGGCGCGTCCGGTCAGCAGCGCGTAGTAGTGGTACAGGCTGTTGGTGACCGAGATGTCGGTCGCGGAGCGGAATCGGGATGCCGCCGTCCGGGCGAAGTCCTCGGCGAAGGTCTGCTCCAGCTCCGCCATGACGCTGCGGCGCAGCGGCGCCGCGCAGTGCTCGAGGTCGCGGACGATGGTGCGGCCGAACCGCTCCCGCAGGAGCGCGCGGTTCACGCGCAGGCCGTTGTCGTGGCCGCTGCGGTGGAGAGCGGGCTCGCCGGCGCCGATGCGCACCTCGCACTCGACGAACTTCGTGACCCCGCCCGGCGTGAAGAACAGCTCGGGCTCGACGGCGCGTCCGAAGAACATGTCGTCGTTCGAGTAGAGGAAGTGCTCGGCGAGCCCCGGGATGCGATGGAGCTGCGCCTCGATCGCGTGGGAGTTGTGCGTCGGCAGCACCGACGGGTCTGCGAAGAACTCCTCGCTGCGCACGATGGTGACCTTGGGGTGCTCGAGCAGCCACGCCGGGGCGGGGGAGTCGGTGGCGATGAAGATGCGCCGCACCCAGGGTGCGTACATGTGGACGCTGCGCAGCGCGTAGCGGAGTTCGTCGACGTGCCGGTACCGCGCCGGTCCGTCATCGCCCTCGCCGACCACGTACTCGGACAGCTGGGCCGCCCGCTGGCGCCGGAAGTCGCTCGACGAGGCATCGACCCACGAGAAGACGATGTCGATCTCGTCGGTGACCTCGAGCGGCTGGGCGGCGAACATGCCGGCGACGGTGCGCCACGTGCGACCGTGGCGCTCGACCGTCTCATAGGCGAGATCCTCGACCGGTGTCTGCTTGCGGATGAGCGCGTTGTCGCGCGGAGCCTCGACCGTCTCCTCGCCGAAACGCCAGAACTCCAGGTGCACGCCGAGTGCCGCACCGTAGCGGAGCGATCCGGACCGGCTCAGGCGGGGGCGGTACACGCGCATCGCGGATGGCGCGTCGGGAGCGGGTGGGGCGTCGCAGGCGAGCAGCGGTGCCCGGCCCTTGGACTTGACGTACAGCGGCTCGCGCGTGCAGACCGCGGCCAGGGCCGCCGTCGCGGCCTCGCGATCGCGGACGTCGACCACGAGCGCGGGGATGGTGCGGTCGTGTCGGATCAGGAGCGTGTCGACGCCGGCGTCGTCGAGTGCGGCGGCGACCAGCAGCAGGTCGGCATCGCGCGCCTCGTGCGGCGCGACATCGTCGTGGACGAGATGCAGGATGCCGCGGTCGACGACCACGTCGGCGCGCTCCACGAGCACGCTCCAGGGGTCGGCCGCGTGGGGCAATGCGGACAGCAGCGTCATGCGGTCCTCCTTCTCGTCGACCCGGGTGGTGGCGCGGATGCGCGCCCCCGGGGTCTCGACACTACGGAGCGTCCGTTACGACGACGTTTCGCACCTAGGCCCTTGACATGGGCCCGGTCGATGTGTCTCCCATCCTTCCCTGCGCGAGCAGGCCGACCTCGCTAGCCTGGACCGGTGACCGAAGACGCGCGCTACCTGTCCCGTGGAGGAGACCTCCACCGCCCTTACACCGCCGACGCCGACCGGTACACCGGTGCGGACTACCGCCGGGTCGGCACCTCCGGGCTCACGCTGCCGCCCGTGTCGCTCGGACTCTGGTGGAACTTCGGCGACAACATCCCGTTCGACAATCAGAGGGCGCTGCTGCGCCACGCGTTCGACCGCGGCATCACGCACTTCGACCTGGCGAACAACTACGGCCCGCCCTACGGCACCGCCGAGACGAACTTCGGGCGCATGATGCGCGAGGACTTCGCACCGTACCGCGACGAGCTCATCATCTCGTCGAAGGCCGGCTACGACATGTGGCACGGCCCCTACGGCAATGGCGGCTCGCGCAAGTACCTCATCTCCAGCGCCGAGCAGTCGCTGAAGCGCATGAGCGTCGACTACGTCGACATCTTCTACTCCCACCGCGTCGATCCCGATGTCCCGGTCGAGGAGACGGTGGGCGCGCTCGACACCCTGGTGCGGCAGGGCAAGGCGCTCTACGTCGGAATCTCGTCCTACAGCGCCGAGCGGACGGCGGTCGCAGCATCCGTCGCCCGCTCGCTCGGCACACCGCTCGTCATCCACCAGCCGGCGTACTCGATCCTGAACCGCTGGGTCGAAGACGGCCTGACCGGGGTGCTCAGGCAGGAGGGCATGGGCGCGATCGCATTCACGCCGCTCGCGCAAGGGCTGCTGACAGACAAGTACCTCGGCGACGGCTCGGCCGAGCGCGCGCAGCAGCGCGGGTCGCTGCCGAACGGCTCGCTGAGCGAGAGAGGCTTGTCGACGCTGCGGTCGCTCGACGTCATCGCGAAGGAGCGCGGGCAGACGCTCGCGCAGATGTCGATCCAGTGGGTGCTGCGCGACCCGGTCGTCGCGTCCGCGCTCATCGGCGCCTCGCGTCCCGCGCAGCTCGACGAGAACCTCAAGGCGCTCGAGGGGCCGGCCTTCACGGTCGAGGAGCAGGAGCGCATCGACGCCCTGTCGGACGGCATCGACGTGGACCTCTGGGCGGAATCGGCGAACCGGTGAGTCAGGCTCTCGCCGCGGACGGCGTCCGGGTGCGGGCGCCGGGCAAGCTCAACCTCTTCTTCGAGGTCGGCGGCGTGCACGACGACGGGTACCACGACGTCGCGTCGGCGTACCAGGCGGTGTCGCTGTACGAGGATGTGTGGGCGTCGCCTTCCGACGAGTTCACCGTGTCGATCTCCGGCACCGTCGATGTGACCGGCGTCCCCGCCGACGACCGCAACCTGGCCGTCCGCGCCGCGCGGCTCGTCGCGCAGCGCATCGGCCATGCGGGCGGCGTGCACCTCGACATCGTGAAGCACGTGCCGGTCGCGGGCGGCATGGGCGGAGGATCGGCGGATGCTGCAGCCGCCCTCGTCGCGTGCGACGCGCTGTGGGGGGCCGAGCTCGGCACCGCCGAGCTGCACAAGCTCGCGGCGCGGCTCGGCGCCGACGTGCCCTTCGCCCTGATGGGCGGGACGGCCGTCGGCACCGGGCGCGGCGACCAGCTGAGCCCGGCGCTCGCCAAGGGCCGCTTCGACTGGGTGGTGGTGCCGTCGGAGGACGGACTGTCCACCCCCGAGGTCTACGCGCACCTCGACGAGCTGCGTGCGCGGCCCGACATCGACGCGGGTGCCCGGGTGCCGGCGGTCGCGCCCGGCGTGCTCCACGCGCTGCGCGCCGCGGACCCCATCGCGCTCGCCGAGCACACGCGCAACGACCTGCAGATCGCTGCGCTGTCGCTGCGCCCCGAGCTGCGCGAGGTGCTCGAGCTCGGCGAGGAGTCCGGCGCCCTGGCCGGAATGGTGTCGGGGTCAGGCCCTACGCTGGCTTTCCTGACCGTCGACCCGGAGTCGGCGCTCGAACTGCAGATCACCTTGTCGGCCGCGGGCTACGAGGCGCTCCACGTGCACGGACCGGTCGCCGGCGCGCGCGTGGTCACCTGAGCCGTCCCTCGACCGGCCGCACACCCACCCTGAGCCCGCGCAGGCGCGGAGAGGAAGAACAATGAGCACGTCCGTTTCGACATACGGCCGCATCGGCGAGACCGAGCGCGCCGCCTTCCGCGCGGGTCCGGTCGACGAGGAGTCGGCCGCGCGGCTCGCGACGAACGGACTGGACTACCGGCGCATCGCCGTCGACAGCGACGAGTACGTCGGCTGGCTCCAGTCCGTCGCGCGCGGCTTCCAGGACGGAGAGCGCACCGCGGAGCAGATCTCCGCGTCGCGCGAGCGCAGCGGCTACCGGCGGCTCACCGGCGTCTTCGACCCGGAGTCGCCGATGGACGCTCCCGTCGCGACCATCGCGTCGTGGCTCGGCGAGCTCACGGTGCCCGGCGAGGCGATGATCCCGTCGTGCGCGATCTCCGCCGTCACCGTCGCACCGACGCACCGGCGCAAGGGCGTGGCCCGCGCGATGCTCGAGGGGGAACTGCGAGCGGCCCAGGCGGCCGGCATCCCGATGGCGATGCTCACGGTGAGCGAGTCGCCGCTGTATGGGCGGTACGGGTTCGCGCCGGCAGCTGCGGGCGCCTCGTGGACGATCGAGACCAAGCGCGCCGGCTGGATCGGCCCGCAGCCCGCCGGGCGGATCGACTTCATCGGCCGCGAGCGTGTGCGCGAGCTGATGCCGGCCCTGCACGAGCGGGTGCGGCACCGCCACCCCGGCGAGATCGACGTGCCGGGGAGCCACTGGGATGGGTTCGCCGGGACCAACCCCGCCGCCGAGAAGACCGCCGAGAAGCGCGCCGTGCAGTACTCCGACGCCGCGGGCGAGGTGCGCGGAGTCGCGGTGTACGCGGTCCGCGAGAACCACGACGACTTCACGAAGGCGACCGTCTCGGTCCACTACCTGCTGGCCGAGACCGACGACGCGTACGCGGCGCTGTGGCGGTTCCTGCTCGAGCTCGACCTCGTGGCCGAGGTGCACGCGGGCGAGCTGTCGGTCGATGAGCCGCTGCTGTGGATGATCGCGGACCAGCGCGCGGCGAAGGTCAGCGTGCGCGACCACCAGTACCTGCGGATCATCGACGTCGTCGCCGCGCTCGAGACCCGTCGCTACGGCGGCTCCGGCACGCTGGTGCTCGACGTCTCGGACTCGCTCGGCATCGCCGCCGGCCGTTACCTGCTCGAGGTCGATGAGCGCGGCGCCGCCCGCGTGCGGATCCTGAGCGACGGCGAAGCGATCGATGCGCCGACGGTGGCTCTCGGCGTCGCCGAACTGTCCGCCACGTACCTCGGCGGTGTCGCGCTCGCGACCCTGGCGGCGGCAGGACGCGTGACGGTGACGGATGCGTCGGCCGAGGCATCCGCGGACGCGCTCGCCAAGGCGACCCGCGTGCTCGGCTGGCACACGGCGCCGCGCCTGAGCATCTGGTACTGAGCGAGCGGGCGGGAGAGGTGGCGGAACCGGACGAAACACGGCGATCGAGTGCTTTAGGCTAGCCTTACCTGTCTGTTTCCGAGGGGTTCCCCATGCCTTCACGCCTCCCGTCTTCCGCGCGCCTGCGCCACTTCCTCGTCGTACCGGTGGTGGTCGCGGGCCTCGCCCTGGCCGGCTGCGCCGGCGGAGCCGCGGGCGAGGACGCCGCCGATCCGGACGCCCTCGTCGTGTACAACGCGCAGCACGAGCAGCTGACCGAGGAATGGGCCGACGCGTTCACGGCGGAGACCGGCATCGATGTCGTGCTCCGCAACGGCGACGACAGCGAGCTGGCCAATCAGCTCGTGCAGGAGGGGAAGGCCTCCAAGGCCGACGTGTTCCTCACCGAGAACTCCCCGGCGATGTCGCTCGTCGAAGATGCGGACCTCTTCGCCCCCGTCGACGAGTCCACCCTGACCCTCGTTCCCGAGCAGTTCCGTCCGGCCTCGGGTCTCTGGACGGGGATCGCCGCCCGCTCGACCGTGCTGGTCTACAACCCCGAGCTGATCTCGGAGGGCGAGCTCCCGGCATCCCTTCTCGACCTCGCGGACCCGCAGTGGAAGGGCAAGTGGGGTGCCGCGCCTGCGAAGGCCGACTTCCAGGCGATCGTCTCGGCCGTGCTCGCGACCCAGGGTGAGGACGGCGCACGCGACTGGCTGGACGGCATGGCCGAGAACGCGGTCGAGTACCGCAACAACATCGTCACCATGAAGGCGGTCAACGCCGGCGAGGTGCCGATGGGCATCATCTACCACTACTACTGGTTCCGCGACCAGGACGCCGCAGCCGAAGACAGTGCCGACACGAAGCTGCACTACTTCGGCAACCAGGATCCGGGAGCCTTCGTCAGCATCTCGGGCGGCGGAGTGCTGAAGAACGCCCCCCACGCCGACCAGGCGCAGCAGTTCCTCGCGTTCATCGCGGGGGAGCAGGGGCAGAAGATCCTCGGCGAGGGCTACAGCTTCGAGTATCCCGTCGCCTCCGACGTCCCGGCCAAGCCCGAGCTGCCCCCGCTCGCCGAGCTCGACGCACCCGTGATCGACCCGTCCACGCTCAACGGGCCCGCGGTCATCGAGCTCATGACGGAAGCCGGACTCCTCTGACCCAGCTCCAGACGCGAACACCCGCGCGCGGCTCGACCGAGAGGCGTCCGCCCGCCGGGCTGGTCGTCGTCGTCGCGGTGCTGGCCCTCGGCGCGCTGATCCCGATCGGCTACGTCGTCCAGGCGGCGTTCGCGATGGGGTGGGACCAGCTGTCGGCCCTCGTCTTCCGGCCGAAGGTCGCCGAGCTGCTCGTCAACACGGTGCTGCTGGTGGTGATCGGCGTACCCGCGACCGTCGTCCTCGGCGTGGGCGGCGCCTGGCTCGTCGAACGCACGACGCTGCCGGGCCGCGGGGTCTTCAAAGTCGCCCTGGCTGCTCCGCTCGCGATCCCCGCGTTCGTCGCGAGCTATGGCTGGGCGAGCGCCATCCCGTCGATGAACGGACTGTGGGCGGCGGTGCTGGTCGCGACGCTGGCCTACTTCCCGCTGGTGTACCTGCCCGCCCTTGCGGCGATCCGGGGTCTGGACCCTGCGCTCGAGGAATCGGCGCGCTCCCTCGGCATGGGCTCGTGGGCCGTCTTCTTCCGCGTCGTCGCGCCGCAGCTGCGCCTCGCGGTGCTCGGCGGCGCCCTCGTGGTCGCCCTTCACCTCGTGGCGGAGTACGGCGCGTTCGCGTTCCTGCGCTTCGACACGTTCACCACGGCCATCGTCGTCGCGTACGAGAGCATGTTCGCCGGCCCCAACGCGGCCGCGCTCGGGCTGGTGCTCGCGCTCCTGTGCCTGATCCTCCTCGGCGCCGAGTCGGCCGCCCGCGGCCGCGCCCACTACGCCCGCGTCGGCGGCGGCTCTCCGCACCCGGCGGAGACGCTGGGGCTCGGCCCGCTGACGGTGCCGGCGCTCGCCGCGGTGGCGGCCGTGCTCGCGGGCGCTCTCGTGGTGCCGCTCACGAGCGTGGTCCGATGGCTCATGAGAGCGGATGCCGCAGCCTTCGGCGACGTCGGCATCGCGGCGCTCCAGACGCTCGGTCTCGCGCTCGCGGGTGCGCTCTGCACCATCGCCGTCGCCCTCCCGTTCGCGTGGCTGGCGGTGCGCTACCCGGGACGGCTGTCCCGGCTGCTGGAGGGTGCGGCCTATCTCGCGAGCAGCCTTCCGGCGATCATCGTGGCGCTCTCGTTCGTGGCGGTGACGCTCGCCTTCGCGCCGTCGCTCTACCAGACGGCGTTCACCGTGGTCGCGGCCTACGTCGTGATCTTCCTGCCGCGGGCGCTCGTGCCGCTGCGCGCCGGGCTCTCGCAGGTGCCGGAGTCGCTCGAGGAGGCCGCGCGCGCCCTGGCGGTGCCTCCTGCCGCCGCCCGGCTGCGGGTCACGGTGCCGCTGCTGCTCCCGGCGATCGGCGCCGGCGCCGCCCTGGTGGCGCTGGGCGCGGCCAACGAGCTCACCGCGACCCTGCTGCTCGCCCCGACCGGCACGAGCACGGTGGCCACGAGCTTCTGGTCGGCGGCATCCGCCCTCGACTACCCGACCGCCGCACCCTACGCGGTGCTGCTGGTGCTCCTGTCGGTGCCCGCGGTCGCTCTGATGTTCACGCACGCGACGGGGAGGACCCTCAGATGACTCTTCGGCTGGAGGGTGTGTCGAAGGCGTACGGCGGCACCGAGGTGCTGCGCGACGTCTCGCTCGACGTTCCCCGCGGCACGCGGCTCGCACTCGTCGGCGCCTCCGGAAGCGGCAAGACCACGCTGCTGCGCCTGGTCGCAGGATTCGTCGACCCCGACGCCGGGGTGATCAGCCTCGGCGATCGCGAGCTGTCGGGACACGGAAGGACCGTGCCCACGCACCGGCGCGGCATCGGCTACGTCGCCCAGGACGGCGCGCTGTTCCCGCACCTGTCGGTGGCCCGCAACATCGCCTTCGGGCTTCCGCGCGGACCCGGTCGCGCGGCCCGCGTGCGCGAACTGCTGGAGCTCGCGTCCCTGCACCCTGACCTCGCCGCGCGGATGCCGCACGAGCTGTCCGGCGGTCAGCAGCAGCGGGTGGCGCTGGCGCGCGCGCTCGCCCAGAATCCCGGGGTGATCCTGCTCGACGAGCCCTTCAGCGCGCTCGACACGGGCCTGCGCTCGGCAACGCGCGACGCCGTGGTCGACGTCCTGGAGCGCAGCGGCGTCACCGCCGTGCTGGTGACGCACGATCAGCACGAGGCCCTGTCGTTCGGCCACCAGGTCGGGGTTCTCGTCGACGGTCGCCTCGTGCAGTCCGGCGACCCGATGGCGGTGTACGACGCCCCGATCGACGCGAGCGTGGCGCTGTTCCTCGGTGATGCACTGGTGGTTCCCGCGCGCTCCGACGCGGACGGTGTCGAGTGCGGGTTCGGTCGGCTGGCCGTGCGGCACGACCTGTCGGGCGGAGCTTCGCGCGTGCGGGCGATGGTGCGGCCCGCACAGCTGCGCGTGGCCGCGGCGGCGCACGGGGCGGCCGCCACGCTGGCCCCGGTGGCGAACGGCACCGTCGTCGCGGTGCGTCCGGCCGGGTCGACCGCCGATCTGCGGCTTCGCGTCGGCACCGGCGAGTTCGAGGCCGAGCTCATGTACCGTGTGCCGCAGCACCGCGCAGCAGCGTTCGCGCCCGGCACTGCCGTGCGCGTGATCGTCGAAGGCGGCGTCGTGCTCTACGCCGCGGCAGGCGAGGCCACCGCGACGGGAAGCGTCATCACGCGCGGCGCAGCCGCAGGCTGACCGGTGCCGTCGCGCGGCGCAGCCACGCCCACCCGGCCGCAGCACCGGCGCCGGCACTGACGTACAGCCGGTACGCGATCACGCCGACGACGAACGACAGCAGCGTGCCGAGCCACGGTGCGCTCTGCTCGAACGGCGGATACACCTGCCAGTGCGTGAGGTACACGAACAGGGATGCGCCGGCCACGGTGACGACGAGCGGCACCGCGAGGCGGGGGAGCGGGATGGCCCTCACCCAGACGAGGGCGAGGATCCCGCCCGCTACGATCGCCTCGCGCCACGGCTCGCCGAAGAAGCCGAAGGTCGCTGCGACGGCGACCACGGAGACGACGATGCGCCGGGCGGTCGTGTCCGCTCGAGCGACGAGCCATCCGAGGACGACGAGCCACAGGACGACCGGTGCCGAGTACCGCTCCACGTACTCGGCGGTGGGCCCGGTGATCGCGAAGCGGGCGGTGAGCGCGACCGCGAGCGCGACCAGGGCGAACCCGAACGGCGCCCGGCGCTCGAGTCGCTCGATGCGGCGCACCGCGAACAGCGCCGCTGCGCCCGCGAACGACCAGAGCATCGCCTCGAGGAACCAGAACTGCCATTGCTCGTTCCACCGGCCGTCGCCGGGGACGAAGTTGTTCAGGAGCGCGACGGTCGTCGGCGCGTACTGGCCGGTGACGAGCGCCACCGCGCCGATCCACAGCACCGCGGGGACCGCGAGCTGGGCCGCGCTGCGCCCGAGGCGCCGCAGGCGCGCGGTGCCCGGGGCGGGCGCCAGCTGGAATCTCGCGAGGTTGTAGCCGGCGACGGCGAGGAGAAGGTGCGCACCGCCCTTGAGGGCGAACAGATCGGCGTGGGTCGCGACGATGACGAAGATCGCCGCCGCCCGCAGCACGACCGGCGTCTCGAGGCGCGTCCACGAGAACCGGCGACGCCAGGGGCGCATGACCGACGTCGCCGCCGCACCCGCGGGCGCGGCATCCGATTCCGTGTTCGTAACGGGCTGCTGCGGAGGTGAAGCGGATGCCGCGAGCTCGCGCGGGGTGCGTGTCGGCCAGTCCCGGGGGAGCGCGCCGACCATCTCCTCGAGTCGCAGTGAGAGCTCGACGTAGCTCAGAGAGTCGCCGCCGAGCCCCGCGAACGTGTCGTCGATGCCCGCGTCGGGCTCACCCAGAAGCGTCGCGTACAGGTCGCGCACGGTCTCGGCGGTGACGACGGCCGGATCCGTCGGTCGGAGGGCGGCCGGGCTGCGCTCGTGCGCGGCGAAGCGCACCAGCGCCGCATAGTCGCGCTTGCCGTTCGAGGTCCGCGGGAACTCGGTCACCGCGTGGGCGCCGATCACCCGCGCCGGAACACCGGTGAGGGCCGCGGCGCGCTCGCGAGCACGGTCGGCCGCGCGCGGGGAGGTCGCGAACAGGAGCAGCCGCTCGTCGGCGCTCGCCGCGCGCACCTCGATCCCCTCGTCGGCGAGGAGGTGCTCGACGCGATCGAGGTCGAGGCGCAGGCCGAAGACCTTCACGAAGCGGTTCATGCGGCCGACGATCTCGTACAGCCCGTCGGTGCGCAGCCGCGCCACGTCTCCGGTGCGCAGCTCGGTCACGGTGCGCCCGAGCCGGAAGTCCTCGGGCCCGTGGGCGTACCCCATCATGACGTTCGGGCCCTCGTACACGAGCTCGCCGGACTCGGCGCCGTCGGCGGCATCGATGCGGAAAGCGCCGCCGGGGACGGGGCGTCCGATGGCGCCGGCGTGCGTCATCGCGAGGTCGGGTGGGAGGTACGCCATTCGAGCGGTGGCCTCGGTCTGCCCGTACATCACGAAGAGTTCGAACCCGCGCTCGCGGCCGAGGTGCGCGAACCGCCGCACCGCGTCGGGAGCCATCCGGCCGCCCGCCTGGGTGAGGTAGCGCAGCGACGGCAGGTCGCGGCCGTCGAAGCCCCGCGCCTCGAGCAGCTCGAACGTGTACGGGACGCCGGCGAACGAGGTGACGGCATGCGTGCGCGCCCGGCGCCAGAACTCCTCGTCGGCGACCGAGCGCTCGGTGAGCAGCAGGCTCGCGCCGGTCAGCAGGTGGCTGTTGACCACGGACAGCCCGTAGCAGTACTGCAGGGGAAGCGTCGTGGCCGCGCGATCGGCCGGGGTCAGCTGGAGATACTCGGCGATCGCCGCGGCGTTGCTGCGGACGTTCTCGGCCGACAGCCGCACGAGCTTCGGCGAGCCGGTGGAGCCCGACGTGCTCGAGAGGACGGCGAGATCGGGGTGGAACTCGTGGCGGCTGCCGGCGCGCCGCTCGTCGAGCGTCCAGCCCGAGACCCCGTCGTGGGCGACGACGTCGGGGTCGAACCGTGCGATCAGCGACGCGCGGTGTGCCCGCGCGGCCTCGTCGTCGTCGCCGGAGACCAGGAGCACCGGGTGTCCGCCTTCGAGCGCGGCGAGATAGGTGACGATCGGCTCGACGGCGTTGCCCGCGGCGATCATCACGAGGCGGCGGACGTCGCCGAGTTCGTCCCGGCGCCGCATCACCCGATCGCGCAGTTCCGCGTAGTCGAGCCGCGTGCCGTCGGCGATCAGCGCGGTGTGGTCGGGATCCCCTCCGAGGAGGGACAGGCCGAGAGCGGGCGCAGTCGCGGTCATAGAGGGAGTGGCTTTCTCCTGACGCGCCGCCGCGGGGAGGGTCGCCGGCGCAAGTCCAAGGTATGCCTAGCCTAACCTGTCCGGTCTCTGGTCCCCGCAGTGTGACGCCGGGTGCCGCCCTCGGTCGCCTAGCCTTGAGGGGACATGGCACATCTTCTGGGGGCCGAGGCCCTGCACCTGGAATTCCCGACCAAGGTCGTCTTCGACCGGGTGTCGCTCGGCATCGACGAGGGCGACCGCATCGGCGTCGTCGGCCGCAACGGTGACGGCAAGTCGAGCCTGCTGGCGATGCTCGCCGGGCGGCTCGAGCCCGACGGCGGCCGCGTCACCGTGCGCGGCGGCGTGCGCGTCGGCGTGCTCGACCAGGCCGACACCCTCGACGACGCCCTCACGATCCGGGAGGCCGTCGTCGGCGAGCGCCCCGATCACGAGTGGGCGGGCGACGCGCGCACGCGGGACGTCATCGCAGGCCTCCTCGGCGACCTCCCGTGGGACGGTCCGGTCGCGGGGCTCTCCGGTGGTCAGCGACGACGAGTATCGCTCGCGGCGCTGCTCGTGGGCGACGACGACGTCATCTTCCTCGACGAGCCCACGAACCACCTCGACGTCGAGGCGATCGCATGGCTCGCCGAGCACATCAAGCGCCGCTGGCCGGCGAACCAGGGCGGCCTCCTGGTCGTGACGCACGACCGGTGGTTCCTCGACGAGGTGTGCAACACCACGTGGGAGGTGCACGACCGCATCGTCGAGCCGTTCGAGGGCGGGTATGCCGCGTACATCCTGCAGCGCGTCGAGCGCGACCGCCAGGCGGCCGTCATCGAGCAGCGCCGCCAGAACCTCGCCCGCAAGGAGCTCGCATGGCTGCGCCGCGGTGCGCCGGCGCGCACGTCGAAGCCGAAGTTCCGCATCGACGCCGCCAACGTGCTCATCGCCGACGTGCCCGAGATCCGCGACGCGACCGAGCTGCGCTCGCTCGCCGTCTCCCGGCTCGGCAAGGACGTCGTCGACCTCCTCGATGCGGCGGTCTCCTACGACGGCCGCGAGGTGCTGCACCCGGTCGAGTGGCGGATCGCCCCCGGTGAGCGCACCGGCATCCTCGGCGTCAACGGTGCGGGCAAGTCGACGCTGCTCGGCCTCGTCTCGGGCGACGTGGAGCCCACCGCCGGGCGCGTGAAGCGCGGCAAGACCGTGAAGGTCGCGACCCTCACACAGCGTCTCGACGAGCTCGAGGAGCACCTCGGCGACCCGGTGCGCGTCGTCATCTCGCGTCTGCGCACCACGTACACCTTCGGCAGCGGCTCGAAGGCGCAGGAGCTGACGCCCGGCCAGCTGCTGGAGAGCATGGGATTCCAGAGCGCTCAGCTCTCCACTCCCGTCAAGGACCTGTCCGGTGGCCAGAAGCGCCGCCTGCAGCTGCTGCTGATCCTCCTCGAGCAGCCGAACGTGCTCATCCTCGACGAGCCCACCAACGACCTCGACACCGACATGCTCGCCGCGATCGAGGATCTCCTCGACTCGTGGCCGGGCACGCTCCTGGTCGTCTCGCACGACCGGTACTTCATCGAGCGCGTGACCGACCAGCAGTACGCGATCCTCGGCGGCCACCTCCGCCACCTCCCCGGTGGCGTCGACGAGTACCTGCGCCTGCGCGAGCGTGAGCGCACGGCGGGGCCGGCGACCTCGAAGGCGGCCGATGCTGCACCCGCAGCATCCGTGTCATCCACCACGCCGTCGCTGTCGGGGCAGGAGCTGCGCGCCGCGCAGAAGGAGGTCGCGTCGCTGGAGCGCCGCCTCGAGAAGCTCGAGACGCAGATCGCCGCCGCGAAGACCGCGCTCGCCGACCACGACCAGTCGGATTACGTCGGGCTCGGCGCCGAGATGGCCCGCATCGGCGAGCTCGAGAAGGAGCGCGACGGGGTCGAGGAGCGCTGGTTCGAGCTCACCGAGCAGCTCGGCTGAGCCCGGGTCAGTCCGCGGCGTCGAACCCGAGGCTGAGCTTGCGCAGCAGTGCGGCGAGCCGGTCGCGGTCGCCGCGTGACAGCGCGTCGAGCAGGAGCGCCTCGGCGTCGACGAGACGGGTGATCGCGGCATCCACCCGGATCTTGCCCTCGTCCGTGAGGGTGACCAGGATGCTGCGGCCGTCGTCGGGATCTGATTCGCGGCGCACCAGCCGGCGGCCGACGAGGCGGTCGATGCGGTTGGTCATCGTGCCGCTGGAGACGAGCGTCTGCTGCAGCAGCTGCTTCGGGCTGAGCTGGAACGGCTCGCCCGCTCGGCGCAGCGCCGAGAGCACGTCCCACTCCCACGGCTCGAGCTCGCTGCGCTTGAACGCGTCGCGGCGCGCGCGGTCGAGGTGGCGAGACAGCCGGTCCACGCGGGACAGCACGCCGAGGGGTGAGAAGTCGAGGTCGGGGCGCTGCGTGGTCCAGGCCTCGACGATGCGGTCCACCTCGTCGCTCTGCGCCGTCATGCCCCCATTATCCTGACCCGGCCCCCACACCCCGACGCGGACGGGCGCGCACGGGGCATCTGGCAGACTTGACGGGCGGCGCCCGGCACCCGGGAGCGCCGCGGTCCGCCGTGGTGTAATGGCAGCACGACAGCCTTTGGAGCTGTGAGGTCTAGGTTCGAGTCCTGGCGGCGGAGCATGACCGACACGACCCGCGACAACGCTCTGGCCGTCATCGTCCTGGCCGCAGGGCAGGGCACCCGCATGAAGTCCTCGACGCCGAAGGTGCTGCACCGCATCGGCGGTCGCCCGCTCGTCGGGCACGTGCTCGACACCGCGATCGCCCTCGGGCCCGAGCGCGTGGTCGTGGTCGTGCGGCACGAGCGCGACCTGGTGGCCGACGCCGTCGCGAGTGCCGTTCCGGGCGTGGTCGTGGTCGACCAGGACGAGGTCCCCGGCACCGGCCGCGCGGTCGAGGTCGCGCTCGACGCCCTCGGCGACTTCGCGGGCGACGTGCTCGTGCTGAGCGGCGATGTGCCGCTGCTCGAGGCCGACACGCTCGCAGCGCTCGTGCGCACCCATCGCGACCGCGCCGTGGCCGCGACCGTGCTCAGCGCCTCGCTCGACGACGCCACCGGCTACGGCCGCGTGATCCGCGATGCCGACGGCGCCGTGTCGCGCATCGTCGAACAGAAGGACGCGTCGGCGGATGAGGCATCCGTCACCGAGATCAACGCCGGGGTCTACGTCTTCCAGGTGCAGGCACTGCGCACCGAGCTGGCGCTCGTGGGCACCGCGAACGCGCAGGGCGAGAAGTACCTGACGGACGTCGTGGCGCTGCTGCGCGGCGACGGCCTCCTCGTCGCGGCGCAGACGGCTCCGGATGCCGCGGCCGCCCTGGGCGTCAACGACCGCGTGCAGCTGGCCGAGGCCGCCCGCATCCTGAACGCGCGGACGGTGCGGCGCTGGCAGCTGGAGGGCGTGACGATCCTCGACCCGGCGACGACGTGGATCGACGTGGACGCGAAGCTGGCGCCCGATGTGACGGTGCTGCCGAACACCCACATCCTGCGGGCGACGGT
This sequence comes from Microbacterium sp. PRC9, assembly GCF_031844125.1. Lineage (NCBI taxonomy): Bacteria > Bacillati > Actinomycetota > Actinomycetes > Micrococcales > Microbacteriaceae > Microbacterium > Microbacterium sp. PRC9. The sequence continues at coordinate 618,204 of NZ_JAUZUR010000002.1, forward strand.
GATCGCGTCCGGTGCGATCGTCGGTCCCGACACCAGCCTCGTCGACTGCGAGGTGGGGGAGGACGCCACCGTCACGCGCACCGATGCGACGCTCGCCGTGATCGGCGCGAGGGCCACGGTCGGCCCGTTCGCCTACCTCCGCCCGGGTACGTATCTCGGCGAGAAGGGCAAGATCGGCACGTTCGTCGAGACCAAGAACTCCACGATCGGCGAGGGGAGCAAGGTTCCGCACCTCTCGTACATCGGCGACACCACGATCGGCAAGCACGTCAACCTCGGCGCCGGCGCGATCACCGCGAACTACGACGACCTGAACAAGCACCGCACCGAGATCGGCGACGAGGTGCACTCCGGCTCGCACAACGTCTTCGTGGCGCCCGTTAGGATCGGAGACGGCGCGAAGACCGGGGCCGGGGCGGTCATCCGCAAGGATGTGCCCGCCGGTGCCCTCGCTCTCAGCGTCGCCCCTCAGCGCAACGTCGAGGGGTGGGTCGAGAAGAACAGACCGGGTACCGGAGCGGCGGATGTCGCCGCCAAGGCCCGCAGCGCACAGAAGGCGGACGATGGCGCGCAAGAAGAAGACCGTTGAACTCGACCGGGCGAATGACATCGCCCCGGGACTCGTGGCCAAGACGAAGAAGCGTCTCGTCATCGCACGAGGCAGTTCCCATCCCGAGCTCGCGGCCGAGGTCGCCGCACAGCTGAGCACGGAGCTGGTGCCGACCGAGTACCGCACCTTCGCGTCGGGTGAGATCCTCACCCGATTCGAGGTCTCGATCCGCGGCTGCGACCTGTTCCTGATCCAGAGCTTCGGCCCGCCGGTCAACGAGTGGATGATGGAGACCCTCATCATGCTCGACGCCGCCAAGCGCGCGTCGGCCAAGCGCATCACCGTCGTCGCGCCGTACTTCCCGTACTCCCGTCAGGACAAGAAGGGCCGCGGCCGCGAGCCGATCAGCGCCCGCCTCGTCGCCGACCTCTTCAAGACCGCGGGCGCCGACCGCGTCATGAGCGTGGACCTCCATGCCGCGCAGATCCAGGGCTTCTTCGACGGTCCCGTCGACCACCTGTTCGCGAAGCCCGTGCTGCTCGAGTACTTCGAGAACACGCTGAGCGCCGAGGACCGCGAGCGCCTCACCGTCGTCTCGCCCGACACCGGCCGGGTGCGCGTCGCCGACCAGTGGTCCGACAGTCTCGGCGCTCCGCTTGCGATCATCCACAAGCGCCGCGACCCGAATGTCGCGAACCAGGTCACCGTCAACGAGATCGTCGGTGCCGTCGACGGGCGCGTCTGCCTCCTCGTCGACGACATGATCGACACCGGCGGCACGATCGTGAAGGCCGCCGAGGCGCTCAAGGCCAACGGTGCGGTCAAGGTGATCGTCGCCGCCACCCACGCGATCTTCAGCGACCCGGCTGCTCAGCGCCTGCAGAGCCCCGCGGTCGATGAGGTCGTCGTGACCGACACGGTGCCGATCCCCGCCGAGAAGCGCTTCGCGACGCTTACGATTCTGCCTATCGCACCCCTGCTCGCACGTGCGATCCACGAAGTGTTCGAGGACGGCTCCGTCACCAGCATGTTCGACGGGGCCGCCTGACGCCGGCGCCGAGTCGGGACCCCGGCTCCGCGGCGGCGACGGAAGGACGATGCAGAGATGTCGCAGCCGCTCGAGTCCACACCGCTGACGGAGGCCCGGCTGACCGTCGCGCGTCCATGGGCCATCCCCGCAGACGACGTGCTGGAGCATCTCGAAGCGGACGCCGGGGGTCTCAGCGCCGCTGACGCGGCGGAACGCCTCGAAGTCGCGGGGCCCAACCGCCTGCCCGAGCCGGCGCGCAAACCGGCGTGGCTGCGGTTCCTCGCGCACTTCAACGACACGTTGATCTACATCCTGCTGGGTGCAGCGGTCATCAAGGCACTCATGGGCGACTGGCTCGACTTCTGGGTGATCATGGTGGTCGCGATCATCAACGCGGTCATCGGGTACGTGCAGGAAGGCCGCGCCGAGAAGGCGCTCGCGGGCATCCGGGGCATGCTGTCGGCCGACGCCGGCGCGCGGCGAGACGGCAGCTGGGTCACCGTCCCGGCGTCGGACCTCGTCCCCGGCGACGTGGTGCGGCTGATGCCGGGCGACAAGGTGCCGGCCGACCTCCGACTGCTGCAGGCGCACCAGCTGCGTATCGACGAGGCCGCCCTCACGGGGGAGTCGGTGCCGTCGTCGAAGACGACCGATCCGGTCGCGTCTGACGCGGGCGTGGGCGACCGCGGATCGATGGCCTTCTCGGGAACCATCGTGAGTGCCGGCCAGGGCCGGGGCGTCGTGACCGCGACCGGCCCGACGACCGAGCTCGGCCGCATCCAGAGCCTCGCCGACGAGGCCGACGCGCTCGCCACTCCTCTCACCCGTCAGCTCGACAGCTTCGGCCGCGTTCTCACCCTCGTGATCCTCGGCATGGCGGCGGTCATGATGATGATCGGTCGGTTCCTCCACGGGATGCCGTATGACGAGCTGGTCTCGGCGGCCATCGGCTTCGCCGTCGCGGCGATCCCCGAAGGCCTGCCGGCGCTCGTCACGATCACGCTCGCCATCGGCGTGCAGCAGATGGCCCGCCACAACGCCATCACGCGCAAGCTCCCCGCCGTCGAGGCGCTCGGCTCGGTCACCACGGTCTGCTCCGACAAGACGGGCACGCTCACCCGCAACGAGATGACGGTGCGCCACATCGTCACCCCGCTCGCGGACTACGACGTCACCGGCCTCGGCTACGCGCCCGAGGGCGAGATCGTGCCGGCGGACGCAGACCCGGATGCCGGGGGCCGGGGCGATCTCGCCGCGATCCTCGCGATCGCGACCCTGTGCAACGACGCGCACATCGTTCGAGCCGACGACGGCTCGTGGAGCCTCGTGGGCGAGCCCACCGAGGGTGCGCTCAAGGCCGTCGCGATCAAGGGCGGCGTCGGAAGCACCGGAGGGCGCCGGGTCGCCGTCATCCCGTTCGACTCCGCCAACAAGCTCATGGCGACGCTGAACGAGGGCGCGCGCTCGGGAGGTGAGGCAGGTGAGGTGTCGCGGGCGATCCTCGTGAAGGGCGCGCCCGACCGGCTCCTCGAGCGCTCGCTCACGCAGCGCGGCGCGAACGGCTCCGAGCCGCTCGACCTCGCGCGCTGGGACGACGCGGTCGCCAAGCTCAGCGGCCAGGGCCTGCGCGTCCTGGCCGCCGCACGCAAGCCGGTGCGTCCCACGACCGACGAGTTCGCGCTCGACGACCTGGTCGACCTCGAGTTCATCGGCCTGTGGGGCATCGTCGACCCTCCCCGTCCCGAGGCCGTCGAGGCGATCGCGGACTGCCACGCCGCCGGCATCCGGGTCAAGATGATCACCGGCGACCACGCCGGCACCGCCCTTGCGATCGCGCACGAGATGGGCCTGGCGGGCGCCGACGCGGAGGTGCTCACCGGCGCGGAGCTCGAAGCGCTCAGCCAGGAGCAGCTGCGCGAGGTGGTGCAGGGCGTCGACGTGTACGCGCGCACCAGTCCGGAGCACAAGATCCGCATCGTGCGCGCGCTGCAGTCGCACGGCGAGGTCGTGGCGATGACCGGCGACGGCGTCAACGACGCCCCCGCCCTGACGCGCGCCGACGTCGGCATCGCGATGGGCATCAAAGGCACGGAGGCCACGAAGGAAGCGGCGGAGTTCGTGCTCGCCGACGACAACTTCGCGACGATCCGCAGCGCCATCGCCGAGGGACGGCGCATCTACGACAATCTGCGCAAGTCGATCGTCTTCCTCCTGCCGACGAACGGGGCGCAGTCCCTGGTCATCCTGGTCGCTGTCGTGTTCGGCCTCGCGCTGCCGCTCACCAGCGTGCAGGTGCTCTGGGTGAACATGGTCACCGCCGTGACGCTCTCGCTCGCCCTGGCCTACGAGCCCGCCGAGCGCGGCATCATGCGCCGTCCGCCCCGCGCGAGCGGCGGTCCGATCATCAACCGCGGCGAGCTCGGATTCATCCTGATCGTGTCGCTCCTCATCGGCGGAGCGGCGATGGGCGTGTTCTACGGGGTGTCTGCGGCCGGAGCCGACCTCGAGGTGGCACGCACCGAGGCCGTCCTGATGCTCGCGTTCGGGCAGCTCGCGTTCCTGTTGAACTGCCGGTTCCTCACCCGTTCGAGCCTCACCCTCGACGTGCTGCGCGGCAACAGGGTGGTGTGGTGGTCGGCGCTGGCGCTGGTGGTGCTGCAGCTCGTCTACACGTACGTGCCGTTCATGAACGTGCTGTTCGAGTCGCGGCCGCTGCCCGCGGCATCCTGGATCCTCCCGATCGTCGTGTCGGTCGGCATCTTCCTCGCGGTGGAGGCGCTGAAGGCGGTGCTGCGTGCGCGACGGGGCGCATCGGGCTCTGCGGCATCTCTCAAAGGCGGCTCATAGGCGGGCTTGAAAGGATCCCCTTCGACGCGCACATCGCGTCGACGCCACGAGCCCGACCCGAGCCAGGAGGACCGTCATGATCCGCACCGCACTCGCTTCCCGCCCCGTCCGCGCCGGCGCGGCCCTGACCGCCGTCGCCGGCATCGCCCTCCTCTCGGGCTGCGCGGCCACGGCCTCCGAGGCCGAAGAGCCCACCACGCCCGACACCGGATCGTCCTCGTCGACCGACACCGGCTCGACCGGGTCCGACACCGGCACCGGCTCGTACGCCGACGGCACGTACACGGCGGACGGCTCGTACGCGACGCCCGAGTCCGTCGAGACGATCAGCGTCACGGTGACCCTCGAGAACGACGTCATCACCGCGGTCGAGGTGACCGGCGACCCGCAGAAGCGCGAGTCGGAGCAGTACCAGGGCCAGTTCATCGGCGGCATCGCCGACGTGGTGGTCGGGCAGGACATCGACGACATCCAGGTCAGCCGCGTCGCCGGATCGTCGCTCACCAGCAACGGCTTCAATGAGGCCATCGAGGCGATCAAGTCCGAAGCGGCGAGCTAGCCCATGAGCACCGTGCCGGCGTCGTGGCGCTTCGACGCCATCGGCACGAGATGGGAGATCGTCGCCGAGCGTCCGCTGCCCGCGGCGGTGCGCGACGAGGTGACCGCCCGGATCGATGCATTCGACCGCGCGTGGTCGCGGTTCCGCGAGGACTCCGACGTCAGCGCGCTCGCCGGGGGCGCGGTCTCCCTTCCGTCGCCCGAGGACGCCGTACCCATGCTCGACGCCCTCGCCGCCGTGTCCGACGCGACCGGGGGAGCCGTGAACCCGCTCGTCGGGGACTCGCTCGATGCGCTCGGCTATGACGCGCACTACTCGTTCCACGACGGCGGACCCGTGGCCGCGCCGCACGACTGGCGCGAGCGGCTCAGCTGGCGCGACGGCCGACTCGCCCTCACCGAGCCCGCGACCGTCGATGTCGGCGCACTCGGCAAGGGGCGCCTCGTCGACCTCGTGCTCGACGTCCTGATGCGCACCGAGTCCGGAGACCTCACCGTCGACGCCGGCGGCGACCTCGCTGTGCGGGGGCGTCCGCAGCGCATCGGGCTGGAGCATCCGTTCGATCCGCGTCGCGCGATCGGCGTGTGGGAGGTGACGGATGCCGCGCTCTGCGCGTCCGCGATCAACCGGCGCGCGTGGCCGTCGGCGACGGGCACGACCCTGCACCACGTGCTCGACGCGCGCACCGGGCAGCCCGTGCGGACCTACGCGGCGACCTGGGCGGTGGCGGCCGACGCGATGACGGCCGACGCGATCGCGACCGCGCTGTTCTTCGACGGCGGCCCGCGCCTCGCGCTCCAGTGGGGCGCGGAGTGGGTGCGCATGAGCACCGACGGCCGCGTCGAGTGGTCGCCCGGCTGCCGCGCCGACCTGTTCGTGCGAGCAGATGTCGGACCCGGGACCGCGCCGGTTTCGCGACCGAATAGCCTTGAGGGGTGACCGAGTCTTCCTCCGGACACGTCGTCGGGGTCTCCCGCGACGACGCGCATCGCTTCAGCAAACCCGCGCGCGAGAGCATCACCCTGGTCGCCGGGATCGGCGTCGAGGGCGACGCCCACGCCGGCGCGACCGTGCAGCACCTCTCGCGCATCACGCGCGACCCCATGACGCCCAACCTCCGTCAGGTGCACCTCATCCACGCCGAGCTGTTCGATCTCGTGGCGACGCGGGGCCACAAGGTGACGCCTGGTGCACTGGGGGAGAACATCACGACCGCGGGCATCGACCTGCTGGGTCTGTCGCGCGGCACGCGGCTCGAGCTCGGTGAGGACGCCGTGATCGAGATCACCGGACTCCGAAACCCCTGCGCGCAGATCAACGGACTCTCGGAAGGGCTCATGAAGGAACTGGTCTCCGTCGACGACAGCGGCGCCACTGTGCGTCTCGCGGGCGTCATGTCGGTCGTGCTTGCAGGCGGCGTCGTGCGCCCGGGCGACAGCATCCGTGTCATCCCGCCCGCGGGTCTCTTCGAGCCCCTGCAGCCGGTGTGACGCGGATGGGATCGCTGACCGCTCTCTGGAACCGCGTCTTCGCGGTGCTCGGCCGCATGTCGATGTACCGTCTCGTCTATTTCGCGCTCGCGGCGCTCGCCGTCGTCGCGCTGCTGCTGTCGTTCTTCGATCTCGTCGGACCCGACCCGCTGCAGCTGATCGCGACGCTCGTCGTGCTCTCGGCGGTGTGCGTGGGGGTGGATGCTGCCGCCCAGCGCGTGCTGAACCTCCCGTGGCGTCTCGAATCGTCGCTCATCACGGCGCACATCCTGCTGTTCGTGCTGCGGCCGACGTACGAGCTCGTGGGGCTTCTGGGCATCGCGATCGCCGCCGCCGTCGCGTCGCTGTCGAAGTACGTGCTCGCGTGGCGCGGCCGGCACATCTTCAATCCCGCGGCGGTCGGCGCGACCGTCCTGACCCTGCTGAGCCTGGCGTGGCCGGACCTCGGCGCGTCTTCGTGGTGGGTGGGCACGCCTGCGCTCGCCGCACCCGTGATCCTGCTGGGTCTCGCCGTGCTCGTGCGCACCGAGAAGGTGCGCGTCGTCGCGATCTTCCTCGTGATCGCGGTCGGGGTCGCGATCTTCCGCATCGCGGCGCAGTACCAGGCGGCCGGCTTGGACCTTGAGATCCTCGACGTGCTGTGGCCGGTGCTGTGGTCGTCGCCGTTCCTGTTCCTCGGCGCGTTCATGCTGTCCGAGCCGCTCACGCTGCCACCGCGCCGCTGGCAGCAGTTCACCGTCGCGGCGGTCGTGGGCGTGCTCGCCGGATGGCCGATCGCGATCGGCGACGTCACCCTCGGGCAGGAGCGCGCGCTCCTCGTCGGCAACCTGGTCGCCTTCGCGTTCGCCGTCCGCACCGCGGTGCGGCTCACGCTCGTCGCGCGCTCCGAACCGACGCCCACCGTCCAGGAGCTCACCTTCCGCGTGCACGACCGGCTCGCGTTCCTGCCGGGGCAGTATCTCGAGCTCGAGGTGCCGCACCGCCACCCCGATGCGCGCGGCACGCGCCGCGAGTTCAGCATCGCCTCGGCGCCCGCCGACCTGCCGTTCGTGAAGGTGGCCTTCAAGGAGGGCAAGACCACGAAGCCGCTGAGCTCGTACAAGAAGGCGCTCGCGCTGGTGGAGCCGGGCGACGAGCTCGCCATCACCGGCGTGTGGGGCGACTTCCTGCTTCCCAAGCGCGACGCGGCGCCGATCCTGATGGTCGCCGCCGGCATCGGTGTGACGCCGTTCGTGTCGCAGCTCGGCCAGGAGACGGCGAAAGGCGTCGACCGTGACGTGGTCCTGGTCTACGTCGCGTCGGATTCCTCGGAGCTGGCCTACCGCGACGAGATCGAGGCATCCGGAGCCCGCGTCGTGGTGTTCACGCGCGACCGGCCCGGCGACCTCCCGGCCCACTGGGTGTGGGCGCAGGGGGTCCGCCTCGACGCCGAAGGCCTCGTGCGGATGGTGCCCGACATCTCGTCGCGTCACGCGTACATCTCCGGGCCCGCGGGTCTGATCGCCGAGCTCGCCCCCGCGCTCGAGAAAGCCCGCTCGATCACCACCGACGCCTTCAGCGGCTACTGACGCCGCGCCGTGGCGTGCGCCGGGTGCAGGCGTGTCGTCTTCGGGCGCCAGAGCGCTCTTCCGCTCTTTGCCCTCATCGGGTCGTTGGGCGAGCGAGGAACGAGCGAGACGAAACGCCTGGGACCGAGGAACGACCTCGGCTCAGCTGTGCGCGACCGGGTCGGCGGGGCGGGCCGGCAGGCGGACCTCGAAGGTCGTGTCGCCGGGCGTGCTGGCGACACGGATGCTGCCGCCATGCGCGTCCACGATCGCCCGGGCGATCGAGAGGCCCAGGCCGGTGCCGCCGGTCTGACGGGCACGGGAGCGGTCGGCGCGCGAGAAGCGTTCGAACAGCTCGTCCGTGAGGGACGGATCGATGCCGGGGCCGTCGTCGTGCACGCGGAGGATCGCCTCCGTGCCGTTGCGAGAGACGCTCACGGTGACGGTCGTGCCCGCCGGCGTGTGCGTGCGCGCGTTGGCGAGCAGGTTCGCGGCGACCTGGTGCAGGCGCCCGGTGTCACCGGCGATCAGCACCGGCTCGTCGCCGACCTCGAGCACCCACTCGTGGTCGGGACCGGTCGGCGTGACGTCGCTCACCGCGTCGATCGCGAGCCGCGTCAGGTCGACCGTGCCGTAGACGAGTTCCTGGCCCTCGTCGAGCCGCGCGAGCAGCAGCAGGTCCTCGACGAGCGAGGTCATGCGCAGCGACTGCGCCTGGATGCGCTCCAGCGACGCCTCGGTCGTCTCGAGAGCCGTGCCCTGACCGCGGCTGAGCGCGGTGAGCGACAGCTCCGAGTAGCCGCGGATCGACGCCAGCGGCGTGCGCAGTTCGTGGCTGGCGTCGGCGACGAAGCTGCGCATGCGCTCCTCGTTGCGCTGGCGCGCGGTGAGCGACTCGTCGACGTGGTCGAGCAGGGTGTTGAGGGCGGCGCCGACACGGCCGACCTCGGTGCGCGGATCGGACTCGCGCACGGGAACGCGCTCGGCGATCGAGACCTCGCCCTGGTCGAGCTGCAGCACCGATACGCGTGCCGCGGTGTCGGCGACGGCGCGCAGGGGCGCGAGGCCTCGGCGGATCGTCCAGGCGGTCGCGACGGCGAGCAGCAGCAGGCCGCCCGCGGTGAGCAGGCCGATCGTGATGAGCATGCGCGTGAGGGTCTCGGTGATCCCGGCACGCGACAAGCCGACGATGATGGTCGTGCCGCCGAACGACACGCCTTCGATGCGGTACGTGCCGAGTTCGTCGATCGTCACGACGAGCTGGCCGCGCTGCCCCTGAGCGCTGTCGTTGATCTCGGTGATCTGGTCGTCGGTCAGAGCGACCACGTCGCCGTTCTGGTCGACGACGGCCGCGCTGGCGTCTCCCGGCAGCGACTGCACGGCGAGGAAGTAGCCGGGCTGGCGCGGCTGCTGCTCGAGGATCTGCTCCGCGGTCAGTCCTCCCGCGACGGGGCCCCGCAGATACTCGACGCTCTGGCGCTCGGCCTTCACCTCGGCGTCGAGCTGCTGCTCGAGCACCTGCCCCAGGATCGCGCTCGTCGCCACCGCGACGAGCACCAGGATGAACGACGTGATGCCGACCACCGTGACGATCAGCTTGCGCTGCAGGGTCCACGGTGCTCGGCGGGGGAGGGCGCCCTGGGTGTCTTGCACGGGAGGAGTGGATGCCTCGGCCTGCGCGTCCGCGCCGGTCGAGGCATCCGTCGCCCTCGTCGTCAGGGGGGAGGGAGTCTTCTGATCCGTCACTGCGGCGCCTTGATCATGTAGCCGACGCCGCGCACGGTGTGGATGAGGGGTTCGAGTCCCGCGTCGATCTTCTTGCGGAGGTACGAGATGTAGAGCTCGACGACGCTCGAGCGGCCGCCGAAGTCGTAGTTCCAGACGCGATCGAGGATCTGCGCCTTCGAGACCACGCGGCGCTGGTTGCGCATGAGGTAGCGGAGCAGCTCGAACTCTGTCGCGGTGAGCTCGATCTCGGTGCCGGCGCGCTCGACCTCGTGGCTGTCCTCGTTGAGGGTGAGGTCGCCGACGCGGAGGATCGGCTCGGCGCCCGCGGCGTGGGCGGTGCCGGCGCGGCGCATGAGCCCGCGAAGACGCGCGACGACCTCCTCGAGGCTGAAGGGCTTCGTGACGTAGTCGTCGCCGCCGGCGGTGAGCCCGGCGACGCGGTCGCTCACGGCGTCCTTCGCGGTGAGGAACAGCACCGGAACGTCGTCGCCCGCCTGACGCAGCCGCTGCAGTACGGACATGCCGTCGAGGTCGGGCATCATGATGTCGAGCACCATCGCGTCGGGCTCGAAGTCCCGCGCGGACTGCAGCGCCTCGAAGCCGGAGCCCGCGGTGCGGACCTCCCAGCCCTCCATGCGCAGCGCCATCGACAGCAGGTCGGTGAGCATCTGCTCGTCGTCGACCACGAGGACGCGGAGGTTCGAGCCGTCGGGACGCAGGAGGGCCGGTGCGGGGTTGGTCATGCGTCCATTGTGCGGGCCTTCCTATGCGATTCCTATGGAGCCCGCTATGCGCCGGCTGTGAAACCGCGCTCATCCGTGAGACCCCAGCCGCGGGACGAGACTCCGGGGTTCACCCGAGGTCTCGTCCCGCCACTGTCGTCTCACCGTTCATAACGGGTGCATAGGTCGCGCTGAGGGCGCGCATCACGCCGCTCCGTAGCGTCACGTCGACGGCCGGCATTCCGCCTGCCAAGAGGAGACCCATGTACTTCACCTATCTGCGGCGGGAGCTGGCCGGCCGCAAGAAGCAGACGATCATCGTGGCCGCCGGCCTCGCGATCGCGATCGCCCTCGTGATGATCGTGAACTCGCTCGCCGCAGGCGTGAGCGCCGCGCAGGCGAAGGCGCTCGAGTCCGTGTACGGGGTCGGCACCGACCTCACCGTGACCGGTGCACAGGCGGAGCCGGGCCAGGGCGGTGCCCGGTTCGACTTCGGCCAGGACGGCGGGTCGACCACCGACGACGGCACCACCGAGCTCAGCCAGTCGCGGCTCGTGACCGAGCTGATGCGCGCGACGCTCGACGCCACGACCCTCGACACCGTGACGGGCGTCGAGGGCGTGTCCGCGGCATCCGCAGCCCTCAGCCTCACGAACATGACGTTCTCCGGGGAGCTGCCGCAGCGTCCCGATGACTCGACGGACTCCGGCACGGGCACGCAGGGCCAGCCCCCGCAGCAGGGCGAGGGCGGGGGCGGCGGCTTCGGCGGCGGTTCGTTCGGCGTCGACTCGTTCACGGTGCTCGGCATCGACCCGTCGGCGGACGCCGTCGGCCCGCTGTCTGCCGTGGAGGTCTCCGACGGCCGCGGCCTCGAGGCGTCCGACGAGGGCGCGTACGTCGCCGTGCTCGACGCGACCTACGCCTCGACGGCCGACCTCGCCGTCGGCGGCGCCATCGACGTGGGGGGTCAGGAGTTCGAGATCGTCGGACTCGTCGCCTCGACCTCGGACGAGGCCGACACCGCCTCCGACGTGTACATCCCGCTGGGCGTCGCCCAGGAGCTCTCGGGCGCCGGCGACGTCGTCTCCACCGTCTATGTGCAGGCCGCGTCATCGGACGCCATCGCCTCGGTGCAGGCGGCCCTCCAGGAGGAGCTGCCCGACGCCACGGTGAGCTCGCAGGCGGACCTCGCCTCGACCGTGTCGGGATCGCTCTCGAGCGCCTCCGCCCTCATCACGAACCTCGGCACGTGGCTCTCGCTCATCGTGCTCGCCGTCGCGCTCGTGCTCGCCGTGCTCTTCACGATCTCGGGCGTCTCACGCCGTACGCGGGAGTTCGGCACGCTCAAGGCCATCGGCTGGTCCAACGGCCGCGTGGTCGGCCAGGTGGCGGGGGAATCGGTCGTGCAGGGCGCGATCGGCGGCGTCATCGGCCTCATCATCGGCTTCGCCGGCATCATCGCCATCAACCTCATCTCGCCGACGATCTCGACGGCACCGGCGGCACAGAGCTTCGGCCCCGAAAGCGGTCAGAGCGGTGGCCCGATGGGCGGTGGCGGCGGTGCGTTCGGCAACGTCATGCAGTCGGCGGGCACCGACATCGTGCTGTCGGCGCCGATCACCCTCTGGGTCGTCGTCGCGGCCGTGGGGATCGCGGTGCTCGGCGGCCTGGTCGCCGGTGCATTCGGCGGCTGGCGCGCAGCCCGGCTCAGCCCCGCCGAAGCCCTGCGATCGGTGGGCTGAGGCATCCCATGTCCGACGCCATCCCCACCACACCCGAACCCACCTCACCGACGGGAGAGCACGTCATGACCATGATCGACACCGAGCGGGCCGCCGCTGCGGATGCTGCGCCCCAGGCGCAATACCGCCTCGAAGGCGTCACCCGCACCTACACGCAGAAAGGCCGCGTCGTGAAGGCGCTCGCCGGCGTCGACCTCACCATCGACGCGGGCGACTTCGTCACGATCCAGGGCCCGACCGGCGGCGGCAAGTCGACGCTGCTGCAGCTGCTCGGTGCGCTCGACCGTCCGACCACCGGCTCGGTGCACCTGGGTGAGATCGACATCGCGACGGCGAACAACCGCGAGCTCGGCCGCATCCGCGCGCACGAGATCGGCTTCGTGTTCCAGGGGTTCAACCTCATCCCCACCCTCACGGCGCACGAGAACGTCGACATGGCGCTCGAGCCGCTGGGGCTGTCGAAGGACGAGCGCACCGCGCGGGTCGCCGAGGCGCTCACGCACGTCGGGCTCGCCGAGCGCGCCGACCACCGCCCCGGCGAGCTGTCGGGCGGTCAGCAGCAGCGTGTCGCGATCGCACGGGCGATCGTCAAGCGGCCGCGCGTGCTGCTCGCCGACGAGCCGACGGGCAACCTCGACGAGAGCATGCGCGACGAGATCCTCGCGGTGCTGCAGTCCCTCAACGACGAAGGGCTCACGCTCATCGTCGTGACGCACGACTCGGCGGTCGCGCGCCGCGCCCGGCGCCGCCTGCGCCTCGACAAGGGGACGGTGCGCGACATCACGCGCTGATCAGGGCCTGGCCGGCGTTCAGCCGGCAGAGCGCACGAAGGCCGCGATGCGATCGAAGAGCGCGTCGCGGCCTTCGTCGATCTGCTGCGCCTCGGGGTTCGCGTCGTAGTACGCGAGGATGCGTCGCGCACCCTCGTCGAACGTGATCGTGGTGCGGAACTCGGGCACGAGCTGCTGGACCTTCGACACGTCGAAGACCATGGAATGCGCCTTGTCGCCGATGAGGGTCGGCCCGAGCGCGGGCTCGAACGCGGCGATCGTGTCGGAGGCGACGTGCACGAGGTCGGGGGAGGCCACACCCGCCGCATCGGCCAGCCACCCGTAGATCTGGTTCCAGCTCGGCGCGTGCGTGCCGGTGATCGTGAACGCCTCGCCGATCGCGGCGGGATTGCCGAGCAGACCCGTGAATGCGACCGCGAAGTCGTCGCTGTGCGTGATGGTCCACAGGCTCGTGCCGTCGCCGTGCACGATGACCGGGCGCCCCTCGCGCATGCGGGCGATGTCGGTCCAGTGGCCGAGGGTCGGCAGCAGCCGCTCGTCGTAGGTGTGGGACGGGCGGATGATCGTGACGGGCAGACCGCGCTCGCGATGGGCGGCGACCAGCACGTCTTCGCACGCGATCTTGTCGCGCGAGTACTGCCAGTACGGGTTGCGCAGCGGCGTCGACTCGGTCACCGGCAGCCGGCGCGGCGGCTTCTCGTACGCGGAGGCGGAGCTGATGAACACGTACTGGCCGGTGCGCCCCTCGAACAGGTCGAGGTCAGTCGCGATGTGCTCGGGTGAGAACGCCAGGAACTCGGCGACCACGTCGAAACGGCGATCGCCGATCGCGGCGCGGACGGCTGGGGCATCGCGGATGTCGGCCTCGATGAGCTCGACCGCCGGCGGGAGCGGCCGGCGGGCGCCGCCGCGGTTCAGGACCGCCACGTCGTGCCCGAGGGCGACCGAACGGCGTACGCACGCCGCGCTGATGGTTCCGGTGCCGCCGATGTAGAGGATGCTCGTCACCTTCGCGAGCCTACGCCGGTCCGCCCACCCGCCGCGGCCGCGGACGACTCGGCCGGGCGAACCCTGGTCGATGTCGGCGCCGACCTCTAGCCTGGCCGTCATGAGCAACGACGACCTCAGCACCGGCGCCGTCGGCACCGTCATCCGTCCGGGCGATTCCGAATGGGAATCCGCCCGCCGCTTCCACTCCGGCATCGGCTCGCCCGCCGCCGTCATCCGCGCCGCCGCCGTCGACGACGTGCGCGGCGCCCTCCGCTACGCCTCGGCGGAGCGGCTCGACATCATGATCCGCGGCGGCGGTCACAGCGCCTGGGGCGGGGTGCCCGGTGGCCTCACCCTCGACATCTCCGCGCTCGACGACATCGAGGTCGACGGCACCCGCGTCCGCGTCGGCGGGGGAGCGCAGTGGGGCGCGGTCGCACACGCGCTCGCCGAGCGCGGGCTGGGCATCAGTTCGGGCGACACCGCATCGGTCGGCGTCGGCGGCCTCACCCTCGGCGGCGGCATCGGCTGGATGGTGCGCGCGTGGGGTCTGGCGTCCGACCAGCTCGTGGGCGCCCAGCTCGTGACCGCTCGCGGCGAGGTGGTGGAGGCGACGGATGCCTCGCACCCCGAGTTGCTGTGGGCCCTCCGCGGCGGTGGCGGCAACTTCGGTGTCGTCACGCGGTTCGACTTCGAGGCGCACCCCCTCGACGGCGTGGTGCACGCGGTCTACGGCATCGAGGGCGACGCCCGCCCGATCATCCGCGTGCTGCGCGACCTGATGACCGATGCCCCGCGCGACCTCACCGTCACGTACATGGATGTGCCCGCGATGGACCCGAGTGCGCCCGCGGGCGCCTCCATCACGGCGGTGTGGATCGGCACCGACGAAGAGGCGGCGCGTCGCGCGCTGGCGCCGCTCGCGGGCGCGCCCGGCGTGACCGAGCGCGAGTTCGGGGTGCAGGAGTATCCCGACGTGCTGCTCGAGGCCCCCGAGTTCGACCCCGAGCAGCCGATGCCCGGCTTCGTCGGCGGCAACACCCTGCTGCCGGTGCTCGACGACGAGACGATCGAGAAGCTCGTGTCGTTCCGCGAGCAGCACCCCGCATCCGTCGCGTTCCTGCGCTCGCTGGGCGGGGCGTACGGCGACGTCTCCCAGGACGACTCGGCGTTCCCCGCTCGCGACGCGACATGGTTCGCGATGGCCGGCGCGTTCGACGTGCCGGGCATGCTCGACGACGCGACCCGCGCGCAGGTCATCGAGGAGTGGGATGCGATCGAGTCGAAGGGGTCGGGCGTGTACGGCAACTTCACCGTTTCGACCGACGCCACGTTCGCCGACCGGATGTACCCGCCGGCGACGATGGCCCGCCTTGCCGCGGTCAAGCGCGAGTGGGATCCGGGCAACGTGTTCTGCCGCAACCACAACGTCAAGCCCGGCCCGAACGGCCAGGCCGCCTGACCCGTCCGCCAACCCGGTCGCTGGCACGGGCTGAAACGCCGAGGGCGGATCCCCCGTGTGGGGATCCGCCCTCGGACGTACGGTCGAGGCGTCAGTGGGTGTCTTCGGCTTCGATCTCGGTGCGGTCGCCGGACCACAGCGTGTGGAAGGTGCCTTCCTTGTCGATGCGCTTGTAGGTGTGGGCGCCGAAGAAGTCGCGCTGGCCCTGGATGAGGGCGGCGGGCAGGCGCTCGGCGCGCAGGCCGTCGTAGTACGACAGCGACGACGAGAACGCGGGGGCGGGGATGCCGGCTCCCGCTGCTGCCGACACGATCCGGCGCCACGCGCCCTGGGCACGGCCGAGGGCCTCGACGAAGTACGGGGCGGTGAGCAGCACGGGCAGCTCGGGCTGGGCGTCGTAGGCGTCGGCGATGCGGTTGAGGAACTGGGCGCGGATGATGCAGCCCGCGCGCCAGATCTTCGACACGGCGCCGAGGTCGATGGTCCAGTCGTACTCGGCGGCGCCGGCGCGGATCTCGTCGAAGCCCTGCGAGTACGCGACGATCTTCGACGCGTACAGCGCGAGGCGCACGTCCTCGATGAACGCGTCGGCGTCGTCGACCTTCAGGCCCTCCTCAGGACCCGGCAGGTCGCGCGAGACCTCGCGCTGCTCGGGGTGCGAGGAGAGCGAGCGGGCGAAGGTGGCCTCGGCGATGCCCGAGACCGGCACGCCGAGCGACAGCGCGGTCTGCACGGTCCAGGCGCCGGTGCCCTTGGCGCCAGCCTGGTCCAGGATGACGTCCACGAGCGGCCGGCCGGTGGCGGCGTCGACCTGGCGGAGCACCTCGGCGGTGATCTCGATGAGGTAGGACTCGAGTTCGCCCTGGTTCCACTCGGCGAAGACCTCGGCGATCTCGGCGGGGCTCTTGCCGGTGCCGCGGCGGATCAGGTCGTACGCCTCGGCGATGAGCTGCATGTCGGCGTACTCGATGCCGTTGTGCACCATCTTCACGAAGTGGCCGGCGCCGTCGTGGCCGACGTGCGTGACGCACGGCTCGCCCTCGGCGACCGCGGCGATGGACTTGAGGATCGGGCCGAGGGTGACCCACGACTCGTCCGAGCCGCCGGGCATGATCGACGGGCCGTTGAGCGCGCCCTCCTCGCCGCCGGAGATGCCGGCGCCGACGAAGTTGATGCCGGTCTCGCGGACGGCCTTCTCGCGGCGGATGGTGTCGGTGAAGAGGGCGTTGCCGCCGTCGACGATGATGTCGCCGGGCTCGAACACCTCGACCAGCGCGTCGATGACCGCGTCGGTGGGGCGGCCGGCCTTGACCATGATGATCGCGGCGCGCGGCTTCTGCAGCGACGCGGCGAACTCCTCGTACGAGAACGCGGGGACGAACTCGGCCTCGGGGTGCGCCGCGGTCAGCTCGTCCGTCTTGGACCGGCTGCGGTTGTAGACCGCGACCGTGTTGCCCTCGCGGCTGGCGAGGTTGCGGGCGAGGTTCGACCCCATCACCGCAAGACCCACCACACCGATGTTCGCTGCATTCTCGGACACTCGAGCTCCTGTCTTCGTTGCTATTCAGCCTAAAGTCTGACCTGTTCGTGTTACACGACATGGCCGGCTGCTCACGCCGCGAGGCGGCCGATTGTGAGCGTGGGGTTCGGGCGGGGCGGCTCGCGGCTGGCGTGACGAGCCTAGCCCGGGAGCGTTGCGGGTCTCGGCCGGAGCGTCATGAACCTTCGAGCCGCAGGGCCGACGCGACGAGCGCCGCCTGGTCCTCGGGCGGCAACGCGATGTCGATGTCGATCGCCTGCTCGTCGGGCCCGGGCGCCTCGAGTGTCGCGAACTGGGAGTCGAGCAGTGCCGGAGGCATGAAGTGCCCCTGCCGCCGCATCATGCGGTCGCGCACGACCGCCGCGTCTCCGGTGAAGTTCACGAACGTGACGTTGTCGCGGCGCAGGATGTCGCGATAGCTGCGCTTGAGCGCCGAGCAGGTCACGATCCCGGGCTCGCCCGCCGCGCGGCGCTCGTCGATCCACGCTGCGACGAGCTCGAGCCACGGGATCCGGTCTGCATCGGTCAGCGCGTGACCGCGCCGCATCTTCTCGACGTTGGCAGCAGGATGGAGGTCGTCGCCCTCCTGGAACGGCCACCCGAGCCTGCCGGAGAGCATGGCCCCGACGGTGGACTTGCCGGTGCCGGATGGGCCCATCAGGACGAGGATCGGCGGGGTCGACAGCATCCGATCTCTCCCTTCGGCGCTCATACGAACAGGCTGACGGCGAGGACGCCGACAAGTCCGACGACCGAGATGAGGCACTCGAGAACCGTCCAGCTCTTGAGCGTCTGCGTGATGCTGAGACCGAAGTACTCCTTGATGAGCCAGAAGCCCGCGTCGTTGACGTGCGAGAGGAAGACCGATCCCGAGCCGATGGCGAGCACGAGCAGTGCCGACATCGCCGGGTCGAGGCCCACCGTGAGCGGCTGGAGGATGCCGGCCGCGGTGATCGTGGCGACCGTGGCGGATCCGGTCGCGACGCGGATGACGGCGGCCACGAGCCAGGCGAGGAACAGGATAGAGAGACCGGACTCGGCGATGAGGTTCGCGATGACGTCGCCGATGCCGGTGTCGACGAGCACCTGCTTGAACCCGCCGCCGGCGCCGACGATCAGCAGGATGCCGGCGATCGGGCCGAGCGACGAGCCCACCGACTTCGCGATCTCATCTCTGCCGAATCCGGCTCCGCCGCCGAGCACGAAGAAGCCGACGATGACGGCGATGAGGAGCGCGACCGCGGGTGTGCCGAGGAAGTCGATGACGGCCTTGGCCGGAGCGGTCGAGCCTGGCGCGATGATGTCGGCGATCGCGCGGGCGAGCATGAGCACGACGGGCAGCAGGATGCTGGCGAGGGTGGCGGCGAATGATGGGCGCCGCGTCTGCTGCTCGCCCTCGTCCTCCGCGGTGACGAACAGATCGGGCACCGGAACGCGTACCCAGCGGGCGGCGAGGCCCGAGAACAGGGGGCCTGCCACGATCACCGCGGGTATGGCGACCAGCACGCCCAGGGCGAGGGTGATGCCGAGGTTGGCGCCGAGGATGTCGATGGCGGCGAGCGGGCCGGGATGCGGCGGCACGAGGCCGTGCATCGCGGACAGGCCCGCGAGCGCCGGGATCGCGATCTTCATGAGCGGCAGGCCCGAACGACGCGCGACCAGGATGATGACCGGGACGAGCAGGACGAGGCCGACCTCGAAGAACATCGGCAGGCCGATGATGGCGCCGATGAAGCCCATGATCCAGGGGAGGCTCCGGGGCGTGGCGCGGGCGACGAGGGTGTCGACGATGCGGTCGGCACCGCCGGAGTCTGCCAGCAGCTTGCCGTAGATGGCGCCGAGGGCGATGAGGATGCCGACGCCGCCCATCGTCGCGCCGAAGCCCGTCGTGAAGCTGACGATCGTCTTGCCGGGTTCGAACCCGGCGATGATCCCGGTGGCTATGGCGCCCATCATCAGGGCGAGGAAGGGGTGCACCTTCAGCCAGGTGATCAGCACCACGATGATCGCGATGCCGATGACGGCGGCGGTCAGCAGCTGCCACGGCGGGCCGACGGGGGTCACTTCGGCCGCGGCGGCCGGCAGGGAGAGAAGTCCGGAGAGAACCATGAGCGTCCTTGATCGAAACAGGGTCGGTCTTTGACCCGAGGATGCCGTTTAGTCTGACGTGATATCCATCCACTGTCAATATGTACGACATAAAAAGTGGATGATGCGCGAATGTCGGACGACACGACGTCGGTGCGGCACAATCGGACCATGGCCGACACGCCCCACGGCAGTCCCGTTCACGACGCCCTCGTCGAGCGGCTCGGCGCCGCGATCGTGCACGGCGAGCATCCCGCCGGATCGCGCCTGTTGACCACTGCGCTGGCGGAGTCCTCGGGCGCCTCGCGATCGGCGGCGCGTGAGGCGGTGAGGGTCCTCGAATCCCTCGGTCTCGTCCAGGTGCGCCGCAAGGCGGGCATCGAGGTGCTGCCGGTGGAGCAGTGGAACGTCTACGCCCCCGAGATCATCGCGTGGCGCCTCGACGGGCCCGGGCGCGCGCGCCAGCTGCACGAGCTGGGCGAGCTGCGCGGCGCGGTCGAGCCGCTCGCGGCGCGGCTCGCGGCCGCCAACGCGACCGATGCGCAGCGCCAGGAGCTCGTGGCGGCGGCGCTGGGCATGGCGCGTCACGACCAGCAGGCGGCGGAGGCCGAGTACCTCGACGCCGACGTCCGGTTCCATCGCACGCTGCTGAGCGCCTCCGGAAACCCGATGCTCGGGGTGCTCGGGGGAGTGGTGCAGGCGGTCCTCGAAGGCCGCACGCGTCACGCGCTGATGCCGCACGAGGCGAACCCCGATGCGGTGCGCTGGCATCGCGACGTCGCGTTCGCGGTCGCGAGCGGCGAGGCGGACGCGGCGTTCGAGGCGATGTCGCGGATCGTCAGTGAATCCGATGCCGCGATCGACGAGGTCGTCGGGGACGAATTCGCGGGGACGGCCGAGGAGCGTGAGCGCTCAGAACCCGGACGGCGAGGTCAGTCCTTGCGGTAGCCCTGGCGGCCGAGGCTCCAGAAGGCGAGCACCGTGCCGAGAGCGCCGACGGCGGCCATGGCGCCGATGAGCCAGAGAAGAGCGTGGCTAGCGAAGCCGTAGTCCATGGGGTCCTCCGTGTGAGCGGGAAGCAGGTGCGTTCCTCATCGTAGCGGGGGCGCTGGTAGACTCTTGTCCGAACTTCGGCGAGGGATGCCTCGCGCCTGTCGAGCGGCGGGCTGCGGCATCCGTGATCGACGCGGTGATGCCGGCCTCCCGGGCTTTCCTCACGCGCGTGCGTTCGAGTCGAAGACATCCCTGATACCCGGGCCCGCCACCGCGCAGGCCGATTCGGAACGGCCATGCGCCGCCGCAGAAATGGGCCCCGCGCCCGCAAGGAGAACACCATGTCGACTGAGCCCGACACCAAAGTCCACGCCGAGTTCCGCGAGAGCTTCGGCAAGGGCTTCGCCCGCCGCCTCCGCGCTGCCGGCAAGATCCCCGCCGTCATCTACGGCCACGGCACCGACCCTGTGCACGTCGCCCTTCCGGGCCACCAGGTCTCGCTGCTCATCCGCCGCGCCAACGCGGTGCTCGAGCTCGACCTCGACGGCACCTCGCAGCTGACGCTCGTCAAGGACGTCCAGAAGGACCCGGTGCACCAGATCGTCGAGCACATCGACCTCCTCGTGGTGAAGAAGGGCGAGAAGGTCGAGATCGAGGTGCCAATCGTGGTCGTGGGCGAGTCCGCCCCCGGCACCATCGCGAACCTCGACAACACGACCGTCACGGTGCAGGCCGAGGCGACGCACATCCCCGAGCACATCGAGGTCGACGTCGAGGGCCTCGAGGACGGCACGCACATCACCGCGGCCGACCTGAAGCTGCCGAAGGGCTCGGTCCTCGTCGCCGACGCCGAGCTGCTCATCGTCGCCATCTCGGTCCCGGCTGCGGCACTCGCCGCAGAGGAGGAGATCGCCGAGGCCGACGCCGAGCTCGCCGCCGAGCAGTCGGAGGCGTCGGAGGGGGCCGCGGAGGCCGCCGCCGAGTAATCGGACGCCGAGCGATCGGATCGCTTTCCGGCGAGGGGGTGCGGATGCCGCACCCCCTCGCTGCGTCTCACGAGGGGTCTGCGCCGACGACGTGGCGCGGGCTCGGGCAGGATGGATGACATGGCAGACACGTGGCTGATCGTCGGGCTCGGCAACCCCGGCCCCCGCTACGAGCTCACGCGCCACAACGTGGGGCAGCTCGTCGTCGACGAGCTCGCCGGCCGGCGCAGCGAGTCGTTCAAGGCGCACAAGACGAACGCCCGCGTCGTCGAGACGTGGCTGCGCCCCGGCGGACCCAAGCTCATCCTCGCCAAGCCCAACACCTTCATGAACGTCTCGGGCGGACCGGTGGCCGGGCTCGCGAAGTTCTACGGCATCGATGCCGACCACGTCGTGGTCGTGCACGACGAGCTCGACATCCCCTTCGACACGATCAAGCTGAAGATCGGCGGCGGCCACGGCGGCCACAACGGCGTGCGGGACGTGGCGAAGGCGCTCGACACCGCGGAGTTCCCGCGCGTGCGCGTCGGCATCGGCCGCCCTCCCGGCCGCCAGGACGCCGCCGACTGGGTGCTCGACCCGTTCGGCGCCACCGAGCGCAAGAACCTCCCGATCCTCGTCGGCGACGCCGCCGACGCGGTCGAGCAGCTCGTGGCCGAGGGATTGCTCGCCACCCAGCAGAAGCACCACGCCCCCCGCGTCTGACCCCGCGTCGCGCGCACCGCCGCCCGAGGAACCTCAGGTCTTTCCCTCCTCAGCTGAGGGCGAGTGCCGAGATGAGGGCCGTCCCAGGGGTTTCGCTCCGCATTTCGGCTCGCGTCCTCAAATGAGGAGCAGGACACGAGCGGATGCTGTCGCTCCGGGTATCGAGCCGCGTCAGCCGCCGATGCCGGTCCCGGCGGCGAGGCCCGCGGTGAGGAAGCCCTGCACGACGGCGCCGAAGGCGATCGGGCCGAGGGCGGCGATGACGACCGCCGCGATGCCGGCGCCGCGGCCGCGTCCCTTGACGACCGCGATGATCCCCTGCACGAGAGCCCACACGCCGATCGCGGTGCCGATCCAGAACGAGACCTCGCCCATCAGCACCCAGTCGCGCACGGGCGTGAGGACTGACCAGTCGAAGTCGCCGGTGAACGGCCGTGACGACATCTCGCGGCCGGCGCCGAGCCCGATGTTGAAGCTCGCGATCGCGGCCGTCAGGCTCGCGCCGATCGTGGCGACGAGTGCGAGCGCGAGCGCGACGATCCCGAGTGCGCCGCTGCGCTTCACGGGAGCGGGAGCACCGTACGCGATGGCGGATGGTGCCGCCGGCGCCACCGGATAGCCCGCCGGCGGCGCGTAGCCGGGTGGCGGCGCGTACGCGCCCGCCGGGGGAATCGCCCACCCCTGCGGGGTCGCCGCAGCGGCGCCCTGATGCCCGGGGGCGGGGGCTTCGCTCGTCGGGGTCCCGAACGGCGCCGCTCCGGGCGGCGCCCAGCCGCCGGGCTGAGCGGGCGGGTTCTGGGGCGCGTCGGGCTGGCTCACAGCCTCATCCTAG
Organism: Microbacterium sp. PRC9; assembly: GCF_031844125.1. Taxonomy (NCBI): domain Bacteria; kingdom Bacillati; phylum Actinomycetota; class Actinomycetes; order Micrococcales; family Microbacteriaceae; genus Microbacterium; species Microbacterium sp. PRC9. The sequence continues at coordinate 640,806 of NZ_JAUZUR010000002.1, forward strand.
GAGCGGGGCCGCACCGGGGCGGATCCCGGTGTCCGTGGCGGGTCGTAGACTCGTGCGGTGACAGTTCCCGGGATCGTGCGCGCCCTCGAACAGGCTGAGCCTTTCCGGGACGCGCTGGCCGCGGCATCCGTCGATGCCGACTTCTCGCTCGTCGAAGGACTCGACGCCCCTCTCCTCGCGGCTCTGCTCGAGCGTCGCCGTGCTGCGGGCAAGCCGCCGGTCGTGCTGCTCGTCGCACCGACCGGGCGTCGCGCCGAGGCGCTCGGTCCCGCGCTGGGCGCGCTGCTGCCCGGTGCCGAGGTGCTGCATTTCCCCGCGTGGGAGACGCTGCCGCACGAGCGCCTCAGCCCGAGTGCCGAGACGGTCGGTGCGCGCCTCGACATCCTCACGCGCGTCGCGCGCTGGGATGCCGCGACGCCGCTGGTCATCACGGCGTCGGTGCGCGGTGCGATCCAGCCGCTCGCTGCCGGACTCACCGAGGTGGACCCCGTCGAACTCGTGGTGGGCGGCCGCGGACACGACCTCGGCGACGTGTCCACGCGTCTCGTCGAACTGGCATACCACCGCGTCGACATGGTGTCTCGCCGTGGCGAGTTCGCCGTGCGCGGCGGCATCCTCGACGTCTTCCCGCCGACCGCGCCGCACCCGTACCGCGTCGAGTTCTTCGGCGACGAGGTCGACGAGATGAGGGCGTTCTCGGTCGCGGACCAGCGGTCGCTTCCCGGCGAGGTGCGCGCGGTCACTCTTCTGCCCAGCCGCGAGCTGCTGCTGACGGATGCCGTGCGCGGCCGTGCCCGCCAGCTCAAGGACGAGTTCCCCGGCCTTGCGGGCATGCTCGAGAAGATGTCGGAGGGCATCCCGGTCGAGGGCATGGAGTCGCTGCTGCCCGCCGTCGTCGACCGCCTCGTCACCCTCGTCGACTACCTGCCCGAGGGCTCCGCGGTCGCGCTGGTGGATCCAGAGCGCGCCGTGACCCGCGCGATCACCCTCGGAGAGACGAACCGCGAGTTCCTCGAAGCGGCATGGAGTGCGGCGACCGCGGGCGCGAGCACGCCGATCGACCTGGGCGCCGGAGACTTCCTGACCCTTCCCGAGCTCCGCGAGGCGGCCCGCGATCGCAGCGGTGTCTGGTGGACGCTCAGCGCGTTCGACTCCGGACACGCGGATGCCGCCGCGGAGGGTCTCATCGACGACGACATCGACGTCGCCCTCGAGGCTGCAGCGGCCATCCGGGTTCCCGGTTCGGCCGTGCCCTCGTTCCAGGGCAACGTCGAGGGCGCCACCGATCACGTGGGCGCACTGCTCGCAGACGGCTGGCGCGTCGTGGTGGCAGCATCCGGAGCCGGACTCGTCGAGCGCGCCCGTGACGTGCTCGCCGAGCGCGGCATCGCGGCGCGCAAGGTCGACGAGGTGCTGCACGCTCCCGAGCCCGGCGTCGCGCACGTGGTCGTGAGCGTGCTGGAGCGCGGGTTCGAGGTCCCCGACGCGAAGCTCGCCGTCCTGACCGAGTCGGAGTTCTACGGCCGCACGATCGGCGGCGACAACCGCGTCGTCAAGAAGCTCGCGTCGCGGCGCAAGGCCGTCGTCGACCCCCTGCAGCTGAAGGCCGGCGACTACGTGGTGCACGCGACGCACGGCATCGGCAAGTTCGTCGAGCTCACGCAGCGCGAGGTGTCCAGTGGCGGGCGCAACGCGGTGAAGAGCGTGCGGGAGTACCTCGTGCTCGAGTACGCGCCCTCCAAGCGCGGCTATCCGGGCGACAAGCTCTTCGTGCCCACAGATCAGCTCGATCTGCTGTCGCGCTACGTCGGCGGCGAGGCGCCGGCCCTGTCGAAGATGGGCGGCAGCGACTGGGCGCAGGCCAAGAGCAAGGCGCGCCGCGCGGTGCGCGACATCGCGGTCGAGCTCGTCAAGCTCTACTCCGCGCGCATGGCCTCGAAGGGGCACGCGTTCGGACCCGACACGCCCTGGCAGCGCGAGCTCGAAGAGGCGTTCCCGTTCGCGGAGACGCCCGATCAGCTGCAGACGATCGACGAGATCAAGGCCGACATGGAAAAGCCGATCCCGATGGACCGGCTGCTGTCGGGCGATGTCGGCTTCGGCAAGACCGAGGTGGCGGTCCGTGCCGCGTTCAAGGCGATCCAGGACGGCAAGCAGGTCGCGATGCTGGTGCCGACGACGCTCCTGGTCAAGCAGCACCTCGAGACGTTCACTGAGCGCTTCGCGGGCTTCCCGGTGAAGGTCAAGGCGCTCTCGCGATTCCAGACCGACAAGCAGGCACGTGAGGTGCTCGCGGGGCTCACCGACGGCACCGTCGACATGGTCATCGGCACCCACCGCATCCTCACCGAGAAGGTGATCTTCAAGGACCTGGGCCTGATGATCATCGACGAGGAGCAGCGGTTCGGCGTCGAGCACAAGGACCAGCTGAAGAAGCTCAAGACCAACGTCGACATCCTGGCGATGAGCGCGACGCCGATCCCGCGCACCCTCGAGATGGCGGTCACCGGCATCCGCGAGATGTCGACGCTGCAGACGCCGCCGGAGGACCGGCACCCGATCCTGTCGTACGTCGGCCCCCGCAACGACAAGCAGATCGCGGCCGCCATCCGCCGCGAGCTGCTGCGCGAGGGCCAGGTGTTCTACGTGCACAACCGCGTGCAGTCGATCCAGCGCGTCGCAGCCGAGCTGGCCGAGCTGGTTCCCGAGGCGCGCATCGCGGTGGCCCACGGGCAGATGGGGGAGCACGCGCTCGAGGAGGTCGTCGACGCGTTCTGGGAGCGGCGATCCGACGTCCTGGTGTGCACGACGATCGTCGAGACCGGCCTCGACATCTCGAACGCGAACACGATCATCATCGACCGCGCCGACAAGTACGGTCTCAGCCAGCTCCACCAGCTGCGCGGTCGCGTGGGCCGCGCGCGCGAGCGCGCCTACGCGTACTTCCTCTACGACGACCTGAAGCCGCTCAGCGAGACGGCCGCCGACCGCCTCGAGACGATCGCCGTCAACAACGACCTCGGCTCGGGCATGCAGGTGGCGCTGAAGGACCTCGAGCTGCGCGGCGCGGGCAACCTCCTCGGCGCCGAGCAGGCCGGTCACATCGCCGGCGTCGGGTTCGACCTGTACCTCCGCATGATCGGCGAGGCGGTCGCCACCTTCCGCGGGGATGAGACCGAGGGGCCGACCGAGCTCCGGCTCGAACTGCCCGTGCAGGCGCGCATCCCCGATTCGTACATCGACAGCGAGCGGCTCCGCCTCGAGGCGTACCAGAAGCTCTCGGCCGCGGCATCCGTCACCGCCCACGCCGACGCGATCGACCTCGTCATCGAGGAGCTCACCGACCGCTACGGCGAGCCGCCGTCGGAGGTCGAGGGTCTGCTCGCCGTCGCGCGCCTGCGCCGCCGCGCCGGGCAGGCCGGCCTCGCGGACGTCGTCGCGATGGGCCCGAACCTGCGCATCGCCCCGGCGAACCTTCCCGACTCCATGCGCGTGCGCCTGCAGCGCCTGCACCCGAAGGCCAAGCTCGTCGCCGGGGGAGAGGCGATGATCGTGCCGCTGCCGTCGGCGGGCGGCGAGCCGCTGGGCGACGACGAGCTCATCGCGTGGGTGGCCCAGCTCATCGAGCAGCTGTGGCCCGAGAAGAAGGCGGAGACGGATGCCGCGGCCCGGCCGGCAGCGAACGCCTGACGCCGTCGTTCTCGACATCAGGAGATCTGGTGGAGGCAGGACGAATCGCGTGCGATCGTCCTGCGCTCGTCAGATCTCCTGATCTCAGCGAGTGGCAGAAGCGTCAGATGACGCCCTGCGCGAGCATCGCGTGCGCGACGCGCTCGAAGCCCGCGGAGTTGGCGCCGACGACGTAGTCGCCGGGGCGGCCGTAGCGCTCGGCGGCCTGGAACGCGGCGTCGTGCACGTCGGCCATGATCGCGCGGAGCTTCGCCTCGCTGTCGTCGAAGCTCCAGCGCTGACGTGCGGCGTTCTGGCTCATCTCGAGCGCCGAGGTCGCCACGCCGCCGGCGTTGGCCGCCTTGCCCGGGCCGAACAGCACGCCCGCCGACTGGAGCAGTTCGATCGCCTCGGGGGTCGAGGGCATGTTGGCGCCTTCCGCAACGGCACGCACGCCGTTGGCGATGAGGGCGCGGGCATCGCCCTGGTCGAGCTCGTTCTGCGTGGCCGAGGGGATCGCGACGTCGACGGGCACCTCCCACGGGCGCGCGCCCTCGACGTAGCGGGCGCCGGGTCGGCGCGCGGCGTACTCCGAGATGCGGGCGCGCTCGACCTCCTTGATCTGGCGCAAGAGGTCGACGTCGATGCCGGCGTCGTCGACGACGTAGCCGGAGGAGTCGGATGCCGTGACCGGCGTCGCGCCGAGCTGGCGGGCCTTGTCGATGGCGTAGATCGCGACGTTGCCCGATCCCGAGATGCCCACGCGCTTGCCGTGCAGCGTCTCGCCGTGGACGCCGAGCATCTCCTCGACGAAGAACACGGCGCCGTAGCCGGTCGCCTCGGTGCGCACCTCGGCGCCGCCCCACTGCACGCCCTTGCCGGTGAACATGCCCGACTCGTGGCGGTTGGTGACCTTGCGGTACTGGCCGAACAGGTAGCCGATCTCGCGGGCTCCCACGCCGATGTCACCGGCGGGCACGTCGGTGTGCTCGCCGAGGTGGCGGTAGAGCTCATTCATGAACGACTGGCAGAAGCGCATGATCTCGGCGTTCGAGCGGCCGTGCGGGTCGAAGTCGCTGCCGCCCTTCGCGCCGCCGATGCCCTGGCCGGTGAGCGCGTTCTTGAAGATCTGCTCGAAGCCCAGGAACTTGATGATCGAGAGGTTCACCGACGGGTGGAAGCGCAGGCCGCCCTTGTACGGGCCGAGCACCGACGAGAACTGCACGCGGAAGCCGCGGTTGACCTGCAGGCGGCCGGCATCGTCGACCCACGGCACGCGGAACAGGATCTGACGCTCGGGCTCGACGAGGCGCTCCAGGATGCCGCCGTCGACGAACTCCGGGTGCGCTTCGAGCACCGGCGAGATCGACTCGAGCACCTCGTGCACGGCCTGCAGGAACTCGGGCTCGTTCGGGTTGCGGGCCTCGACGGTGTCGAGGACGAGCCGGATGGATTCCGCCGAGGTGAGGGATTCGGTGGGGGACGCGGTCGAGGGCGCAGAGGGCATGGTGGAGCTTTCGAGGTGGAGCGGTGCGCGGGGGTGGCGCTCCTTCACCCTATCCACGGTCACGGCGTCGATCGCACGTGTGACGGCCGCTACGCTGGCCACATCCACGAAGGCGGGAGGCGCGGCCGATGCGGTTCGAGCACCTTGGGGCACAGCCCCGCATCCACCCCGACGCGGTCGTCGCGGCGACCGCGGTGATCAGCGGCGACGTCGAGATCGGCGCCGACTGCCAGATCCTGCACGGCGCCGTGATCACGGCCGAGGGCGGTGCCATCACCCTCGGCGCGAACGTCATCGTGATGGAGAACGCGCTCATCCGTGCCACCGCGACCAATCCGGTGCACATCGCCGACCACGTGCTGGTCGGCCCCATGGCGAGCGTCTCGGGCGCGGTCATCGAGGAGGAGGTCTTCCTCGCGACGGGCACGCGCGTGTTCAACGGCGCGCACATCGGCGCGCGCAGCGAGGTGCGCATCAACGCCGTCGTGCACCTGCGCACGACGCTCCCCGCCGAATCGACGGTGCCGATCGGATGGGTGGCCGTCGGCGACCCGGTGCAGATCCTGCCGCCCGACCGCCATGAGGAGATCTGGGCCGCACAGCGCGAGCTCGACTTCCCCGGCTACGTCTTCGGCCTCGACCGCGAGACCCCCGACCTCATGGTGCAGCTCACCGAGCGCTACGGCCGCAGCCTCGCCCGCCACGCCGGCGACCGCCGCGTGGAGTGACGCCCGCCCGCGCGGACGACGAGAGGAACGGATGCTGCGAGCCGCAGCATCCGTGAATCCCCGACGTCAGTCCCAGGCGAGGCCGCAGTCGCGGCAGCAGAACTCGAGGCGGTCGACCGAGCCGTCGTCGAGGTGGCCCCGACGCTCCCACTCGATCCGGAACCACCTCGGTTCGCTCGCCCGCACATCGAGCGACCCGCACCAGGGGCAGACTTCGGCGACGACGATCCGTGCCATGGGCGCCACGGTACGCCGGGCTCTCGGCGATCCCGGTTGCGACGCGCGGCGCCGTGCGGGTCAGCCCGTGTTCTGCAGTCCGGCCGCGACACCCGAGACCGACAGCAGCAGCAGGCGCTGCAGCTCGGGATCGACCGGCGCGCCCTCGGGAGCCTCCCGGAGCGCCCGCAGCGCCCGCAGCTGGAGCAGCGAGAGCGCGTCGACGTAGGGGCTGCGCATCTTGACGGCACGCTGCAGCACGGGCTTGTTGCCGAGCAGCTCGGTCCCGCCGGTGATGCGGATCACCCAGTCGCGCGTGAGGTGCATCTCGTCGCGCACGAGCGCCGCGAGGTCGTCGCGGTCGCCCAGCTCGAGGTAGTGCAGCGCGATGCGGTCGTCGGTCTTGGCGAGGCTCATGGCGACGTTGTCGATGAGCGTCCGGAACAGCGGCCACTCCTGGTAGGCCCGCTGCAGCAGCGGCTCGTCGCCGACCGCCTCCAGCGCCGTGCCCAGGCCGAACCAGCCCGCGAGGTTGATGCGCGCCTGCGTCCACGCGAACACCCACGGGATGGCGCGGAGGTCTTCGAGGGACTCGACCGACAGACCGCGGCGGGCCGGCCGGGAGCCGAGGGCGAGCAGGCCGATCTCCTCCATCGGCGTCACGCGGGCGAACCACGGCGCGAATCCAGGGGCCTTCACCAGGGAGAAGAAGCGCTCGCGCGAAGCCGCGTCCATCGTCGCGGCCACGTCGGCGTACGTCGCCGCCGCGGTGCGGTTGCGCTCCTCGTTCGAGGGCGACGACGCGAGCAGGATCGCCGCGGCGACCTGGTCGATGTGGCGCATGGCGATCGCGGGGTCGCCGTAGCGGGCGAAGATGACCTCGCCCTGCTCGGTGAGCTTGAACCGGCCGTCGACGGAGTGCGGCGGCTGCGCCATGATCGCAGAGTTCGCGGGGCCGCCGCCGCGCCCGAGGGCGCCGCCGCGACCGTGGAAGAGGGTGAGCTCGATGCCGTTCTCGTCAGCCCACGCGGCGATCTTCGCCTGCGCCTCGTACAGCGCGAGGTTGGCGGCGACGGGGCCGACGTCCTTCGAGGAGTCCGAGTAGCCGAGCATGACCTCGAGGCGACGCCCGGTCGCCTCCAGGCGTGCGGCGAATTCGGGGTGCTCGACGATCTCGGCGAGGATGCGGGGCGCGGCCTGCAGGTCGGCGAACGTCTCGAACAGCGGGATGACATCCAGCACGGGCGGCGTGCCGTCGGGGCCGACCGCGTAGGCGGCGAGCCTGTGGACGTTCGCCAGGTCCTGTGCGGACTGCGTGAACGACACGATGTACCGACCGGCGGCACGCGGGCCGTAGCGCTCCTGCAGGAACCCCACCGTGCGCACGACGTCGAGCACCTCTTCGGCGAGCTCGCTGCGCGGCGCACCCGACTCGAGTTCGGCGAGCACCTTGGCGTGCACGGCCGAGTGCTGACGCACTTCGAGCTCGGTGAGATGGAAGCCGTAGGTCTCGACCTGCCACAGCAGCTGCTGCAGGTGGCCGTAGGCCTGACGAGGCGCGCCCGCCTGCACGAGCGAGTCCTGCACGACGCGGAGGTCGGCCAGCAGGTGCTCGGGGTCGCGGTACGCGAGGTCGGCGTTGCGCGCGCGGGTCGCCTCGATCTTGCGAGCGATCAGCAGCAGGATGCGGCGGTGCGGCTCGTCGGGGGAGCGTTTGGCGATGTCCTTCGCGGCGTCCTCGTCGGCGGCCTTGAGGCGCCGCCACAGCGCGAGGAGGGCATCGCTCGGCGGCGTGGTCGACGCGTCGAGCGTCATCGTGCGGCCGATGCGGCTGGTCGTGCGCGCCAGGCCGATGAGCACGTGCTCGCTCGCGATCGCGGAGGCCTTGCGGGTGACGGATGCCGTCACGAACGGGTTCCCGTCACGGTCCCCGCCCACCCACGAACCGACGCGCACGAACGGGCGCACGACCGGTGCGCGTCCGCCGGCGGCGGGTCCCTGCAGGGCGTCGTCGACGCGGCGGTACACGTGGGGGACCGCCGTGTAGAGCGTGTCGTCGAACACGGCCATGACCGCGCGCACCTCGTCGGTGGGGGCGGGCTTCTCGGGCCGCAGCGGCGCGGTGCGCCACAGGGTGTCGATCTCCTCGAGCATGCGACGCTCGGCGCGGCGCTCGTCGGCGCCGCCGCGCAGCGACGCGTCGTGCTCCTCGAGAAGGGTCGCGAGGCGGCGGATGCTGGTGGACACCGCACGGCGGCGGGCCTCGGTCGGGTGGGCCGTGAACACCGGGTGGAACCGCATGCTCTGCAGGCGCTTCAGGGCGGTGTCGTCGCCGACCTCGGCGGCCAGGCGCACGAACGCGGCCGCGACCGAGTCGGTGGCCTGCTCGCGGTCGGGGCGCCCGTCGCGTTCGCGCAGCACGCGCACCCGCTGGTGCTCCTCGGCGAGGTTCACGAGGTGGAAGTACGCGGTGAACGCCCGTGCGACCTCGTCGGCGCGGGCGATCGTGAACGAGTCGGCGATGGCAGCGGCGCGGGCGAACGCCTCCGGCGTCTCGTCGGTGTACGCCTGGATCGTCGCGGTGCGCAGGCGCTCGACATCCTCGTACAGTCCCGGCGAACCGCTCTCGCGCAGCACCTGACCGAGGAGCGTCCCCAGCATGCGGACGTCGCCGCGCATCTGCTCGGGGATCGCCTGCTCCGCCTCGTACCGCCCGACGAGGTCGATCGCTTCGGTGTGGGTGAGTTCACGCATCTCTCCAGGCTAACGGCGCGCTGTTTCCCGGAAGTGACGGTGGACGCTGTGTGACGATCGGTCGGGGCCGTCGCTCGGAGGTGCCGCGGACACGCTCGCTACACTGACCGTGGAGCGCCGGGAAGTCTGGTCGGCACGTCCTCGTCGACCCGCGATCCCCTCCCGGAGGCCAGATGTCGCTTCTCCGCTCCGCCCGTTTCCCCGCGATCATCCTGCTCCTCGCGGCGGGTCTCGGCCTGTTCGTCGCCAACTCGGCGTGGGGGCCCGCCGTCGACGACGCGATGCACGCGTACCTCGGCATCCCGGGCGTGTTCGAGCTCAGCCTCTCCCACTGGATCAAGGACGGACTGCTCGCGGTCTTCTTCTTCGTCGTCGCGGTCGAACTGCAGTACGAGCTCACCGCCGGCCAGCTCAACTCGGCACGCAAGGCGCTCCAGCCCGCGATCGCCGCCGCCGGAGGCGTGCTGATCCCGATCGCGATCTACGCCGCGATGGCGTGGGGATCGGACGCGTCGGCCGGCTGGCCCATCCCGACCGCGACCGACATCGCGTTCGCGCTCGGAGTGCTCGCGGTGTTCGGCCGCGGGCTGCCGTCGGCCCTGCGGGTGTTCCTCCTCGCGCTCGCGATCCTCGACGACATCGTCGGCATCGTGTTCATCGCGGTCCTCTTCACGACCGGGGTGAACGTCGCGGCGCTCGCCGGAGCCGCGGTCGCGGTCGTCGGGTTCGGCATCCTGAGCAGACAGCTCGACACCCGTGCCCGCGTGCCGATCGCCATCGTCCTGGCGCTGCTGGCGATCGCCACCTGGGTGCTCGTCTACCTCTCGGGTGTGCACGCCACCATCGCCGGCGTGGCGCTCGGGCTGGCGATGGCCCAGCGCCCGGCGCTGCGCGTGCGGCATGAGCTCGAGCCGTGGGTCAACGTCATCGTGCTCCCGGTGTTCGCGTTCTCCGCCGCGCTCGTGCTGATCCCGTCGGTGCCGCTGTCCGCTCTGTCGCCCGCGTTCTGGGGTGTGCTCGTCGCGCTGCCGGTCGGCAAGGTCGTCGGCATCTCGCTGTTCGGGTGGGTCTCGCTGCGCATCGGGCTCCGAGGGAGTGCACCGCCCCTCGCCTTCGCGGACCTGTTGGCCGCCGGCGCGCTCGGCGGCATCGGGTTCACGGTGTCCCTCCTGCTCTCCGAGCTCGCGTTCTCCGACGAGGCGGCGCTCCGCGACCAGGCGACGCTCGGAGTGCTCGCAGGTTCCATGATTTCGCTCCTCCTGGCCGCAGGGCTCGTATCGTGGCGGGCATGGCACTATCGACGCCGGACGGCGGCAGCATCCGTGACGACGTGACCGCACCCCGCTCGCCGGGCGCCCCCGACCCTCTCCGCGAGGCGGCCGATGTCATGCGCGCCGTGCGCGACCGCTGCGTCTGGACCCAGCAGATCGACCACCGTGCCCTCGTGCCCTACCTCGTCGAGGAGAGCGCAGAGCTGATCGACGCCGTCGAGGACGGCTCGCGGGAGGAGCTGCGCGAAGAGCTCGGCGACCTGCTGTGGCAGGTGCTGTTCCACTCCGAGATCGCCTCGCGCGACGAGGACGACCCCTTCGACATCGACGACGTCGCCCGCGGGCTCACCGACAAGATGGTGCGCCGGCATCCACATGTCTTCGGCGACGCCGTCGCGACGACACCGGAGGAGGTGCTCGTCCACTGGAACGCCGCGAAGGCCGCGGAGAAGCACCAGCGTCGGTCGGTCCTCGACGGCGTGAGCGAACGGATGCCGAGTCTCGCGCTCGCCCAGAAGCTCCTGTCGAAGGCGTCTCAGGTCGGCCTCTCCCGCACCGTCCCCGCCCCCCTTTCGCTGAGACCCCAGTCGGGGGACGAGACCGCGGGGAACACCCAAGGTCTCGTCCCGCCACTGTCGTCTCACGGGGAAGTCCCGGGTCGGCTCGCGTCGGAGGCAGAACTCGGCGACGCGCTCCTGGGCCTCGTCGCGACCGCCCGAGCCAACGGCTGGGACGCCGAGCGCGCGCTGCGTGAGCGCCTGCGCGGTCTCGAGCGCGACATCCGCGCCGCCGAGGGCACCCCGGAGGACCTGGAAGGATAGGTGCGTGGCATCCGTCAATCCGCCGCGCGGCATGCGCGACTTCCTCCCCGCTGAAAAGGCCCGTCGCGAGAGCGTGCTCGCCGTCATCCGCGAGCGCTACCGCGCGCACGGCTTCGACGAGATCGAGACGCCCGTCATGGAGGAGTACTCGCGGCTGCACGCCGGCATCGGCGGCGACAACGAGAAGCTCGCCTACAACGTGCTCAAGCGCGGTCTCGACGCCGAAGCGATCGGCGCCGCGGCCGACGACCCGGCCGCCCTCACCGACCTCGGCCTGCGCTACGACCTGACCGTTCCGCTGGCCCGGTTCTACGCGACGAACCGCGGCCAGCTGCCGTCGGTCTTCCGCTCGATCCAGATCGCGCCGGTGTGGCGCGCCGAGCGCCCGCAGAAGGGCCGCTACCGCCAGTTCGTGCAGTGCGACATCGACATCATCGGCGACGCGTCCGCGCGCGCCGAGGCCGAGCTCGCGGTGGCCACGCTCGACACGCTCGATGCGCTCGGGCTCGAGGGCGGCAGCATCCGCATCAACGACCGCCGTGTGCTCGACTGGATGCTCGACAGCTTCGGGTTCGACACCGCGGAGCGCCCGGGCGTGCTCATCACGATCGACAAGCTCGACAAGCTCGGCCCCGACGGCATCGTCGACGAGCTGCGCGAGCGCGGCGCGACCGCCGGCGCTGTGGACGCGTTCGCGGCGTTCCTCCGCCGCCCGACGACCCTGGAGTACAACCCGTACGGCGAGCGGCAGATCCGCAAGGCTCTGCCCGAGGGCGCGCCCGATGAGATCGTCGCACACCTCGTCGGCATCGGCGCGGCGGTGGCGGCCGCCCGCGGCGCGCAGACCGAGCTCGAGGGCGACATCCCGCTCGTGTTCGACCCCTTCCTCGTCCGCGGCATGGGCTACTACACCGGCACGATCTTCGAGCTCGCGCACCCCTCGGTCGACTACTCCCTCGGCGGCGGTGGCCGCTACGACGGCATGATCGGCCGCTTCCTCGGCCAGGACGTGCCGGCCGTCGGGTTCTCGATCGGCTTCGAGCGGATCGTCGACCTGGTGGCGGAGCGGACGGATGCTGCGGCCCCGGCCGTCGTCCTCGTCCACGACCGCGACGTCTCCGAGGGGGAGCTCCTCGCGCTCAAGGCCGGGCTGGTGCGTCAGGGGTCGCGTGTGCGTCTCGAGCAGCGGACCAAGAACCTCAAGGCGCTCCTCGAGCGCGCGGCATCCGACGGGTACACCGCCTTCGCGACGGTGTCCGCCGGCACCTCCGCAGACGCCCTCGAGGTCAAGCCGCTCGGGTAGTGTCAACTGAATCTTGACACGGAGTCGGTGTCAAGATTAGGTTGACAACATGGGCAATTCGACATCCCGTGGTTCCACCACGCCGGGCCGTATCGTCACTGTGGCCATCGTCTCGATCGTCGTCGGTCTCGGTCTTGTGCTCCTCAGTATCGGCTTGGACTGGGAAGGCTTCGGCGGGGGCGCTGTCATCGGCGTCGGCATCGGCTTCGCCGCCGTAGGCATGTACTTCTGGGGGTATGCCAACGGTCTGCGCCGGCCGTCGTCACGCGGAACCTGGCTTCCCAGCCGGGACGGGCGCGGGTGAGCGATCTCGCCGACGCCATCGGCGGTGCGGTGCTCGCGGACGCCGGCATCGGCCCCGATCAGACGCTGACCGACGACGAGCACCTCGCCCTCGTCGCTGCGGGCGCTCGCGCGGAACACGAGGTGCGCGCGATCCTCCACAGCGCCGTCACCGCGGCGCGGGCCGGCGGCGCGAGCTGGGCGCGCATCGGGGGCGAGCTCGGGATGACGCGCCAGGCGGCGCAGCAGCGCTTCGGCGGTGGTGCCGGGTCGTCCCGCGCGACCGTCGGCGACCTGGCCGCCGAGCGCTGGCTCGGACCCGTGACGGCGTTCGACGAGATGGCCGAGCTGGAACTGGCGGGGCGCGCGGGCTGGCGCACGGTCGAGGCCGGCACGCTCGCCCATCGGATGGTGCGCACCGACACGCAGTGGGAGCACCGCCGCATCCTGTGGCGGGCCTCCCTCGCGGCCGAGCACGCCGACGGCTGGGAGGTGGGGTGCCGGGCCTTCCCGTGGATCTACCTGGTGCGGGACCGCGGGGTTGCGGCCATCACGCCGGGGGAGTGATCCGGCGACGCAGACGCAGGACCCGGTACGCCACCCCGACCGCGACGACGACCGCGCCGGCCACGACGGACTGCCACGGCAGCGTGATCGCGAGGACGAGGCATCCGATCGCCCCGATGATCTGCAGCACGACCGGGTACCGCCGCGCGTTGCCGCGCTGGCGGGAGGCGGCGACATTGGCGACGAAGTAGTACAGCAGCACCCCGAACGATGAGAAGCCGATCGCACCGCGGAGGTCGACGAACGCCACGAGCACCACGACGATGGCGGCCGCCACAAGTTCGGCGCGGTGCGGCACGTGCCAGCGCGGGTGCACGGCGTCGAGGAATCCGGGCAGATCCCGCTCGCGCGACATCGCGAACGCGGTGCGGCTCACTCCGGCGATGAGTGCGAGCAGCGCGCCGAGCGAGGCGGCCGCGGCGCCGATGCGCACCACGACGTCGATCCACGCCCAGCCCGACTGCGCGGCGGCGTCGGCGACCGGCGCCGTCGACGCGGCGACGGCGACAGGACCCAGTGCGCTCAGCACCGCGACCGCGACCACGGCGTACACCGCGAGCGCGATGAGGAAGGCGATCACGATCGCCCGCGGGATCACGCGGCGCGGATCCCGCACCTCCTCGCCCATCGTGGCGATGCGCGCGTAGCCGGCGAACGCGAAGAACAGCAGACCGGCGGACTGCAGGATGCCGTAGCCGCCGCCCGCCCATACGGTCCCGGCCGTGAACCAGTCCGGGGTGGAGCCCGCCGAGAAGGCGGCGGTGACGGCCGCGGCCAGCGCGCCGAGCGAGATCACGACGATCACGCGCGCGGCGCCGGCGGTGCGCGTGACGCCGAACCAATTGACTGCGGTGAGCGCCACGACGGCAGCGATGGCGACCGGGCGCTCCCACCCCGCGGGCGCGGCGTAGGCGGCGAAGGTCAGCGCCATCGCTGCGCAGCTCGCGATCTTGCCGATGACGAAGCCCCAGCCCGCGACGAACCCCCACCAGGGACCCAACTCCGCGCGCCCGTAGGCGTACGTTCCGCCCGACGTCGGATGGGCGGCGGCCAGTTGCGCGGACGAGGTCGCGTTGCCGAACGCGACGACGGCGGCGATCGCGAGGCCGATGAGCAGACCGGTGCCTGCGGCATCCGCTGCCGGCGCCCATACGGCGAAGACGCCCGCCCCGACCATCGAGCCGAGGCCGATGAACACGGCGTCGCCGAGCCCGAGACGGCGCTGGAGCGCGGGGGAGGTCACGGGCGAACTCTAGCTCGCGGCGGAGAACCGGCGGTTCGGGGTTCCGCGGCTGCACCTGCGCCCGCGAGGATGGGGCCCATGACGCTGCAGATCCACACCGTGCTCGCGCCGATGGGCCCGGCCACCGCCATCGAACTGACCGACGAGCAGGTCGCCGAGCTCGGCGGCGGCAAGCGCGCCGCCGTCGTCGTCGGGATCGGCGGGCGCACCGCGCGGGTGCGTCTCGGCGTGATGGGCGGGCGCAACCTCATCGGCTTCTCGAAGGCCGTGCGTGCCGAGCTGGGCGTCGACATCGGCGACGAGGTCGACGCCACCATCGACCTCGACACCGCCGAGCGCGAGGTCGAGGTTCCCGCCGATCTGGCCGCCGCCCTCGAGGCGGCGGGCGCGCGGGCCGCGTTCGACGCGCTGACCTTCAGCCGGCGCAAGGAGCTCGCGCGCGGCGTGACCGAGGCGAAGCGCGCCGACACCCGCGAGCGCCGCGTCGCCGCGGCCGTGGAGGATCTGACCACACCGTAGACGGTCGCCCGGCTGCGGTCCGGGTTTCGCAGCCCGCCGGTGACGACACGCTGCGAAGTCCGGACTTCGCAGGACGGTCGACGCCGGCCCTGAGTGCATTCGCTCGTTCTGGAGGCTGCAGTCCCGGAATCGAGGGCAGACGGGGCCGCGTGTGCTGCGAAGTCCGGACTTCGCAGGACGGTAGCCAGCCCTGAGTGCATTCGCTCGTTCTGGAGGCTGCAGTCCCGGAATCGCGGGCAGACGGGGCCTCGTGTGCTGCGAAGTCCGGACTTCGCGCTGTACTTGGGCGCGGGAGGCGGGGCGGCCTGGTGACCGATCGCGTCGGATCGTGCGTGGGGCGCCGCACCGGCGCGTCCGTCGGGCGTCAGCGTCCGTTCACCCTGCTGTTGTCGCATGGAGGCATGGCTGGTTCGCGTGACGTGGTGCCACGGTCCGTCGTCGTCGGCGCCGCGGGGGTCGTGCTGGGTGCGGGGCTCGTCCTGCTCGGCGGACGTGCCGTGCTGAAGCGGCAGGCGGCGGTCGCGCGGCGCCGCATCGGCAAGCCGCTCGGCGAGGAGGCGCTCGACGCCGACCGCGTGTGGGCCCGGCGGTTCGACGGCCCGCCGCTCGAGTTCGTCGTGCTCGGCGACTCGATCGCGGCCGGGCTCGGCGCGGAACGGCGCAAGGACACGCTCGGCGCCCGCCTGGCGAAGGGTCTCGCCCGGGCCGAGCGCCGGCCGGTGCGGCTGCGCACCGCGGCGATCGTGGGCTCGGTGTCGTCGGTGCTCGCCGCGCAAGTCGACGCCCTTCCGGCCGACTACCGTCCCGACGCCGCCGTCATCGTCGTGGGAGGCAACGACATCACGCATCGTGTGCCGGTGCCGACCTCGGTCGCCCATCTCGAGGAAGCGATCGTGCGCCTCCGCGCGCGCGGCGCCGTCGTCGTCGTCGGCACCTGCCCCGACCTCGGCGCGCTGCGCCCGGTGCCGCAGCCGCTGCGCGCGCTCGGCTCGCGGCTGTCACGTCAGCTGGCCGACGCCCAGGCCGTCGTCGCAGCCCGGACCGGTGCGCGTGCCGTGTCGCTCGGCCGGGCCGTCGGGCCGTTCTTCGTGACCCAGCCCGACGAGATGTTCAGCCTCGACCGGTTCCACCCGAGCGCGCTCGGCTATCGCCGCACCGCCGAGGCGCTGCTGCCCGCGCTCCTCGCCGAGCTCGCCTCCGCGCGGGAGGACGCGGTCAGCCCGCGCTGACCGAGGCGGCCCACTCCGCGACGCGCGCGGCGCTCTCCTCCTCCGAGAGGTCTTCGACCCGCGTCATGATCGACCACCGCACGCCGAACGGGTCGCGGATGCTCGCGTAGCGGTCGCCCGACACGAAGGTGGACGGCTCCTCGCGCACGGTCGCGCCGGCGGCGACCGCGCGAGCGGTCACCGCGTCGGCGTCGGGCACGTAGATGCCGATCGAGTAGCAGTCGTCGTCGCCCTCCGGCGCGGGGACGAGCCCGTACGCGGGGGAAGGCTCGCCGATCTGGAGGATGCCCAGGCCGAAGTCCAGCCCGGCGTGCACGACGAGCCCGTCGAACTCGGTGACGTCGGTCACGCGGGCGCCGAACACGTCGCGGTAGAAGTGGAGCGCCTGCTTCGCCCCGCGGATCGCGAGGAAGGGGGTGAGGCTGGTCGCGCTGTGGGGGCGGCCGTCGGTCGTGTGCGCGCCGGTCGCGCCGGTCGTGTTCTGAGTGCTCATGAAGCCATGCTCGCGGCGGACGGATGCTGCGGTCTTGGAGATTCGCGACACCGTCGGTCCCGGGTGTCCGACCCGCGCACTACCGTGACGGAGTGACCGATCCGACGCGCGGGGTGCTCTACCCGGAGCGACTGCCGAGCTTCACCCGGCTCGCGCCGGAGGGCGAGGCATCCACTCTCGTCGAATGGTTCTGGATCCCGCAGTGGGACCTTCCCGAGGCGGTCGTTTCGCGTCAGCCCGTCCTGGGCTATCCGGCCGCGAACCTGGTCGTCGAGCCAGACGGAGTCGCACTGTGGGGTGCGACGACGCGAGCCTCGGAGCGCGAGCTCCGCGGGAGCGGCTGGGCAGTGGGCGCTCTGCTGAAGCCCGCGGCGTTCGCCCGTCTGCACGACGCGCCGAGCGACCTGGTCGATGCGCACATCCCCCTCGACGAGCCGAACCTTCAGCACGCGGTGTCAGCGGCCATGCCCGACCTCGATGCGGCGGCGGCAGCGGTCTCGGGGTGGCTCGTCGAGCGCGTCGGACCGCCGACGTCCGACGCGCGCCTCGCGAACGCGATGGCCGACCTGCTGATGAGCGACCCGACGATCCTCCGTCTCGACGACGCGGCCGAACGCCTGCGCGTGTCGGTTCGCACCCTGCAGCGGCTGGCGCACCGCACGGTCGGTCTGTCACCGGCCGCGATGATCCGGCGCCGGAGACTGCAGGAAGCGGCGCAGCGCGTGCGGGAGGATCCTGACGCTTCGTTGGCCGACATCGCCGCCGACCTCGGCTACGCCGATCAGGCGCACCTCGCGAACGACTTCCGCGCAGTGCTGGGGTTGACGGCCACCGATTACCGTGCCGACCTCTGAGCCGAGTCGAGCCGCTGCGCGCCGTCCGTCGACGCCGTGGTCACCCGCTTCTTCTCGCGCACGTAGACCTCGCGACGCACCCGGGCGACGACGTCTCCCGAGGCGTCGGTGATGTCGGTCTCGAACCACTCGAGCACCTTCGCGCCGCCGCGTGCGCGCTCGCGGAGCTCTTCGGCCTTCTCGCGCGGCACCGCGAAGTGCGCCGTGAGCAGTCCCCGACCCGGCTTCAGGAACTCGATCTCGCCGCGGGTATCCCACACGACGTAGTCGCGACCGAGCTGGTGCATCACCAGCATGAAGTAGTACGGGTCGGTCATCGCCGACATCGAGCCGCCGAAAGCCGTCTTCACGTAGTTGCGGGTGAAGACGTTGACATGCAGTTCGACGGTGGCGCTGGTCCAGTCGTCGGCGAATCTCCGCACGCGGATGCCGCTGAAGAGGTTGGGGATCCACAGGCTCATGCCGACGGCGAGTCGTCGAGGGGTCACGCGCATGCGGCACAGCATGGCGGACATCGCCCCGCGAGCCGCATTCGCTTGGTCGATCTCCACAATGAGTGCCTCAAGTTGTTCTAGTTGTAATAGAATAAGCGCGTGTTGGTGAGGATCGACCCCGAAAGCGATGCCCCGCTGTTCGCGCAGATCGCCGCGTCGGTGCGAGCGGATGCCGCGACCGGACGTGTGCAGCCGGGTGACCGGCTGCCCGCCGCCCGTGAGATCGCGGCCGCACTCGGCGTCAACGTGCACACGGTGCTGCGCGCGTACCAGGACCTCCGCGACGAAGGGCTCGTCGAGCTCCGGCGCGGACGCGGCGCGGTCGTCACCGCGCAGGCGGCGACTCTCGAAGCCCTCCATCACGACATCCACGACCTCGTCGCGCGGGCGCGCGCGGCGGGGCTTCCGTCTGACGCACTCGCCGCCCTCGTGAAGGAGATCGCCGCCCATGACGAACGCCACACCCGCTGATCGCGCTGACCTGGTCGTCCGGCGCTTCGTGCTCGTCGCGGTGTGGCTGCCCGTCGCACTCGTCGCCATCGGCGTCGCCGTCCAGCTCGTGCTGCTCCCTCAGGTTCCGTCGACCGTCGCGGTGCACTGGAACGCGGCGGGGGAGGCCGACCGATTCGCCCCCGCGTGGACGCAGCCGCTGATGACCGTGGCGCTCGGGCTCGGCATCCCGCTCCTGATCGCGCTGAGCACGCTGCCCGGACTGCATCGTGGGGAGCGCGGAGCGACGTACCGGCTCCTGGGGGCGACGGCGGCCGCGACGTCGGCGCTGACGACGGTCGCGTTCACCGTGACGTTCGCGGTGCAGGCGGGTCCGGACAGCGGGGGCGATGCGCCCACCGTCTGGGTCGCACTCGTGGCGGCGGTTGCTGCGGCCGCACTGGTCGGCATCGCCGCATGGTTCGTGCAGCCTCGTCAGCATGCGGCGCATGCCACGACGGTCCCCGCGACGCCGCTCGCGCTCGCCGCGAACGAACGCGCCGTGTGGGTGCGGGCCACCGCGATGAACACCGGTGGCGCGATCGTCGTGGTCGTCTCCGTGCTCGTCCTGGCTGTCGTGGCAGCCAGTGTCTGGCTCACGGGCGCAGAAACGACGATCGCCTGGGTCCTCACCGGCGTCACGGCGCTGCTCGTGGCGTTCGCCGCGACGACGCTCGCCTTCCACGTCCGCGTGGACGACACCGGCCTGCACGTCGACTCGGTGCTCGGCATCCCGCGGTTCCACGTGCCGCTCTCCGACGTCGTCTCGGCGGCGCGCGTCGACGTGAACCCGATGGGGGAGTTCGGCGGCTGGGGGCTGCGCCTCAGCACCGGGCGCCGCTTCGGCGTCGTGCTGCGCGCAGGGGAGGCCATCGAGGTGCTCCGTGGCAGCGGCAAGAGGTTCGTCGTGACCGTCGACGACGCCGGCACCGGGGCGGCGCTCCTCGAGGCACTCGTCGCGAGGGCGGCCGCCAGGTCTTGACGCCCGGCGAGCGGCCGGATTGGCTGAGGGGCATGGCCGATCCCACCCCCGACACGTGGCGCCGCGTAGACGCCTACCTCACCGAACTGCTGGTCGGGCACGACCCCGGTCTCGAGCAGGCGGTCGCCGACCAGAACGACGCGGGCCTCCCGGCGATCGAGGTCGCGCCGGTCAACGGCAAGTTCATCCACCTGCTCGCGCGGATGTCGGGTGCCCGTCGTGTGCTCGAGATCGGCACCCTCGGCGCGTACTCGACGATCTGGCTCGCGCGTGGCATCCCCACCGACGGCCGGGTCGTGACGATCGAGGCCGAGCCCCTCAACGCGGAGCTCGCCCGCGCGAACGTCGACCGCGCCGGGGTGGGCGACAAGGTCGAGATCCGGCTGGGCCGCGGCATCGACGTGCTGCCGACGCTCGAGGGAGGCGAGCCTTTCGACCTCGTCTTCATCGACGCCGACAAGGAGTCCAACACGATCTACCTCGACTGGGCTGCCCGGCTCGGGCGACCTGGCACCGTCGTGATGGTCGACAACACCGTCCGCGGTGGTGAGGTCGCCAACCCCGCGACCGAGAATCCCCAGATCATCGGGGTGCAGCGCGGGCTGGAGATGCTCGCACGCGACCCGCGTTTCGACGCGACCGCCATCCAGACGCTCGACGCCAAGGGCTACGACGGGATCGCGATCGCGCTCGTCGTATGACGGATTCTTCCGGCCGCGGCATCCGTCATCACTAGACTCGTGGGCGGACCGACGACGCTCCGACGAACCACCCTCCACCAAGCAAGGAGACCCCCTGTGGCACAGATCGAGGCTGTAGGCGCCCGTGAGATCCTCGACTCGCGCGGAAACCCGACCGTCGAGGTGGAGGTGCTGCTCGACGACGGGATCGTCCAGCGCGCGGCCGTCCCCTCCGGCGCGTCGACCGGCGCGTTCGAGGCGTACGAGCTGCGCGACGGCGACAAGAGCCGCTACGGCGGCAAGGGCGTGCTGAAGGCGGTTGCGGCCGTCATCGACGAGCTCGGCCCCGCGATCGAGGGTGTCGAGGCGAGCGAGCAGCGTCTCGTCGACGAGATCCTCATCGCCACCGACGGCACCGAGAACAAGTCGCGCACCGGTGCGAACGCCATCCTCGGCATCTCGCTCGCGGTGGCGAAGGCCGCCGCCGACTCGGCCGACCTGCCGCTGTTCCGCTACCTGGGCGG
Source organism: Microbacterium sp. PRC9 (assembly GCF_031844125.1). Lineage (NCBI taxonomy): Bacteria > Bacillati > Actinomycetota > Actinomycetes > Micrococcales > Microbacteriaceae > Microbacterium > Microbacterium sp. PRC9. Next base: position 661,431 of record NZ_JAUZUR010000002.1, read on the forward strand.
CCCGAACGCGCACGTCCTGCCCGTGCCCCTGTTCAACGTCATCAACGGCGGCGAGCACGCCGACAACGGCATCGACTTCCAGGAGTACTTCCTCGCCCCGATCGGCGCAGACACGTACGCCGAGTCCCTGCGCTGGGGCACCGAGGTCTACCACGTCCTCAAGGGCGAGCTGAAGGCGGCGGGCTTCTCGACCGGTCTGGGCGACGAGGGCGGCTTCGCCCCCGACCTCCCGAGCAACCGAGAGGGCCTGGACTTCCTGATCAAGGCGATCGAGAAGGCCGGCTTCACCCCCGGCAAGGACATCGGCGTCGGCCTCGACGTCGCGGCGACCGAGTTCTTCAAGGACGGCGTGTACACCGTCGAGGGCAAGGCCTGGTCGGCCGAGCAGCTGACCGACTACTACGCCGACCTCGTCGCGAACTACCCGGTGGTCACCATCGAGGACGCCCTCGCCGAGGACGACTGGGACGCGTGGAAGGCCCTCACCGACAAGATCGGCACCAAGGTGCAGCTCGTCGGCGACGACCTGTTCGTCACCAACCCTGAGCGCCTGCAGCGCGGCATCGACCTCGGCGTCGCCAACGCGCTGCTGGTCAAGGTGAACCAGATCGGCACGCTGTCGGAGACGCTCGACGCGATCGCCCTCGCCACCCAGAACGGCTACCGCTCGATGCTGTCGCACCGCTCGGGCGAGACCGAGGACACCACGATCGCCGACCTCGCGGTGGCCGTCAACGCGGGTCAGATCAAGACCGGCGCGCCCGCCCGCAGCGAGCGCGTCGCGAAATACAATCAGCTTCTGCGCATCGAAGAGGAGCTCGGCGAGGCCGCGGTGTTCGCGGGCCGCGGAGCCTTCCCCCGTTTCAAGGGCTGATGCGCGGTAGACATCGCTAGCGACCAGCGCCGCGTAGCGGCTTGCTGACGGGAAGGGGGAGCCGTGGCCAAGACGTCGGCTCCCCCTTCTCGTACCCCGGCGACAGGCGGCGGTGCCGGTGCGCCCCGTCGCCGCCCCGTGAGCGCACGGCGCCCGGTCGACGTGCGGGCGTGGCTCGGAGGCATCCGTCTCTCGGGCTTCATGGTCATCATGATGGGTCTGGTCGTCCTCGCGGCCTTCGTGCTCGTGCCCACGATCGGCACCTACGTCGACCAGCGCCAGCAGGTCGCCGCGCTCGAGGCGGCGGTGCAGGTCAGCCGCGACGACGTCGCCGAGCTCGAATCGCAGCGAGATCGCTGGCAGGACCCCGCCTACATCACCACGCAGGCGCGCGAGCGGCTGTACTACGTGAAGCCCGGCGAGGTCGTGTACCTCGTCGACGACGATCTGCCGCCCGAGCTCGCGCCGCAGGAGCAGGATCCGGTCAGCGACGAGCTCCGGGCCGCCGATGCGGACTGGATGGCGAAGCTGGTGCGTTCGGTCACCGAGGCCGGGCTCGCGCAGACCGTGGCGCCCGTGACCGTGGGCGTGCCCGACCCCGAACCCTCGACCACCCCGACGCCGTGAGCGACGCCGGCCGCCGGGATGACGGCGGCGCGTTCGCCCGCCGCGTGGCCCAGGACCGTCCCAGGTGGCGCCGGTAGCCTGGGCCCGACCAAGGAGCACCTCTGTGACGACCCCGCCGTACCCCTCTGTCAGCGACGCCGACCTCGCCGTGCTCCAGGAACAGCTCGGTCGTCCCGCGCGCGGCGTCGTCGGAATCGCCGCGCGTTGCGTGTGCGGCAACCCCACGGTGGTGGCGACGTCGCCGCGCCTTCCCGACGGCACGCCCTTCCCGACGTTCTACTACCTCACCCACCCCGCCGCGACGGCCGCCATGTCGGGCCTCGAAGCCGACCACGTCATGCGGGAACTCCAGGACGAGCTCGCCGACGAGGAGGTCGCCGCCGCGTACCGGCGTGCGCACGAGGCCTACCTGCGGGACCGCGCCGGGTTCGGCGAGGTCGACGAGATCGCCGGGATCTCCGCCGGCGGCATGCCGACGCGTGTGAAGTGCCTGCACGCGCTCGCCGGCCATGCCCTCGCCGCCGGCCCGGGCGTCAACCCGATCGGCGACCGCGCACTGGCCATGTCCTCGTGGTCGCCCGAGCGCTGCGTGTGCGCGCACCCGGGATCGGGCGGATGATCCGGCGCCTGCTCGCGGCCGTCGCCGCGGTCGCCGTCGCGACGACCCTCGTCGTGGCCGGCCCTGCGGCCGCGCAGGCGGCTCCTGCCGACGACCCGGTGCGCAGCGCCGAGTACTGGCTCACCGACTACGGCGTCGAGAAGGCGTGGGAGACCACGCGCGGCTCCGGCGTGAAGATCGCGGTGATCGACACCGGAATCGGCCGCGGACCCGTCGAGTTCGACGGTGCGGTCGCCGGGGGAACGGATGTCTCGGGCGCCGGCTCACCCGATGGGCGCACGCCCGTCGGCGCCGTCGACAAGGACCACGGCAGCTGGGTCGCCTCCCTCGCCGCGGGCAGGGGCACCGGCCCGGGCGCCGGCATGATCGGCGTCGCGCCTGAGGCGCAGCTGCTGTCGGTGTCGGTCGCGTTCGGCTCCTCCGCTCCGCGGCCCTTCTCCGACCAGATCGCCGACGCGATCCGCTGGTCCGTCGACAACGGCGCCGACGTCATCAACATGTCGCTGACGACGAACGTGCCGGACTGGCCGGAGAGCTGGGACGACGCCTTCCTGTATGCCTTCGAGCACGACGTCGTCATCGTCGTCGCCGCGGGAAACCGGGGGAGCGGCACGACGCGCGTCGGAGCGCCCGCGACGATCCCGGGTGTGCTGACGGTGGGCGGCGTCGACCGATCGGGCAAGGCCAGCGTCGAGGCGTCGACGCAGGGCATCACGATCGGGGTCACCGCGCCGAGCGAAGAGCTCATCGGCGTCTCCGCCGACTCGACGCTCGTCTCGTGGGACGGCACCAGCGGCGCGGCCCCCATCGTCGCCGGGATCGCGGCGCTCGTGCGGGCGGCGCATCCCGAACTCGACGCGAACAACGTGATCAACCGCATCATCAAGACCGCTCGCCCTGCGGCGGGAGCGAAGGATGTGCCGGACGTCCTCTACGGCTATGGACTGGTGGATGCCGCAGCCGCCGTCACCGCGAGCATCCCGAGCGTCACCGCCAACCCCATGGGCAGTCTCGGGGACTGGGTGCGCCTGTACCGCCGGGCGCCGGTCGCGACGCTGCCGGAGGAGCCGACCGCACCCGTGGAGGTTCCGCCGCTGCCGGACGCCGATCCCGCGACGCGCGTCGCATCGCCGCTTCTTCCGGATCGGGACACCGTCATCTACGGCACCCTCCCGCTCCTGCTGGTCACTGCGACGGCTATACTGGTGGCGCTCGGCGTCACCGCTGCTGTCCGACGCATCCGATTGGCGTCCCGCGCGCCGAGCCGCTGACACAGGAGGAGTACTCCAAACCGTGACCAACACCGTGCCCAAGATCCTCATCGTCGGTGGCGGATACGCAGGCTTCTACACGGCCTGGAAGCTCGAGAAGCATCTGCGCAAGGGTGAAGCGGACGTGACCATCGTCGACCCGCTGCCCTACATGACGTACCAGCCGTTCCTCCCCGAGGTCGCCGCCGGCTCGATCGAGGCCCGCCACTCGGTCGTCGCGCTGCGCCGTCACCTCAAGAAGACGAACGTCGTGGCCGCCAAGGTGACCGGGATCAACCACGCGAACAAGGTCGCCACGATCACTCCGATCGCGGGCGAGCCCTACGAGCTCGAGTACGACCAGATCGTCGTCACCGCGGGCGCCGTCTCGCGCACCTTCCCGATCCCCGGCATCGCCGACAACGCGATCGGCCTGAAGACGATCGAAGAGGCCGTCGCGATCCGCGACAAGCTGATGTCGAACTTCGACAAGGCGTCGACCCTGCCTGCCGGGCCTGAGCGCGACCGTCTGCTGACGGTCGTCGTGGTCGGCGGCGGCTTCGCCGGCATCGAGGTGTTCGCCGAGCTCCGCTCGCTCGCCTCCTCCCTGGTCAAGAGCTACCCCCAGCTCACCTTCGACGACACGCACTTCCACCTCATCGAGGCCATGGGGCGCATCATGCCCGAGGTGTCGCTGAAGACGAGCGAATGGGTGCTCAAGAACCTCGCGAAGCGCGGCGCCTCAGTGCACCTCGACACGCAGGTGACCGGCGCCGTCGGCGGCAACATCGAGCTGTCCACCGGTGAGACCATCCCGAGCGACCTCATCATCTGGACCGCCGGCGTCATGGCGAACCCGACCGTGGTGCGCGGCGGCGACCTGCCTGTCGAGGAGCGCGGTCGCATCCGCACCCGTGCCGACCTCCGTGTCGGCACCGAGGACGAGGTCGTCGAGGGCGCCTGGGCCGCCGGCGACGTCTCGGCCGTGCCCGACCTCACCGGTGGCGGCGTGGGCGGCTACTGCGTGCCCAACGCCCAGCACGCCGTGCGTCAGGCGAAGCTCCTCGCGAAGAACCTCGTCGCCGTGCTGCGCGGCGAGGTGCCCCGTCAGTACATCCACAAGAACCTGGGTGCCGTCGCGGGCCTGGGCCTCTGGGTCGGTGTGTTCCAGTCCGGCAACATCGCGCTCAAGGGCTGGATCGCGTGGCTCGCCCACCGCGGTTACCACGGCCTGGCGATGCCCTCGTGGGAGCGCAAGTGGCGTGTGCTGTGGGGCTGGTGGAACAACTTCTGGCTCGGCCGCGACATGGTGAACCTGTCGACCGTCCAGAACCCGCGCTACGTCTTCGAAGAGTTCGCCGCGCGCCCGCGGCCGCCGCAGCCGGTCGAGGCGCCCGCCGAGAAGGCTGCTCCGGCAGCCGCGCCGGCCAAGAAGGCGCCGGCGCGCAAGGCTCCGGCGAAGGCCGCGGCCGACGCCGAGAAGGTCGCCGCGAACTGACGTCGAACGCCGGATGCCGCAGGCTCGTCTGAGAAGATGAGCCTGCGGCATTCGCGTTCCCGGCGGCACGTGACCCGCCCCCGTAGCCCAACGGCAGAGGCAGGCGACTTAAACTCGCCCAAGTGTGGGTTCGAATCCCACCGGGGGTACTCCCGCCAGACCCTCGCGTTCGCCGAGAAGGCTCGCTAACCTGGGCAAAACCGGCGAAAGGGTACCGGCATGAACGAGCACAGCACGGACCGGCAGGGCGACGCCGCGCAGAGCACGCCGAAGAGCGGCTGGTGGTGGAAGATCACGGCGCTGTTCCTGGGTGCCCCGCCGATCGCGGTGTACGGTGCCGAGGACGAGGTCGAGCAGGAGCGCGCCGCGAGGGCGAAGGACTGACCTCCGGATCGCCGTGGCGCGAGCGGCGCAGACGGGCTTCCACAGCCGGTCATCGGAACCGCTCCCAGCGCTCTAGGCTGGGGCGATGCGCACGCACCCGAAGCGAGCCGTATGAGTCTCGATCTTCTGTCCACGCCCACGGCGACGAAGCCGTGGGACGACCCCGCGTCCTACTGGGACGCCATGAGCCATGCCGTGGCGGACGTGAGCGGCCCCGTGGCCGCCATCAACTCCGGGGCGCTGCGGTACAACGCGCTCGACCTCGTGGTGCGGGCCGGCGGTGTGCCGATCCGCGTCGCCAGCAAGTCGGTCCGTGTGCGCGAGGTGCTGGAGGCCGTCCTGGCCCTGCCCGGCTACCAGGGCATCCTCGCGTTCACCCTGCCCGAGGCGCTGTGGCTGGCCGAGACGATGGACGACATCGTGCTCGGCTACCCGACGGCCGACCGTGCCGCGATCGCCGCACTGGCCGCCGACGAGACCGCGGCGTCGCGCATCACACTGATGGTCGACGACCTCGCGCAGCTCGACCTCGTCGACGCCGTCGCCGCGCCCGGCGCGCGGCCCGAGATCCGCGTGGCGATCGACGCCGACGCCTCCTGGCGCGCGCCGGCCCTCGGGCACATCGGCGTGCTCCGCTCGCCCGTGCACGAGGCGGCGGAGGTGGCCGCGCTCGCTCGCTCGATCGCGGCCCGGCCCGGATTCCGCCTCGTGGGTCTCATGATGTACGAGGCGCAGATCGCCGGTCAGGGCGATGCCACCGGATCCGGCGACGCCGTGATCCGCTGGATGCAGCGCCGCTCGGCCGCCGAGCTCCTCGATCGTCGCGGGGCCATCGTCGCGTCGCTGCGCGACATCGCCCCGCTCGAGTTCGTCAACGGAGGCGGGACCGGATCCCTCGAGCTCACGGCATCCGATCAGGCCGTCACCGAGGTCACCGCCGGCAGCGGCCTGCTCGCCGGCCACCTGTTCGACGGCTATCGCGCATTCGATCCCGCGCCGGCCGCGGCGTTCGCGCTCGAGGTGGTGCGCAAGCCCGCCCCCGACGTCGCGACCGTGCTCGGGGGCGGATGGATCGCCTCCGGACCGGCACTCGAGTCGCGTCAGCCCCGGGCGGTGTGGCCCGGCGGCCTGCGCATGGCGCCCCGCGAGGGCGCCGGCGAAGTGCAGACTCCGCTGCGGGGCGACGCGGCGCGCGATCTGCGGGTGGGCGACCGTGTCTGGTTCCGTCATTCCAAGAGCGGCGAGCTCGCGGAGCGCGTGGATCGCTACCACCTCGTCGACGGCGACACCAGGGTGGGGGAGGTGGCGACCTACCGCGGCGAGGGTAAGGCGTTCCTGTGACCCGTCCCGGAGGGGTGTGGCGCAACTGGGGCCGCACGGAGTCGGTGCGGCCGCAGCGCGTGGAGTTCCCCCGCACCGTTGCGGCGGTGCAGCGCGCCGTCGTCGCGGCCGCGGCGCAGCACATGCCGATCAAGGCCGTCGGCGCCGGCCACAGCTTCACCGGCATCGCGGTGGCCCCCGGCGCGCTCCTCGAGCTCCGCGATCTCAGCGGGCTCGTCTCGGTCGACGTCGACCGTGCCCGGGTGACGCTTCTGGCGGGCACGCGCCTGCACGAGGTCCCGTCGCTCCTCGCGCCGTTCGGCCTCGCGATGGAGAATCTCGGCGACATCGACCGCCAGTCGATCGCGGGGGCGATCTCGACCGGCACCCACGGCACCGGGGAGCGCTTCACCGGCATCGCGGGCCAGGTCGTCGGCGCCACCCTCGTGACCGCCTCCGGCGAACTGTTCACCGTGGGCGAGGACGAGAACCCCGAGCTCGTGCCGGCAGTGGCCCTCGGCCTCGGTGCCCTCGGCATCCTCGTCGAGGTCACGATCCAATGCGTGCCCGCTTTCGTGCTGCACGCGGTCGAGCAGTCCGAAGGCCTCCACGAGGTCCTCGGCGCCCTCGACGAGCGCGCGGCGGCGGCCGACCACTTCGAGTTCTACTGGTTCCCGCACACCGACCGCGCGATGACCAAGACCAACACGCGGCTCCCCGAGAGCGCGCCACGGCATCCTCTTCCCGCTGTGGGCAAGTGGATCGACGACACCCTCGTCGGCACGGGTGTCCATCAGGTCGCGTGCGCGGCCGGCGCGGCGATGCCGGCGCTCGTGCCGCCGATCAACCGGCTCTCGGCCAAGATCTGGGGGAATCGGGAGTTCACGGATGCCTCGGCCCGCGTCTTCGCGACGAACCGGTCGGTGCGGTTTCGCGAGATGGAGTACGCGGTGCCGGTCGAGAACCTGCGCCCCGCGTTCGAGGCGATGCGCGCACTCATCGATGACCGCGGCTGGCGGATCGGGTTCCCCATCGAGGTGCGGGTCGCGGCGGCCGACGACCGCTGGCTGTCGACGGCTCACGGCCGCGACTCCGGGTATATCGCGGTACACCGCTACTGGCGCGAGGACCCGACCGACTACTTCGAGGCAGTCGAGGAGATCATGCTCGGTTTCGACGGTCGGCCGCACTGGGGCAAGATGCACACCCTCGGCGCCGACGCCCTGCGGTCGCGCTACCCCCGATTCGACGACTTCGTCGCCCTGCGCGACCGTCTCGACCCAGAGCGGCTGTTCCGCAACCCGTACCTCGATCGCGTACTCGGTGGGTAACGGCTGAGAGTCGGGGAATACCCCACATGCGAGGGGGTTTTGCGTCGGTAGGATGAGGGCACTACCGAACGGAGCATCGGCAAATGGAATGGCTGATTCCAGTCCTCATCGTGGTGGCGCTCGTCGTCATCGTCGGCATCTATCTCTGGGCGACGTACAACTCGCTCGTCCAGCTGAACGTGCGGGTGGACGAGGCGTGGAGCGACATCACGGTGCAGCTCAAGCGCCGCGCGGATCTGCTGCCGAACCTCATCGAGGCGGTGAAGGGCTACGCCGCTCATGAGAAGGCGGTGTTCGAGAACGTGACGCGCGCCCGCGCCGAGACGCTGTCGGCGTCAGGGCCGGCTGAGGCGGGCGTCGCGGAGGGACACCTCCAGCAGGCGCTGAAGTCGCTGTTCGCCGTGGCCGAGGCGTATCCGCAGCTGCAGGCGAGTCAGAACTTCCTGCAGCTGCAGCAGTCGATCGTCGACACGGAAGACAAGATCCAGGCGTCACGCCGGTTCTACAACGGCGGGGTCCGCGAGCTCAACACGAAGATCAAGGTGTTCCCGAACAACCTGTTCGCACGCAATCTGGGCTTCCACGAGCGCGAGTTCTTCGAAGTGATCGACGGTGCCGCGATCTCGGAGCCCCCGCGCGTCCAGTTCTGACGCGGCTCGGGTCCCAGCGAGCGCCGGCGAGCGTTGATGCGAGCCGGGTGCAGGTTGAGCGAGCGAAGCGAGCCGGAACCCCGTGACGCACGTCGGAGGCCGGCGGTAGCGTCGGGGCCATGGTCCATCGGCTGAGCCGCGCGCAGGCGCGGCGCGTCGCGTTGCGGGGGCAGCTGCTGACCGCTGAGAGGCCGGCCGGCATCGTCGAGACCATCGACGCGCTCACGGTGGTGAACATCGAGCCGACCGCGGCGATCGCGCCCAGTGCCGACCTCATCCTGTGGAGCCGGCTCGGGTGGCCGTATCAGCCGGCCGATTTGACGCGCCTGTTCGAAGAGGACCGCGCGGTGTTCGAATGGGGCGGGTTCTACCGCGCCATGACCGACCTCGCACTGCTCATCCCTGAGATGCGGCGTCGACCCGAATCCGCGCAGGCACGAGAGTGGCTCGCGGCGAACGACGTGTTCCGGCGGGAGGTTCTCGCGCGGCTCCGTGCCGAGGGCCCGCTGCGGGCGGCCGACATCCCCGATGCCGCGCAGGTGTCGTGGCGTTCGTCGGGCTGGACGAACAACCGCAACTCGATGCAGCTCCTCGAGATGCTCGTGCTGTGCGGCGATGTGGCCGTGTCGTCGCGGGATGCCGGTGGCCGCCTGTTCGATGTCGCCGACCGCGTATACCCGCGAGATGTGCCGCACCTGACCGACGAGGACGCCGGCCGCGAGCGTGCGGAGCGCCGACTCGCGTCGCTCGGGATCGCGCGGAGGAAGGGCATCGCCCAGCCGTTCGAACCGATCGACGTCGGCGAGATCGGCGAACAAGCCGTCGTCGACGGGGTCGACGGCGTCTGGCGCGTCGACGCCGACGCCCTGGAGGCCGCCGACGGCTTCGCGGGGCGCACCGCGCTGCTGTCGCCGTTCGACCGCCTCGTGTTCGATCGGCGCCGGCTCGAGGAGCTCTTCGGGTACGAGTACCTGCTGGAGATGTACAAGCCGGCGGCGAAGAGGCGGTGGGGCTACTTCGCTCTGCCGATCCTTCACGGCGACCGTTTCGTCGGAAAGCTCGACGCCAAAGCCGACCGCAAGGCGGGCCTGCTCCGCGTGCATGCCGTGCATGAGGACGAGCCCTTCACCGATGAGGTCAGGGAGTCGGTGGACGCCGAGATCCAGGATCTCGCCCGCTGGCTCGGGCTCGAGGTGGTCGGTCCGGGCGCGTGAGACCGGCGCGTCGCCGGATCAGCCGGCGAGCTCCTCGACATCGAGGTCGTGCGTGTCGACCCCGGGCTCGTCAGCGGCGAGCGGCACCGGCTCGGCCGGACCCGCCTCGTGGCGCGTCGCCTCGGGCAGGACCCGGGCAAGGTCGTCGGTGGCATCGCCCCAGCGGGAGACGGAGAGGGACTCGAGTCCTTGCCAGGACGCGGCGAGCCGGAGTTCCTGGGCGAGGCGAGGCGCAGCATCGGCGGGGGTGCCGTGCTCCCACCACGCGGACTGCACGAGCAATGTCGAGGCGGCGCGGTCGGCCTTCAGATCGACGCGGCCGACGATGTCGTCGCCGACGAGGACAGGCAGCGAGTAGTAGCCGAACCGGCGACGCGGCGCGGGCGTGTAGATCTCGATGCGGTACTCGAAGTCGAAGAGCCGCTCAGCACGGTCGCGGAACCATACGACGGGGTCGAACGGGGTCAGGATCGCGGCGGCATCGATCTTGCGCGGCACCACGGCGTCGGCGTGCAGCCACGCTTTGGCCGGGCGACCGGCGGTCGTCCACCCTTCGACGGTGATCGGGTACAGCTCGCCGGCGTCGACGAGGTCATCGAGGGCGGCCGTGACGGCCTTGCGGTCGGCGATGCGCCAGTAGTCGGCGATGTCGGCGGCGGTGGCGACGCCGTAGGCGCGCGTCGCGCGACGCGTGAGCTCACGCACGGCCTCGTCACGGGGGACCGGTGCCTCGAGCACATGGCGGGGGATCACCTGCTCGGCGAGGCCGTACCGTCGCTCGAAGCCGCGGCGGCCGGCGATCGCCACCTCGCCGAACATCCACAGGTGCTCGAGAGCCTGCTTGACGACGTCCCAGTCCCACCAGGGACCGCGCGCACTCTGTTTGGCGTCGTGCTCGATCTGAGCCGGGCGCAGCGGGCCGCGATCGGCGAGCTCGGCACGCACCCAGTCGACGATGTCGCGGTTCGCGTCGAACCAGCCGCCGGGCTTGCTGCCGTACTTCGCACGCATGGCCTGCATGCGGAAATCGAACAGACCCCAGTCTTCGGCGGGGATGAAGGCCGCGACGTGGGCCCAGTACTCGACGTAGGGGGAGCGCCGTGCGAACAGCAGACGGTCGAGCGCGGCGGTGTCGTAGGCGCCGACCCGCGAGAACAGCGGCATGTAGTGGGAGCGCGCGAAGACGTTGACCGAGTCGATCTGCAGCGTCGCCATGCGTGCCAGCGCGCCGTTGAGCTGCCGGGTGCCGGCTGCCGTCGGTCGGGGTCGCCCGAATCCCTGGGCGGCGAGGGCCACGCGGCGCGCCTCTGCGGCGCTGAGTGAGGACTTCACGCGCGCCAGCGTAGCCCGGGCCTCAGACACCGCGCCCGCCCGCCGTTCATGACCGGCGCGGAATGCGACGCGCCTAGACTGGGCTGATGAGCGGCTCCGACGATAAGCCCCGCGGATCCATCTTCGACGCCGTCCGCGACCGCAGCAGGGTCGTCTCGACCGAGACCTCCGCCGCGGTGCCGCGTGGCCTCCGCCTCGCGACCGCCTACTCGTGGCGCCTCATCGTCGTCGCCGCGGCGATCGGGGTCGGCGTCTGGCTCGTCATCCAGCTGAAGCTGCTGGTGATCCCGCTCCTCATCGCCATCCTCATCACCGCCCTGCTGTGGCCCGCCTTCACCTGGATGCTGCGGCGCCGCGTGCCGCGCTGGCTGGCGATCGTCATCGCCGTGGTGGGCACCGTCGCGATCGTGACGGGTCTGCTGTGGCTCGTGGTCTGGCAGATCATGCGGCAGTGGGACTCGGTGCAGGCGAGCACCGTCGCCGCGGTCGAGCAGTTCCGGCAGTACCTCATCGACGGCCCTCTCCACCTGAGCGAGGACCAGATCGACGACCTCCTCGCGCAGGGCTGGACGTTCCTGCAGCAGCAGGCCGAGCTGCTGTGGTCGGGCGCGCTCGCCATCGGCTCAACGATCGGCCACGTCGTGACCGGCGCCGTGCTGGCGTTCTTCATCCTGCTGTGCCTGCTCGCCGACGGCGCCGGCATCTGGCGCTGGACCCTGCGGCTGTTCCCCAAGAAGGCGCGACCCGCCGCCGACGGCGCCGGCCGTGCCGGGTGGATCACCGTCGTCAACTACGCCCGCACGCAGCTGCTGGTCGCGACGATCGACGCCATCGGAATCGGCCTCGGCGCCGCGCTCCTCGGGGTGCCGCTCGCCATCCCGGTCGCCGTGCTCGTCTTCCTCGGCGCGTTCGTCCCGATCGTCGGTGCCGTGGTCACCGGAACGGTCGCCGTCTTCCTCGCGCTCGTGTACAACGGTCCGTGGATCGCGCTGTGGATGCTCGTGGTCGTGCTCGGTGTGCAGCAGCTCGAAGGCCACGTGCTCCAGCCGCTCCTCATGGGCTCCGCCGTCAAGGTCCACCCGCTCGCGGTGGTGCTCGTGGTCGCGGGCGGTGCCATGATCGCCGGCATCCCGGGAGCCCTCTTCGCCGTGCCGCTCGCCGCGTTCGTGAACGTCGTGGCGGTCTACCTTGCCGAACGCGCGTGGGAGACCGGCGCCAGACCCACCGGAGATCTCATCTGGAGCACCGTCCCCCGGCAGAGGAGAGTCCGTTCGTGACCACCGCCATGTCATCCGCCGATCAGGCCGCCGCGACCGCGCCTGCCCCGGCAGCACTCGCCTCGGCCGTCCCGACGCTCGCGGACTTCGAGGATGCCGCCGCCACCCTCGAGGGCGTCATCTCGCACACCCCGCTCGACGCCTCGCTGCACCTGTCGGACGTCCTGGGCGTGCCGGTGCACCTCAAGCTCGAGAACCTGCAGCGCACCGGGTCGTTCAAGATCCGCGGCGCGACCTATCGCCTCTCGCGGCTGACCGCCGAGGAGCGCGCCCGCGGCGTCGTGGCCGCCTCGGCCGGCAACCACGCCCAGGGCGTGGCGCTCGCGGCGAAGGCGCTCGGCATCCACGCGACCATCTTCATGCCGCTCGGCGTGCCGGTGCCGAAGCTCCTCGCCACGCGAGGGTACGGCGCCGACGTCATTCTCGAGGGCGCCACCGTCGAGACGCCGCTGCGCCTCGCGGCCGAGTTCGCCGAGCGCACGGGTGCCGTCTTCATCCACCCCTTCGACCACCACGACGTCATCGCCGGGCAGGGCACGCTGGGCCTCGAGCTCATGGATGAGCTGCCCGACCTCGACACCGTCGTGCTGGGGATCGGCGGGGGAGGACTCGTCGCCGGCGTCGCCGCGGCCGTCAAGGCGCGTGCCGCGGCGGAGGGCCGCACGGTGCGGGTGATCGGCGTGCAGGCGGAGAACTCCGCCGCCTATCCGGCATCGCTCGAGGCGGGGCATCCGCTCGAGGTCCCGACCTCGCCGACGATCGCGGACGGCATCGCGGTCGCCCGTCCGGGGGACCTGCCGTTCGAGATCATCCGTGATCTCGTCGACGAGGTCGTGACGGTGACGGAGGACGACATCGCCCGCGCCCTGCTCGTGCTGCTCGAACGCGCCAAGCAGGTCGTCGAGCCCGCGGGCGCGGTCGGCGTCGCGGCGATCCTGGCGGGCAAGGTCGTCGCGACCGGCCCGACCGTCACGGTGCTCTCGGGCGGCAACATCGACCCGCTGCTGCTGCAGCGCGTCGTCGCGCACGGGCTCGCGGCATCCGGTCGGTACATGACGCTGCGCATCCCGCTGCCGGACCGTCCTGGTCAGCTCGCGCGCGTGTCGGAGCTGCTGGCGATCGCCGGGGCGAACGTCATCGAGGTGCTGCACACCCGGCACGGGCAGGGTATCCAGATCAGCGAGGTGATCCTGCAGCTGAGTGTGGAGACGCGCGGTGAGGAGCACCGCGCGCACGTCATCTCGGTGCTCGAGGACGCGGGCTACGCGCCCACGGTCGTTCCGGACTAGGCAAGGCCGCGCCCGGCGGCCTCAGAGGACTCCCTGAGGCCGCTGCGGGTCACTGCCCGTTGTAGGTCTCGACCTTGACGATCTCGACGGCGATCTCACGGCCGTTGGGGGCGGTGTACGACGTCTTCTCGCCCTCCTTGCGGCCGAGGATCGCGACGCCCAGGGGCGAGGCCTCGCTGTACACGTCGAGCTCGGAGCCGACCGCGATCTCGCGGTTGCCGAGCAGGAAGACCTCTTCGCCGCCCGCCACGATGGCGGTGATGACGGTGCCGGGCTCGACGACGCCGTTGCTCTCCGGCGCCTCGCTGACCGTCGCGGTCTTGAGCAGGTGCTGAAGCGTGCGGATGCGGGCTTCCTGCTTGCCCTGCTCGTCCTTGGCGGCGTGGTAGCCGCCGTTCTCCTTGAGGTCGCCTTCTTCGCGCGCGGCCTCGATGCGCTTGGCGATCTCCTCGCGGCCGGTGGTCGAGAGGTGCTCGAGCTCGGCGGCCAGGCGATCGTAGGCGTCCTGGGTGAGGAAGGTCACGGGGGCGTCGGTGGACACGGCTGACTCCTTCGTTGGGCCCGCTGCCGACCGCAGTGGTGCGGGCATAAACCGAACGCCCCGGCTCACGGCCAGGGCGCGATTGTGCTGATGTCCCGCCAGACTACGTCACGGCGTCTGTTCGGACAAACTCACTCGGGCAGCACCCAGCACGAATTCACGAACCCGGTGGTGGCGAGCGCGGTCGTCGGGATCGTCTCGCGGAAGGCGCGCGCGTGGAGCTCGGATGCCGGCAGCTCGACGACCCGCCAGCCCACCACGCCGTGCTCCTGGTCCTGCGCCTCGATCGCGCACGCGACCGCGGCGCCGGGGGGACTGCTGATCTGGAATCCGAGCGTCACGGAGTGCTCGTCGACGACGTCGAACGATGTCGTGTCCGAGTCGACGGAGTTGAGCGAGGCTCGCACGGTGGACCAGCCGAAGAGACCGACGACGGCGACCGCCACCACGATGCCGGCGCCGATGAGCCACGCGCGTGCAGGGGAGCGGCGGCGGCCGTAGCGCTCGTCGAGCATGTCCTGCGTGGTCACGCCGCTCCTTCGGGCTCGTCGGGTCGGATCGGAAGATTAGGCTGGGACTCCAGGCTATGCGCTCGCGCGCACCCCCGACGACACCGCCCGCCCCGCGGGCAGAGCGAGGACCCCATGCAGCACGCGATCGTCGCACTCCTGTCCGCAGCGACGACCCCGACGCCGACGCCCACGCCCGCGGTCGATCCGAACCTCGTGAGCCCCGGCGTCGTGGGATTCCTCTTCACCGCGCTCATCGCGATCGCCGTGATCTTCCTGATCTGGGACATGATGCGCCGCATCCGCCGGGGCCGCGTGCGCGCCGACATCCAGGAGCAGCTCGACGCCGAGGAGCAGGCGGCGCGCGCCACGGACGCGACCGAGGTCGACGACCAGAGCATCGACCCGGCGGCCGACGACGACCGCGGGGACGCCACGGCGCCGCCCAAGGGCTGAGCCGCCGCGAGCGGTGGCGGTGACGGATGCTGCGGCCCGCAGCATCCGCCATCATGTTCAGTTCGGAAGCCCCAGCGACGGGGAGTACGGGTGCAGCGCGATGATGAGGCACGCCGTCCAGTGGCAGAGGAATGCGAGCACCGTGCAGACGTGGAAGATCTCGTGGAAGCCGAAGTGGCCGGGCCACGGGTTGGGACGCTTCAGCGCGTAGACGACGGCGCCGCCGGTGTAGAGCAGGCCGCCGATGGCGACGAGGACCATCATGGCCGCGCTGGCCTGGAACAGCGGAACGATGTACATGACGGCCGCCCACCCCAGCAGGAGATAGAGGGCGACGTAGAGCCAGCGCGGCGCGTTGATCCAGAAGACGCGGAACAGGATGCCGAGCAGGGCGCCGCTCCAGACGAGGACCAGCAGCAGCGCCCCCTGCTGGGGCGGCAGCGCGAGCACCGCGATCGGAGTGTAGGTGCCCGCGATCAGCAGCACGATGTTGGCGTGGTCGATGCGCTTGAGGATCGCCTTGGTCTTCGGCTTCCAGTTGAACCGGTGGTAGAGCGCGGAATTGCCGAAGAGCAGCAGCGAGGTGGCCATGAACACCGCCGACGCCCACTTCGCCGGCGCGCCCTGCGCGAGAACGATGAGCACGATGCCGGCCGCGATCGCGATGGGGAAGGTCGCCGCGTGGATCCAGCCGCGCCACGTCGGCTTGAGATCGGGTGTCGCGGCGTCGACGGCCGCGGCGTCCATCAGCGGCAGCACGGGGACCTCAGGGGCCCGGGGAATACTGCGACGGCGGCTCATTCCCCCAGCGTAGAGGGGCGCGCATGCCGCGAGGGGAACATGCTCGGTGGCAGGGGAAGTGGCACTCGGTCCCACGCTAGGGTCGACGTCGCGCGGGAGGTAGCGTAGGCATGTGGCGCGCGGCGAGACGAACGAGGGCAGGGGGCCCCTCTACCGGCTCTACATAAACCGCCTGCGCCGACGCCTGGACCCGGCATCCGTCCCCCGCCACCTCGCGATGATGATCGACGGGAACCGCCGGTGGGCGAAGCAGCTCGGTTACGACTCCGCCGCGCACGGCCACCGCGCGGGCGCGGCCAAGATGAAGGAATTCCTCCGCTGGTGCGACGACGTGGGCATCCGCGTCGTGTCGCTGTACCTGCTGTCCAACGACAACCTGCGCAAACGCGATTCGCGGGAGCTCTCCGACCTCATCGAGATCATCGCCGAACTCGCCGACGAGCTCTCGCACGAGCGTGACTGGCGCGTGAAGCACGTGGGCCGGGCGGACGCGCTGCCGGCGGACCTCCGGCGCGTCCTCGCCGACGTCGAGACCCGCACCAAGGACAACGCGGGGATGCACGTCAACCTCGCGGTCGGCTACGGCGGCCGGGGCGAGATCGTCGACGCCGTGCGCAGCATCATCGCCCAGCACGATGAGCGCGGGGGATCGCTCGAGGAGCTGGCGGCGAGCCTCACGCCCGAGCAGATCGGCGAGCATCTCTACACCGGAGGACAGCCCGATCCCGACCTCGTCATCCGCACGTCGGGGGAGCAGCGGCTGAGCGATTTCCTCCTGTGGCAGTCGGCCCACTCGGAGTTCTATTTCGTCGAGGCTCTCGGCCCGGATCTGCGCGAGGTGGACTTCCTCCGCGCCATCCGCGACTTCGCCTCGCGTGACCGTCGATACGGCGGTTGATCGGCCGCTCACACGGCTGATCGCACCTCTGCCAGAATGATCCGCGTGACGGATCTGGATTCATATCTGGCGTCGTTCGATGGGGAACCGGGGTATCTGGACTGGGCGGCGTTCGGGCCGCTCTCGCCTGCGGTCCGCAGCGAGGCGCAGGGGGACACCGAGCTGCTCGGCTCGGGCCGGCGGACGAGCATCGAACTCGTGGCCGACCACGAGCGAGAGGCCCGCGAGCTGGTCGCGGAGCTGATCGGCACGGATGCCTCGCACGTGGTGCTGCAGCCGTCCACGACGTACGGCCTCATGCACGCCATCTACGGACTGGCGGGCGGCCTCATGCTCGGCCGCGGCGAGTTCCCGAGCCTGACGGTGGCGGCGACCCGCGCGTCCGAAGCGTTCGGCTCGGTGCAGCTGCAGTGGGTCGAGCCGGCCGACGGGTTCATGACGCCCGACGCGATCCGCTCCGCCCTCTCCGACGACACCCGTGCGGTGGCGGTCAGCCTCGTCGACTTCCGCACGGGGTACCGCACCGATCTGTCGGCGATCCGCGAGGTGATCGGCGATCGACTCCTCATCGTCGACGCCATCCAGGGATTCGGCGCGGTCGAGGCCGACTACCTCGCGGCGGACGTCGTGTGCGGCAACGGCTACAAATGGCTTCGCGCGGGGCGGGGGACGGGGTTCGCGTGGTTCGGCGATCGCGCTCTCGAGCGCATCGCGCCCGTCCTGTCGGGCTTCCAGGGAGTGGAGGGCGACCTGCCGGTGGACACCGTGCCCGTGCCCGCCGCCTCGGCACGGGCCTTCTCGGTCGCCGGCTTCGACACGCTCGCCGCGGCGCGCCTGGCGACGGCGCTGCGCGAAGTGGTCGATGTGGGCGTCGCCGCCATCGAGGCGGTGCTGGCTGCGCGGGCGACCGACGTCATCTTCTTCGCGGATCGCTACGAGGTGCCGGTGGTCACACCGAGGGACCCCGAGCGCCGCGCGGGCATCGTGACCCTGGAGCCCCCTCCGCAGGACGCAGCGCCCCTCGCCGCCTCCTTGGCGAACCACGGCCTCACCGTCACGACGCGGGCCGGCCGCATCCGGGTCGCCCCGCACGTCGGCACCGGTGCCGACACGCTGCGGCTGTTCGGCGACGCGCTCGCCGCCTTCTCGTCGGCGCGCGTCTGGTGACAGGGGATGCTGCTCGTGCAGCATCCGTTCACCGACATGTCACGAATTCGTGCGTGTCGAGCGCGTCCGACGACGCGGCGCGGTCGTAACGTGAGCGCATCGGGCAAGGAGCCCGGTCGAGTCGGCCTTCCGGATCGCGACTCGTGACCCATGGTCGACTCGTGACTGCCGGGTGAACCACCCGGGGCGGGAGTGGGTTGTGACCACACGAGCACCACACGAGCAGCGCAGTCAGGACCTCGAGCGGGTCGCCGATTCCGATCAGGATCTGCGGACCTATGTACTCGACACGTCGGTGCTGCTGAGCGATCCGCGGGCGTTCTTCCGTTTCGCCGAGCACAGCGTCGTGATCCCCGTCGTGGTGATCACGGAGCTGGAGGGCAAGCGGCATGATCCCGAGATCGGCTACTTCGCCCGGCAGGCACTGCGCCATCTCGACGAACTCCGTGTCGAGCACGGGCGCCTCGACTTTCCCGTTCCCGTCGGTCAGGGCGGCACGCTTCGCGTCGAACTGAACAACACCGACGCGACGGTGCTCCCCTCGGGGATGCGGCTCGGCGACAACGACAGCCGGATCCTCGCCATCGCGATGAATCTCGCCCAGGACGGGCAGGAGGTCACCGTCGTCTCGAAGGACCTGCCGATGCGGGTCAAGGCGGCGTCGCTCGGCATCACCGCGGAGGAGTACCTCGCGGAGCAGGCGGTCGATTCCGGCTGGACCGGCATCTCCGAGCTCGACGTCTCGGGCGACGACATCAGCGACCTGTACGAGAGCGAAGTCGCCTCCAGCGAGGACGTGCAGGGGCTCCCGGTGAACACGGGCCTGATCATCCATTCCGAGCGGGGCTCGGCGCTGGGTCGGGTCGTCGGTGACGGCGAGTACCGCCTGGTGCGCGGCGACCGCGAGGTCTTCGGCCTCCACGGGCGCTCGGCCGAGCAGCGGATAGCCATCGACCTGCTGCTCGATCCCGAGGTCGGCATCGTCTCGCTCGGCGGCCGTGCCGGCACCGGAAAGTCGGCTCTCGCCCTGTGCGCCGCTCTGGAAGCGGTGCTCGAACGACAGCAGCAGCGCAAGATCATCGTGTTCCGGCCCCTGTTCGCCGTCGGCGGCCAGGAGCTCGGCTACCTGCCGGGGGACCAGCAGGAGAAGATGAACCCGTGGGGCCAGGCGGTCTTCGACACGCTCGGCTCCGTGGTCTCGACCAACGTGCTCGACGAGGTGGTCGAAAGGGGCCTCCTCGAGGTGCTGCCGCTGACGCACATCCGCGGACGCTCGCTGCACGACGCGTTCGTGATCGTCGACGAGGCGCAGTCGCTCGAGCGCAACGTGCTGCTGACGGTGCTCAGCCGCATCGGCCAGAACTCCCGCGTCGTCCTGACCCACGACGTGGGCCAGCGCGACAACCTGAGGGTCGGTCGGCACGACGGCGTCGCATCGGTCATCGAGACGCTCAAGGGTCACGCGCTGTTCGGCCACGTGACGCTCGTGCGGTCGGAGCGGTCGGCCATCGCGGCGCTCGTCACCGACCTCCTGGAGGCCGGAGAACTCGCTTGAGAGCCGCCGTCATCAGCTGACGACGCAGCGGGCCGGGATGTCGGATCCCGGCCCGCTGTGCCGTGCGAGCATGAGGAAAGTCTCATCGCCCACGGCGCATACCGCGCGATCGGTCTGTCACCATGGATGAGGGGAAACGATTCCGCGCACACGGAGGGCAGGCGAGAAGTGCACGCACGCACGGGACTCGTGATCGGCGGCATGACCGCTGTCGCAGCGAGCGTCGCTGTCGTGACTGCCGTCGCCCTCGCGAACACTGCGGCGCTGGCCGAATCCGAGGGCACGAGCGTCGCATCCCAGCGCATCGTCGTCCCGGCGGCGGCATCCCCCTCGGCGACGCCCCACCCCGCGCCGGCCGCGACGCCCGACGCCCTGGTCCCCTCGGCCGAGCCCGAGGTGGTCCAGGCGCCCGCCCCTGTCGAGGTCGCGCCGCCCGAGTCGACCAGCACGCGCACTCCCGGGAGCGCGGCGCCCGAGGCGGCGCCCGCCGCCCCGGCTCCTCCCGCAGCACCGGGCGGCGACATGGATTCTGCCATCGCCGCAGCGAAGGCCGCGGGCACGTGGGACGCGCTGCGCAGCTGGGCTGCCTCCCATGGCTGGGCGAGCGGTCGGCTCGATGCGCTGATCGCACGTCTGGAGCGTGAGATCGCCGACCAGACCGAGCAGGTCGACCGGAGCGACTCGGTCGATTCGAGCAACTCGAGCGGATCCACCACTCAGCGACAGGGCATCGTCCAGGCTCCGGCCCCGGAGCAGAAGGCCCCTGCGCAGCCGCCTCAGAAGCAGCAGAATCAGTCCGGTCAGCAGTCGATCGGTCAGAAGCCTCCCGCGCACGCGGGATCGAACGTCGGAAACGGCAACGGCGCCGGCAACGACGGAAAGAAAGACCAGTCGCGCAATTCCCCAGACAAGCGCGACTGACAACGGTCGGATCCCCCAGTCCGGCCCTTCACAGCCCCCGGTGTCCCCCAGCACCGGGGGCTTCTTCCTGCCCAGGCAGGGCACCCCCGCCAACGGGATGCCCGACGGCTCACTCCCAGCGGTAGCCCGCGCCGCGGACCGTGACGATGTGGTCGGCGCCCAGCTTGCCGCGCAGGTAGCGCACGTACACGTCGACCACGTTGGAACCGGGATCGAAGTCCAGCCCCCACACACGGCTCAGCAGCTGCTCCCGGCTGAGCACGCGGCCGGGGTTGCGCAGGAACTGCTCCGCGAGTGAGAACTCGCGCGCCGACAGGTCGACCTCGCGGCCACCTACGGTCGCGCGGCGCGCGAGGATGTCGAGCACGACGTCGCCGTGCGAGATCGCGACGCCGGGCTGCGGCACGCTCTCGCGCAGGCGCGACCGCACGCGCGCGAGCAGCTCTTCGAACGTGAACGGCTTCGGGACGTAGTCGTTGGCGCCCGCGTCCAGGCCGGTGACGGTGTCGCGCGTGCTGGATCGGGCGGTGAGCATGATCACGGGCACCGCGGAACCGCGGGCTCGCAGCTCGCGCAGCACCTCGAAGCCGTCCATCGTGGGCAGGCCGACGTCGAGGAGCACGAGGTCGGCATCGCCGCGCAGCGCCGACTCGAGTCCCTCCGGGCCGTCCTCGAAGACGAGCGTCTCGTAGCCGGCGGCCTCGAGGCCGCGACTGACGAACGCGGCGATCCGAGGTTCGTCCTCGACGATGAGGATCCTGGTCATCCGGCGGCCTCCCGTTGCAGCACGTCTCCGGCACGCACCGGTGCCGGCAGTTCGGCCTCCGTGCGAGGCAGGTGGATCGTGAACGTGGCGCCGCCTCCCGGCGTATCGGTGACGACGCAGTGCCCGCCGTGCCCCTTCGCGATCGCATCCACGATGGCGAGGCCGAGACCCGACCCGCCCACCGAGCGCTTCACGTGCGCGCGGTCGAATCGGCGGAAGATGCGGGCCCGGGCGCCAGGCGGGATGCCGGGGCCGTGGTCGCGCACCCAGAGCCGCGAGCCGTCGTCCGAGTGGGCGCTGCCGATCTCGATGGGACTGCCCTCGGGCGTGTACTTGGCGGCATTGTCGGCGAGCTGCAGCCATGCCTGCAGCAGGCGGTCCTGGTCGCCCACGGTGACTCCTTCGGCGCGGGCCTCGACCGTCCAGCTGTGGCCGGGGATGACAGCCACGAGCTCGCCCACCCGCTCGGTGAGCCCGGCGAGGTCGACGGTCTCGAGGCTGTACGAGTCCGCCTCGGCGGTGGCCAGCAGGTCGATGTCCTCGACGAGGCGCGTGAGCCGGTCGAGCTCGGCGATGCCGATGTCCCGGGCGGACGCCACATCCGCAGCATCCTGCGGGTTCATGAGCTCGAGGTGACCCCGCACGATCGTGATGGGCGTCTTCAGCTCGTGGCGCACGTCGTCGAGGAGCTGACGCTGGACGTCGACCGAATCCTCCAGGCGATCGAGCATCGAGTTGACCGTGCGCGACAGGTCGGCGATGTCGTCGTTGCCCTGGGGCTCGAGGCGATGCGAGAGGTCGGTGATCGAGATGGCGTCGGCCGTCTCGCGGAGGCGCCGGATCGGCGACAGCAGCCGCCCGGTGACGAACCACCCCACGATCCCGATCGCGAACAGCACGGCGACCGCCGCGATCACATACGTCGTCATGGCGAAGGTCACCGGCTGGAGCTCCGCGCCGAGATCGACCGCGCGAACGTACATCCCCTGGCGGGGATCGCCGGCCATGCTCACCGGGATCGCGATGTAGCGGAGCGAACCCTGGTCGGTCACCGCCGTTCCCATGTGCGGCGTGCCGTCAGCGGTCTCTTCGACGACGCGGTCGATGAGCTGCTGGTTCTTCGCGATGGGGATTCCCGTGAGGGTGGACGGCACCCACCTCGGCACGCCGTCGATCAGCGCCAGCGAGCCTTCGTTGCGCGCGGGCACCAGGCGCGCCACCACCGCGTTCAGGTAGTCGTCGACGTTCTGGAAGTCACTCTTGTCGAGCTCCTCCGTCGCCGCGGACGCGCCGTCGGTCGCGTCGGCGGAGTCGCCCTCGGCCACGGTCTGGAGCGACGCGACCTGGGCTTTGAGCCGATCGTTGACGCCACCGAGTGCCTGCTCGCGCTGTACGAGGAACGTGACGCTGCCCACGATCGCGAGACCCACGCACGCGACGGCCAGGATCGCGGCGAGGATCCTGACGCGCGCGGGAACCGGGCGGGGGGTTCGGGCCATGACCCGATTATCCCGCCGACGCACGGCTTGCGACATCGGGTGGGCTGATCAGCCCGGGTGCGTCATCGAGAGAAGGTCGAGCTTCTCGTCGAGCTGCTCGAGCGTGAGCTCGCCGCGCTCCACGTAGCCGAGGTCGATCACAGCCTCGCGCACCGTGATGCCCTTCGCGACGGAGTGCTTGGCGATCTTGGCGGCGGCCTCGTAGCCGATGAGCTTGTTGAGCGGGGTGACGATCGACGGCGACATGCCGGCGTACGCGGCGGCGCGCTCGACGTTCGCCTCGAGCCCGTCGATGGTCTTGTCAGCGAGGACGCGCGAGGTGTTCGCGAGCAGCTCGATCGACTCGAGCACCGCGCTGCCCATGATCGGGATGGCGACGTTGAGCTCGAAGGCGCCCGACGCGCCCGCCCAGGCGACCGTGGCGTCGTTGCCGATGACGCGGGCGCAGACCATGAGCGTGGCCTCGGGGATCACCGGGTTGACCTTGCCGGGCATGATCGACGATCCAGGCTGCAGATCGGGGATGTGGAGCTCGCCCAGACCTGTGTTCGGGCCCGAGCCCATCCAGCGGAGGTCGTTGTTGATCTTGGTCAGCGACACCGCGACGGTGCGGAGGGCGCCGGATGCCTCGACCAGTCCGTCGCGGTTGGCCTGGGCCTCGAAGTGGTCCTTGGCCTCGGTGATCGGCAGCTCGGTGTCGGAGACGATGAGCTCGATCACGCGCTGCGGGAAGCCGAGCGGCGTGTTGATGCCGGTGCCGACCGCGGTCCCGCCGAGGGGGACCTCGGCGACGCGGGGGAGCACCGCCTGCACGCGCTCGATGCCGAGGCGGATCTGGCGGGCGTAGCCGCCGAACTCCTGGCCGAGGGTGACGGGGGTCGCGTCCATGAGGTGGGTGCGGCCCGACTTCACGACGGTCTTCCAGAGGTCGGCCTTCGCCTCGAGGGCGACGGCCAGGTGGTCGAGAGCGGGGATCAGGTCGTCGATGAGCTCCTGAGTCACCGCGATGTGCACCGAGGTGGGGAACACGTCGTTGGACGACTGGGACGCGTTGACGTGGTCGTTCGGGTGCACGGTCGCGCCCAGCGCCTGCGTGGCGAGGGTCGCGAGCACCTCGTTCATGTTCATGTTCGACGACGTGCCGCTGCCGGTCTGGTAGACGTCGATCGGGAACTGGTCGGCGAACTCGCCGGCGATGATGCGGTCGGCCGCACCGGCGATGGCGTCTGCGATGGCGCCGTCCAGCGTGCCGAGCTCCTTGTTCGCGAGGGCCGCGGCCTTCTTGATGCGCGCGAGCGCGACGATCTGCGCGGGCTCGAGCCGGTCGCCGGAGATGGGGAAGTTCTCCACGGCGCGCTGGGTCTGCGCGGCGTAGAGCGCGTTCTTGGGCACGCGCACCTCGCCCATGGTGTCGTGCTCGATGCGGTACTCGATGTCGGTCACGTCGTTGTTCCTCACGTGTCGGTACAGGGGATGTCTTGGCAGAGCTGGGGGTTCAGGCGGGGTCGGTGATGCCGACGATGACGTCGGGTACCGCGGTGCCTTCGCCGAGGCGGTAATTGGCGCCGACGATCGCGAGGCGCCCCTCGGCGACGGCGGAGCTGATCAGCTCGGAGGAGTGGAGCAGCTCGCCGACGGTGTCGCGAAGATGCTCGCGGCCGACCTCTTCGGCGTCGATCACGTCGGGGTACACGCCGTCCACCGCGGACGCCCGCTGGACGCGGCGCACCGCGGGCACGATCGGCGAGATCAGCCGCCAGATGTGCGGGGGCAGCGGATCGGCGTCGGGGCTGGTGCTGTCGATCGCCGCGCGGACGGCGCCGCACGCGTCGTGGCCCAGCACCACGATGAGGGGCACACCGAGCACAGCGACGGCGTACTCGAGGCTGCCCACGACGGACTCGGAGACGACCTGGCCCGCGTTGCGGACGACGAAGAGGTCGCCGAGGCCCTTGTCGAAGATGATCTCCGCCGCCAGACGCGAGTCCGCGCAGCCGAAGAGGGCGGCACGGGGTCGCTGCCCTCCCGCGAGTTCATGCCGGGTGTCGACGTCCTGCCGGGGGTGGCGGGGTTCGCCGGCGACGAAGCGCGCGTTGCCGCGCTGCATCTCCCGCCAGGCCTTCGCGGGGGTGGGCTGATCGGTCACTCGGCCTCCTGGCGCAGTGCGGTGATCTGGTCGGTGACGGAGCGTGCCGTCTCTTCGAGGGCGGTCTCGCCCGCGGCTCCGTAGATGAGCACCGTGTCGGTGCCGGCGTCGGTGGTCAGCGCGACCGAGATGTTCCCGGTGCGGTCGGGGTCGAGCTCGTAGCGCTCCCACGTGATGCCGTCGATCGTGACGGTGTCCTGCGGGGCGGAGCCCGAGAGCACGCGGGCCGGCCACGACTCGTCGGCGTCGAATCCCTGGGCGACACGCAGGAAGCCGCGCTCGTCCTCCTGGGAAGGGGCGTAGACGACGGTGAACGCGCGGACTCCGCCGTTGCCCTCGATGCCTGCGCGGTTCACGATCCACCCGTCGGACATCTCCGGGGTGATGACCGTGCGGCCTTCGGAGGCGGCGACACCCTCCGCGACCGCAGCGACGTCGATCGCTTCGCGCGGCGGGGGCGTGCCGCGGGGCACGGCGGCGATGATGACGATCACGACCGCCAGCGTCGCGAGCAGCGCCGCGATGAGATTGCGCACGTTCTGACTCGAGCGGTAGATCCGCGACGACTCGGCCTTGCGGTCGGCGGTCTCCTGCGGCGTCTCGGGGCGACCGAGTTCGGCGACGATGCGGGGTTCGCGTGACATCAGAGCGCCTCGCCCTGTGCGCGATCGGCGGAGGCGCGAGCGGCCTCGAGACGGCGCTTGGCGCCCAGCAGCCATTCCTCGCAGCGGGCGGCGAGCGCCTCGCCGCGCTCCCAGAGTGCGAGGGAGTGCTCGAGGGTCGGGGCGCCCTGCTCGAGTTCGGCGACGACGCGGACGAGTTCGTCGCGCGCCTGCTCGAACGAGAGGGCCGCGACGTCCGTGAGGGCGCCGCTCGTCTCAGTCATGGTCACAGTCTATTCGGCCGCGGGACCCGCCCCGTGCCCCGCCCGGTTCGGCTCGACGTCGTCGTCGGTCCGCGTGTCGTCCTCGGCGATCTCGCCCTCGGAGCGCGCCGCGAACGAGCCGCGCCCGACGGTGACGACGATGGGAGTGGATGCCGGGGCCTGCGCGGCGTCGCGCACGATGACGCCGTCGGCGAGGTGCGCGATCGCGTAGCCGCGGGCCAGCGTCGATGCGGGGGAGAGGGCGCGCAGCGTCGCGCGGAGCTCGGCGGTGCGCTGCTCCTGGACGCGCAGCGACCGGTCGATGCGATCGCGCCCGCGAGCCGCGAGGAGCTCGACCTCGTGCGAGCGGGTGGTCAGCAGCGTCTCGGGGTCGCGCAGCACCGGGCGGGAGCGCAGCTGCTCGAGCTGGGCGATGTCGTGCGTGATGCGCTGCGTGAGCCTCGTGTTCATGCGGGCGCGCAGCTGACCGACGAGCGCGCGCTGCTCCGCGACGTCCGGCACGACGCGCTTGGCGGCGTCGGTCGGGGTCGATGCGCGCAGGTCGGCGACGTCGTCGAGGAGGGGGTGGTCGTTCTCGTGGCCGATGGCGCTGACGATGGGGGTGGATGCCGCCGCCACCGCCCGGACCAGCCGCTCGTCGCTGAAGCCGAGCAGGGTCTGCGGGTCGCCGCCGCCGCGGGCGATGATGATGACGTCGACGTCGGGTGCGGCATCCAGCGCCTTCAGAGCCGCGATCGTCTCGGGAACGCACCGGTCTCCCTGCACTGCGGCGTACTTCGTCTGGAACCGCACCTGCGGCCAGCGCAGTTCGGCGTTGCGATGGACGTCCTTCTCGGCATCCGAGTTCTCGCCGGTGATGAGGCCGATGAGGTGCGGCAGGAAGGGGATGGGCTTCTTGCGCGAGGGATCGAACAGTCCTTCGGACCGCAGCTGCACGCGCAGGCGCTCCAGCTTCTCCAGCTGGTCGCCGAGTCCCACATGGCGCATCGCGGAGACGCCGAAGCTGAAGTCGCCGTTCTTCACGAAGTAGTCGGCCTTGACGCACGCGATCACGTGGTCGCCGACCTTCAGGTCGCCGGGCAGCCGGTCTCGCGTGGAGGACCAGATGCGGAACGAGATCGTGGCGTCGGTCACGAGGTCCTTCAGGCGGCCGAACACGTTGCCGCCCCGCTGGTTCCACCCCGTGACCTCGCCCTCGACCCACACCGAGCCCCAGGTCTGGACGAAACCGCGGATCGTGTCGTTGAGCCGGGCGACGGAGGTCGGCGCCTGCGCCGTGGAATCTCGCGGCGGAACGGAGTCGGGAGGTGGCGGCTCGCCGGGGACGGTGGCGGGCTGGAAACTCGTCATGCGGTCCTTTCATGCCCGGGCGCGGGCTGCTCGCACCGGTGAGCCGGCGGGCGTCGCGGGCTCCTCGGCGGAGTCCCCGCTCAGGAGCCCGCCCGTAGAATCGAGGGGTGAGCATCAGCACCGCGGGGCAGACCCGAACGAGTCAGGCCCCTGTGAGCATGCCCGTCCCGCGGATCCCGCGGCGGCGCGAACCGCTCAAGGATATCGCCGGGGCCGGACACAAGCGGGTGCTCCTGGCATCCCCGCGCGGCTACTGCGCGGGCGTGGACCGCGCCGTCATCGCCGTCGAGAAGGCGCTCGAGCGCTACGGTGCCCCCGTGTACGTGCGCAAGCAGATCGTGCACAACATCCACGTCGTCACCGAGCTCGAGAAGCAGGGCGCCATCTTCGTCGAAGAGGTGGACGAGGTCCCCTCGGGCGCCCACGTCGTGTTCAGCGCGCACGGGGTGTCACCCGCGGTCGTGAACGCGGCATCCGATCGTGGTCTACGCGCCATCGATGCGACGTGCCCCCTCGTCACGAAGGTGCATCGCGAGGCGGTGCGCTTCGCGCGCGACGACTTCGAGATCCTCCTCATCGGCCACATCGGCCACGAGGAGGTCGAGGGCACCGCCGGCGAGGCTCCCGACCATGTCACGATCGTGAACTCGCCCGAAGAGGCCGACACGATCGAGGTGCGCGACCCGTCGAAGGTCGTGTGGCTGTCGCAGACGACGCTCTCGGTCGACGAGACGATGGAGACCGTGCGCCGTCTGCGGGTGCGCTTCCCCGAGCTGCAGGATCCGCCGTCGGACGACATCTGCTACGCGACGCAGAACCGCCAGGTCGCGATCAAGAAGGTCGCGAAGGACGCCGATCTCGTGATCGTCGTCGGGTCGGCGAACTCGTCGAACAGTGTGCGACTCGTCGAGGTCGCGCTGGAGCACGGCGCCAAGGCGGCCTACCGCGTCGACTACGCGGACGAGGTCGAGCAGGCGTGGCTCGAAGGGGTCGAGACCGTCGGCGTCACCAGCGGCGCGTCGGTGCCCGAGGTGCTCGTGCAGCAGGTGCTCGACGACCTCGCCGCCGCCGGCTACCGCGATGTCGAAGAGGTGCGCACGGCCGAGGAGGATCTGCAGTTCTCCCTCCCGAAGGAGCTGCGGACGGATGCTGCCGGCAAGCGCGACGACCGCGCCCTCGGCGGACGGACCCGCGCATGAGCGACGCCGCGAACGCCGAGCCCGATCCGCGCTCGCGTCCCCGTCCCCAGTACGGCGAGTACGCGACGCCGGAGGAGCAGCGGGCGCGCATCCAGGAGCCCGCGCCCTGGCAGCAGGAGCCGATCGCGCCGATCATGACCGATGCGCCGGCCGACGGCATCCCACCCGCTCCCGCCGTCGCCGAGAAGCGTCGGCACCCGGTCGATCGCATCGTGACGTTCGCGCTGCTCGCCTACGGCCTGGTCAACGTGATCACCTCGGTGCCCGCGTTCCTCGACTACGGCTCGTACGCCGAGACGATGCTCGGACTGATGGGCGTCGACGTGCAGCTCTCCGATCCCGCCGCGGCCAAGCCGTGGGCGATCGCTGCCGTGCTCGTCCTCGTGGTCGGCTGGTGCGCCACCGCGGCCCTCTCGGTCTGGAACATGCGCCGCTCGCGCGTGACGTGGTGGATCCCGCTGGTGGGCGGCATCGTCTTCTCGCTGATCGCCGGCGCGCTGATGGTCGCGCCGCTGACGAACGACCCCGCCGTGTGGCAGGCCCTCCTCGACAGCGCGCGACTCTGACCTTCCGCGGCGCGCGGATCGCGCGCCGTGCGGTCCCGCCACCGCGGGTCCATACTCACTGGTGACAGCGCGGGCGCGCTGCGGATTCACGTGAACCCGCGGGTGGCGTGTCTCGTGTCTCCTGCGGGAGGTGATGGATGCCGCACGACAGCGTGGAGCGCCGAGACAGGGCCGCCGGACGCGATGCCGCGCGCCTGGCCGCACTGTACGACGCACATGCGGCGCCCGTCTGGCGCTATGTCGTGCATCTCACCGGCGACCGCGCCGGTGCCGACGATATCGTGCAGGAGACGCTGCTGCGGGCGTGGCGAACGCCCAAGATCCTCGAGCAGGATCCCTCGACCACGCGCTCGTGGATGTTCACCGTCGCGCGTCACCTCGTGATCGACGAGGCGCGCAGCGCGCGGCGGCGCCGGGAGATCGGCGTCGCCGAGGTCCCCGAGCGCACCGCGCCGGACGCCACCGACGCGCTGTTCGAGGCGATCCTCGTCGAGGAAGCGCTGGCCACGCTCACCACCGACCACCGCGCCGTCGTCGTGCGCGCCTACTACCGGGGACTCTCCGTCGCCGAGATGGCCGACGAACTCGACATCCCGGAGGGCACCGTCAAGTCGCGCCTCCACTACGGGCTGCGCGCCCTCCGGCTCACCCTGCAGGAGAAGGGGGTGACGCGATGACCACGGATCACGCCCGCTTCGCCGACTGGGACGCCGCGTACGTCGTGCGCGCGCTCAGCGTGGACGACCGCCGCCGGTACGAGACCCACCTCGACAGCTGTCCCGTCTGCCGCGGCGCGATCGCCGACCTCGCGCCCACCATGGGACTCCTGGCGCGGGTCTCACCCGAACGCGCCGAGACGCTGCTCGAACCGTCGGACCAGGACGGGCCCGGCCCCGCGGCGCGCGAGCGCATGGTCGTCCGCGGGACGCGCGACGCCCGCAGGCGCCGCATGATCGCGTGGGGCAGCGGCCTCGCCGCGGCGGCGGCCGTCGCCGTGGTGGTCGCGTTCGCGGTGACGACGGCGGTCGCGCCGGCGAGCGTGCCCGAAGAGGTCGTCGCGCTCCAGGCTGTGACGGACGTGCCACTGACCGCGAAGGTGGAACTGACCGACGTGGCGTGGGGCACCCGCATTGCGATGACCTGCCACTACCCGCCCAGCCGCGATCCCTACACGGCCGACCAGGAGTGGCCCTACGTGCTCGTCGTCACCTCGACCGACGGCACCACGAGCGAGCTGTCCTCGTGGCGAGCAGGGCCGGGGACGACGGCCCACCTCGACGCCGGCACGGCCCTCGACCGCGACGACATCGCGTCGATCGAGGTGCGGGCCGTGTCGGACGGCCGCGTGCTGCTGCGCGGCGAACCCGCGGCGCCGCCGGGGGAGTGAGGGCGGCGACGGCGCTCCCGGGCTGCTCGACCGCCACGCCGACCCCGAGTGAACGAAGGCCCCGGCACCTGCCCCGCGAGGCCGGTGCCGAGGCATCCGTCGAATCTGCTGCTTACGCGCCGAGGCTCTTGCCGGCCGAGCCGAGCTGCTTCGTGGCCTCGACCACGCGGGAGGCCATCGCCGACTCGGCGATCTTGCCCCAGGCGCGCGGGTCGTAGGCCTTCTTGTTGCCCACCTCGCCGTCGACCTTCAGGACGCCGTCGTAGTTCGAGAACATGAAGCCGGCGACCGAGCGCGTGAAAGCGTACTGCGTGTCGGTGTCGACGTTCATCTTCACCACGCCGTTGGCGACCGCGAGCGCGATCTCTTCGTCCGTCGAGCCGCTGCCGCCGTGGAACACGAGATCGAGCGGCTTCGGGCCGGTGCCGAACTTCGCGGCGATGCCCTCCTGGATCTCACCGAGGAGCTCGGGGCGGAGCTTTACGTTGCCCGGCTTGTACACGCCGTGCACGTTGCCGAAGGTGAGGGCCGAGATGTAGCGGCCGTTCTCGCCGAGGCCGAGTGCCTCGACGGCCTTCGTCACGTCGGCGACCGTCGTGTAGAGCGCCTCGTTCGAGCCCTCGTGCTGGACGCCGTCCTCCTCGCCGCCCACGACGCCGATCTCGACCTCGAGGATGGCGTTGATGTTCTTGAGGCGGGGGAGCAGGTCCTTCGCGATCTCGATGTTCTCGTCGAGCGGGACAGCCGAGCCGTCCCACATGTGCGACTGGAAGATCGGGTTGCGGCCGGCCTTCACCTCTTCCTCCGACGCCTCGATGAGGGGGAGCACGAAGTCGGCGAGCGCCGGCTTCGGGCAGTGGTCGGTGTGGAGGGCGACCGTGATGGGGTAGCTCTTGGCGACCTCGGTGGCGAACTTCGCGAACGCGAGCGCACCGGCGGCGCGGTTCTTCACGGTGTGGCCGGCGAAGTAGTCCGCGCCGCCCGTCGTGACCTGGATGATGCCGTCCGAGCCGGCCTCGGTGAGTCCCTGGAGGACCGCGTTGATCGACTGCGAACTGGCGACGTTGATGGCGGGATACGCGAAGCCACCGGCCTTCGCGCGGTCCAGCATGTCGGCGTACTGCTCCGGGGTGGCGACGGGCATGAGTGCTCCCTTGATCGAGTGGGCGTCACCGCAAACTCTACCCAAGGGGCGGAAGCCGGAACGGATGCCGCTGCCCGGCGGATCGCGGGAAACCCGCGTCCCTGCGCTATGGGAAAGAAACGTGATTCCTTCGCTTTCGATGGCGTGAAATTCTCGTGAATCGGCCGCCATGCTGGCATAGGCTGACCGCATGGTGAGCCTGACCGCGGACATGAGTCCCCTCCACCCCGACCGCAACCTCGCACTCGAACTCGTGCGGGCGACCGAAGCGGCGGCGATCCGCGCAGTGCCGTTCATCGGCCGCGGCGCCAAAGAGGCGGCCG
Organism: Microbacterium sp. PRC9; assembly: GCF_031844125.1. Taxonomy (NCBI): domain Bacteria; kingdom Bacillati; phylum Actinomycetota; class Actinomycetes; order Micrococcales; family Microbacteriaceae; genus Microbacterium; species Microbacterium sp. PRC9. The sequence goes on from NZ_JAUZUR010000002.1 coordinate 693,210, forward strand.
ACGGGGCCGCCGTCGACGCGATGCGGGCGTTCTTCACCACCGTGAACTTCGACGGCACGATCGTCATCGGCGAGGGCGAGAAGGACGAAGCGCCCATGCTCTACAACGGCGAGCGTGTCGGCAACGGGCGCGGCCCGCAGGCCGACGTCGCGGTCGATCCGATCGACGGCACCTCGCTGACGGCGGCTGGGCGCAACAACGCTCTGTCCGTCATCGCCGTCTCGGACCACGGCACGATGCTCGACGCGTCGAGCGTCTTCTACATGGACAAGCTCGTCACCGGCCCCGCGGGCGTCGGCGTCGTCGACATCCGACTGCCGATCGGCGAGAACATCCGCCGGCTGGCGAAGGCCCTCGACAAGCCCGTCGACGAGCTGGTGGTCTCCGTGCTGCACCGCCCGCGCCACGAGCGTCTCATCGAAGAGATCCGCGAGGCCGGCGCGGGCACGCGCCTGATGAGCGACGGCGACGTGGCAGGCGGCATCAACGCCGCGCGCCACAACGCCCGCACCGACATGTGCGTCGGTGTCGGCGGCAGCCCCGAAGGCATCGTCACCGCGTGCGCGATCAAGGCGCTCGGGGGTCACATCCAGGGCCGCCTCTGGCCCCGCGACGACGACGAGAAGCAGCGCGGCATCGACGCGGGCCTGAACCTCGACGGTTACGTCTACGAGGCGGATGACCTCGTGAAGGGCAACAACACGATCTTCGTCGCGACCGGCGTCACCGACGGCGCGCTGGTCGCCGGCGTCCGTCGGGAAGGCGGGTACGTCTACACCGAGAGCGTCGTGCTGCGCGGCGCGTCGGGCACGCTGCGCCGGATCTCGTCGGAGCACCTCGTCTCGAAGTGGCTCTGACCGCCTGACGGAAACGGCCGCGGCGGTGCGACACGTGATGCCGCCGTGACCGTTTCGTGACCGGCCTTCGAGGGAACTCTGGCAGAATCTTCAGTGGTGTCGATGGAGACACGTCTGTGTTCCCAACCCGAGGAGTTGACGATGTCTGCGCACTCAGCTGATCCGTCGTCGCCCCAGACGGGCGCTCAGGCGGTGGTCGCGAACGCGATCGATCCCGCCCGCCGGCCGGACGTGCTTCTGCGTGTCCGCCGTGACGAGGGCCACGAGATCAGCGCGTGGTGGATGATCGGCGCGTTCGTCGGCGTCTCCGCCGCGGTCATCGTGCTGCTGAGCTTCGTCCCCGGCGGCGCCTGAGCCTCACTCGTTCGGCGCGGCGATGCGTGCGCGCACGTCGCCGAGCTCCGCGGTCGCGGAGAGCCGCGGCGGTTCGATGTCGCTGCCGGCGCCAGGTTCGGGCCGCTCTTCGAGCCCGGGGAGCGTCTCATCGAGCAGCTCCGGGGCCGTGAGGCGGCGCGGGCTCTTCTCGATGGCCGCGGGCTCGTTCACGGCGTCGAGTTTGGTCGCATCGATGCCGGGGAACTTGCGCGCGCTCACCAGCACGCGCGTCTCGAGGGATCCGGCGAACCGGTTGTAACTGTCGACGGTGCGCTCGATCGCCCGGCGCAGGTCGTCGGCGTGCGACGCCAGCGATCCAAGCCGCTCGTAGAGCTGGTTGCCGAGGTCGAAGAGCGCGCGGGCCTCCTGCGACACGTCCTGCTGGGTCCAGGTGTAGGCGACGGTCTTGAGTACCGCCCAGAGGTTCACGGGCGAGGCCAGCGCAACGCGCTTGCCGAACGCATAGTCCAGCAGCGAGGGGTCTTCTTCCAGCGCAGCCGCAAGGAGCGACTCGCTCGGCACGAAGCACACGACGAACTCGGGGCTCGACGAGAGCCCCGCCCAGTAGGTCTTGCGGGCGAGGGCGTCCACGTGCGCCCGTACGGCCTTGACGTGCTTGTCGAGCAGGCTGCGCCGACGGGCGGCCTCCGCCCCCTGCGCCGTCAGCGGGATGGCGCTCGCCTCCAGGAAGGCGTCGAGGGGCACTTTCGCGTCGACGGCGATCGCCTTCTCGCCGGGGAGGCGGATGACCATGTCGGGCCGGCCCGCGCCGGCGTCCGACGTGATCGACGTCTGCAGGTCGAAGTCGACGTGGCGCGTGAGCCCGGCGGCCTCGACGACGCGCCGCAGCTGCGTCTCGCCCCACACGCCACGGGTGCTGCCCGAGCGCAGGGCGCCGGCCAGCGACTCGGTGGTCGCCCGCAGGGCCTCGTCGGATTCGTGCGCCCGTCGCAGCTGCTCGGCGAGCGTGCCGAACTGCAGGTGCCGGTCGCGCTCGAGATCGTCGACCTTCGTGTGCATCGCGGCCAGCGTCTCCTGCACGGGCGCGAGCGCCCGGAGCACCGACTGCTCGCGGCGCTCGCGCTCCTCGCGGGCCGCCTGGTCGTGGCGCGCCTGGCTCGCGAGCTCGCGGTAGAGCACCTGCTGATGCTCGAGCTGGGCCTGCACGCCCTGCCGCGCGGCCTCCGAGCCGGCGAGCCGCGCGGTGAGGTCGGCCTGTTCGCGCGCGGCTCGTGCCGCGCCGCGGGCGAGTCCCGCCGCCCAGCCCGCCATCACGCCGACGAGAAGACAGGCGATTGCCACCACACTGATCACGACTGCGTCCATGACTCCAGGGTGCCGGATGCCTCGGACATCGCCTGCGCGGGGGACCGGTTCCGCGTCAGACGACGGCGAACGAGACCGCGGGGGCCTCGGTGACCGCGATCTGCGACACTCGCACGCCGACCGCCTCGGTGAGGGCGTCGATGTCGCCGGCGCCCACCCGCCGCGCCGCGTCGATCATGACGTGCGCGCAGGCCATCGCATCGGCAGTCGCGTTATGGTGCGGGAAGTCGGCGAATCCGGCCTCCGCGGCGACGAACGGCAGCCGGTACGACTCGAGACGGTAGACCCGGCGGGCCACCTGCAGACTGCACGCGTAGCGGTACGGCGGACACTCGTCGCCGGTCGCGTCGCAGGCCCGCTTGAGCACGGCCATGTCGAAGCCTGCGTTGTGGGCGACGAGGATGTCGTCTCCGGTGAAGGCGACGATGTCGGCGAGCTGGCGGCTCCACGGCGCTGCGTCGACGACGTCCTCGGGGCGGATGCCGTGGATGCGGACGTTCAGCTCGAAGAACACGTCGTGCCCGGCCGGTGGGCGGATCAGCCAGCCCGTCCGGTCGACGATCTCGCCGTCGCGCACGCGCACGAGCCCCACCGCACAGGCCGAGGCGTTGCTGGAGTTCGCCGTTTCGAAGTCGATCGCGGTGAAGTCCAGAGGCACATGTCCACACTCACCCCGGCTCGGGTGCGCGGACGGAAGGCGCGCCGAGCGCGCACTGTCGTCATAGGGTCGGAGACATGGCCAGTCGCGAGGAGATGTCGCTGTCGTTCGGAGCCGCGGCGGCCGCGTACGAGTCGGGCCGTCCCGACTATCCGCGCGAAGCCGTGGACTGGATGCTCGCCCCGGTGCGCGAGCCGGGCCGCGCTGTGCGCGTCGCCGACGTCGGGGCGGGCACCGGCAAGCTCACGCGCACGATCGTCGAAGCCGGCGCCGAGGTCGTCGCGATCGACCCGGACGCCGACATGCTCGCCGCTCTCCGCGAGCACGTCCACGGGGTTCCGACCTTCGTGGGGACGGCGGAACGGATGCCGCTTCCCGACGCCTCCGTCGACGCTGTGCTGCTCGGCCAGGCGTGGCACTGGGTCGACCCCGTCGCCGCGTCCGCCGAAGTCGGCCGGGCGCTTCGCAAGGGAGGTGTGCTCGGGCTCGTCTGGAACATCCGCGACGAGTCGGATCCGTGGGTCGCGCGCCTGACGGCGGCGATGCACGGCAGCCACGCGGAAGAGATGCTCGCGGGCGACGGGCCCCGTGTGGCCGAGCCGTTCGACGGACTCGAGCCGCGCTCGTGGACATGGACGCGCTCCCTCACGCGCGCAGCGCTCCTCGATATGGTCGCCTCGCGCAGCTACGTCATCACCGCGTCGGACGCTGACCGGGCGGCGATCCTGGCCTCGGTGAGCGACCTGTTCGACGAGCGCCGGGTCATCGAGGCGACCGGCGCCGAGGTCGTGGACCTGCCGTACGTGACGCACGCGTTCCGCGGCATCCGGTCCTGATCTCGGCAGGTCACGCGCGCACGGAGCCGACGACGTGCCATGGTCCGCTGACCTCGCGGTAGCGCGGTTCGAGGCCGCGCCCGCTCAGCACCGCGATCATGGCGTCGGGCGTGTGCGCGTACGCACGGTAGGGGTTGCCCGTCAGGTGGTACCAGGCGTTGATCGCGCGCGCTGAGAACCGGGCGAACAGCGTGCGCGGCGGGTGGCTGAACACGACGGCGCGCTGGGCTCTTCCGGCGGCGGCGCCGAGCAGACGCTCGTAGTCCGGGTAGCAGCAGACGACGCGATGCAGCACCACGATGTCGGCCGGCTCCACCGCCTCGGGCGTGCTCGCGAGATCGACCCCCAGCATCCGTGTCACCCGATCGCGCAGGCCGGCCTCGTCGAGCAGCCGGGCGGCCTCGGGCTCGTAGGCGGCGGACAGCTCGACGTTGGTCGTGTGGGACGCGCCCCGCTTGAGCGCCTCCAGCTGGATGTCGCCGATCCCCCCGCCGATCTCGAGCAGCGACGCTCCCTCGAGCCCGACGGAGCCCGCGAACTCGAGCACCAGCGCCGCGCTCGGCGACAGGCCGTCGCTGCGGTACTGCCGAGCGAGCCGCCGGGCGAACCGGGCGTTGAACTCCCGGTCGTAGCCCTCGGGCGCCCGCGGCGCGCAGCACTCGTCCACGCGCTCAGTATCGCCGCGTGCGACACGCCCGGCAACGGGTGCCGCCCTCAGAAGGACGGATGCCGCGGGGCGTGGCATCCGTCGCCATCTAGACTGGATGCCCGTGGCTCTCACCATCGGAATCGTCGGTCTCCCGAACGTCGGCAAGTCGACCCTCTTCAACGCCCTGACCAAGAACCAGGTGCTCGCGGCGAACTACCCGTTCGCGACGATCGAGCCGAACATCGGCGTGGTCAACCTGCCCGACCCGCGGCTCGACAAGCTGGCGGAGATCTTCCACTCCGAGCGGATCCTGCCCGCCGCCGTGTCCTTCGTCGACATCGCCGGCATCGTCCGCGGCGCGAGCGAGGGCGAGGGACTCGGCAACAAGTTCCTCGCGAACATCCGCGAGGCCGATGCGATCGCCCAGGTCGTGCGCGGCTTCGACGACGACGACGTCGTGCACGTCGAGGGCGCGGTGAACCCGCAGAGCGACATGGAGACCATCAACGCCGAGCTGCAGCTCGCCGACCTCGAGACGCTCGAGAAGGCGATCACGCGGTACGAGAAGGAGGTCAAGGGCAAGAAGCTCGACCCCTCGGTGCTCGCCGCGGCGATCGAGGCGAAGGATGCCCTCGAGCGCGGCGTGCTGTTGTCGGCCTCGGGCATCGACCCCTCGCCGATCAAGGAGCTGGGCCTGCTGACCGCGAAGCCCTTCATCTTCGTCTTCAACGTCGATGAGGCGGTGCTGACGGATGCTGCGAGGAAGGCCTCGCTCGAGGCTCTGGTCGCGCCGGCCAAGGCGGTGTTCCTCGACGCGAAGATCGAGTCGGAGCTCATCGACCTCGACCCGGAGGACGCGGCGGAGCTGCTCGCCTCGACCGGGCAGGACGAGTCCGGTCTCGATCAGCTGGCGCGCATCGGCTTCGACACGCTCGGGCTGCAGACGTACCTCACGGCCGGCCCGAAGGAGGCCCGTGCCTGGACCATCGGCAAGGGCTGGAAGGCTCCGCAGGCGGCCGGCGTGATCCACACCGACTTCGAGAAGGGCTTCATCAAGGCAGAGGTCATCTCGTTCGACGACCTCGTCGAGACCGGTTCGGTCGTCGAGGCCCGCTCGAAGGGCAAGGCCCGGCTCGAGGGCAAGGACTACGTCATGCAGGACGGCGATGTCGTCGAGTTCCGCTTCAACGTCTGACGATCGCTTCCCGGAAAGGCTTCCCATGACCGACACCACGCAGATCTTCGAGCCCGACGGACGCGCGATCCCCTACATCGTCGAGGGCGACGGGCCCATCGGCCTGGTGCTGATCGCCGAACCTGGACAGGACGCGCTGGGTGTGGTGGGGCACTACCTCGCCGAAGAGGCGGGATTCCACATCATCCGCGTCGGCTACCGCACGAACGTCGACGCGGCGTCGACCGGCGATCAGGCAGACGACGTCATCGCGGTCATCGATGAGCTGGGCCTCGAGCGCACGTGGGTCGGCGGGCACGGCCGCGGCGGCACCGTCGCGCGGGCGCTCGTCGCCGCGCACCCCGAGCGCGTCAACGGACTGCTGCTGCTGGGTGTCGAGGACGAAGACATCGCTCTCGCCCCGGTCATCCCCGTGCTGATCGTGCAGGGCGCGGACGACGAGGTGACCCCCCGCGCCAACGGCGAACGCCTGCAGGCGACGGCGCCCGAGCGTGCGAGCGTCAAGAACCTCGACGGGGCCGGTCACCTCTTCCCGCTCACTCACCCCGTCGAGACGGCGGTCATCGTCGAGGAGTACCTCGACTGGGACTGAGGTCCGGACGCGTCAGCCGATCGGAATCAGGTACGCGACCACGCCCACGACAGCCGCGATGGCGAACGCCAGCAGGCTGATGAACACCGCCTTGCGCTGATCCTTCCGCCGGAACTCGGCGTCCTGGACGCTCTCCTCTCCGCCGAGGTCGCCGAAGTTGTACAGACCCCGGCTGGCGAACCCGACGCAGAAGTGGAACGCGGCCTGCAGGAATCCCTGGGCCGACAGGAACACCGGCAGCGCGACCAGCAGACGCCACGGAGCCGCCCACCCGAGGGCGAACGCGATGCCCAGGAAGACGACGGCGATCGCGAGCCCCCACCACCCCGAGGCCCGGCGCCTGCGGATCTCGGCGGGACCGATGTTGCACACGCCGGGCTGGTAGGCGGCAGTCTGGTTCATGGCGACATTCTGGCGCACCGGCTACGCGATCCCCGCGAATTCCGCCAGGCGCGCCCGCCCTGCGCCGATGTTCTGCTTGAACCGCGCCGCGGCGGCGAGCACGGCCGGGTCATCCGCCTGCTCCGGCGACACGCGCGCGGGGTTCAGCGACGTCGTGTTCGACCACGCCCGCAGATCCGTCTCCTTCGACATCGCGAGCGACGCGTCGCCGCCGATCGTCTGCATCGTCGCCCAGTCTGCGGGGGTGTCGGAGTACGGCGAGGGGCGGCAGACGCGATTCTTCTCGGCGTCGTCGTCGCGGGTCGCCTCGACGTAGCCGGAGAGCGCGGCGCCGTAGCAGGGGAAGCCGACCCGCACCGGCTGCGGAGTGATGGCCTCCGGGGTCCAGATGGGTCGCAGGCCCGGGTACTTCAGCCCTTCGGCCGCGCAGTGCACGACGAGCGAATCGGCGGGAACGTGCACGTCGCCGTCGGCGAACGTCAGGCGTCCATGGCCGGCGGCCTTCAGGTGTCCGCGACGGACGACGTCGTCGATCGTGCGGACGAGGTCGAGCTCCCACGTGGCGAGCGTCGGCGTCTTGGCCATCGTCGGGGTGACGGCGGGATCGAAGCGCAGCATGATCCCGGCATCCTCCATCCGGAAGAAGACGTCGTCGGGATCCGAAGCCGCCGCCGCGGCGGCCATCGTGTCGGCCGCCATGCCGAGGAAGATCGCCGGGTCGGGCTGCACGACGGCACGGTTGAGCAGCCACGGGTCGCGCGGACGGACCCACGTGATCGCGTTCGCGCCGACGCCGTTCTGCAGCAGCCACACGCACGTGTCGGTCGCGGTCTTGCCGGCACCGACGATGACGTAGTGGCCGGGAGCCTCGGCGAGGCGGACGAGGTCGTTGACGGCTACGACGTGGGCGCCGTCCTCGACCGCGAACGGCGGGGGAGTGAGCAGCGGGATGTCGGGGGACAGGTACCGCGCGTCCACCACCCGTGCTCGGGGCGCATGGAAGCGCGAGCCGCTGAGCAGCGACACGAACCGGCGATCACCCAGGTACTCGCTGCGGCCGTGGAAGGCGACCCTGCCCGACCGGACGAGTCGTGCGAGCACGCGGGCGTAGTACTCCGACACCTCCGCGGCGCTCGCGCGCTCGTGAAGTCCTCGCTCCGGACCGTCGTCCTGCAGCCGCCCGCCGCCGAGCAGAGTCGAGGCGACGCCGTAGAAGGCCGACGCCTGGTGCAGCCGCACGAATCCGTACGCATCGAGCCAATGACCGCCGGCCCCGTGCCGGCGGTCGACGATCGCGACCGACACGTCATCGGCGGCCCCGGTGAGGGCGTCCACGAACGCCATCCCCATCGCCCCCGCCCCGACGACCACGTAGTCGACGTCGACGATCGCGTCCATGCGCTCATCAGAGCAGTGCGCGTGCGGCTCGTCAATGGCCCATACGACACCGGGACCGTGCACGGCAAGAGGGCGCGGCGAAGACTGCTCCGCACGCACAATGGGCGCGTGGGCGAGAACGAGGAACCCCAGGCCGGTGGCGCGCCGCTCGCGGCGACATCCGATGAGCCTCTTGCGCATCCCGACCCCCACCGTGCGACCGTCCTGGTGGTCGGCGTGGTGGCCACCGTGCTCTTCGTGATGCTGCGCTTCGCGGTGGCGCTGGGCGGGCACGATCCGCTCGCCGTCGACATCTGGTGGGACGATGCCATGCTCGCGGGCTTGACCGACGTGGGGCTGGTGATCGCCTGGGTGCCCTCCGTCATCGGCGGCGTGGTGGGTGCGCCTGTGGTCGGGATCCTCATCATCGCGATCTTCCTCTGGCGGCGGCGGTGGTGGGATGCCGCGACCCTCGCGGTGGCCATCGTGACCGTGACGGCGATCGGTGCCCCGATGGCCGCGATCATCGCGCGGGTGCGGCCGTCGGATTCGCTCGCCGAGAGCGTGGCCACCTCGTTCCCGTCCGGTCACACCGCTGTGGCGACGACCATCGCCGTGACGCTCGGACTGCTGCTGCGCCGCTGGTACGTCTGGACGCTCGGAGTGATCTGGGTCGCCTGGATGATGTGGAGCCGCACCTACCTGCATGCCCACTGGGCGAGCGACGTGCTTGCGGGGCTGCTGGAGGGCATCGCCGTGGCGTGCCTCGTGTGGAGCGCCGCCCAGGCCTATCGGGTCCGGCGCGCCAGGCGGTCCTCGCCGCCCGGTGGGTGAGCACGATTCCCCGCCCGAGTGCAAGCCCTGTTCCCCGCAGACGCGCCGGAGATACGCTTCGCGAATGACCACTGCGAAAAGTGCGGCGCGGGCCGCCACCGACTCACCCGTCTTCCGGACGATCGCCCGCATCGGCTACGTCGTGCTCGGCATCGTGCACATCGTGATCGGCGCCATCGCCGTATCCGTCGCCACCGGCGGTGCGGGTGAGGCGGACCAGGGCGGTGCCATGGAGAAGATCCGCGACACCCCTGCGGGAGTGCTCCTCCTGTGGGCGATCGTACTGGGGCTCACGGCGCTCGCCGTCTGGCAGGTCGCCGAGGCATTCCTGGAGCGGGATCCCGACGCCAAGAAGAAGTGGGGATACCGCGTCAAGTACATCGGCACCGCGGTCGCCTACCTCGCCATCGCGTTCACCGCGCTCGTCTACGCGCTCGGCGGAAGCTCGGACTCCTCGCAGTCCTCGCAATCCCTGAGCGCGCAGCTGATGGCCAGCTCCGGCGGCCTGTTCGTGCTCATCCTGATCGGGCTCATCGTGCTCGCCATCGGCATCGCTTTCATCGTGCGCGGTTTCACCCGCGCCTTCGAGAAGCGCCTCGACCTCCCCGCCGGGGTTGCGCGAAAGGGCATCGTGACGTTCGGCGTGGTCGGCTATGTCGCGAAGGGCATCGCCGTGGCGGTGACGGGCGCGCTGTTCGCGGTCGCCGCGTTCACACACGATCCCCAAGCGGCGGGTGGACTGGATGGCGCCCTGCACACCTTGGCGGGGCTGCCGCTCGGGCCGGTCATCCTGTGGGTGGTCGCCGCGGGACTGATCATCTACGGCGTCTTCTGCTTCGCCCGCGCCCGCTACGCGCGGATGTAGAGGCGCGGCCGCGCGACTACTCGGCCACGACCGCCGCACCCCACCGGAGTGACGCGTTGCGCTGGGCCGCAGCATCCAACGCGGCCGTCGCCGCGCGGCGCCCCTCCGCGATGAGGCGCGGCACGTCGGTCATCCGCCACTGCGCCATCCCCTCCATCTCGGGCTGGACCAGCACGACCGACGGGTCGGCGACGAGATCCGCGGTGCGGGTGACGGTGCGCATCATGCGCACGTTCTCCCACTTCGCGTGCAGCCGCACCACGATCACACGGGTGGCGCCGAGGGCGCGCGCCGCGGCGACCGGCACGTTGTCGATCATCCCGCCGTCCGCGAGCAGTGCATCGCCGCGGCGGATCGGGGGGAGAAGGCCCGGCACCGCGACAGTCGCGCGGAGGGCGGCGCTCAGCGGTCCCTCGTCGAGGATGATTCCGCGGCGCGTGCGCAGATCGGTGGCGTACGCGGCGAAGCGGCGGGGCAGGTGCTCGATGTGCGGGTCCTCGCCGAGGGCACGGGGGACGGCGTCGACGATCGCGGTGGTGTCGAGCAGACCCCACCGCGGCGTCAGAGACCAGCGTGCGATCGCGCTCCAGCGGAACGCTCGTGCGGCGCGCTCGATGGCGTGCGCCTCCAGACCGGCGGCGTAGGCCGCCGCGACGAGGGCGCCCGAACTCGTTCCGGTCGCGATGCCGGGACGGATGCCTCGCTCGGCGAGGACCTGCAGCACACCGACGTGCGCGGCGCCGAAGGCGCCACCACCTCCGAGTACGAGCCCCAGCTCAGGGTCGTCGATCATCCGTCCTCCACTTGTCGCGCCCGAGCGAAGGTAGCACCGCGCGGTTGGGGAACGCCTGTGACGCGTGCCGATCGCGGAGGCGATTGACGCGCCACGCGTCTGTTGGGATCCTGGGCGGGATCACGGATCGGCACTGGGGGCGAGAGGTGACTGCCATGGCGATGTCGACACGGGCGAAGGCGGCGAAGGCGGCGGTGGATGTCGTCGGCTCCTACTTCTCCCGCATGCAGGTCGTCGCGTCCGACCCGGACGCACTGGTCTTCGCGTTCGGCAACCCGCACGAGATGGCGCTGCCCGGCCTCCCGGCGGCCATTCGCAGGAACGCCGAGCCGCGGACCGTCGACTGGTTCGCGTACAAGAGCAGTGAGCGTTCCGCGCAGGAGGTCGTGGCCGGCGCGCTGTCGGGAGAGCTGGGACTGGACTTCGAACCCGAAGACATCGCCATGACGCAGGGCGCCTTCGGTGCGATCTCGCTCGCGTTCGCTCTGCTGGCCGATGCGGGGGACGAGGTGGTGATCCCGGTGCCCGGCTGGTTCTGCTACGCGCCGATGATGCACGCCGCGGACCTCGTCCCGGTCGGCGTGGACCTCGCCCCCGAGACATTCGACCTCGATGTCGACGCGATCGCGCGCGCGATCACCCCTCGCACGAGGATCGTCGTCGTCAACTCGCCCGCGAACCCCACCGGTCGCGTCTACCCGCCATCGACATGGGAGGCGCTCGCCGCGGTGCTCGAGAAGGCGTCGCGTGCCCAGGGACGCCGCATCTGGCTGCTGTCGGACGAGCCGTACCGCCGCATCCGCTTCGACGGCATCGCGTTCACGAGCCCCGCCGCCTCCTACCCGTGGACGGTGATCGACTACAGCTACGGCAAGGTGCTGCTCGCCCCCGGGGCGCGGCTCGGCTACCTCGCGCTGTCGCCCCTGGTCCCGACGGCGGAGCGGGAAGAGCTGCGCGCCGGGCTGTTCCCGCTGGGACTGGCCATCGGCTGGGGATTCCCCGATGCGGTCATGCAGTACTCGGTGCCCGAACTCGAGGGTCTGTCGCTCGACATGGCCGAGCTGGCACGCAAGCGCGATCGGATGTACGGCGCGCTGACCGACGCCGGCTACGAGGTCACGCGGCCCGAGGGCACCTTCTACCTGTGGGGCCGGGCGCCGGCCGGTGACGCCCAGGCGTTCTGCGATTCCCTCGAGGAGCGGGGCGTGTACGTCATGCCCGGGTCGCTGTTCGAGCAGCCGCAGCACTTCCGGATCTCATTGACGGCGACCATGACGATGATCGACCGCGCGATCCCGCACCTCCTCGAGGTGGCACCGGATCGCGACGGGACTCACTGACTCGGATGCCGCGTCGCCGGGGTTCGGATCACGCCCGGGAGCGCGCCGTCGAAGGGGTGGGGTCGAGCAGCGACCGCGCGAGAACCGTCGCTCCTGCCACGGCTGCCGGCATCGTGGCCACGGCGCCGAGCGGCACCAGGAAGCACAGCTGCGTCGCGACTCCGAAGCCCAGCACGCGCAAGCGTCTGCGGCGCAACAGCTTCTTGCGGTCGCGCCTCGTCAGCCCGCGGGCGGTCAGCGCGCGGGAGCTCAACTCGTCGGCGATCAGCCATCCGGTGAAGAGCACCGCGAAGACGGTGCTCACGACGGCGCCGATCACCGGGACGAAGCCGATCAGCGCGGCGACCAGCGCGATGCCGACGCCGCGCGCGATGAGCGACAGCCCGTCCGCGACCGAGCGCCAGAACCCATAGTCGCCCTCGATCTGGGGGCTTCCGGCGTCTGCCTCGACCGCCCTCCAGATCCGCTCGTAGAACGGCTCGCCCACCAGCAGCGTGAGTGCCGTGAACGTCACGGCCACGAGCACCAGGGCGGCACCGAGGAGCGCAGTGCCGACCGCGATGCGGAAGACGGTCGCCCAGACACCCGGCCAGCCGTCGGCGAACGGTGTCATCGCCTCGGTGAGCGCCGGCAGCGAGGCGCTGAGTGCGATGAGCCCGCCGAGGAACAGCAGGCCGACGATCGCGGCGGGCACGAGGCCGAGCGCCATGAGCCCCGGCCTCTGCCGCCATTGTGCGAAGCCACGGCCCAGCAGACCCACGCCTCCGATGAACTCCCGCATCGGATTCAGCCTAGGTCGCCCCGGGCGCGCTCGTCGCTACGCAGATCGCGTGCTCGCCGTCAACCCCTTTCGCCGCCGCGCCCAGTCCGAGGATCTTTGACTCTGCCGCGCGACGATGCGCGGACAGTCACACAGGGGAGGCCGACATGCTCGACACATCGATTCCCGCCGTTCAGGCCCGTCGCCCGGAATTGCAGTGGGTGGGCTCGGGGGCATGGGTGGCATGCGATCCGTCGCTCGCAGCCACCGACCCGCACCGCGTGGTGGCCTACCTCGAGTGCAAGGACGATCGCGTGTACCTGCTGTGGGTGACAGGCGCTGCGGGAGTCTGCGAATTCGGCTCGATCGGCGAGGCCATCGACCAGATCACCGCGAGACTCGCGCCTCTTCCGCGCTGACAGACCGGCGCGCTCTCCGCGACCATCGTCCACGCCAAGCGGCCGAGAGCCCGTCCCTTCAGGATGCATCCGCGGTAGGCGTGCGCCACGGCCCGGGTGTCGGAGCCCGGTGGCAGGATGGGGCCATGCCTGAGTCGCCGGAGGTCGAGGCTCTCGCGCGGTTCCTCGCTGACGAGGCGTCCGGGCGAGAGGTCCGCGGAGTCGATGTGCTCGAGTTCCGGACGGTCAAGACGCGTGCCACGCCGCCGGCGAGCATCATCGGACGCACGATCACCGGCGCCCGGCGCCACGGCAAGCACGTGGAGCTCTTGCTCGACGAGGCGAGCCTGGTCGTCTCGCTGGGGCGGCACGGATGGATGCGGTGGCTGGATGCCGCACCCGATGACGAACCCGCCCCGCTCTCGGTGGACGCGCCGCCCGCTCTGGCGAACTTCGAGCTGTCGGGCGACCGCGGTCTGGAGGTGACGGATGCCGGCAGCTGGGTGTCGCTCGGACTGTTCGTCGTCGGCGACGCTGCTGACGTTCCCGCGATCGCGAAGCTCGGGCCCGATCCCGCCGACGCGGCCTTCACGCGCGACCAGTTCGACAGCGCGCTGGGCGGTCGGCGCAAGCAGATCAAGGCCATCCTGCAGGAGCAGGAGTCGCTCGCCGGCATCGGCAACGCCTACTCCGACGAGATCCTCCACCTCGCCAGGGTGTCACCCGTGACCCACGCCGCCGCGCTCGACGACGCCGAAGCGGACCGGCTGTTCGACGCGACGCTGACGACCGTGCGCGGTGCGATAGATGCCCGCCTCGGCGTCCCCATCGACCAGCTGAAGGCGCACAAGGTGGCGGCGATGCGCGTGCACGGGCGCACGGGCGAAGCCTGCCCGGTGTGCGGCGACACCATCCGCGATCTCACGTTCTCCGGTACCTCGGCGCAGTACTGCCCGACGTGCCAGAACAAGGGAATGCCGCTCTGAGTCGGCGCCCACCGCGACGCGGGCGGCCGACGTCGCCGTTCCCCTGGGTAGCATGGTCGCTATGACGACTTCGCAGCAGCCCGCCCCGATCACCCTCGCCCCCGTCGCCGACGAGAAGAACCTCCTCACGGTGGTCGAGTCCGCAGGTTCGTGCTGCGGCGGCGGCAGCTGCAGCATCGACTGACCAGCCCGCGGTTCACACCACGACGCCCCGGCGATGACCGACGAACAGCTCCACATCACTCCGCGGGTCGGCCGCATCCTCATGTCGGAGGAGGCGATCTACGGACTGATCCTCGTGTCGGGCATGATCGTCGTCTCGGCCCGGGGGACGGCGTGGGAGGCCCTCGCGACTGTCGCCGTCACGGTGATCGTGTTCTTCGCCGCTCACGTGTTCGCCGGCACCTTGGGCCGCCTGGCCGCCACCGACGGTCATGCCGGACTCCGCGCAAGCCTCCGCGCCTCCGCTCGTCAATCGGGCGGCATGCTCCTCGCGTCCGTTCCGCCGCTGATCATCCTGCTGCTCGGCGCGACGCGCGTCATCGAAGACACCACCGCGCTCTGGGTGGCGCTCATCGTCAACACCGTCATGCTCGGCGCACTGGGCTGGATCGCCGTCGCGCGCTGGAGCACGCACTGGCTTCCCCGCATCCTGAGCGCGCTCATCACCGCCGCTTTCGGCGGAGTGCTCATCCTCTTGAAGGCCGTCATCCACCACTGACGTCGCCGCGTGCGGCCTGCGCCGGCGCGAGCAGGGCGGCGACCAGCGCGGGGCTGAGGCCGGGCACGTCGTCGACGGGCACCGCCACGGCCAGCAGCGCCCGGCTGAAGTAGTTGCGCACGGCGGCGGCGAGCGTGATGTCGACGATCTGCCGATCGGTGAACCCGAGATCGCGGAGGCGCTGTGTGTCAGCGTCGGTCATGGTCGCGGCATCCGTCGAGAGCTTCTCGGCGTACGCGACCACTGCCATGTCCGTCTCGTCGAGGCCGGCGTCTGCGCCCTCGCGCGCAAGCCGGGCGAGCTCGTCCTCATCGAGGAGGCCCGCACGCAGGCTCTTTCGGCCGTGTGCGAGGAGGCAGTGATCCGACCCGATCGCGCGCGCGGCGCCGAGCGTGGCGAGTTCGTAGTTGCGCAGGCCGATCGACGGGACGATGCTCCGGATCAGCGTCTCGAAGGCCGCATGGGCCTCGGGGTTGATCGCCATCGCGCGCGTGTGCCCGAAGACGAACCCGTCGCTGCGGAGATCGCCGTCGTACATCTCTGCGACATGGCCGGTGGCTCCGTCGAGGTCCGGAGTGCTCACGATCATGGTGCTGTCTCCCGTCGGCTTTCGGGCGCATCCAGAATCGCGGATGCCCCACCCCTTGTCGAGGGGTGGGGCATCCGGGTGATACGTCGGTCAGTGACCGGCGGGGGCGCCCATCGGGGCGTCGACCGGCTTGCGGATGAGGAACGCGCCGACCAGGAGCGGCAGCGACAGGAACGCCGCCGTCAAGAACGCGGCATGTGTGCCGGCCGCGCCGGCGGCGAGGGCGTCGGCACCCGACGTCGTCGCGGCCGACGTGGCCGCCGCCATGACGCCGAACATCAGCGCGATGCCCGCGGCGCCCGCGACCTGCTGCACGGTTCCGACGACCGCGGATCCGTAGGAGTAGAACCGCGGCTGGAGCGAGCCGAGCGACGCCGTGAACAGCGGCGTGAACGAGAGCGCGAGGCCGACCGAGAGCACGGTCTGCGCCACGGCGATCAGCCACACCGGCGTCTCGGTGCCGAACGTCGTGTAGAACCACAGCATCGCGGTCGTGATGACGGCGCCCGGAACGAGCAGCACCGTCGTGCCCCAGCGGTCGTAGATGCGACCGATGAACGGACCGGCGAGGCCCATCGCGAGGGCGCCCGGCAGCACCACCAGACCCGTCGTGAGCGGGTCGACGCCCAGCACGTCCTGCAGGTAGAGCGGGACGACGGTGATCGCGCCGAAGAAGGCCATCGACATGATCGCCATCTGGCCGATCGACAGCGAGAAGTTGGCGCTCTGGAACACGCGCAGGTCGAGCAGCGCGTCGTCCTTGCGCTGCAGCACGACCTGACGCCAGCCGAAGAGGCCGAGCGCGACGACGCCGACCGCCAGCGAGACGATCAGCGTCGTGGTCGACGCTGCGCTCGCGGCCGCGGCATCCGCCCCGCTGCCGTGCCCGCCCCCGCCCAGCTGGCTGAGGCCGAAGACGAGACCGCCGAAGCCGAGGGCCGACAGGATGACCGACAGGACGTCGATCGGAGCACGCGTCGTCTCGCCGAGGTTGTGGATCCAGCGCGCGCCGACGACGAGCGCCACGATGGCGATCGGCAGCACGATGCCGAAGATCCAGCGCCACTCGAAGTTGTTGAGGATGGCACCGGCCAGCGTCGGGCCGATCGCCGGGGCGAGCGACATCACGATGCTGACGCGCCCCATCATGCGGCCGCGGATGGCCGCGGGCACGACCGTCATGAGCGTCGTCATGAGCAGCGGCATCATGATCGCGGTGCCGGACGCCTGCACCACGCGGGCGACGAGCAGCATGGGGAAGCCCGGCGACAGGAACGCGATGAGCGTGCCGAGGGAGAACAGCCCCATCGCCGCGACGAACATCGTGCGCGTCGTGAAGCGGCGCAGCAGGAAGCCGGTGATCGGGATGATCACGGCCATCGTCAGCATGAACGCGGTCGTCAGCCACTGCGCGGCGAGCGCCGTGATGCCGAGGTCGGTGATGAGGTGCGGGATCGCGACGCCCATCGTCGTCTCGTTGAGGATTGCGACGAAGGCGGCGCCGAGGAGCAGCCAGATGACACGGCTCTCTTCGGGGCGCAGCGTGGGGAGGGCGCCGGCAGTGCCCGCAGCGGCGGGGATGCTGCCGGTTCCGGGGTTCGTTTCGATGGCGGCCATAGGTCGTCTCCTCGAGGGCTCGGATGGGCAGCGAAATACCACCCGAGGATGGCAAGCCTTCAGGATAACCACGGCTTCCGACATCCCATTCCCGCTTCGGGGAACGGATGTCGGCGAGGAGGCGACCCGAGGGTCAGCTGTCGGAGCGCTCGGGCTCCGCGTCGTCCCACTTCTCTGAGCCGATCGCGTCGGTCGGCTCGGCCTCGGGCTCGCGCTCCCCGAGGTTCTTCGGGAGGGGGTTCACGATCTCCTCGTGCGGGATGGCCTGGAGGGCGTCGATCTCTTCGCGGAGCTCCGCGAGGTCGCTGCCGTCGTGCTCGGGGAGGTCGGGGGTCGAGGTCATGGCACGAGCCTAGCGTCGGCGGCGCTGGTTAGGC
Organism: Microbacterium sp. PRC9; assembly: GCF_031844125.1. Lineage (NCBI taxonomy): Bacteria > Bacillati > Actinomycetota > Actinomycetes > Micrococcales > Microbacteriaceae > Microbacterium > Microbacterium sp. PRC9. Next base: position 710,757 of record NZ_JAUZUR010000002.1, read on the forward strand.
TGGCCACGTGAGCATGCGCGGCGGTGGGGGCGGGGGCGGACACCCCGGCTTCCGCCCGGTCGACACCGAGGCCCAGCGGCGCGCGAACGCCGAGGCGCCCCAGATCCCGAACCTCGGGCGGCGGGTGGTCGCCCTCTTCCGTCCATACAAATGGTCGATCGCCATCACCGGTGTGCTCGTCGTCGCGGGCGCCGGCATCGCGGTCATACCCCCGCTGCTCGTGCAGCGGGTGTTCGATGACGCGCTGTTCCCGGTCGACGGGTCGCCCCCCGACCTCTCACTGTTGTGGAAGCTCGTGCTCGCGATGATCGCGCTCTTCCTGCTGTCCGCAGTCGTCGGCGTCGTGCAGACGTGGCTCACCTCCACCGTCGGCAACCGCGTCACCGGCGACCTCCGGGTGAAGCTGTTCGACCACCTGCAGTCGATGGAGCTCGGCTTCTTCACGCGCACCAAGACCGGCGTCATCCAATCGCGCCTCCAGAACGACGTGGGGGGCGTCTCGGGGGTGCTCACGAACACCGTGACGAGCATCCTCGGCAACACCGTCACCGTCGTCGCCTCCCTCGTCGCGATGATCCTCATCGACTGGCGGCTCACGATCATCGCCGTCGTGCTCATGCCGTTCCTCATCCTGGTGCAGCGCCGCGTCGGCCAGGTGCGGGCGCGCATCGCGGGCGAGACGCAGGAGTCGCTGTCGGAGCTGACCGCCATCACACAGGAGACGCTGAGCGTCTCGGGCATCCTGCTGTCGAAGTCGTTCAACCGCCAGCGCACCGAGTCGACGCGCTACGCCGACGAGAACGTCAACCAGGTGCGGCTGCAGGTGCGGCGCGCGATGAGCGGCCAGGGCTTCTTCGCCGTCGTCCAGGTCATCATGGCGAGCGTCCCCGCGATCATCTACCTGGTGTCGGGCTATCTCATCGGCGGCGGCACCGACGCGATCACGGCGGGCACCATCGTCGCGTTCACCACGGTGCAGGCGCGACTGCTCATGCCCCTCATGGGGCTCATGCGCGTCTCGCTCGACCTGCAGACCTCGTCGGCGCTGTTCGCCCGCATCTTCGAGTACCTCGATCTCGTGCCGGCCATCCGCGACGCCCCCGACGCTGTCGACGTCGCCGACGCCCCCGGCCCGCTCGGGCGCATCGAGTTCCGCGAGGTGGAGTTCCGCTATCCGGATGCCGCGCCCGACACCCGCGCGACGCTGCAGGGCGTGTCGTTCACGGCCGAGCCCGGTCAGCACGTCGCGTTCGTCGGGCCTTCCGGCGCGGGCAAGACGACCGTGCTGTACCTGACGCCGCGGCTGTACGAGGCATCCGGCGGCTCCGTCCTGTTCGCCGGTGAGGACGTGCGGCGCCTCACGCAGGAGTCGATCATCGACAACGTGGGCATCGTCTCGCAGGAGACCTACCTGTTCCACGCCACGATCCGCGAGAACCTGCGATACGCGAAGCCGGACGCGACGGATGCCGAGGTCGAGGCGGCGTGCCGAGCCGCGAACATCCATCACGTGATCGAGCGTTTCGAGAAGGGCTACGACACCGTCGTCGGCGAGCGCGGCTATCGACTCTCGGGCGGGGAGAAGCAGCGGATCGCCATCGCGCGGGTGCTCCTGAAGGACCCGCCCGTGCTGCTCCTCGACGAGGCGACGTCGGCCCTTGACACCGTGTCGGAGCGCGTCGTGCAGGAGGCGCTGGATGCGGCGGCGCGAGGCCGCACGACCCTGTCGATCGCGCACCGCCTGTCCACGGTGATCGCGGCCGACGTGATCCACGTCGTCGAGGCCGGGCGCATCGTCGAGTCCGGGACGCACGCCTCGCTGCTCGCGGAGGGCGGGCTCTATGCCGAACTCGCGGCTCAGCAGCTCGCGACGACGAGGATCCTCGAGGCGGAGGACGCCGAGGCGCCCGCCGACCATCCCGAGCGGCGCGCCGACAGCCCGCCCGACGCGCCCGTCTTCACCTCGGAAGAGGTGATGGCCGCCGGTCGCGGCAGCGTCGGTGACCCGGAGTGGCGCGAGGACTGAGCTCCCGCACGGCAGGCGGGGGTGGCGTCGTCACCAGAGCCGCGCGGCGGCCAGCGCCGTCGCGGCCGGCTCGGACAGCGCGACACCGTCCGCGCGCGATCCCAGCTTCCGTGCGAACGCGCCGAGCGCCCGACGGTAGGCGTCGTCGACGTGATCGCGGGCGAGGTCGACGAGGGGCGGCAGGTCCATCGCGAGGATGAGTCGGACACGGGATGCCGCGGCCCGCGGCTGGCCCGCAGCATCCAGCACCGCGATGCCTCCGGCGAGCGCCTCGAGGTAGTCGCGGAGCACGGGGAGCTCGCCCTTGTGCTGAGTGATGGAGGAGCCGTCGGCCCGCTCGCGCCACTCGACGACGACGTCGGGGATGACGTCGAACGCGCGGGCGCGCGTGTACATCTGCTGCGCGACGATCTGGTCCTCGTAGGCCTTGCCCTCGGGGAAGCGCAGACCGGTGCGCCGCCACAGATCGGTCCGGCTCACCTTCGACCACGCGACGATGTTGCCGGATGCCTCGGGGTGCTGGTCGAGGGTGACGCCGACGCGTGCGGGATCCGTCGCCGCAGCGACCCAGGGCTGCACGCTGCCGGCCTCGTACCCGCCGGCGCTGTCGGGGCGCAGGCGCACATAGGCGCCGAGTGCGAAGTCGCTGCCGCTGCCGGCGACCGTGCCGACGAGCCGCTCGAGCGCGGTCGGCGTGAGGCGGTCGTCGGCGTCGAGGAACCCCACGAACGGGGTGCGGACGAGGTCGAGCGCGGAGTTGCGCGCGGCGCCGAGCCCGCTCTGCGCGCGATGGTGGACGACCTGGAACCGGTCGTCGGCCGCGGCGGCGGCGTCGAACAGCGCACCCGTCTCATCGCTCGATGCGTCGTCGACGAGGATCGCGACCCAGTCTTCGCGTGTCTGCGCACGGAGGGAGTCGAGCGCCTCGGCAGCATAGAGAGCCACGTCGTAGCCCGGGACGATGACGGTCACGGCGGGGGTCACGTCCCGATCCTACGGGCGCCCAGGAGGGCCGGGCGCCGCCGGGCGCGGGTATGACACCTGACTGCAGAATCGGATCCGCAGGATCGGATCGCGGCGACGACACACCGCAAGCGGCGCTGCGGTTCACGGCGTGTCGTGTCCGCGTCCGCAGGTGCGGATCCGATTCTGTGTCAGTGCGGCGAACCGCTGACGGCGGCGACGGATGCCTCGACCGCGTCGGCGACGGCATCCAGCGGCGCGTTCAGCCAGCGCGGGAAGGTGAAGCGCACCGCGGTCTGCGCGACCTCCGGGGCGATGCCCATCGCCAGCAGCACGTGGGAGGGCTCGTCGCTGCCCGCCGCGCACGCCGAGCCGCTCGACGACACGACTCCGCGGCGCTCGAGCTCGAGCAGCACGGCCTCGCCGCTCGTCCCGGCGAAGGTGAAGCTCGCCGTGCCCGCCAGCCGGTGCACCGGGTCGCCCGTGAGACGCGCCGACGGGATCCGTTGAAGCACGCGGGCGATGAAGCGATCGCGGATGGCCGACACGCGAGCGGACGCCTCGACCCGTTCGGCTTCGGCGAGCTCCAGCGCGGTCGCGAAACCCACGGCGCCGGCGACATCCTCGGTGCCGCTGCGACGGCCGCGCTCCTGACCGCCGCCGTGCATGAGGGGCTCCAGCGGGATCCTGCCGCGGACGCCCAGCGCGCCCGTGCCCTTCGGCGCGCCGAGCTTGTGTCCGGCGAGCGAGATCGCGTCGTACCCGAGCTCGTCGGCCGACAGCGTGAGCCAGCCCGCCGCCTGGACGCCGTCCAGGTGCAGCGGGACGCGCCGCTCCCGGGCGACGGCGGCCAGGCCCGCGGCATCCTGCACGGTCCCCACCTCGTTGTTGGCGTACCCGATGCTCACCAGCACCGTGTCGTCGCGGAGGCTCTCGGCGACGGCATCCGCCGACACGCGCGCGTGGTCGTCGACGGGCACGCGCGTCGCCGTGACGCCGTGTACGCGCTCGAGATAATCGACCGACTCGAGCACCGACTCGTGCTCGATCGGCGTGGTGACGACGTGCGCGCGACGGTCGTCGCGACGCTGGGCCGCGGCGATCGCGATGCCCTTGATCGCGAGATTGTTCGCCTCCGTGCCGCCGGACGTGAAGACCACGTCACCGGCACGCAGTCCGAGCACCCTCGCCACGCGCGCCCGGGCGTCTGCCAGGGCGTCGGCCGCCGCCTCGCCCACGGTGTGGTGGCTCGACGCGTTGCCGTACCAGCGGGTCAGGTACGGCATCATCGCCTCGAGCACCTCGGGGCGCACCGGCGTGGTCGCGGCGTTGTCGAGGTACAGCATGCTCATCGGATGCTCCGGGTGGGATCAGGCGGCGTCGATGCGCACGTCGAGCCCGAGATCGAGGGCGCGCGCAGAGTGGGTGAGCGCGCCGACCGAGATGACGTCGACGCCGGTCTCGGCGATCGCGCGCACGGTTTCCAGCGACACCCCGCCGGACGCCTCGACCGTCGCCCTGCCCGCGACCTGGGCGACGCCCGTGCGGAGGTCGTCGAGGGAGAAGTTGTCGAGCATGATCGTGCCGATGCCGGCGGCGAGCACGGGTTCGATCTGCTCGAGCCGGTCGACCTCGACCTCGATGTGGGTCGTGTGGGGGAGGAGGTCCTTCGCGGCGAGCAGGGCGGCTGTCGGCGAGACACCCTTCTGCGCGAGGACCGCGAGGTGGTTGTCCTTCGCCATGACCGCGTCCGACAGGGAGTGGCGGTGGTTGCGTCCCCCGCCGTCGCGCACCGCCTTGCGCTCGAACGCGCGGAGCCCCGGCGTCGTCTTGCGCGTGTCGGCGATCCGCGTGCCGGTGTGCGCGACCTCGGCCACATAGGTCCCGGTGAGGGTCGCGATGCCCGACATCCGCTGCACGAAGTTGAGGCCGATCCGCTCGGCCGTGAGCACCCCGCGCGCCGGACCGGTGACGACCGCCAGCACGGCGCCGGGTTCGAACCACTCGCCGTCCTCCACGACGAGCTCGACGTCGATCGACGGGTCGGTGAGCCGGAATGCCGCCTCGAACACCTCGCCACCCGAGAACACGCCGCGTTCGCGCGCGACGAGATCGGCGCGGGCGACCGCGTTCTCGGGGATGAGCGCTTCGCTGGTGAGATCGCCCCACGGCGCGTCCTCTTCGAGGGCGGCGGCGACGGCACGGTCGATCACGGCGCGGCTCAGCATGCGACGGGCTCCTTCGAGAGGTGCGTGGAGGGGGAGTGCGGGTCGGCGTTCGCGCCGCGAACCGCCGCGAGGTGTGCGGGAGCCTCGGCGGGCGTCCCGTCGGAGCGGAAGTGCGCGCCGACCGACTCCCGGCGCGCGAGGGCGGCGGCGACGAGGTGCTCGGCGACGAGCAGCAGGTTCTCGTCCTCGAAGTCGTGCTCGGTGACCGGGGTGCGCTGCTGCGCGCGCCAGGTCGAGATGACGGATGCCGCGTGCCCGAGGCCTCCTTCATCCCGCACGAGTCCGGCATCGTCCCAGAGCAGCTCCTGCAGCGCCGGCCGCGAGAACGCCGGCGCCTCGACGCGCCCGTCCCCGTGTTCCGCAGTCGCGAAGTGCGAGTCGGTCGCCTCCACCACTGCATTTCGTGACTGCGGAGCAGGACGAGTGAGAGGGTCGGACGGCCAGGAATCGGATGCCGCGTCGTCGGCGATGACGTCACCCGCACGTGCGCCGAACACGGCGCCCTCCAGCAGCGAGTTCGACGCCAAGCGGTTCGCGCCGTGCACTCCGGTGCGCGCGACCTCGCCCACGGCGTAGAGGCCGGGCAGGGTGGTGCGGCCGAACAGATCGGTGCGGACGCCGCCCATCAGGTAGTGCGCGGCCGGCGTCACCGGGATCGGCTCGCGCGCCCAGTCGAGACCCCGCTCGCGCACCGCGCGGTCGATGGTGGGGAAACGGCGTGCGAGGAAGGCCGCGCGCTCGTCGGCGTCCTCGGAGTGGATGTGCGTCGCGTCCAGGAACACGGGGCGGCCGCTCTGCGTCTCCATCTGCCGTGCGATCGCGCGCGCGACGACGTCGCGGGGGGCCAGTTCGCCATCGGGGTGCGCGTCGAACGCGAACCGGCGGCCGTGCTCGTCGACGAGGGTAGCGCCCTCGCCGCGCACGGCCTCCGATACCAGGAACGAGTCACGCGCCGCCGGCCCGGCGGCGTCAGCCCTGCCTTCCAGCACCGTCGGGTGGAACTGGAAGAACTCGAGGTCGGCGACCTCCGCGCCGGCACGGATGGCTGCGGCGATCCCGTCTCCGGTGGCCACCTCGGGGTTGGTGGAGTGCGCGTACAGCTCGCCGGCGCCGCCCGTGGCGAGCACGACCGCGTCGGCCTCGATGGTCTCGCGGCGGCCGGAGGCAGCATCCGTCTCTCCGACGATGAGCTCGACGCCGCTGACGCGACCGTCCGTCACGACGAGGTCGACGAGGAATGCGTGCTCGACCACCGCGACGTCGCTGGCGCGGAGCCGTGCGACGAGCGCCTTCTCGATGGCCGTGCCGGTGGCGTCGCCGCCGGCGTGGAGGATGCGCGGGTAGGAGTGCGCGGCCTCGAGCCCCTTCACGAAACCGCCGCTGTCGTCGCGGTCGAACGCGACGCCGAGCGCGATGAGCTCACGGATCCGCGCGGGGCCCTCGTCGACGAGCACGCGCACCGCGGCCGGATCGCTGAGACCGGCGCCCGCGACCAGCGTGTCGCGCACGTGGTCGTCGGCGCGGTCGTCGTCGAACATCACACCCGCGATCCCGCCCTGCGCGAAGCGGGTGTTGGCGTGCTCGAGCACGTCCTTCGTCACGAGCGTGACGCGGCAGCCGTGCTCGACGGCGTGCAGGGCGGTGAGGAGGCCCGCGATGCCCGAGCCGACCACGATGGCGCTGGGCGCGCCTTCGGTTCCGTGCGCCGTCATGAGGCGTTCTCCCACGCGGCCGCGGGTGCTGCCGGGGGCTTGGCCGCCAGCATCCGCTCCAGCGCCACCCGTGCCGGATCCGCGACGGAAGCCGGCACAGTGATGCGGTTGCGCACCTCACCCGCGACGAGCCCCTCGAGCACCCACGCGAGGTAGCCGGGGTGGATGCGGTACATCGTCGAGCAGGGGCACACGACCGGGTCGAGACAGAAGATCGTGTGCTGCGGGTAGTCGGCGGCCAGGCGCTGCACGAGGTTGACCTCGGTGCCGATCGCGAACGTCGTCGGCTCGGTCGCGGCCTCGATCGCCTTGCGGATGTAATCCGTCGAGCCGGCCTCGTCGGCGGCGTCCACGACCTCCATCGGGCACTCGGGGTGGACGATGACGCGCACACCGGGGTGCTCGGCGCGGGCCTTGTCGATCTGGTCGACCGAGAAGCGGCGGTGCACCGAGCAGAAGCCGTGCCAGAGGATGACGCGGGCATCGGCGAGCTGGTCTGCGGATGCTCCGCCCAGGGGCTTGCGCGGATTCCACATCGGCATCTGCTCGAGCGGCACGCCCATCGCCTTGGCGGTGTTGCGGCCGAGGTGCTGGTCGGGGAAGAACAGCACGCGGCGCCCCCGCTGGAACGCCCACTCGAGCACCGTCCGCGCGTTCGACGACGTGCACACGATGCCGCCGTGGCGTCCGACGAAGCCCTTGATGGCGGCCGAGGAGTTCATATACGTCACGGGGATGACGGGCACAAGGCCGTCGGCATCCGTCGCGTCCATGTCGCCGTAGACCTCGGCGAGCTGCTCCCAGCACTCCTCGACCTGATCGATGTCGGCCATGTCGGCCATCGAGCAGCCGGCGGCGAGATTCGGGAGGATCACGGCCTGCTCGGGACGCGACAGCAGATCGGCGGTCTCGGCCATGAAGTGGACGCCGCAGAACACGATGGCCTCGGCGTCGGGGTGCTCCAGCGCCGCGTTCGCGAGCTGGAACGAGTCGCCCACGTAGTCGGCGTGGACCACGACCTCTTCGCGCTGGTAGAAGTGCCCGAGCACGACGGCGCGATCGCCGAGAGTCGCCTTCGCGGCGCGGATGCGCTCGTCGAGCTCGGCCTCGGACGCCTCGCGGTACTCGCGGGGAAGCTCGCCCTGGCGCGGCGACCCGGTGGGGATGACGTCGCCCATCGACGAGCCGGGGCCGTAGCCGGGGCGCGCGTCGAAGTCCCAGGGCCCGGCGGCGAGATCGGTGTTGCAGGTCTCGCCGACGACGGCGCCCGCGACGATCGCCTGGATGGCGTGGTCGACCGAGGCATCCAGTTCGGGGCGGGGCTGGAGGGTGATGTTCACGGCAGGCATGTCGGGTGCTCCGTTCGGGGGATCAGTGGCGGGCGTCGAGCGGGCCGCGGTCGGCGAGCTCGACGTCCTGGTTGTAGCGGTAGAGCCGCGCGGGGCGGTGGCTTCCGGTGCGGAAGCGGTCGGTGGGGATGAGGGTGCCGGAGTTCTCGACCTGACGGCGGAAGTTCGCCGGATCGAGGCGCCGACCGAGGACCGCCTCGTAGACCTCGCGCAGGTCGGCGAGCGTGAACTCGTCGGCGAGGAGGCCATGGGCGATGCGGCTGTAGCCGACCTTGTTTCGCAGGCGCCAGAGCGCATAGTCGACGATCTCGTTGTGATCGAACGCGAGCCGGGGGAGCTCGGCCGCGTCGAACCACTGGACGTTCTCGACGGTGTCGGTGATCTCGTCGGCGCGCAGGAGGGCCCAGTACACGATCGAGACGACGCGTGTCGGGGAGCGATCCACAGCGCCGAACGCGTACAGCTGCTCCAGGTAGCTGGGTGCGAGGCCGGTCGTCTCTGCGAGCGTGCGGGATGCCGCGGCATCCAGTCCCTCCGTGACGTCGAGCCATCCTCCGGGCAGTGCCCACTGGCCCTCGTGCGGATCGCGCGTGCGCCGCACCAGCGGGAGCACCACCTGCACGGCGTCGCTGCCGGGGAGGCGACGCAGCGTGAAGATCACGGTCGACACCGCGACCCGCGTCGCGTCGGACTCGGTCGCGGCGCCGGGGGACAGGGGTTCGGATGCTGTTCTGGTCATGGTGACTCTAACTCTCAAGAGCGATCATAGTGTCACTCTGACCAGAAGCCAAACCCCCGCCGTAACACCCGCCGTACTGCACGTCCTCGCCCGAACCGTTGCCAAGACGTGACGTACACAGCTCATTCAGAGGATGCGGGAGCAGGGGAATGTTTGTTAGGTTTACGTTCAAACATTTGTTAAGACCCAGTACTTAATGGATGCACCGGGTGCCCGCGCACTCCTCCTCCCTGCAAAGCCGCACGAGAGAAAGAACCAACGATGATTCGAAACGCGAAGCGCCGAGCGGCGCTCATCGCCGTCGCCGGGGCCACGATCCTCGGTCTCGGCCTGTCGGGCTGCGCCAGTGGCGGCGGCAACGACAGCGGCGATTCCGAAGGACGCACGCTGCGGGTCTGGGCGGGAAGCCAGACTCCGATCGAGGCGAACTTCAACCCCTTCTCGCCGAGCGTGCTGCACGCCGCGCTCGGCCCGGTCTACGAGCCGCTGTTCTTCTACAACAAGACCGCCGACGACGCGCCCGAGCCCATGCTCGGCGAGAGCTTCGAGTACAACGAGGACGGCACCGTCATCACGGTGAGCCTCAAGGACGGCGTCAAGTGGAACGACGGTGAGGACTTCACCGCCGAGGACGCCGCGTTCACGTTCAACTACGAGCCGAACCACCGTGACGGCCTCATCTCGGCCGAGGCGCCCGACGACACCACGCTCGTCCTGACGTACGAGACGCCGCAGTTCACGAACGAGTTCCAGATCCTCGGCACCACCTGGATGCTGCCCGAGCACATCTGGTCGGAGGTCGATGACTACACGACCTTCACCGACGAGGAGCCGGTGGGCACCGGCCCGTACGTCGTCGACAAGGTGACGGACGCGTCCTACACCGTCGTCGCGAACGAGAACTTCCGCGAGGAGGGGGTGCCGGCGATCAAGAAGGTGCAGTACATCGGCATCGACGCCAACCAGTCCGCGCAGGACCTGCTCACCGCGGGCGAACTCGACTGGACCGGCATGTTCGTGCCGAACCCCGACTCGGTGACCTCGAACGGCGTGATCAGCATGCTGAACACGCCGCAGGACCCGACCGTGCTCTACACCTGCTCGAACGCCGAGCTCGGCTGCACGGGCCCGCAGACCGACGTGGCGGTGCGCCAGGCGCTCAACGTCGCGATCGACCGCGGCACCATCAAGGAGAAGGCGTTCGTCGGCCTGACCGGCGACATCTCGCCGACCTTCGCCCTGCTGCCGCGCGACCAGAAGTGGGTCGCCGACCCTGCCAACGAGGTCAGCCCGCAGTCGCCCGACGCCGCGGCCGCCGGTGAGATCCTCGAGGCCGCCGGCTACACCAAGGGCGGCGACGGCTTCTACGGCAAGGACGGCGCCCCGATCGAGCTGAGCCTCATCTCGGTCGACGGGTGGACGGACTACAATGACGCGGCCAAGCTCATCAGCGAGCAGGCGGCGGAGGCAGGCCTCAAGGTCAACGCCTCGACGGTGCAGTGGCAGGAGTTCTCGGACGCACGTCAGACCGGGCAGTACCAGCTGATCATGGGCGGCGTCATCGGCACCTCGGTCGCCGACCCGTTCCAGATCTACAAGGACTGGTTCGCCGGTGAGTCGACCTCGCAGGTCGGTGAAGAGGTTCCCGCCGGCCGCTGGAACTTCAGCCGGTACGACAACTCCGTCGTGAACGAGGCCGTCGCCGCGGCCGCCGCCACGAACGACGAGGCCGCCAAGCAGGAGGCGTACGCCGCCCTGCAGACCGAGATCGTGCGCGACCTGCCGTACATCCCGCTGGTGATCAACGCCACCCAGACGTTCTTCAACACGAAGGACTTCACGGGCTGGCCGACCGAGGACGACCTGTACGCGTTCCCGCCGGCCTGGGGCTCGGTGGCGTCCGGCTACGTCCTCCAGCACCTGGAGCCGGTGAAGTAATGCGCGACCGGGCAGAAGCCGCGGCACGGAGGAGCAGGCTGCGATGAAGTTCTATGCGCGGCGGATCGCGTTCTATGTGGTGACACTCTGGGCGACGATCTCCCTCAATTTCCTCCTGCCGAGGCTTCTGCCCGGCGACCCCGCCGACATCCTCCTCGCGAAGATGCAGCGCGCCGGCGGGGAACTCAGCGAGACCACGGTCCGCAACATCAAGACCCTCCTCGGCGGCGACACGTCGTCGATGTGGGACCAGTACGTCGCGTACTGGGGCCGGATGCTCCAGGGAGACCTGGGCGTCTCCATCACGAAGTATCCGGCCCCGGTGACGGATCTCATTGCCGCGGCCCTGCCATGGACGGTGATCCTGGTGGGTCTCGCCACCGTCATCTCCTTCGTCCTGGGCGTCGGCATCGGTGCCTGGGTGGGCTGGCGCCGGGGCACATGGGTCGACCACCTGGTGCCGTTCACGACGGTGCTGCAGTCCATTCCCTACTTCTGGCTCGCCCTCGTGCTCGTTGCGATCTTCTCCGTCGCACTGGGCTGGTTCCCGATCTTCGGCGGCTACGACGTGTGGGCCTTCCCCGAGGGCCCGGAGTGGAGCTGGGCCTTCATCGGGAGCGCCGTGTACCACGGGTTCCTTCCCGCGCTCACGATCGTGCTGAGCTCGGTCGGCGGATGGCTCCTCGGCATGCGCAACATGATGGTGTCCACGGTCTCCGAGGACTACATCGTCACGGCCGAGGCCAAGGGTCTCAAGCCCGTGCGAATCCTGCGCACCTACGCGACCCGCAACGCCGCGATCCCGTCGATCGCCGGGTTCGGCATCTCGCTCGGCTTCGTCGTGGCCGGCTCCATCGTCATGGAGCAGGTGTTCACCTATCCCGGCATCGGCAAGCTCATGATCCAGTCCGTGCAGAACAGCGACTACGCGCTGATGCAGGGTGTCTTCCTGGTGATCACGATCGCGGTGCTCGCGGCGAACTTCATCATGGACATCGTCTACGGATACATCGACCCGAGGGCGCGCCACAATGTCTGAGAGGCTCGAAGTGACCGACACGTCGACCGATCTCGAGAGCGTCCCCGAGACGCTGTCGGACCGCACGATCGACCCCGCCCTCATCGCACCGGGCGCGATGATGTCGCCGCCCGTCGACGCCGACGTCGAGGCGGCGCGCGACGAGGCGCGCGCCGCGCGCCGCGGCTTCCGCCAGCTGCTGCCGAGGATGTCGCTGAAGCTCGCGCTCGGCCTCGCCATCGTCATCGGCATCACCCTCTTCGGCATCCTCGGGCCGCTGTTCTGCCAGGACCCGACCGACTCCGACAACCCGGCGCTGTCGCCGCCGAGCGCGGAGCACTGGCTCGGCACGACCAAGCTCGGCTACGACGTGCTCGCCCAGCTCGCCTGGGGCACGCGCGGCTCCCTCATGGTGGGCATCGTCGCCGGCCTCATCGCCCTGATCCTGTCGATCGTGTTCGGCATCCTCGCCGGCTACAAGGGCGGCTGGTGGGACGAGATCCTGTCGCTCTTCACGAACATCATGCTCGTCATCCCGGGTCTCCCGTTGGTGATGGTGATCGCCACCTACATCCCCGGGAGAAGTTGGATGCTGGTGGCCCTCGTCCTCGGAATCACGGGGTGGGCGGGGTCAGCGGTCGTTCTGAGAGCGCAGGCTCGCTCGCTGCGGTCGCGAGACTACGTGGCGGCCAGCCGGGTCGCGGGGGAGAAGACGGCGCGCATCATCCGCGTCGAGATCCTCCCGAACCTGCTGCCGCTGCTGGCGGCCCAGTTCCTCTTCGCGATCATCTTCGCGATCCTCGGCGAGGCGGGCCTCTCCTACCTCGGGCTCGGGCCGACCGGCTCGATCACGTGGGGCACGATGCTCAACGACGCGCAGACCGGCCAGGCGCTCGGCACCGGCGCCTGGTGGTGGTTCGTGCCGCCGGGCCTCATGATCGCGCTCCTCGGCGCGGGCCTGTCGCTCATCAACTTCTCGATCGACGAGATCATCAACCCGAAGCTGCGGCTCGCCCCCGAGAACGCCCGGCGCGTGCGCCAGGCCAAGCGCGCCGGCCGGGGTGTCGAGTCGGTCCACGTCCCGAACGGAGCCGAGGCATGAACGACGACGCCGTCCTCACCGTGCGCAACGTCTCGATCGAGTATGAGGTCGATCCGCCGGTCAAAGCAGTGCGCGACGTGTCGCTCACGCTCCACCGCGGCGAGATCCTGGGACTCGCCGGCGAGTCCGGGTGCGGCAAGTCGACCCTCGCGTACGGCATCAATCGGCTGCTCAAGCCGCCGGCGCTGATGACGGCGGGCGACGTCGTTTTCCACGACCGGTCGGGCGAAGACATCGACGTCGTCGGCCTCGCCGACGAGGAGCTGCGCCGGTTCCGGTGGGACAAGGTGTCGATGGTGTTCCAGGGCGCGATGAACTCGCTCAATCCGGTCATCAACGTCCGGGCGCAGCTGTTCGATGTGTTCGCGACGCACCGGCCCGAGATGTCCAAGCGGCAGAAGCAGCAGCGCAGCGAAGAGCTCCTCGAGCTCGTGGGCGTCGACCCGAAGCGACTGACGAGCTTCCCGCACGAGCTGTCGGGAGGCATGCGACAGCGCGTCATGATCGCGATGGCACTCGCGCTCGACCCGCAGGTCATGATCATGGACGAGCCGACCACGGCCCTCGACGTCGTGGTGCAGCGCGGCATCATCCGCGAGATCATGCGCCTGCGCGAGAGGCTCGGGTTCGCCGTCATCTTCATCACGCACGACCTGCCCATGCTGATCGAGATCTCCGACCGCATCGCGGTGATGCTGCAGGGCGAGATCGTCGAGCTCGCCACCGCGACCGACATCTACCGCACGCCGCAGCACGAGTACACGAAGAAGCTGCTGTCGAGCTTCCCGAGCCTGCGCGGCGACCGGGGCGACTTCGTGCGCACCGGCCATCAGCCCATCTCGGCGACGCTGGGCGCGGCCTCAGCAGAAGGAGGGGCCGCATGAGCGCCCAGGACCCGGTCGCGGGGTCGCCGCGCACGCTCGAGGCACGGAACCTGGTGAAGGACTTCCGGCTGCGCAGCGGCCTGAAGTTCTCGACTCTCCACGCGGTGAAGGACGTGTCGTTCACGCTCGAAGCCGGGCGCACCATCGCGCTGGTGGGGGAGTCCGGGTCGGGCAAGTCGACGATCGCGAAGATGCTCGCCCGGCTCGAGACGCCCACGAGCGGGCAGATCCTGCTCGATGGCACACCCGCCGGCGGGCGCAGCCGCGACGTCGCCGCGTATCGCGGCGACGTGCAGATGGTCTTTCAGGACCCGTTCGCGTCGCTGAACCCGTTCCACTCGATCGAGCACCATCTGGAGCGTCCGCTGCGGATCCACAACCCGGGGATCGGCCGCGACGAGGTGCGTCAGCGCGTGCTCGAGCTCCTCGAGAGGGTGCGCCTCACGCCGAGCGACAAGATGGCCGAGCGTCGTCCGCACGAGCTGTCGGGCGGTCAGCGCCAGCGCGTGGCGATCGCGCGGGCGCTCGCGCCCGGCGCGCAGTTCATCATCGCCGACGAGCCCGTCTCGATGCTCGACGTGTCCATCCGCCTCGGCGTGCTGAATCTGCTCGCGCAACTGCAGCGCGAGGACCACCTCGGAGTGCTCTACATCACCCACGACCTCGCCACGGCCCGCCACTTCTCCGACGAGATCCTGGTGATGTACCGCGGCGACATCGTCGAGCGCGGACGCGCCGACGACGTGATCCTCGATCCGCAGCACGAGTACACCCGCACGCTGCTCGGCGCCGCGCCGGATCCCGAGAACCAGGGGATGCTGCGCGACGAGGTACGGAGGGAGCTCGCCGCCGAGCGCCGCTGACCTGCCTGTGCACGCAGGTCCTCCCGACACGCCCGGGCGGGCGATGGGGGTCCTCTCCCAGCCTCGATGCGTAGCCTGACGAGACGGGTCCCGTCGGGAAGGGGTGAGGATGATCGTCGTCGACGTGATCGTCGTCCTCCTTCTCATCGCCGCCTGCGTCGCCGGGGTCCAGCGCGGCTTCTTCGCCAGCATCGGCACCCTGGCAGGCCTCGCAGCGGGCGCCTTCGCGGCCTTCTGGCTGACCCCGCTGGTGAGCGCCTGGGTGCCGTCGCCGGTGTGGCGCGGTCCCGCCGTGCTCCTCACCGCTCTCGGGCTGGTCTTCGCCGGCGCGGCGGTCGGCGCGGCGATCGGCGCGGCGCTGCGCTCCGGCGCAGACCGGCTGAAGCTGCGCGGGATCGAGCGCTTCCTCGGCGGCATCGCCTCGGTCGTCGCGGCGATTCTCGCGCTGGCGCTCGTCGCCCCCGCGATCGCGGTAGCCGGCATCCCCGTCATCTCGTCGGCTGTGGCATCCTCGGCCATCCTGCGGGGCATCGAGGCCGCCACCCCCGACCCCGTCGCCGCCGCCCTGGCACAGCTGCGCGGCGCCGTGCTCGACGACGGCCTGCCGGGGCTCGGGCTTCTGCTCGGACCGGGGACCGCAGAGCCTGCGCCCCCGGTCGCCCTGGACGATCCCGAGCTGCAGCGGGCGGCAGCATCCGTCGCCCGTGTGTCGGGGAATGCGTACGCATGCGGACGCGGATCGTCGGGCACCGGCTTCGTCGTCGCCGAGGACCGCGTCGTCACCAACGCCCACGTCGTCGCGGGCGTCGACACGCCCGTCGTCGAGCTGCCGGGAGTGCCGGCACGAGAGGGGCGCATCGTCTACTTCGACCCGATCGACGACCTCGCGGTGATCGCCGTGGACGACCTCGACGCCACCGCCCTGCCGTTCTCGCCCACGCTCGCGGCGGGCGCCGCCGCGGTCGTGCAGGGCTATCCGTACGGCGGTCCGTTCACGATGGTGCCGGCGAGCGTGCAGTCGGTGGGTGTCGCGAACGTTCCGGACGTGTACGACAGCTCGTGGAACCCGCGCGAGATCTATTCGCTGCAGGCCGTCGTGCGCCCGGGCAACTCGGGCGGCCCGCTGCTGACGGGCGACGGCGAGGTCGCGGGGGTCGTGTTCGCGCGCGCCGAGAACGACGAGAACATCGGATACGCCATGACGATGGCCGAGCTCACCCCGGTCACCGATCGTGCGCCTGCGCTCACGAACACCGTGTCGACCGGATCCTGCGTCGGCTGAGCGCACCGACCGGTATGCTTGCTCCGCAAGTCAATAACGGCCCATCACCCGGGCGGGAGAGCCTCGGCAGCGCGATCGCCGAGCACCGAAGGAGCAAGCCTCCCCGCCAATCTCTCAGGTACGCGTACCGTTCGGGCAGGCCGACTCTGGAAAGCGATTTCGAGCGAAGCAAGAAATCGGGTTGAGTAAGGCGCTCCCGCGCCGCATCGAAACCCCTCACGTGAGACATCCGCTACGCGTCTCCACGTGATCGCTCGCAATCCGCCGACGGTGAAAACCCGCTCCCTCGCAGGACGGGCGAAACTCTCAGGCCCATGACAGAGGGGGAGTTCACAGGCGTCGATCGACGCCTGCCCGTCCGCGACCGGGAGAACTCATGACAGAACTCCGTACGACTGCCCTGCACGAGCGCCACGAGGCGCTCGGCGCCTCCTTCACCGACTTCGGCGGCTGGCTCATGCCGGTGCGCTACAGCTCCGACCTCGCCGAGCATCACGCGGTGCGCACGGCCGCAGGCCTCTTCGACATCTCGCACATGGCCGAGTTCGCCGTCGAGGGCGCCGAGGCCGCGGCATTCCTCGACTACGCGCTGGCGGGCGCGGTCTCGCCGATGCGCGTGGGCAAGGCGAAGTACTCGCTGGTGCTTGCCGAGTCGGGTGGCATCGTCGACGACGTCATCGTGTACCGCATCGCCGACCACCGCTTCCTGGTGATCGCGAACGCCGGGAACCGGGATGCCGTCGGCTCCGCGTTCCGCGAGCGCGTCGGCGACTTCGAGGTCGAGCTGGAGGACCACACCGACGGCATGTCGCTGATCGCGGTGCAGGGACCCGCCGCCCGCGCCGTGGTCGAGGCGACCGCCGGGATCGCGGACGTCGCCCCGGCCTTCGCCGACCTCGGCTACTACGCGTGGTCGTCGGGCTCGTTCGAGGGCGCTCCGCTGTTCGTCGCGCGAACGGGTTACACCGGCGAGGACGGCTTCGAGCTCCTGGTCCCCAACCCCGTCGCGCCGACGCTGTGGGATGCACTGCTGGCCGCCGGCGAGCCGCTCGGCCTCGTTCCCGCGGGTCTCGCGGCCCGCGACACGCTGCGCCTGGAGGCCGGCATGCCGCTCTACGGCCACGAGCTGTCGCTCGACATCGTCCCCGCGCAGGCCGGTCTCGGCCGCGTCGTGGCGGTCGACAAGGACGACTTCGTCGGAAAGGCGGGCCTCGCGGCCGTCGTCGTGCCCGACGCTCCCGTGCTCGTCGGACTCGTCTGCGACGGCCGACGCGCTGGCCGTGCCGGCTACGCCGTGTTCGACGCGACCGAGGCCGAGACGCCGGTCGGCGAGATCACGAGCGGCGCGCTCAGCCCGACCCTGGGGCATCCCATCGCCATGGCGTTCGTCTCGTCCGCCGCGAGCGCTCCCGGCACCGAGCTCTTCATCGACGTGCGGGGTACCCGCATCCCCGCGACCGTGACCGACCTGCCCTTCTACCGGAGGAACAAATGACCGATCTCACCGCCCTCAAGTACACCGCCGAGCACGAGTGGGTCGCCCTCGACGGCGACGTCGCGACCGTCGGCATCACCTCGTACGCCGCCGACAAGCTCGGTGACGTGGTGTTCGTCGAGCTGCCCGCCGTGGGCAGCTCGGTGACCGCGGCCACCGTCGTCGGCGAGATCGAGTCCACGAAGTCGGTCGGCGAGCTCTACGCGCCGCTGACGGGTGAGGTCGTCGCGGTCAACGACGCCGTCGTCGACGACCCGTCGCTCGTGAACGCCGACCCGTTCGGCGCCGGATGGCTCGTCAAGATCACGGTCGACCCCGCGTCCGTGGCGGACCTCCTCGACCGCGACGCGTACATCTCGCTCACGGGCGGCGCCGAATGACGGGTCTGTTCGCCGACCGTCACATCGGGACGGATGCTGCGGCCCAGCGCACGATGCTCGACGCCCTGGGCTACGACAGCGTCGACGCGCTCGTCGAAGCGGCGGTCCCGGCATCCATCCATGCGAAGCCGCGCGCCACGAGCGACATCCCGCCAGCGGCGACCGAGGCCGAGGCGCTCGCCGAGCTGCGCGTGCTGGCATCGCAGAACCGCACGGCGCGGCCGATGATCGGTCTGGGGTACTACGACACCCTGACGCCGTCGGTGATCGCCCGCAACGTGCTCGAGAACCCGTCGTGGTACACCGCGTACACGCCGTACCAGCCCGAGATCTCGCAGGGGCGCCTGGAGGCCCTGATCAACTTCCAGACGATGGTGACCGATCTCACGGGGCTGGCGACGGCGAACGCGTCGATGCTCGACGAGTCGACCGCGGTCGTGGAGGGCATGCTGGTCGCTCGCCGCGGCTCGAAGGCCGCCTCGAACGTGTTCGTGGTCGACGCCGACGCCCTGCCGCAGACGAAGGCGCTGCTCGCGCACCGCGCGGCCGCCGTCGGCATCGAGCTCGTCGAGCTCGATCTGGCCCGGGGGGCGACCCTGCCGGACGAGCTTTTCGGCGTGCTCGTGCAGTACCCGGGCGCGTCGGGGAACGTGTGGGACCCGTCCGGCGTCGTCGACGCGGCGCACGTCGCCGGCGCGCTGGTCGTCGTGGCCGCTGATCTGCTGGCGCTCACGCTGCTGCGCTCGCCCGGCTCGTTCGGCGCCGATGTCGCCGTGGGCACGACGCAGCGCTTCGGCGTGCCGCTCGGCTTCGGCGGACCGCACGCCGGCTACATGGCGGTGCGGCAGGGACTCGAGCGGCAGCTGCCGGGCCGCCTCGTCGGCGTCTCGCAGGACGCCGCGGGTCACCCCGCCTACCGCCTCGCGCTGCAGACGCGCGAGCAGCACATCCGCCGGGAGAAGGCCACGTCCAACATCTGCACGTCGCAGGTGCTTCTGGCGGTCATGGCGTCGATGTACGCGGTGTACCACGGGCCCGACGGGCTCCGGGCGATCGCGACCGACGTCGCGAAGAAGGCGGAGGCGCTCGCCGCCCGGCTGCGCTCATACGGCCTCTCGCTGCGCTCGGACTCGTTCTTCGACACCATCCGCGTTGCCACGCCGGGCGCCTCGCGCCGCGTGATCGACCGCGCCCGCGAGCGCGGCTATCAGCTGTTCTGGGTCGACGACGCGACGGTCGGTGTCTCGGTCGACGAGACCACGACGGCAGGCGATCTCGCGGCCGTGGCGTGGGCCTTCGGACTGCCCGAGAACGAGTTCCTCGGCGCGGGCGAGCAGGGCGAGCGGGTGCTTTCGTTCACGGATGCTGCGCCCCTGGCGGGCGTGCCGTCCGGCCTGCACCGCGTCGAGGAGTTCCTCACGCACCCGGTGTTCAACTCGCACCGGTCCGAGACGGCGATGATGCGCTACCTGAAGCAGCTGTCCGACCGCGACTACGCGCTCGACCGCGGCATGATCCCGCTGGGCTCGTGCACGATGAAGCTCAACGCGGCGACGGAGATGGCGGCCGTGTCGTGGCCGGAGTTCTCGCGCGTGCATCCGTTCGCGCCCGAGGACGACGTGCACGGCTACCTCGCGATGATCGAGCAGCTCGAGGTGTGGCTCGCCGAGGTCACCGGTTACGACGCGGTGTCGCTGCAGCCGAACGCCGGCTCTCAGGGCGAGCTCGCGGGGCTCATGGCGATCCGCGGCTACCACCGCGCGAACGGCGACCTCGGTCGCACGGTGTGCCTCATCCCGTCGTCGGCGCACGGCACGAACGCGGCGTCCGCCGTGCTCGCGGGCATGCGCGTCGTCGTCGTCGCGTGCGATGAGGCCGGCAACGTCGACCTCGACGATCTGCGCGCGAAGATCGCGGCGCACGCCGACGAGCTCGCGGCGCTGATGATCACGTACCCGTCGACGCACGGCGTGTACGAGCACGACGTGCTCGACATCACGCAGGCCGTGCACGACGCCGGCGGCCAGGTGTACGTCGACGGCGCGAATCTCAACGCGCTGCTGGGCTACGCGCGATTCGGCGACCTGGGCGGCGACGTCTCGCACCTGAACCTGCACAAGACCTTCGCGATCCCGCACGGCGGCGGCGGTCCCGGCGTCGGGCCCGTCGCGGCGAAGGCGCACCTCGCGCCCTACCTCCCGTCGCATCCGCTGTCGCAGCGCAAGGACCACGCCGGCGGCGTCTTCGACGGTGGGCCGATCTCGGCGGCACCGCACGGCTCGGCCGGCATCCTCCCGATCTCGTGGGCGTACGTCCGCATGATGGGCGCCGAGGGACTGCGCAGCGCCACCGCGGCTGCCGTGCTCGCGGCGAACTACATCGCGGTGCGGCTGCGCGAGCACTACCCGGTGCTCTACACCGGCGAGGACGGGCTCGTGGCACACGAGTGCATCCTCGACCTGCGTCCGCTCAAGGAGGCGACCGGCGTCTCTGTCGACGACGTCGCCAAGCGCCTCATCGACTACGGCTTCCACGCCCCGACCATGTCGTTCCCGGTCGCGGGAACGCTGATGGTCGAGCCGACCGAGTCCGAGGACCTCGGTGAGATCGAGCGCTTCATCGAGGCGATGATCGCGATCAAGGCCGAGGCCGACCGCGTCGGCGTGGGGGAGTGGCCTGCCGCCGACAACCCCCTCGCGAACGCCCCGCACACGGCCGAGTCGGTCGTCGCCGGGTCGTGGGACCACCCGTACTCGCGGGAGACCGCCGTGTACCCGGTCCACACGCTGGTCCGCACGAAGTACTGGCCCCCCGTCCGCCGCATCGACCAGGCCTACGGCGACCGCAACCTGGTGTGCGCCTGCCCGCCCATCGAGGCCTTCGCCTGACGACCCCCGAGCGACGGGATGCCGGTGCCCCCCGGCATCCCGTCGCTCTTCCGGTTCGCCCGGGTCGGCGGTCCCGCCGCCCCGGCCTGGCCCCGCCCCGCCCTGGCCTCGCCCCCGAGCCGCCCCCGAGCCGCGAGAGTGCACCTGGTCGCCGAGAGGTAGGGAAGCAACCAGCATTTCGGCGACCAGTTGTACTCTCGCGATTTCAGTGGACCCGACCCGCGGCGGATGCGCCGGTCAGGTGGGGTGCGTGCGGGGCCAGCAGGCGGCGGAGCGAGTGGAGATGCGCGGTCTGTTCGGGCGCGATCGCCCGCAGGCCGGCGCCTGCCAGGATGTCGCGCAAGGGTGTCACCGTGGTCGCATCCGTCCATCCCCAATGAGCGACCGCGCGGAGGTGGGTTCGCAGCCGCCTGTCGCGGAGGGTCTGGCGGCGCAACACCTCACGGGCATCGCCGTAGCGTCCGTCGTACTTGAGGTCGCCGTCGGCCTCGCCTCCGAGATTGATGTGCGTCCAGACGAAGTCGGCACGATCCTCCTTCCCGGACGATCGGAACACGACCTGGAGTTCGGGCGCGGGAAAGCCCAACCACTCGATCACCGCGCGGCTGACGGCCTCGATGGTGGTCTCGGACTTGGCGGTCGCACGTGCGAGCGGCCACCGTGCGATATCGCGACCGCGACTGCTGATGCGCGCTTCGCTCATCCGGGTCAGTGCGTCGGCGGAGGACGCAGGTGCGATTCTCAGCGCCGCGTCCGCGGCAGCAAGTCCGATCGCCGGGTGCCGGAGACGAGCGAGGTCCACCGCGGTGTCTTCCGGACCGGTCATCGCGAGCCCGGCGATCTCCACGATCGTCCGGTCTTCGCTCGACCGGTGCGTGCGCACACCGGCAACGAGTCTCGATGAGCGCTTCGCCGGTACGAGCATATGCACGTCGACCGGGTCGCCGAAGATCGGCATCCCCAGCAGCGCGGCAGCGGACTCGAGGCAGAAGATCGCGTCGGGGTGGACGAGGGCCGCAGCGTGGACGCGTGCGAGGTATTTCTCCCACGGCGGCAGCGACCTCCACAGCGCGGCGGAGGCATAGACGCCATGGCGGACCTTGACCAGTTCTCCCTTGGCGACCCCGCGCTCTGGATGGGATACGTCGACATGCCGCAGCAGCGCCAACGGACTCGGCGTGAGGACTCGCGCGAAAGTGACCAGCGGCATCCGTCCACCCTCTCCGTGTCAAGCGGCTACGGATGTATGAGCGCCACCCTTCTGTGGACCCCACGCGTCTGGCCGACGCTGTGGAGGAGCGGGCCCGCGGCGGGCCGATCTCGGCTGGATTCCCCGTCCCCTTCCCCGTCCCCTCCCACGTCCCCACTCAGCGAGAGTGCACCTGGTCGCCGAGAGGTAGGGAGCCAACCAGCATCTCGGCGACCAAGTGCACTCTCGCCGATCAGGGGCGCCTGCGGCGGGTACCGCGGGCGATCGGCGTGAGGGACGGGGACGGATGCCGCGGGGCCGGGGCATCCGCGAACGGTCAGGCCGCGGGGGTCGCTGTGGGCGTCGGGGTGGGCGTGGGCGTCGGGATCGGGGCGAACACGCCGGGCCAGAGGGCCGCGGCCAGGGGATACCCCACGAACGCGACGACGTCGAGGAGCGTGTGCGCGATGACGAGCGGCATGACGCGACCCCACCGGCGGTAGCACCAGCCGAAGACCACGCCCATCACGAAGTTGCCGACGATCGCACCGATGCCCTGATACGCGTGATAGGCGCCCCGCAGGCCGGCGGAGGTCAGGATGATGGCCCAGTCGTTCCAGCCGAACCGTCGCAGCCGGTCGAACAGGTAGCCGATGAAGATCACCTCTTCGGTCAACCCCGCCCGCAGCGCCGACAGCACCAGCAGCGGCACGGTCCACCACGCCGCATCCAGGGGAGAGGCGACCACTGCGACGGTGACCCCGAGCGCGCGTCCCGCGGCATAGAGAGCGAGTCCCGGCACGCCGATGACGGCGGCGAGAAGGATGCCGCGGCCGAGGTCTCCGCCGAACCGCGAGAAGTCCAGCCCGATGCGGCGCAGCGCGTTGCCGCCGGGCTCCCAGAGCAGGTACACGACGAGTGCCACGAGGGCGAGCGCGAAGAAGACGGCGAGCACCTGGTACACGACGTCCCAGACCGCCTGCGCGTCCCGCGAGGGGTTCACCTGGGTCTGCTGCTGGCCGAGCGGAACGGGCGCGAGGAGCTTGCGCACGAGCGACAGCACCGAGTACAGCGCGGACTGCCCGACCGTGATCGCGAGGACGATCCACACCTCCCACGTGAGGCGTCGACGGTCGTACGGCGTGAGGGGCGAAAGAGTAGTCGAATCCCTCCGACCTGTGGGCCGGTTCGGCGGCGTCATCTTGTCAGATTGTCACACTCCGCGTCGATTGAGTTAAGGCTCTGTAACGTTTTCGCCGATCGTTTTGACCATCTCACAACCGGTGCTTATCGTTTTCCCATCCGCGCGCAGGTCCGGCTTCCGTCCGGATCCGCGCGCATTACCCTGCACAGAGGAGACACAAGTGTCTGACAAGACGACGTGGCGCATGCGCGCACTCGGAGTCGCGGCGGGCGTCGGCGTGACCGCAATGGTCCTCGCCGGTTGCTCGACGACCCCACCGGCGACGGAGGAGACCGGGGACACCGCCGACGCCGCGGTGACCATCGCTGAGGTGAACGAGTTCACGGGTACGAACTCGAACAGCGACAACGGCAACCTCGACATCAACGGCAAGGTCAACTACCTGACCCGCGCCGGCTTCTACTACGTCAGCGACACCTACGAGGTCGTCCCGGACGAGTCGTTCGGCAAGATGGAGGTCGTCAGCGAGGACCCCCTCCAGGTCAAGTACACCCTCAACGACGGCCTCGAGTGGTCCGACGGCGAGCCCATCACGACCGACGACCTGATCTTCGGCTGGGCTGCGACCTCGGGCATCTTCGACGACGCCACGCTCGACCCCGAGTCGGGCGAGCCGGTCAGCGGCACGAAGTACTTCGCGTACGCGGGCAGCACCGAGGGCGTCAACGCCTCGACGATCACGGATGTCGCCGATGACAAGCTCTCGCTCACGCTCGAGTACGACGTTCCCTTCGTCGACTGGAACATCATCGGTCTCATCGACCAGCCGGTCCACGTCGTCGCCGAGAAGGCCGGCGTCGACCAGGCCGAGCTCATCGACACGATCCTGACCAGCCCGCGCGGCGACGCCGCGGCTCCGGCTCCGGTCAACGAGACGCTCAAGGCTGCGGCTGACTTCTGGAACTCGGGCTTCGACATGACGTCGCTGCCGGACGACCCGTCGCTGTACCTCTCGAGCGGCCCGTGGATCATCGACTCGTGGGAGCCCACGCAGTCGATGACGCTGAAGCTCAACGACAAGTACACCGGTGACCTCAAGCCGCAGTTCTCCGAGATGGTCATCCGCTTCATCGGTGACGCTCAGGCTCAGGTGACCGCCCTCCAGAACGGCGAGGTCGACGTGATCGCCCCGCAGGCGAGCGGCGACACCCTCACCGCGCTGCAGGCGATCGACGGCGTCGAGGTCCTCCAGGGCGACGCGCTCAACTACGACCACCTCGACCTGACGTTCGCCGGCCCCTTCGCCGAGAAGAACGTCCGTGAGGCGTTCCTGAAGACGATCCCGCGCCAGCAGCTCGTCGACACGCTCATCAAGCCCGTCAACCCCGAGGCTGAGGTTCTCAACTCGAACCTCTTCATCCCGGCTCAGAAGCCGTACGAGGACGCTGTCGCGGCCAACGGCTCGGACGCGTACGCCGATGTCGACATCGAGGGCGCCAAGGAGCTCCTCGCCGGTGCGACCCCGACGATCCGCCTCATGTACAACATCAACAACCCGAACCGCGTCGCGGCGTTCGAGGCCATCCAGGCCTCGGCTTCGCAGGCCGGCTTCGTGATCGAGGATGTGGGCCGTGAGGACTGGAGCGCGCAGCTCGGTTCGGACATCTACGACGCCGTCATCTTCGGCTGGATCTCGCCCGGTGTCGGCAACGGCACCATCCCGCAGATCTTCGCCAGCTTCGGTGGCAGCAACTTCAACAAGTACGCCAACGACACCGTCGACGAGATCGCTCGCACGATCCCGCAGACGCTCGACACCGACAAGATCGACGAAATGACGATCGAGGCGGACACCGAGCTGTTCTCCGACGCGTACGGTCTGCCGCTCTTCCAGGGCCCCGGCCTCGAGGCGCACACCGACCGCGTCGAGGGCATCACCTTCATGGGCAACCAGACCGGTGTGTTCTGGAACTTCTGGGAGTGGACGGTCGCCGGTTAATCCGGTGACGATCTGAAACACCACGCCATGGGGCGTCGGGTGCTAACAGCCCGGCGCCCCGTGCGTGTGTCTTCCCGTCCACAGCCGGCGAACCCGACGCCCGGTCTCTGCTGCCGTCGTCGCCTGCCTGCTACCTTTTCTGCATGAAGGGCCAGCCCAGTGCTTAGCTTCGTTCTGCGGCGCATCGGGGTCTCGATCCTGATCCTCATCGCCGCATCCTTCCTGATGTACACCCTCGTGGCTCTTGCCAAAGACCCGCTCGAGGACCTGTACGCCTCCAACAGCCCGAACCGCGACGCGCTGATCGCGCAGCGCATCGCATGGCTGAACCTCGACCAGCCCATCCCCGTCCGCTGGTTCAACTGGCTGCTCGGCGCCGCCCGCTGCGTCATCCCGTTCGGCGGCTGCGACCTCGGCGTCACCATCCAGAACCAGCCCGTGACGATCGTCCTCGCACGTGCGATGGGCGCGACGCTCCAGCTCGTCACCGCTTCGACGATCCTCGCCATCGTCCTCGGCGTCCTCGTCGGCATCGTGTCTGCGCTTCGCCAGTACAGCGCCATCGACTACTCGTTCACGTTCGCCAGCTTCCTGTTCTACTCGCTGCCGTCGTTCGTGATGGGTGTTCTCCTCAAGGTCTTCTTCGCCCTCGGCTTCAACGACTGGCTCGACAGTCCGGTGTTCACATGGCCGTGGATCATCGCACTCAGTCTCATCTCCGGCGTCTTCTGGCAGGCGATCATCGGCGGACCCAGGCAGCGCCGCCTGATCGTCTTCGCCGCCTCCGTGGTGACCTCCGGAGCGATGCTCTACGGCATGAGCGTGACGGCGTGGTTCCTCAACCCGTCGCTGGGACCGATCCTCACGCCGCTGCTGATCGCGGCGTTCGCGGCGGGCATGGTCCTCATCATCGCCGGACCCCGTGCGCGCTACGCGTGGCGCACCGCCGGTGTCACCGCGATCGTCCTCATCGCCGCGTACTTCGTGCTGCAGCCGTTCCTCAAGTCGTTCAACGGCTGGGGGGTCCTCGCCCTGTTCGTGGCGGCGGCTCTCGTCGGCGCGGCGGCGGGCTGGTTCCTCGGTGAGTACGACAAGGGTCAGGCGATCCGCATCGGCGTGCTCTCCGGTCTGCTCGGCATGGGCGTGATCGTCCTGGACCAGTTCATGCAGAACTGGAACTCGTACGTCAACAACCCGAAGGTGAACGGGCGCCCGATCGCGACCATCGGTTCGCAGACACCCAACCTGCAGGGCGACTGGTGGATTCAGAGCATCGACACGTTCACCCACCTGCTGCTGCCGACGATCAGCCTCATGCTGATCTCGTTCGCGGCGTACACGCGCTACGCGCGTGGCGGCATGCTCGAGACGCTGAACCAGGACTACATCCGCACCGCGCGCGCGAAGGGCCTTCCCGAGCGCACGGTCGTCGTCCGTCACGCCTTCCGAAACTCGCTCATTCCGATCACCACGATCGTGGCGGCGGACGTGGGAGCCCTCATCGGTGGTGCGATCATCACCGAGCGCATCTTCGCCTTCAGTGGAATGGGCGCCCTCTTCAACCAGGGTCTGAGTCATGCCGACCCGAACCCCGTCATGGCGTACTTCGTCGTCATCGCGGTGTTCGCCATCACGTTCAACTTCCTCGCCGACCTCGCGTACTCGGCGATCGACCCGAGAGTGAGGGTCAAGTAATGTCGATCCCTATCGATCCGGCCCTCGAGCCCCCCACCGCACCCTCCGACGGAGGCGTGCACGTCCAGACCGCTGACGAGCGCGGCATCAGCCAGGGACGCCTGACGTTCCGACGCTTCATCGCCCACAAGCCTGCCGTGGTCAGCGCGGTCCTCTTCATCCTCATCGTCGGCTTCGCCATCTCGGCGACGGGCATCGGGCCCATCCCGGGCTGGTGGAAGTGGAACTACGAAGAGCTGATCCCGATCAGCAACGGCGGCAAGCCCACGCTGACGCTGTGGCCGTTCTCGCTCGGCGACCACCCGTTCGGCCAGAACACGGTCGGCAAGGACTACTTCGCGATGGTCATGCGCGGCCTCGTCAACTCGTCGTACATGATGTTCATCATCGGCCTCATCGGCGCCTTCCTCGGCGTCGTGGTCGGCGCTCTCGCGGGCTACTACCGTGGGTGGGTCGACGCGGTGCTGATGCGCCTGACCGACATCGTCATCGTGATCCCCGTGATCGTGATCGGCGCGGTCGTCGGATCGGCCGTGGGAAACCTCGGTCCGCTGCTGCTGGCGCTGTTCCTCGGATTCTTCGTCTGGACCGGAATCGCCCGACTCGTGCGTGCGGAGTTCCTGACCCTGCGTGAGCGCGAGTTCGTCGAGGCGGCACGCGTGGCCGGTGCGTCGGATGCCCGCATCATCTTCAAGCACATCCTGCCGAACGCGATCGGCGTGGTCATCGTCGCGACGACGCTGCTGATCGCCGCCGCGATCATCCTCGAGACGTCGCTGTCGTTCCTCGGGTACGGTGTCCGCGCGCCTGATGTGTCGCTGGGTCTGCTGATCTCGGCGAACGAGTCGGCGTTCCAGACGCGTCCGTGGCTCTTCTGGTGGCCGGCGGCATTCATCGTGATCCTGTCGCTGCTCGTGAACTTCGTCGGCGACGGTCTGCGCGATGCGTTCGACCCGCGTCAGAAGCGCATCGTCTTCCGCAAGGTCAAGGATCTCCCGGAGGATGTGGTCATCGTGGCCGGCACGACCGCCGACGTGCCCGAGGGTGCACTGGTCACGGCCGGCGGTGCGGCGGTCGTCGAGGGCGTCACGAGCGACCGCCCCGACGATGTCCTCGACGACGAGATCGCGCCCGACCCGGATCGCCGCGGATGATGCGCGCCAGGCGCTCAGCCGGTGGCGACGATCAGCGCGACCGACGCCGCGGCGAGCACGATCGACGCGATGAGGAACGGCACGTGCCAGTGGCGCTTGACGGGCGTCTCATCGGCCACGCCGAGTTCGACCTGACCGGCATCGAGGCGGCTGCGCCACGACTCCCGCACGACGAGAGCCGCGTTGCCCGAGTCGGTGCCCATGCGGTCGCTCGGGCGGGCGTCGCCACCGGCGGCGCTCGCCTCGCGGCGGGCCTTCGCATTGCCCATCATCGTGGTGAAGAAGCCGGGGGCCGGCGCCGACCAGGCGGTGAAGCTGCCGGACGGCGTGTGCAGCGTCAGGGCGCGTGCCGTCTCGACGTGCACGAGGGCCTCCCACGGCACGTCGACGTCGTGGCTCACGTTCTCGATGCGCACACCGCGATCCGACACCTCGACGCAGGGGCGCCACAGCGCCATCCAGCCGAGCAGCGCCGCCAGCGGAGCGGCGGCGTAGACCCACGTCAGCCGCGGGTCCGCGCTCCATACGGCGGTGATCACTGCGAGCCCCGCAAGACTCCAGACGATGACGGCAGCAATGCGGTTGAAACGGGAGTCGATGCGGATCGCACGGTCGGTCACCCCCTCATTGTCTCAATCGATCCCACAAGGACCATGAAATGAACGCGTCCCCCACTCCCATGACCGGCAGTCCGCTGCTGGAAGTGAGCGGCCTGTCCGTGGACTTCGCCGTCGACAACTACTGGGTGCCGGCAGCGAAGAAGCTCGACTACTCCGTCGAGTCGGGCAAGGCCCTCGCGATCGTCGGCGAATCCGGCTCCGGCAAGAGCGCGAGCTCC
Organism: Microbacterium sp. PRC9; assembly: GCF_031844125.1. NCBI lineage: Bacteria > Bacillati > Actinomycetota > Actinomycetes > Micrococcales > Microbacteriaceae > Microbacterium > Microbacterium sp. PRC9. The sequence goes on from NZ_JAUZUR010000002.1 coordinate 739,643, forward strand.
ATGGCGATGCTCGGGCTCCTGCCGTCCAACGCCCGGGTGACCGGCAGCGTCAAGCTCGCCGGCCGCGAGATCCTCGGCCTCCGCAAGGACGACCTGCGTCGCGTGCGCGGCCGCGAGATCGCAGTGATCTTCCAGGAGCCGATGACCGCGCTGAACCCCGTGTTCACGGTGGGGTTCCAGATCATCGAGACGCTGCGGATCCACCAGGGCATGACGCCGAGCGCGGCGCGCACGCGGGCGCTCGAACTGCTCGACATGGTGGAGCTGCCCGATCCGCTGAAGGCCTTCAACTCGTACCCGCACCAGCTGTCGGGCGGCCAGCGTCAGCGCGCCATGATCGCGCAGTCGATCTCGTGCGACCCGCAGCTGCTGATCGCCGACGAGCCGACGACCGCCCTCGACGTGACGGTGCAGGCCGAGATCCTCGACCTCATGCGGGACCTCCGGCACCGCCTCGACTCGGCGATCCTCATCATCACGCACGACATGGGCGTGGTGGCCGACATCGCCGACGACATCGTCGTGATGCGCAAGGGTGAGATCGTCGAGCGCGGCTCGGTCGATGCGGTGTTCAACCGCCCCACGCACCCGTACACGCAGCAGCTCCTCGCAGCGGTGCCCCGCATCGGCGACGCGCAGGGGGAGTCGATCGACACCACGGCCGCCCTCGCCGGCGACACGTCGGTGATCCGCCTGGCTGAGGTCGCCGCGCGCGAGGACGCGGAGCGCCGCAAGGGCCTGGGCGCGCCCGTGCTCGACTTCCAGGACGTTGCGATCGACTATCCGAAGCGTGGGCGCGTGCCCGCATTCCGGGCGGTCGAGCATGCGAACTTCTCGATCTACCCGGGTGAGGTCACGGGCCTCGTGGGCGAGTCCGGCTCGGGCAAGACCACAGTCGGTCGCGCCGCCATCGGCCTGCTGCCGATCGCGGACGGCAGGGCCGAGGTCGTCGGCTCCGACATCTCCAAGGCCGACCGGCGCCTCCTGCACAAGGTGCACAAGGATGTCGGCATCGTCTTCCAGGACCCGTCGTCGTCGCTCAACCCGCGTCTGCCGATCGGCCAGTCGATCGGAGAGCCGATGCTGCTGGCCGGCGTCGCGAAGGGCCGCCAGCTGGACGTGCGTGTGCAGGAGTTGCTGGACTCGGTCGAGCTCCCGCGCTCCTACCGCAACCGCTACCCGCACGAGCTGTCGGGCGGTCAGAAGCAGCGCGTCGGCATCGCGCGCGCCCTGTCCCTGCAGCCCAAGCTGCTCATCGCCGACGAGCCCACCTCGGCGCTCGATGTGTCGGTGCAGGCGACGGTGCTGCAGCTGCTTCGCCAGCTCCAGGCCGACATGGGCTTCGCGTGCCTCTTCATCAGCCACGACCTGGCGGTCGTCGACTCCCTCGCGGACCGCATCATCGTGATGCACCACGGAAAGATCGTCGAGCAGGGCGCGACCGGGCAGATCCTCCGTGCGCCCAAGGAGGACTACACGCGTCGCCTCATCGCCGCCATCCCGGTGCCCGACCCCGCAGAACAGCGCGTGCGCCGCGAAGCGCGTGCGGCCCTTCTCGAAGCGGGTCTGGAGGGCTGATCCGCCGCCGAAAGGCGATACACAGCAGCGCCCAATAGAATGGGGATGCCGGCATTCCGGCATCCCCATTCTCTTTCAAGGATTCCCTCATGGCGCGCGCCCTCCGTCCGGACCTCCGCAACGTGGCTATCGTCGCTCACGTCGACCACGGCAAGACCACCCTCGTCGACGCGATGCTCCGCCAGACCGGCTCGTTCGGCGAGCACGCTCACGTCGAAGAGCGTGCGATGGACTCGAACGACCTCGAGCGCGAAAAAGGCATCACGATCCTCGCCAAGAACACGGCGATCACCTACAACGGTGCCCACACCGAGGTCCCCGTCACGATCAACGTGATCGACACCCCCGGCCACGCCGACTTCGGCGGCGAGGTCGAGCGCGGCCTGTCGATGGTCGACGGCGTCGTGCTCCTCGTCGACGCGAGCGAGGGCCCGCTCCCGCAGACCCGCTTCGTGCTGCGCAAGGCGCTCGAGGCGAAGCTGCCCGTCATCCTCCTGGTCAACAAGACCGACCGGCCCGACGCGCGCATCGCCGAGGTCGAGGAAGAGGCGCACGACCTGCTGCTCGGCCTCGCGTCCGACCTCCACGAGGACGTTCCCGACCTCGACATCGACGCCCTGCTCGACGTCCCCGTCGTGTACGCGAGCGGACGCGCGGGCGCAGCATCCCGCACCCGTCCCGCCAATGGCGAGCTGCCCGACAACGCCGATCTCGAGCCGCTGTTCGAGGCGATCCTCGAGCACGTGCCGGCCCCGGCATACGACGACGAGGCTCCGCTGCAGGCGTGGGTCACGAACCTCGACTCGAGCCCGTTCCTCGGTCGCCTCGCCCTCCTTCGCGTCTTCAACGGCACGCTCAAGAAGGGCCAGACGGTCGCGTGGGTGCGTCACGACGGCACGCACTCGAACGCCCGCATCACCGAGCTCCTCAAGACCCGCGCCCTCGAGCGCTACCCCGCGGAAGAGGCCGGCCCCGGTGACATCGTCGCCATCGCCGGCATCGAGGAGATCACGATCGGCGAGACCATCGCCGACCCCGAGGACGTCCGCCCCCTCCCGGCGATCACGGTCGACGACCCCGCGATCTCGATGACGATCGGCACGAACACCTCACCGCTGGTCGGCAAGGTCAAGGGCCACAAGGTCACCGCCCGCATGGTGAAGGACCGCCTGGACCGCGAGCTCATCGGCAACGTCTCGCTCAAGGTCGTCGACATCGGACGCCCCGACGCGTGGGAGGTGCAGGGCCGCGGTGAGCTCGCCCTCGCGATCCTCGTCGAGAACATGCGCCGCGAGGGCTTCGAGCTCACGGTCGGCAAGCCCCAGGTCGTCACGCGCAAGGGCGAGGACGGCAAGGTCAAGGAGCCCTTCGAGCACCTCACCATCGACGCCCCCGAGGAGTACCTCGGCGCGATCACCCAGCTGATGGCGTCGCGCAAGGGCCGTATGGAGACGATGGTCAACCACGGCACCGGCTGGGTGCGCATGGAGTTCATCGTCCCCTCGCGCGGCCTCATCGGGTTCCGCACCGAGTTCCTCTCGATGACGCGCGGCACCGGCATCGCCAACGCGATCTCGCACGGCTACGACGACTGGGCGGGCCACATCGTCGCTCGCCAGAACGGCTCGATCGTCGCCGACCGCTCGGGTGTCGTCACGCCGTTCGCCATGATCGCGCTGCAGGAGCGCATGAGCTTCTTCGTGCAGCCCACCGAAGAGGTCTACGAGGGCATGGTCGTGGGCGAGAACTCGCGCGCCGACGACATGGACGTGAACATCACCAAGGAGAAGAAGCTCACGAACATGCGGTCCTCGACCGCTGACGCGTTCGAGTCGATGACTCCGCCGCGCCTCCTCTCTCTCGAGGAGAGCCTCGAGTTCGCGCGCGACGACGAATGCGTCGAGGTGACGCCCGAGAAGGTGCGCATCCGCAAGGTGATCCTCGACGCCACCGAGCGCGGCCGCGCCGCCTCGCGCCTCAAGCGGCAGGACGCCAACGCGTAAGCAGTGACACGGATGCTGCGGCCCCGCGGCTTCTCGAAGCGCGGGGTCGCAGCATCCGTCGTCGTCAGTCCCTCACCGTCACCGCGACCGGTCGCGCAGCCGTCGATCCCGCGGCGTTCGAGAGCACCGCGGTGAACTCGTACGTGCCGGGAGACAGTGCGCCGAGCGACGTCGTCGCGCGCTGGGCACCGGGTGTCGCGGACGTGAGCGCCTGACGGTCGACTTCGACGCCGTCCTGGAACAGCACGTACTCGCTCGCGTTGGTGCCCCACCACAGGTTCGCCGTGATCGTCACGTCGCCGGTCCGGACGCCGGAGGCGCTCAGTACGGCGACGGCGGGTGCGGCATCCGTCACCGTCACCGTGAGCTTGCGCGACCGCGACTCGCCGTGAGGGTTGAGCGCGACGAGCTCGTACGCGTACGCGCCGTTCGTCCTGCCGGCGATGTCGAACGCGGTGCGCTGTGCGGCGGGGGACACCCCGGCCATCGACTGCGCGCCGACGAGCGTGCCGTTCTCGTAGAGCTTGACCACCGTGGCGTTCTGACCCCACCAGAGGTCGGCCGTCACCCGGTAGTCGCCGTCGCGCAGGCCCGTGTCCCAGCCGTTGTCGTGCGACAGTGTGAACGCGGCCGGTGCGTCGGTGGCGCCAGGCGTGCCCGAGGCGAGCACGCCCGCGCCGGCCCCCGCACGCACCGCCTCGGCGACGTCGCCGACGGGTGTGAGCGTGTACGCGTAGGCGTCAGCGGGATCCCACCGAACCGCGGGGGACAGCGGGGCGGCGGCGCCGGCGTTGTACGCCGCGAGCACGTCGACGATCTCCCCGTTCACGAGCGTGCCGGTGGCGGAAAGCTCGGTGCCGCCCCAGCCGGCGATGATCCGCGAGGCGCTCGCGGGGTCGATCAGCTCGACGGCGTTGGACTCGGCGACGATGCTGCTCTCGCGACCCGCTCCCCAGTAGTACTGGAAGAAGTCGTAGCCGTCCGACGAGGCCTGGGTCGTGGCATCCGTCTGCTCGTACAGATTGTTGTAGACGTGCACGTCGCCGAAGCGCACCCGCGGGCCGCGCTGGCCGATGTCGGTCCACCGATTGTGGTGCTGCGTGACGCGGTGCTGGCCCCGATCCTGCAGGCGCGAGTCCGATGAGCCGATGATGTCGGTCTTGTCGTGATGCTGCAGCCAGTTCCACGACATCGTCACGAGGTCGGAGCCGTGGGTGATGTCGACGAGCCCGTCGTGCACCTCGAACGGACGCCCGTAGACCGTGTCGAGGCTCGCCGCGGGGTGGTCTCCGTCGTCGAACGTGTTGTGATCGATCCACACGCTCGTCGACGTCCACACCGAGAGGTTGTCGTACGCCGAGTTCCAGTTGCCGCCCGCGTCATTGGCATCCCATTGCGGGAAGCAGTCGTACGCGTCGGACAGTGTGAGGTTGCGCACGATGACGTTCGAGGCGTCGCGGATTCGCAGGGACGCTCCGACCACGCGCGCGTCGTCGCCGACGCCGACAAGAGTGACGTTCGAGCCGACGTGCTGCAGCGTGAGCCGCGCCTGCAGCGCCGCGGCCTCGGCGCGAGCGGCCTCGAGAGGGCCGGAGGGGTCGACCCCGGGTCCGAACGCGGCGATGTAGTCGTCCATCGAGAAGGGCGCGCCGGATCCCGCGACGGTGATCTGCGCGGCGATGTCGTCGCAGGTCGTCCGCGTGCCGTCGGCGCGCAGCCACGGGTCGAGCGTGCCCGTGACGTAGACGATGCGCGGCACGGTGTTGTAGCGCGCGTCGTTCTGCGATCCGCCCGCCCTGCCGGCGAGGGCGTCGCGCAACTCCTGCCACGTGCCGGCGACATACACGTCCGCGGGGGAGGCGGAGGAGCCCCCCGTGGTCGGCGCGGCGAGGCGCTGTGCGCGCTCGGGGTACGTGTCGCCGCTCCACGACGCCCAACCGTCGCCGGGCGCGATGACCTCGCGGCCGAGGTCGACGGACGGAGCCGCACCGGGTGCGGCGGCGGCAGCGGTCGCCGGAGAGGCGGGCAGCACGAGCGCTGCGGCCAGGCCCGCGGCGGCGACCACGGCGAGCGCCCGCGGTCGGCGGGAGCGCGATGGCGCGGCGCGCTCGGGCAGGGGGGACGGTGTGCGCATGGGACTCCTTCGTCCTGTGCAGAATCCGTGATGAGGACGACGCGGGGGCGACCGTGGAGCTGAGGAAGCGTTTTCTGCCGGTTCACGCCCAGCATGGCAAGCGGAGTAGGAAAGCGCAATCCCAGGATGCTGCGACCCGAGCATTCCCGCGTGCACGGCGGCGCCGGACGAGGCCACCGTCCCGCACGCGGACCGGCGTGCGGTGTCGGACCCGTCGGTAGCATGACGAGGTGACCCTCGATCCGCACTTCGACGACGCACACAGCGCCGGCGAGGGGAGGCGGGCGGTGCGCGAAGGGCTGGGCGTCGCGCTCGCGACAAGTGCCTACGGCGTCTCGTTCGGCGCTCTCGCCGTCGCGGCCGGGCTCGACGTCTGGCAGACGTGCGTCCTGAGTCTCGTGATGTTCACCGGCGGATCCCAGTTCGCGTTCGTCGGCATCGTGGGGGCCGGGGGGCTGGCCGCCGTGCCGGCGGCGATCGCATCCGCGGCGCTGCTCGGAGTGCGCAACGTGGCCTACGGCATCCGGATGTCTCCGGTGGTCGGCGCGGGCTTCTGGCGCCGCGCCGCGGCGGCGCAGTTCACGATCGACGAGTCGACCGCGGTGGCGCTCGCCCAGCGCTCGCCGCACGCCCGGACACTGGGGTTCTGGGTCACCGGCATCGGGATCTACATCGGGTGGAATCTGTCGACGCTCGCCGGCGCGCTGCTCGGCGACGTGCTCGGCGACGTGCGGGCGTACGGACTCGACGCCGCCGCGGCAGCCGCGTTCCTCGCCCTCCTGTGGCCGCGCCTGCGCGCCCGCCAGCCCATCGTGGTCGGCGTGGCCGCGGCCGTCGTGGCGACGGTGCTCACGCCCGTGCTCATGCCCGGTCTCCCGGTCATCATCGCTGCCCTCGTCGCGATCGTGGTCGGCTGGACGAACTGGCTCGGCAAGGACGACCGGGTCGAGAGCGAACCCGACGACGTCGCCGAGAGGGAGGGGCTGCCGTGACCATGTGGACGGCCATCCTCGTTGCCTCGATCATCTGCGTCGCGCTCAAGACCGTGGGCTATCTCATCCCCGCGAAGTGGGTCGAGGCCCCGACGCCGATGCGCATCGCCGATCTGCTCACCGTGGCGCTGCTCGCCGCCCTCGTCGCCGTGCAGACTCTCGGCGCGGGGCAGGCGGTCGTGGTCGATGCCCGGGTCCCGGCCGTGCTCGTCGCCGCGGGTCTGCTGATGCTGCGGGCGCCCTTCCTCGTCGTGGTCGTCGCGGCCGCGCTCGTCGCGGCACTCCTGCGTCTGTGGGGCTGGGCGGCGTAGCCGGGGCTCCGTCCCGACCCCCGTCGAGCGCGCAGCAGCGCACAGGTGCGGTCGGTACGATCGAGGCATGCGCCCCTCCGTCCCCGCCCGCATCGGCAGCTGGATCGTCGCCCTGCTGGTGGGACTGGTCTACGGCGTCGCCGGCACGGTGGCCCACGCGTACGCGATCGGCTGGTTCCCGCTCGGCCTGATCCTCGCCGTGGTCGGCTCTGCCGCCCTGCTCCTCGCGGTGCGGCTGCTCACGTCCGATCGGTGGGCGACCCTTGCCGTGGCCATCGGCCTCATGACCGCGACGCTCGTCTTCTCGGGCGCGGGTCCCGGCGGCTCGGTGGTGGTGCCGCAGGCGCCGGACGGAGAGTTCAACCCCGGAATCGTGTGGACGATCCTCGTGCCGATCATCTCCGCCGTGGTGATCGCGTGGCCCGACACGTTTGTGCGGGCGGACGCACCCTCGGAGCGCTCCACCTGATCGTCGCACGGCGGATGCGCTGCGGATGCCGCGGCTAGACTGATGCCGTGACGTACGTGATCGCCCTTCCCTGCGTGGACGTCAAGGACCGCGCCTGCATCGACGAGTGTCCCGTGGACTGCATCTACGAGGGCGATCGATCGCTGTACATCCACCCCGACGAGTGCGTCGACTGCGGCGCCTGCGAGCCCGTGTGCCCCGTCGAGGCGATCTACTACGAGGACGACCTGCCCGACGAGTGGCAGGACTACTACAAGGCCAATGTCGAGTTCTTCGACGACATCGGCTCCCCGGGCGGCGCCGCCAAGGTGGGCGTCATCCACAAGGATCACCCGATCATCGAGGCGCTCCCGCCGCAGGAACACTGACGTGGGGGTCGCCGACCTCGCCGACTACCCCTGGGACGCGGTCGCGCCGTATGCCGCGCGCGCACGCTCGCATCCCGACGGCCTCGTCGATCTGTCGATCGGGTCACCCGTCGACGCGACGCCCGCCGTCGTCGCGGACGCACTCCGCGCCGCGACCGACGCGCACGCGTACCCGCAGACGGTCGGCACCCCGAAGCTTCGGGCGGCCATCGCGAGCTGGTACGCCCGCCGCCGGGGCGTTTCAGGGCTGACCCCCGAGAACGTGCTCCCGACCGTGGGGTCCAAGGAGCTCGTCGCCCTGCTCCCGCTGCTGCTCGGTCTCGGACCCGGCGACGTCGTCGTGCACCCCCGTGCGGCATATCCCACGTACGAGGTCGGCGCGCGCCTCGTCGGCGCGACGCCCGTCGCCGCGGACGAGCCCGCAGACTGGCCCGAGGACACCCGCCTGGTGTGGGTGAACTCCCCGGGCAATCCCGACGGCCGCGTGCTCGACGTCGACGCCCTGCGCGCGGCGGTCGAGCGGGCGCGCGAGCTCGGCGCCGTGCTGGCGTCCGACGAGTGCTACGCGGAACTGGGGTGGGATGCCCCATGGGACGCCGAACCGGTGCCGTCCGCGCTCGACCCCCGCGTGACCGGGGGCGACCTCCGCGGCATCCTCTCGGTGTACTCGCTGAGCAAGCAGTCGAACCTCGCCGGCTACCGCGCGGCGTTCCTCGCCGGCGATCCCGCCGTGATCGCTCGTCTGCTCACGGCGCGCAAGCACCTCGGCCTCATGCTCCCGCTTCCGGTCCAGACGGCGATGACGGCCGCCCTCGAGGACGATGTCCACGTCGCCGCGCAGAAGGAGCTGTACCGCCGTCGACGCGATGTGCTGCGCCCCGCCGTCGAGGCCGCCGGATTCCGCATCGACGCGAGCGAGGCCGGGCTGTACCTCTGGGCGACCGAGGGTCGCGACGCGTGGGAGAGCCTCGGGCGTCTCGCCGATCTCGGCATCCTCGCCGGTCCGGGCCACTTCTACGGCACCCACTTCCCGCAGCACATCCGACTGTCGCTCACCGCGACCGACGAGCGCATCGCGGCCGCGGCCGCACGCCTGCGCGCCGCATCACACATCGCGATCTGAGGATTCCTCTATCGGATGCCGCGAGCCTTTGGCCTTGTCAACAGTAGGCGTGGCGGCGCACTAGGCTGTAAGAAGCGCGGCGACGCGGCATCCCCCGTCCCGCCCCTCCGTTCTGCTGCAGCCCTCCCCACGGCGCCGCACAGGACTGGACGACACCCCCGGTACGACCAGAAATCGCGAGGAGGCGCCGTGAGCGACGCGGGCACCCAGCAGGAGAAGGCCACCCTCACGATCGGTGGCAGCACCGCCGAGTTCCCGCTTCTGCGGGGCACCGACGGCACACCGAGCGTGGACCTCTCCACCCTCACCCGCCAGACCGGCTACACGGCTCTCGACTACGGCTTCGTCAACACCGCGGCGACGAAGTCCGCGATCACCTACATCGACGGCGACGAAGGCGTGCTGCGCTACCGCGGCTACCCGATCGAGCAGCTCGCGAAGAACAGCACCTACCTCGAGGTCGCGTGGCTGCTCATCTACGGCGAACTCCCGACCGCTGACGAGCTGGCCGAGTTCGATGAGAAGATCCGTCGGCACACGCTGCTGCACGAGGACCTCAAGCGGTTCTTCTCGGCGCTGCCGCACACCGCGCACCCGATGTCGGTGCTGTCGTCGGCCGTGTCCGCGCTCTCGACGTACTACGAGCACCAGTCCGACCCCAACAACCCCGAGCACGTCGAGCTGAACACGATCCGCATGCTCGCGAAGCTGCCCGTGATCGCGGCGTACGCGCACAAGAAGAGCATCGGCCAGGCGTTCCTCTACCCCGACAATTCGCTCGGGTTCGTCGACAACTTCCTGAAGCTCAACTTCGGCGTGCTCTCGGAGGTGTACGAGGTCAATCCGGTGATGTCGCGCGCTCTCGAGCGCCTGCTGATCCTCCACGAGGACCACGAGCAGAACGCCTCGACCTCGACCGTGCGCCTGGTCGGCTCGACGGGCGCGAACCAGTTCTCGTCGATCTCGGCAGGGATCAACGCGCTCTACGGTCCGCTGCACGGCGGCGCGAACGAGGCCGTGCTCGACATGCTCGCGCGCATCCGAGACTCCGGCGAAAGCGTGCAGCGCTTCGTCGAGCGCGTGAAGAACAAGGAAGACGGCGTGAAGCTCATGGGCTTCGGGCACCGCGTCTACAAGAACTACGACCCGCGTGCGAAGCTCGTCAAGGAATCGGCCGATGAGGTGCTGTCGGCGCTCGGCGTCAGCGACCCGCTGCTCGACCTCGCGAAGGAGCTCGAAGAGATCGCGCTGAACGACGCGTACTTCCAGGACCGCCGCCTGTACCCGAACGTCGACTTCTACACAGGCGTGATCTACAAGGCGATGGGCTTCCCGACCCGCATGTTCACGGTGCTGTTCGCGATCGGGCGCCTGCCCGGCTGGCTGGCGCAGTGGCGCGAGGCCGCCGGCGACCCTCAGACCAAGATCGGCCGTCCGCAGCAGCTGTACATCGGCGCCGAAGAGCGCAACTACCCCGGTCTGTCCTGACCCGGAACTGACGGATGCCGCGCCCCCGAGTCGGGGCGCGGCATCGTCGTTGAGCGGGGTCGTGCCCGCCCCGGTGAGTGAGCCGACGTCGACGAGTGCTGGTGGGCCGGCGTTCTCGAGCGAGCCGTGGGTCGCAGCATCCGTCCGTCCACATGGCCGGACCGTCAGCACCACGGTCGCGGCGACGACCGCAAACGACGAGACCGCCCCGTCGTGGATGACGGAGCGGTCTCAGTGCGCGGGACTCAGGCGTGCAGCGCCTCGTTGAGGGTGACACCCACGCCTGCGCGGCGCACGGCCTCGACCGCTCCGGTGAGAGAGTTGCGGCGGAAGAGCAGTCCGGTGCTGCCGGAGAGGTCGGCACCCTTCGCCGTGGGAAGCGTCCCGTCGGCCCGACGGGGCTCGTCCGCCAGCACGACCTTGGTGCCCGCGGTCACGTAGAGGCCGGCCTCGACGATGCAGTCGTCGCCGAGCGAGATCCCGATGCCGGCGTTCGCGCCGAGCAGGGTGCGGGCTCCGACGGACACCTTGTGGGTTCCGCCGCCGGAGAGGGTGCCCATGATCGAGGCGCCGCCACCGATGTCGCTGCCGTCGCCCACGACCACGCCCTGCGAGACGCGGCCTTCGACCATGCTCTGGCCGAGGGTGCCGGCGTTGAAGTTCACAAAGCCCTCGTGCATGACGGTGGTGCCGGGCGACAAGTAGGCGCCGAGCCGCACGCGGGACGCGTCGGCGATGCGGACGCCGGCCGGCGTCACGTAGTCGAGCAGGCGGGGGAACTTGTCGAGTCCCTGTACCTGGATGCCCTCGCGGATGAGGAACGGGCGCAGGCGGGTGAGCGCGTCGGGATGCATCGGCCCCGCGTTGGTCCACGCCACGTTCGGCAGGTGCGCGAAGATCCCGTCGAGGTTCACCTCATTGGGGCGCACGAGAAGGTGCGACAGCGCGTGAAGGCGCAGGTACGCGTCCGGAGTCGAGGTCGGCGCAGCATCGAGATCGGTCTCGATGGCGACGACATCCACCGTGACGGCGCGCCGTTCGTCGGCGACAGCAAGGCGGTCGAGCTCGTCCGGCGGCATCTGGGGGTCGTAGCCCAGTGGGATGCGTCCGGCAGCGGGGGAAGGGAACCACGTGTCGAGCACGGTTCCGTCTTCGGCGGTCGTCGCGAGGCCGACGCCCCACACCCATCGTTCTTCGGTCATGGCTTCAACGCTAGCGCGCGGGCCCCGGTGGAGTTCCGCGTGTTTCCGGGGGAGAACCATGGCGACACGCCCGGGATGCGGGGCTGATTCGACCGGCGGGTGGGATCCACGTAATGTTCTTGTTGTTCGCCCCAAAGGGTAGAGCGGAAGGCCGGAAGGTCTCGCTCCCCTCAAGCAGCGAACCACCCCATCCGATCTGCTCTGGCGAGCGGGCCGGGTTCCGGTTTAGGATGGGTTTCTTCCACTTCTGTGACTGCTGGTCTCCGGCTGTGGTGAGGTCTTGTGCCTTGCCCCGCCGACTTGACAAGCGAGAGCGGATGTGTAAGATGGAGAAGTTGCCCAGCC